>JAUNGN010000053.1 GCA_030524425.1 Clostridia bacterium | reverse complement strand
TGTAATTTCTGTAGTAACTTCAGAACCTGTCAAATGATAATTGTTTCCTGTTGCATCAGTTGCGAATGATAAAAGATCAACTTCATCAACAGCATTAAGAAAATAAACATTATTTTCTTCTTTCTGGTGATCAATAATTATGTAGAAAATATTTCCGTTGCGACTTTGTACTGTAAGAAATTCCTTACCTTCATCATTAGTTACATCTATAGCTTCAGCATTCCCATCAACAGTTAAAGCCTTAGAAGGAAGTTGTTGAGCCATAGTACTGACTACCATAGAAAAACAAAAAAATACTGTTAAAATAATTAAGTTTGATATTCTTTTTAAATAAATTTTACTCATAAATTTTTACCTCCAAAAAACTAAAAAATGTGTTTACCTGACATATTATTAACTAATCTTGTCTGATTATAATCATCACCTTTACGAATACAAGTACCGCTTGAATTCCAAATAGATACAGTATTTATTGACTGAGTCCATCCTTGATATATTGCAATCGGATTAACTAAATTATTAGAAAATTCATTCCAATTATAAGAATTACTACATATTCCAATTTGAAAATCCAAATGTTCACCACTTACATTGCCCGTCGCCCCTTGTATACCAATCTGATCACCAGCAGCTACTATATCCCCAACTTTTAATGTACTACTATTCATTTTCATATGATTATATTTTGTATAGACTTTAACTCCATCTATAACGTGCTCAAGAACAACAACATATCCATAGCCAGTCATACCATTTCCGGAACCTGAGCCTACTAATACAACTTTTCCGTCCCATGCAGCCGCAATACCAACATTAGAACCATATGTAACATCTAGGTCAATAGCCCTGTGAAAAGAGGAATGATATGTATCAAAAAAAGAACTTGTAACAACAGCTCTGCTTGCAAATTCATCTGTATACGGAGCGTGAATATTGCCAAACTCAGCAGATACGGTTCCTCCACCAATTCCAACATTAACTAATGTATTAGCCAATGATATTTTGGGTGCTGTTCCTGCTCCGATGTTACAATAGATAAACGGATCCATTTCTTCATTTCCATCTTGAGCTATAAGTTCAATATGAACATACGGAATTCCCCTATTTTCTGTATCAGACATTTTAGCTATAGTGGAACCTGAAATTATATTTTCGCCCTTATTAACAGTTATATTTTTCAATGAAGAATATTTAACTAGATACATTTCATTTTCAATTGTTATAGAGTTTTCAGTTTTTTCTATAACTTCACCATCAATAACAGCAAGAACATCAGTTGATGAATCTCCTGCTATATCAATGCCTGAATGTTTAATAATATCAGTTCCCGTTGCGTAATTAGTAAATTTGTAATACAGACTTCCGCCTGTTGACGTTTCATCACTTGTTTTAATAAATCCTGTAAGCGTATCGGCATCAGAATAATAGTATCTGTATTTACCGACCTTACTTGAGTGAATATTACTTGAACCTGTATTACCTTCAACTGTATCAAAATATGTATCTGTAGCATCAACTACTATTCCGGTATGACTTGCACCATTAGATTTTTGAATCATAATATCTCCCGGCGAAGGAATATATCCATCCTTCCCCCTCCATGTACCTGATTTTTTAGCATTTTCCATTAATACTGATACTTCTGCAGTTGTTGGTACAATATCAGTCATATACGCTTCATTTACACACCAGCTAACAAAGACAGCACACCAATTATAGATATTAGTACCTCCTACTTCACCATACCATTTTGTATATTTATTAGGAATCCCCGTAACTTTGCCCTCCCATTCAGACAAAGCAATAGATGCTAAATTATTATCACTGGTTATAGCAGTTGACTCTGAATCTAATGTTGTATTTGTTTTTGGTTGTAATAAAAAAACAGCCGTATTAAGCTGTTTTCCTTGAGCCAAAGCCTCTTGATGTGTTGCGTAATATATATCTATTTTATTTCCTTTTATTGCACCTCCTGTATCCTCGGCAGTATAAATATGTCCATTAATTAATACTTTAGAACCTAAAGGAATTACCTTAGGATCAACAGCTATCGTCCTGTTTGCAGCCGGTGATGTTCCACTGGCTGTTGAAGATGGTTTACCTGTAACTTCTGGGCTATATTTACCACAACAAATCTTACACGGACAATACCCTGTTATTGTAAAAAGACCTAAAGATTTTTGTTCATAATGGTTTAAATCCTCATCCGTTACCTCAATACCTGCATCTGTATTCTGTAACAATTCTCCTTTTGAAACAGACGTAATACCGCCATCTTCCGTTTCATAGCCATATAAACCAACAACATATTGCCGCCAATCATAATCAACAGGAGAATCCACCCAAAATCCGTGATTGCCTCTGTATTCTCTAAGCTGCTGATAGTGAGTATAAACATTCTCTTTCTCATTTTCCTCATAGTATTCCTCCGGTAAATTTTGTAAAAAGTATTCTACTGTATTATCAAAGCCTTTGTTATAAATATATACAGTTGCAATAGTGTGTTTTTTCTTGCCAACCCAATATGTAGTATATTTTATTTCAGAACTATACTGATAATCAAACATATCTTCCATAACATTTTTCATACTTCCGTAATATGGCATTCCCGTCAGATGAGTAACCAAAAAATTAATTACATCCCCATTAAAATCAAATCCCGGATATACAGCACATAAATAGGATATTAATTGTTCAGGATTATGCTCAATAACATCGAATTCGGTTTCTACTCTGGAAATATCATCATCATTATTCAATCTTTCTATTTCACTATTTACATCCGCTAATAGCTCAGACTCAAGTTTTGAATAATATTCTGTAGCCGAAGTAATTTCTTTGTTTGTTGTTGTGTACGTAGTAGTAATCAAACCATCTGTTACACCATAAATCAAAAGAAAAAGGCTGCTGATAAACATAAAAGCAATCAATATTATAATAACTATTATAATTACCGGTACAGCACCTTCAGATAAACCTAAAGTTGTTAATATTCCTTTTAACCCAGTTGATGAAGCTTTAGCTGCAGCTTTATATTTAAAGGCAGCCTTAATAGCTTGAATTTTTTTCTTAGCTTCATCAGCTAATTTATATTGCTGTTTTTTTCTGTATTGCTTAGATACTGATTTTAATTGCTGTGATTGTTGACTAGATTTTTTTACTTTTTCATTTTCAGAAGTAAATTTATCTATTTTAATACTTGTATATATATTATCTTCAATAATTCTTTTACCTGAATTAATTAAATTATTTTCAGCATCTTCTGCAATTGTTGTATCTTCATCATTTTTATTAGTCTCATTAACAATAGTGTTGATGCCATTATTATAGACTGCTAAATATGGCAATGTTTTTATATCATTACCATATTCTTTACCAAAATCTTTTTTTGACATGTGTGGTTCTGAACCAAAATCATCACTATACTTGTCATTAATGTCCTTGTTTAGTTTTGGATTTTCTGAAAACTTATCAATGTATTTTGTTTTTTCAATATTTTCAATAGATTGTTGATTAATATCAACTTTATTATCAGAAATATAATTATGCTTTTCAGATACATCAGCATTTTCAGTACTCTTTTCATTTGTTCCTTTACCCTCCTCATATTTGTCTTTGTCTTTAAGAAATTCTTTCGTAGGATGATTGTTTAACAAACTTTTTGTTTCATTATTTTTTGAATAATGAATTTCATCATCAATCGCTGTTTCATCATTATAAAAATTTCTATTCTTCTCAACAAAGAAAAAGGAAGATTTATCAGAAGAAAAAACAATACCGTTGTTTAAATTATCATTTTCAGATGTAAAGATTTTAGGATTGTCACTGAAAAATTCAGTTTCTCTATCCTTAATCCCCTTTCCTTCTGCTTTTTCTGAATTTCCTTCAAACACAGAAAAAGAACCACAAGAATAAACAGAATCCAATGATTCTTCATTAGGTAAAGCTGTTTTTTTTGCCTTAGTAGCCAAATCTTGATTTTTTAACTCAGATTCTTTTAATTTTTTTGCAGATTCAAAATAGTTCTCTGATTTATTAATTGAATCCGATAGGGTCATTACACTTTCTGATACAAAATTTTCAGACTTGTCTGAAAAAAAGCCAGTATCTTTAGTTTCTTCTGTTCCTATACTGTAATCTATACTGTCAGTATCTTGACCATTTATTGAATAATTAACACCAATAGTTGAAAAAGAATTATCATCATTACTGATTTTTGATTGCTTTCTCTGCCTTGTTATTTGACCATGAAGCATTCTTTCCTTACTCTTATTTGTTTCTTTTTCATTATTACTTTTTGAGTTATTGGCATTCTGTTTTGTAGCTTGAGAGTAAAACCCGGATTTTTTATGTTCACTTTCAAATTCTGATTTACCTTCCGAACAGTCAATTACTTCTGATGATAAATTGATCCCTTTATCTGTTACCAAATTTTCATAGCTATTCGAGAAAAGATCAATATCTTTAGTTTCGCCTAATCCAATATTATAATTTTCACTGTCAGAACTTTGAATAGCTGGTATACTTGCAACTTCATTACTCGAGGAGGAGTTGTAATCATCTTTAACATTTAATTGTTGCCTCTGTCTTGCCATTCTACTATGAAGCATTTTTTCTCTATCACTATCAGTTGTTCCACTTTCGTTACTTCTTTGATTATTGGTCCCCTGTTTTGTGACTTGAGAATAAAATTCAGATTTTTTATGATCACTTTCAAACTCGGTTCTTTCTTCCAAACAACCTATTGATTCAGATAGATTTTCTCCACTCTCTGCTACAAAATTTTCTTGGCTACTTGAGAAAAAGTTAGTATCTTGGGTTTCATCTAACCCAAGATTATAATTTTTTTTGTTAGAATTTTGAATCAATAATGTGTCGGCAACTTCATTACTTGAAAAGGAATTATAATCATCTTTAACATTTGATTGTTGCCTTTGTCTTGCCATTCTGTTATTTTGGGGCTCAATTTTAAATTTTGACGTTTCTTCTGTATTTTCAAACGAATCTGTTAAAGTACCCCTTTTTTCTGCTACAAAATTTTCATAGCTATTTTCAAAAAATTTTGTTTCTTTATCATCCCCTAACTTAGATATAGCAGAAGTATTACTATCATTTTCGTTACTAATATTTATTTCTGCATCGTTTTTCAAATTATTAATTACAGAAGCATTGTTCCTCTTTCGCTTTCGTTTCCTTCTTCTTGGGTGTAAGTCCTTAATTTCACCAGCTGCATTAATTGAGGTTTCAGCATCTATAAGAAAGCCACTATCGTCAGAAATAAAAGTTGAACTCTCAGCATTATGAAAAATATTATCTTTCTCACTCAATGCAAATCACCTCTTTAATCAAAATAATTTCTTTTTATCCTTAGGATCAGTTGTAATAAGCTTATAGATTTGAGTATTATTTGGAATAACATTTGAAAAAGGTATAATATCTGCATTATATTTAAATAACCCAATTCCCTGTCTGTTTGTAGATAAATACTCTGTTTGATAGCTTGTTAATTCTAACTTCTGACTAAGAATCTTGAGGTCGTCACTTCCTTGTGATAAAAGTGTTAAAAATAATGTATTATCCAAAATATTATTTACCACAGGAGAGAGTAAAAGATCTTTTACGTTCTGAGTAATACCCGTTGGTATTCCATTCCATTTACGGAATCGTTTCCAGAAATCAACCATATACGCTGATGTTTGCGGATGATTAAGCAAGATATGAAATTCATCTATATACACCCATGCGTATTTATTATTCTTACGAATATCAGCCACTCTTGCCCAAATGTAATCAATAACAATAAGCATTACTATGGCTAATTCTCTTTTATTGTTAATTATTTCATTAAAATTAAAACTGACAATTCTATTGGATAAATTAACATTAGTCTGGTGATTTAAATAATCATCATCTCCCCCAATATAATAATCAATGTAAGGAACAATAAATTTAGATGCAGGGTGATCCTGCTTCTTCAAAATATTATAAATGTCCTCCAAAACAGGCATATTATTCATATCCGAATTATATTTGTAGTCTGAATATGCTTCTGAAATTGCACGTTTTAATACACTTCTAATATCACCTGATACAGAATAACCACTACCCAAAAGCATTTGCTCCATAATGGTTTCAAAAAAACTTATCTTTGATGAAATTGCATTTGATGAATAAGAGTAACTAATATCAAACATATTAATATAATCTTTAGATGTAGGTGATAGTCTTATTACCTGACCTCCTAAGTTTTCAACAAGTCTATCATATTCTCCCTCTGGATCAAAAATATAAATATAATCATTTGTTACCAAAAATGACTTAAGAATTTCCAGTTTGGTTGCCATACTTTTTCCCATACCCGGGGCACCAAAAGTTAAACCATTTGGATTTGCAATTTCTTTTTTATCCTTTCTATCCAATGCAATAACATTTTTAGATATTGCATTTATACCATAATGCAACGCTTCCGGCGAATTAGAGTTAAGTTCTTTTGTTGTAAATGGCTCAAAAATAGCTAGAGTATATGTTGTTAAATTCCTTTCGTATTGTGGCAACAAATTAAGTCCTAACGGCAAAGAATTAATAAAACCATCTTCCTGCAAATAGGATAAAATATTTAACTTGTTACTGCTACGAGCAACAATACTTCTCAGTGTTTCCCATTCAAGAGTTAAATTATCTAAATTATCACTTGAATTCATTATAGTAACTGTAACCCAAAACATTTTTTCATTACTGCTTTCAAGTTTATTTAACAGCATATCAACTCCATCACTGTTCCTCTTTATGTTCGGCGAAACCAAACTTGAATCATAAAAATTCATTACAGAATCTCTTTGGGCAGCTACAAGTTCTGCATTGCAGTCTACCCACTTGCCACGAACAATATTTAATGCTTCTTCCTGCTCAATTACCTTAATATGAAAGCTAACAGAAACATTAAATTCAGCATTTAAAATGTCATTTAATAATCTGTCATTTAATTTGTTTGCTATAATATGATAAGATGAAACTCTGTTATAAACATTATTTATCTGAAAATGTTTCACAGAATAATTAATTTCATCCGGCTGAATAAATTTATTAACATAAATTTTTTCAATTTCCCACGAAATATTACAAAAAGATTTTAACTCTTTTCCAAATACAATTAACCTCAATAAATCAATGTATTCATTCCTGTCTAAAATTTTTGAATTAACTTTTAAACGGGAAAAGTTTGTTGTAATGCTCACAGAGAATTGATTTAATTTACGTCTGGCTTGATTTATATCATCAGCTTTAACTGATACAACAAAAAATCTTTGTCTGACTACACCATTATTTCCCGATGCAATTTGATTTGATATAATATTTGAATATTCATCTCTTAAATAATCAAAACCATCATTTCTATGTTTCAATACAATCGTCCTATTTTGTCCTCTAGTTGAAGTTTTTTGGTTATAGCAAAGCAATTGAATATCGTAAGAATCCTCTGTAAAACCATTTATCAATTCAACATATTTTTCAAGAATGTCTACTTTGTCCTTATCGCTTCTTAACTGATAATTAATATCATCAAAAGAAATACAGCAGGAATAAATATTATTATCAATACTTAAAATTCCATCAGCATAACAAAACCCCACCGGAAGTTTTGAAGTATAGGGCAGCGGATTTCCGTGATTAAATATTTTTTCAATAAGACTTGTTTTTAAGTCCTTAGGAGCTTTATTCCTTGCTTGTGTTACTTTTCTTTTTCTGGACTTTTGACCTTGAATTTTTTGATTTTTCATTATTACAAAACCTCTCCTTTCTACGATTTTGAGAAAGTAAGTGAAACCTAAAAAAATGCCACATAAATTTTTCAAAATACATATTTTGCACTTTCTTTTCACAAATAATAAAAATAGGACTTAATGTTATTGCAAGCATAAATGCAGCAAATTGATAACTTAACTTTTTGCACACCATAAATTCAATAAAACCAATAATTAAGCCACTGCCTATAAATATTAGCTGTCTTTTACTAAATCCGGCTACAAGTTTATGTTTAACCTGTGTTAGGTCGATATTATTATTAATCTTCTGATTCGCCATAAATATCCTCCTTTAATGTGCCGTGAATATTGATTTTGCTATATTATCGGTTTTAAACAAAGCATAAATCAACACAATACTGTATGCCAACAACTGCACAGCAGCATTTTGTAAATCTTGTGTTGGATCAACAAAGCTTATTATCGTGCCGTAATATATTGCAATAACTCCAACAATCAAAAAGCCCTGAAACGCTAAAGCTGCAATATTTTTCATATAATTAACACCTATTGAATTCCATTCCTTAATAATTAAAGCGGACATTGCTATTGGCGCCATGCTCATATATAAATAAATATATACAAATCTACAAATAATAACAAAGCTAATAAGCGGAATCAATAACTGAGAAATAAGGGATACAATAAATGAAACTAATGAAAAAAGTAATACAGATCCTAACCCCTGACCAGATAAATCTTTCATCACATCTTCAGATAATTGAGCAACATCCATATCTTTTATAATTTCTTCTACTTCTGTACCATTTAACAATGATATTGCTTTTGAAGCAGCACTTGTAGCCAAAACAAAAATTAAATTTATTATTTCAAATGAATAATTAATCAAAAGTATGGATATTAAAAATTTAATTAACCATTTAATAATCAATTCAGCATAATTATCATTAACCTTGTTATCATTCAAGAGCGTATGGACCAATTCATAAATCAAAAAAAAGGTCATAAATACCACTGCAATAGGCAATATAAAATCCTTACTTAAATTTTTAATAAGTTCATACACTGTACCGTTATAATTTGAGGGAATTTGAGTTATATCATCTAAAGAAAATTGAATTATTTTTTTCGCTTCAATATTTATAGGTAATATATACAGTTTCCTAACATCAGTAAAAAATTGCACAAATGGAGTTACTGAAATGTCAATCACTGTTTGCTTGAACCATTCCATAACCATATCCAACAATTTATTTATAGGGTTAATGCTTAATAAATTAATATTAAGCATTAACATAATTGTGTTTATATTCATAAAAACACCCTTTCTAATTAAAAGGTAATAATTGACTTCAACATTGGTGGTAAGGCAATTCCAATAAGAATAACAACCGCACCTGCAGCTATACCCCTACCACCTTCATCTCTTTGCTGTGGTTGCTGCTCTTTCATACCCATAACATAGTGATAAATACCCGTTACAATAGTAATAAATCCTATAGCAATAAAAATCCAGCCAACAGCATCCATAGACGAATCAAATACATCTCTAGCATTCGTTGTACTTATACCTGCGGTAGTACCTGTTGACGGATCCGCAAATACAGCTGTGGGCATACTTAAAAATATAATAAATGCTGTAAGCATATTATATAATTTAATTTTACAATTTTTTACAATACTTCTTGTTTTTTTCAACATAAATATTCTCCTTTCAAAATAAAAATAAATAAAAAAACAACACGACAACTTGTCGAATTGTTTAAATTTTGCTATGCAGAATAATTCATTATATCTGCATTAAAATGTTTGGTTTTAGTTGCAGTAAATTTGTTAGCACGCTTTTCCAACAAATATTTTTTTACATCAAAATAATCTTCCTGTGTATCAGCAATAAGCCTATATCTTTTATGATCCGTTATATCAAATTTTGTAGAATAAAAAGGTTTTAACCCTGAAATTAGGCATATGCATTTATTACTTGGCATTTTGAACAACTCATCTGGTGTCATTAACTCTTTGCCACAATGTCAAGTGATGAATTCAAAAAAGGGCAAAAAATATCCC
>JAUNGN010000016.1:29548-53564 GCA_030524425.1 Clostridia bacterium | reverse complement strand
TTCAGATATAAATAAATTTCCCAAAATTGATACCAAACAAAAATGAGGTGATATACATTGAAATATTTAAAAAAAATTGGAAACATTTTAATTATATCTTTATGTTTATTAAATAGTGCTGTAATTGTTTCAGCAGAAGAGAGTGTTTCTACTGGTACAGATGTAATGAACGAGACATCCGTTTCTCCTAGGGTGCAATCAGTAGGATATAAATATATAACAATAGATGGAATTAAGTATAGAAGGCTGTGGTCTTATTCAGAAAACTGTTGGCTCGAACCTGCCTGGACTCCTTGTGAATAATTTCTGATTAATATTATAAATGAAATACATTGGTTTATTAAAAAATAAAAATACCTTTTCTAAATAAGAGTTTAGATAATTGGGCATAAAACTCTCAAATAAAAAAGGTATTATCAATTTATAATATAATAATTTAATTAAAATTATTATATTATAAGGCATGGCGGTAAGTTATTATTACTTACCGCTTTTATTATATCACAATAATAAATTATTATCAATCATAATATTCAAATTATGTCAAAAAAAATCGAAAAATAAAATAAACTGTCTGTTTTTGGCTCGTTATAAGTATTATGCATTTCGCAGAATTTATACAATTTCAACTATTGAATCACGAATTGCATTTAAGTCAATATTGAATGCAATTGCTATATTAAATAATTCGGGGATTCAGAAAAAGATGTATCAATCTCTAAAATTGCAGAATTGTTTTTTGATAATATCATATTTAACCGCTGTGGCTTGTATAGCAGTATTCTGTACGCTTTTGTTTAAATTATCAAATATGATTTATTAATAGTAAATTTTCTGCTTGTAATTGTCTGTTAAATTTTCCAAAAATCTTAATTATTTATTAATCCCTAAGCATTTGCTTGATTATTTATTTAAAATGTATTATTATTAATAAATATGATTAAATTATAAACGTTATGATTAATGCTATTTTATTAGAGGTTTATAGCTATGGATTTATTTGAATATCAGGCAGAAAATAAATTAAAAAGAGAAAGTCCGCTTGCAGCAAGGCTTAGACCGCAGACCTTGGAAGAGTTTGTCGGGCAGGAGCATATAGTTGGTAAAAATACATTGCTGTATAGAGCAATTAAGGCTGACAAATTATCATCAATCATATTATATGGTCCGCCCGGAACAGGGAAAACAACACTTGCTAAGGTGATTGCTAACAGCACTAAAAGTGAATTTATGCAAATAAATGCAACAACTGCAGGAAAAAAAGATATTACCGAAACAGTTGAAAAAGCTAAAACCTATCTGGGCGGATATGGTAAAAAGACAATACTTTTTATTGATGAAATTCATCGCTTTAATAAAACACAGCAGGATACTTTACTTCCCTTTGTAGAGGATGGCACATTAATATTAATAGGTGCTACTACGGAAAATCCCTATTTTGAGGTAAATAAGGCTCTTGTATCCAGGAGTATAGTTTTTGAGCTTAAACATTTAACTATTGATAATATTAAAGCTATATTAAAGAATGCCATGCTTGACAAAGAAAAAGGCTTAGGTACATATAACGCTGTTATTGATGATAATGCGTTGGATTTTTTGGCAAATACGGCAAACGGTGATGCAAGAGTTGCATTAAATGCTATTGAACTTGCTGTACTTACTACGGAAAGAAATAGTGATGATAAAATACATATTGATTTAGAAATAGCACAGCAGTGTATCCAGAAAAGAGCATTAAATTATGATAAAGACGGAGATAATCATTATGATACTATTTCTGCATTTATTAAAAGCATGAGAGGTTCAGATCCTGATGCTGCGGTATATTATCTTGCGAAAATGCTGTATGCAGGAGAAGATCCCGGGTTTGTGGCAAGACGTATTGTTATTTGTGCTTCTGAGGATGTCGGTAATGCAAATCCAATGGCACTGGTTGTGGCAAATGCGGCAGCTCAGGCTGTAGATTATCTTGGAATGCCTGAATGCAGAATTAATTTGGCTCAGGCTGCTGCTTATGTTGCCTGTTCGCCTAAAAGCAATTCGGCAATTACGGCTATTGATCAGGCTTTAGAGGACGTTAAAAATATTCAGACCTCCGGAGTGCCAAATCATTTGAGAGATAAGCATTATCCCGGTGCTATTAAGCTGGGACATGGCATAGGATATAAATATGTACATGATTATCCTAACCATTATGTTAAGCAGCAATATTTACCTGACGAAATTATTGGGACAAAATATTATAAGCTTAGCGATAACGGACAGGAGTTAAAGCTCAAAAAATGGCTGGAATTTATTAAGGAGGGAGAAAATGAATAAGAAATACATAATAACGGCAGTACTTTCTGTTATTTTAATTTTTCAGCTTGTAAATTTAAATAAGGTGGAAATAGATGCAGAAACAACTGCAGACACACCAACTGCTGATACAAGAATGGAGGGTATATGGGTATCAACTACTTTGAACCTTGATTATCCTTCTAAAGGAACAACAAATGCCGCAACATTAAAAAGTGAAGCGGATACAATAATAAATAACTGTGCTGATATGGGGATTACAGACATATTTTTACAGGTAAGACCCGAATCAGATGCCTTTTATAAGTCAGATATTTATCCATGGAGTCAAAGACTTACAGGTGCACAGGGAACTGCACCGGAGGGTAATTTTGACCCGCTTGAATACTGGACAGAACATACACACAATAAGGGTATGAAGCTTCATGCATGGATTAATCCATATAGAGTCACTAATACTACAGGGGTTAAGGTGGAAAATTTAGCACTTACAAGCCCTGCAAGACAAAATCCTGATTGGGTTATAGAGTTTGAAGGCAAATTGTATTTTGACCCTGCAATACCTGAAGTACAGCAGCTTGTTGTAAATGGTGTTGAAGAAATAGTTAAAAATTATGATGTAGATGGCATACATATGGATGATTATTTTTATCCGGGTTCTGATTTTGATGATTCAAAAAGTTATGAAGCTTATGGTGAAGGCATGAATAAAGAGGATTGGCGCAGAGAAAATGTCAATACATTAATAAATAATTTACATAACAAAATAAAATCATTAGATAGCAGTGTTGAATTCGGTATCAGTCCTGTGGGAGTATGGGCAAATAAGAAAAACAATTCATTAGGCAGTGATACCTATGGCTCTGAGTCCTATTATAAAAATTATGCCGATACAAGAAAATGGGCATTGGAGGAATGGGTTGATTATATTGCCCCGCAGATTTATTGGGAAATAGGTAATAAAACCATTGATTATAAAGAAGCTGTAACATGGTGGGCTGACACATTAAAGGACAGTAATACAAAATTATATGTGGGTTTGGCTGATTACAAGTGTGATGGGGCAGACTCATCAAGCCCGTGGTATAAAGGTGCTGCAATAAGAAAACAGATAGAGCTTAATAAAACTTTGGAAAAGGTATGCGGAGAAATACATTTTAGGTATAAATTTGTAAATAATCTGTCTTACCTTAAGGATATAGTTAAAAATATAAACAATATAGAAGTTTCTACAGAAGCAACAACATCTTTAACCGATAATCCTGCAGAGAAAACTACAAACATTGTAAATAATACAAATGATATTATGGTGTTAGTAAACGGCGAAGTTATTGAATTTGACCAAAAACCTGTTATTCAAAACAGCAGAACTTTAGTTCCGTTCAGAAAGATATTTGAGGCCTTGGGTGCAGCAGTTAATTGGAATAATAATACTCAGCAGGTAAAAGCAATTAGAAACGGAACAGAAATTTCTTTTGTAATTGGTGAAAAAGTATTGCTAATTAATCAAAAAGATACTATAATTATGGATGTAGAGCCTCAAATAATAAACAGCCGAAGCATGGTTCCTTTGAGGGCTGTGTCTGAAGCCTTGGGTGCAGAGGTTAACTGGGATAATGATGAAAGAATAATAACTATTAACACGAAATAAGGAGGAGTTATGATAACTTTTTTTCACGATTTGATTAGAACTATAATTTTAGGCATAGTTGAGGGTATAACTGAGTGGCTGCCTATAAGCAGTACAGGACATTTAATTATTATTGAGGAATTAATAGGACGTATAAGCTCTGATGCTTTTATGGAAATGTTTGATGTGGTAATTCAGCTTGGTGCTATTCTTGCCGTAGTTGTAATTTACTTTAATAAACTTAATCCCTTTGACAGACAAAAAAGTCAGACAGAGAAAACAAATACAATTAATCTTTGGTTAAAAGTTATTATTGCCAGTATTCCTGCAGCTATAATCGGTTTATTGCTTGATGATTGGATGAATGAGCATTTATTCAATCCTTATATTGTAGCAGTAGCCTTAATTGTATATGGTATTGCTTTCATAGTAATAGAAAACAAGCGAAATAAGGATAGTATTAAGTGTAAGAACCTAGATAAGCTTCCTTTAAAGACTGCAATAGGAATTGGTTTATTTCAGGTGTTATCTTTAGTCCCGGGAACATCACGTTCAGGCTCAACTATAATAGGCGGTCTGCTTTTGGGTACATCCAGATATGTTGCTACTGAATTTACATTTTTCTTAGCCATACCTGTAATGTTTGGTGCAAGCTTTTTAAAGCTTATTAAATTTGGTTTACCTAACTTTTACGAGCTTGTAATGCTTGTTTTTGGTATGGCGGTATCATTTATAGTATCTGTACTTGCAATAAAATTCCTTTTAAGTTATATTAAAAGGAATAACTTTAAGATTTTCGGATATTATAGGATTGCATTAGGATTATTGGTTCTTTTATATTTTGGTTTATTGAGATAATATAACTTATCCGAAACAAATGAGAGCTTGTTCTCATTTTACTGCAATATTGTATAAAATCACCTCTATTTGTAAAAATAAAATAGGGGTGATTTTTTATGTCATATTTAGAAAATAAAAAATATGTTGAGGATAAATTTAAAGACTGGGGCGATATAGTAAAGAGAGAATTTCCTATTGGTGCCCATAGAGAAGTAAAGGTATTTATTATCTATATTGATGATATGGTAAGCAGAGATATGCTTGAAGAAGAAATTATTAAAAATTTCATGGTCAATGTCAGAATTTCACCTCCAAATAAAGAGGTAGATTTTTCAGATCCTTATGACCTTCTTGTAAACGGAGGGGTGACAACTGCTGATATAAAGGAATCCAATGATATTGATGAAGCAATACTTGAGGTAATGAGCGGAAATACGCTTATACTCATTGAAAATTCAGATAAAATTTTAATTATATCCTCTAAAGGTTTTCCTAAAAGGGGGGTGGATAAACCTGAAACGGAAATTGCGGTACAGGGTCCCCAGGAGGCATTTGCTGAATCTATAAGGATAAATACTGTTTTAATAAGACGAAGAATTAGGAGTACTGACTTAAAATGTGTTCAAAAAAAAGTGGGCAATATCAGTCAGACCGATGTTGCTGTAATGTATATGGAGAACATTGCTGATAAAAGACTTGTAAACAAAATAGAAAGTATGCTGGATAATTTAAATGTTGATATGATATATGACAGTGGATTTTTAGAGCAGTATTTGGAAGGAAATGAGTACTCGCCCTTTCCCCAGATACAGCTGACAGAAAGACCTGATAAAGTTGCAGCTGAACTTGTAGAAGGCAGAATAGCTCTTGTCGTTGACACAAGTCCTTTTGTAATTTTATTACCTGCAGTGCTTGCAAGCTTCTATCAGGCATCTGAGGATTATTATCAGAGATGGGAAATAATGTCCTTTATAAGAATAATAAGGTATATAGCCGGCTTTATAGCCTTTGCTTTACCGGGACTTTATATTGCCACAACTATTTATAACCCCTCTATGTTGCCAACAGATTTGGTTTTGGCTATGGCAAGTGCAAGACAAAGAGTGCCTTTGCCAACGGTAGTTGAAATTGTTATACTTGAGTTGATTTTTGAAGCATTAAGAGAAGCAGGAACAAGAATACCGGCATCAATAGGAAGTACACTGGGTATTGTCGGCGGTATAATAATAGGACAGGCTGCTGTTGATGCAAATTTAGTAAGTCCTATGGCCGTTATTATTATTTCCGTTACGGCCATATGCAGTTTTGCAATACCAAATTTAGCATTGGTTTCAGCATACAGGCTTATAAAATATTTTATTATATTTATGTCTGCAATTGCAGGGCTTTTTGGATTTGTTGCAGGATTTCTGTTTGTACTTTTACATTTAGCGGGATTGGAAAGCTTTGGTGTCAGCTATATTGCTCCCTTTAGCGGAGTCAGCGAAGATGAATATGATAAGGTTAAAGATACAATATTTAGATTTCCTTATAAAAAGAGAAAAGAATCACATTTTTATAAAAAGCTTGAGGAGGATGTAAATGAACAATAAAATATCAATTGCACAGCTGCAAGCTTTAATAATAATTGCTGCTTTAGGCTTTGAAATACTGATTATGCCTATGGTTATAAGCAGTACATTTGAATTGTGCTTTATTATTATAGCAGGATTTTTACTATGTTTATTAGCAGTAAATTCAGATATTAATATACAAGGGAATAAGTTGTTATGTTTTATATACTCTGTTAAAAATATACTTGTGGCAGTACTATTAATCAGAATATTGACAGATGTGGTAAAAGATGTTCTGCTGAATGACATATTAATATACCAAATTATATTTATAATTGTTTTATCAGCCGGATATTCTGCATGGAAAGGCATTGAGGCAATAGCAAGAATAAGTCAGATGTTATTCTGGTTTGTTGTAATTGGTACAATATATATATATCTTATGGCTGTGCCCGATATAGATTTAGGTAATTTTGCGGGAGATTTTTATTTTAAAAATATTATAAAAAGCTGCTTATTCGGGTTTGTAATGAACACAGCAGAAATAATTATATTAATAAAATCATATTTAAAAAGAGAAAGTAAACGGGCAATAAAGGCTGTAATATTAAGCTTTTTACTGGTATTTGCAATAACACTTGTAATAATTGGCAAAATAGGAATAAATGGCATGAAAAGGGTTGAATACCCATTATTTGAAATAATGTATACTGCAAATTTGCCCAATGTATTTATAAAAAGACAGGAGGGAATTTTCATTGCTCTTTGGATAATAAGTGCATTGGTATCTGTTTTTATATATTTTGGAACAACAGTAAGTTTTATGGAGCATATGAATATTAAGAAAAAATCTGCAACAATTATGCTTATGATTTTTACTTTTGCATTGGTTTTATTTTACAATGGAACAAAAGCTGTAAGAACCTACTGTTTTTTACAAATACTGGGCGGCATAATTACGGCTTTTGTAATTCCTTTAATTTATATTTTCAGGAGGAATAAAATTGAATAAAATAATAATATTAATTTTTTTTATGCTTCTGCTGACAGGCTGCGGTAACAGTAAGGAACTTGAAAACAGAGATTATGTAATGGCTATAGGCATTGATGATAAAAACGGATATGATGTATCTGTAGCTGTTGCAAAGCTGTCCTATGGAAGCGATAATAAAAAGCAGGAGGAAACAATATATAAGGCTAATGGGAAAACCATAAATGAAGCAATATCAGTAATAAATAATAAAACAAAAGGAAATCTTTATTTAGGGCATAATAAAGTAATGGTATTATCTGAAAATTATGAGGATTATGACAGTTTGATAAATTATGTAAGCGATAATATAGAAATAAGCAGAGATACAGTAGTGGTTAAGGCTAAAAATCCTGAAGAAATACTTAAATCTCAAAATAATGAAGATAATGCATCAGATTATATTTATGACTATTATAATGATATAAATAAGGTTGATTTAGATAAAATTATGGATTATTATAATAAAAAGGAAAATATAAATTTGCCTGCTGTAGTTGTTGAAGATAAAAATATAATAATTAAATAGATTAATGTAAAATCCGAGTAAAGTGAGAATTTACTCAGATTTTACAAAAATTATACATATTAACGTATAAATAAAAGTTAAATTATAGTATACTTAGTATAAAAGTTTATAAATAGTTTAAGGAGGAATTTAAATTGAGTAAAAATATTTTTATTACCGAGGATGATGAAAGTATAAGAGCTTTGATTAAGGTAGCTCTTGAAGGATATAACCACAACGTATATGATTTTGAAACAGCAGAAGATGCCATGGAAAAAATGAAAACGGTTAAGCCTGACCTTGCTATATTCGATTTGATGCTGCCCGGTATGCAGGGAACTGAGGCAGTAAAAAGACTGAGAGAAAGTGATAAGTTTAAAAAACTGCCCATAATTATATTAACTGCCAAAGATAATGAAATTGATAAAATTATAGGTCTTGACAGCGGTGCTGATGATTATATAACCAAGCCTTTTAGTGTCATGGAGCTTATGGCAAGAGTTCGCTCACAGCTTAGAAGAACTGAAGAGGATTCAGTTAATTACAAGGAAATGGGTGCTTTAAAAATTAATACAGATACAAGAGAGGTATTTGTAAATGATAGTCTTGTTATACTTACATTTAAAGAATATGAGTTATTGGTATATTTAATCAATAACACTCACAGGGTTGTAACAAGAGACGAGCTTCTCAACAAAATATGGGGTTATGAATATACAGGGGAAACAAGAACCATTGATATACATATCAGAACTCTCAGGCAAAAAATAGGTACGGCAGGCGAATACATTAAAACGATTAGAGGTATGGGTTATAGAATTAGTAAGGATTGATTAATATGTCTAAAGCAATATATAAAAGAATTGTAGCAATTGTATTAATTGCATTGGCAATTTATTCCGCAATTTTTTCTTATTTGTACAGCAGTTATAATTTAAAAGAAACTAAGTCTGAAATGATAAGTCTTATAAATGAAATCGACAAATATGTTGATTATGAATATGACTCCGATATACAGAAAAGCATAAGTAATTTTCAATCTTTCATACAGCTTAAGAATTCCAGGATAACCATAATATCTAAAAACGGCACTGTTATTGCCGATACGGATACGGAATCAGGAAGGCTGGAAAACCATAGCGACAGACCTGAATTTATAAGTGCATCAATGGGCAGGATAGGCGTAAGTGTCAGATATTCAGAGTCTTTAAATCTTAATATGCTTTATGTTGCAAAAAAATCCATAAATTCCGATATAATAATAAGAATTGCCATACCTTACAGCAACAAGCTTGTATATATAAGAACATTATTGCCGACTATTATTATTACAACTATTATTACATTAATACTCGCAATGATGATTAGCAGTAAAATAGTGAAGAAAATTACTGAACCGTTAAGAGAGCTGACAGCCGAGCTGCTTAAAATACAAAGCGGTGAGGACTTAAGACTTAAAACCTATGAATACAAAGAATTAAATGCTATTTCAAGAGCTATAAATATGCTTTCAGAAAGAATAGAAAAGGCAATGGATAATATTAAAGATATTAACAGAAGAACTGAATATATTCTTGATAATATGAAAGACGGACTTGTATTTATTGACCACAGTAAAAATGTAATTGGCATAAATTACTCTGCAAAAGAAATATTTGATTGTATAAATAAGAAAAAATATCTTAATATAATACATTACACAAGAAATTTACAAATTATTGATGCCGTTAATGATGCAATTGACTTAAGAAAAGAAAGTGACTTTGACATAACTCTCGAAGATGAAAGAATAATTGCGGTACATGTTTCAAGAGTAATGAAAGGTGTAATCGAAAAAAATCATGGCGGAGCTATTGTTCTTCTTATTGACGTAACAACAGAGAGAAAAAATGAGGAAATGAGACAAAATTTCTTTGACAATGCATCACATGAGCTTAAAACACCTATTACATCAATTAAAGGTTATTCAGAACTTTTAACAAGCGGATTACCATATTCTGAAGAACAAAAAAATGAATTTCTTTTGAGGATAAAAAAGGAAAGTGATAATATTACTTCATTAATTAATGACATATTGTCAATTTCAAGAATAGAGGCAGGCAAGGGCAAGCAGGATAAGGCTGAATTTAACATAAAAGTTATGCTTGATGAAATGATTAAAGAATTCGAACCTATGCTTAGGGAAAATAATATTGAAATGAATGTTTTCTGCGGGGATATTATTATAAACGAAGAAAAATCAAAATTTTTAACATTATTTAATAATTTGATTTCTAATGCTATTAAGTATAATGTTAAGGATGGCAAGGTGTTTGTAACGGTTGCACATGTTAATGATAAAATATGCATTGAAGTCAGTGATACAGGTATTGGTATACCAAAGGTTGACCAAAACAGGATATTTGAGCGTTTTTACAGAGTTGATATAGGCAGAAGCAAAAAGGTTGGCGGAACAGGTCTTGGCCTTGCTATTGTAAAGCATATTGTAAATTATTACAATGGAATTATTACACTTGAAAGTGAAACTGACAAGGGTACAACCGTTAAGCTTGAACTAAATATTTGAAAAGGAGCATTGTTATGATTGATTTCATAACAATGCTTTTTTCACTTGTATATATTCCTGTTTTGTGTTAAAATTTCATTAGTATAATTAGGAGGTTATATAATGAAAATAAAGTGTAAAAGATTATTAAGTGCTGTACTTTCTGCATCAATGATATTGGGTGTAATGCCTGTATTTGCAGCAACAGCGACAAAAACACAAACTATAACTGTTGGTAAAAATGAAGAATGTGATTATAAATCTATTCAGGAGGCAGTCAATTCAATCAAAGATATGCCGACAGAGAAATACAGGGCTGTCATAAGAATTAATCCGGGAACTTACAATGAAGAAGTAAGTATAGACAAGCCATATATTTCCCTTGTGAATACAAGTAAGGATAAAGATGTTATAATTACCTATGATAAGGCTAACGGACATTCTGACGTATCCAAAAATTTTGGCACGGATAAAACTGCAACTGTTACGGTAAAAGAATCAGCTGCAGGTTTTAAGGCAGAGAATATTACATTTGTCAATTCTTATAATATAGATGAGCCGGACAATGATGTGAGAAAGCAGGTTCAGGCTGTGGCTCTTGAAACCCTTGCTGATAAGGTTGTTCTTGAAGGCTGCAAATTAATAGGAAGACAGGACACCCTTTATTTAAAAGGAGCTTCAAAGGGTCAGCAAGTTGAAGGCAGTTCTAATTCGGCAAGGGTTTATCTGAATAACTGCTATATTGAAGGTACTGTCGATTTTATTTTCGGCGATGCTACCGCATATTTTAATAATTGTAATTTACATATGGTTTATTATAAAAATGGAGGTCATTTTACTGCACCTAATACAACTTTGTATAATATAGGTTATGTATTTAACAATTGTAAATTGACTGTTGACAAGGAATATACCCGGGATATGGCTGATAAAATTGACCTTGGAAGACCTTGGCAGTGTGATGGAGCATATCCAAATTATGGTTCTAACGCTGTATTCATTAACTGCACTATGCCCGAAATCATGAATGAGGCAGGTTTTAGTCTTTGGGATGAGGGTACTGTAATTAATAAAGTAAGGTTTTTTGAATATGGCTCAAAGCAGTCAAATGGAAGAGCTATGGATTTAAGTAAGAGAGCTGACTTTGTGAAAATTCTTACAGAGGAGCAGGCTAAGGGTTATACAGCCTATAATGTGTTAAAGGGTAATGACAATTGGAATCCTTCAGGAAATAACGGAGTTGCTTCATCATGTGATGTGACCTTAAATAGTTATACAACATCTGTTCCAAAGGGTGAAACCTTTCAGTTAAGGGCATATTCATTACCAATGGAAAATGCAGACAGTATTAAATATTCAAGCAGTGATGATGCTGTTGCAACAGTTAATGAAAAAGGTGTTATTACTGCAAACAAAGAGGGTAAGGCTATAGTCTATGCAGTAAATGGAAGCGGTATGAAAACCTTTACTAATGTTACCGTTACTGCAGCAAGAACTGCTCTGCCCGAAGCAGCAAGTGTCGGAATAATAAATGAAAGCAATTTAGTAGTCGGACAAAAATTGGCAGCCAATTACAGCTATGTATTAAACAGTGATAATGCAATTGATGCGGCAAAACTGCGTTGGTGTGCGGTAAAAGGCAATGAAAAGATTGTACTTAAGGAAGGTGTTGGTGAATATTACAGCACTTATACAATATTGCAAGAAGATATTGGCTGCAATATTATGCTTGAGGTTTATCCTGCATCCACAACAACCTATGGAGAATACGGCACACCTGTTGAATATACTACAGCAGGTGCAGTAATGCCTAAATCCGGTGAATCCGGAGCAATATACAGAACAGGATTTGAAAATATAAATGACTGGACAACTGAAGGGAAATGGAACTGCATTTCAAAATATAACAATAATTTTGTAACTGCCGATTGCGATAGTAATAATAGGTCTTTCATCAAATATTCAAAGGGAAACAGTTGGGATAATATTACATTAAAGGGCAGATTCAGGTTTAATCCTGAAAAAAGAGGTTTAAGTTCAGATGGTTTTTATAATGTATATATGAATTACAGTGAAAACGGTAAAGATTATTATGTATTAAAGGTTGGAAGGGGAAGCAACACTAAGAGCTTAATGCTTTACCTTTACAAGGCGGTTAACGGTGAAGAAATATTATTGTCAAGTGACACCACAAGCCTAAAAAATAATATCTGTCAGAATGCAGGAGAAGAAAATCCATATTTTACAATGGAATTAACAAAGAACAACGGAAATATTGAAATGTATTTCTATATTGAAGGTATAAGCAAATATATGGCTAAACTTTCTGCAGCAGACAGTACACCGTTATCAGCAGGTACAATTGCCTTTGAAGCAGGCGGTGACAGTGATGTTGTACTGATGGATAGTATCAGCGTTATAAGTAATAATGAAGAAGATAGTACTCATAAAACAAAGCTGTATTTAATGGGCGATTCAACAGCAGTTTCCTATGGCGATGATAACACTATTGGCGGATGGGGAGAATATCTTGTAAACTATTTTAATGATGATGTAGAAATAATAAATAAGGCTGAAGGCGGAAGAAGCGCACGTTCTTATCTTAACCAAGGCAGACTTAAAGAAGTCTATAATGAGGTAGGCCCCGGAGATTATGTATTTATACAGTTTGGTACTAATGATCAGAGAACAGACACCAATGCATTCATGGAGCATGCAGTAATGCTTGGTGAACCAAACACTGACGGTATTTATCCTACTATTCCCGGAATAAAGACTAAAACTCCGCAATATATTTATGACTTTTATAAAGATACGGATTATCCCTATGGTGAAACTTTCTATCCTTATGAAAGCGGTACATTTAAATGGTATATGTTGCAGCATGTTGCTGAAATAAAGAAAACCGGTGCAACACCTGTACTCCTTACTCCAATGTGCAGATTATTTTTTGACAGTGAGGGTAAAATTGTACCGCATTTTGGAGAAAATGACGGTTATATAGAAGCTATAAGACAGTTAGCTGATGAAGAAGATATAGTTTGCCTTGATATGTATGATATTACAAAAAAGCTTTATGAAAGCTATGGAGTAATGACAACACAGGGATTGCATAATATCAAATCTGATGGAACTGTGGATTTAACTCATTATAATAAATTTGGTGCTAATCTTATAGCAAGTAAAATGGCGGAAGCACTTAAATCATCTGTTTTAACCATAAGAAAAGATATAATAAATTCAAGTGTTGCTGTAGGTAAAACCGATGCATTAAAAAGCGCTAATCTATATGTGTTAGGAAGTACAGCGGCGGCAGGAAGCAGTAATGATAATATGGCTGTTGAATCAGGAGGCTTTGGTGATTATCTGCAGAAGTATTTATCTGCTAAGATAAGTGTTAAAAACCTTGCTGTTGCTGATGCTACAGTTAAGAGTTATATAAAAACAGAGGAGTATAATACTTTTATTAATAACCTTTCAGAAGGTGATTATGTAATAATCAATTTTGGCGAAAACGATGCTGATTATATAAGTAATGCAAGGGAATACAGCAAGTATTCTTATCCTTCAAATAATGACAGTGATATTGATTCATTCAGCTATTATTTATATAACAATTATATTAAACCTGCCAAAGAAAAGAAAGCTGTTGTAATAGTTACCACACCGGCAGCAAAGAGAAATTTTGTTGAAGGAGTATATACTGCCAATAATAATCCCTATGTTGAAAATGTTGTAGCAATGGTACAAAAATATTCAACATTCTATGTAAATATTAATAATGTAACTGCTGATATGTACAGTACTATGGGAGAAGAAGGCAGCAAGGTACTTAATGCTTATGACAGAGACGGAGGAATAAATAACAGTACATTCAGTAAATTTGGGGCAGAGCTTACCGCTAAAAGGTTTTTAACAATGATGCAGCAATCATCAGCATCATTGAAGGATTATATTAACAATGATGCTTTAACATCTGCATCATATATGACAAGAGCTGATTTTGTAACTATGATAATGAATGTGCTTGATATTGATAACACAGCTTATAATAATTTCGATGATGTTGTAAAGGGAAAATATTATGAAAATGCCATTGGTTCAGCTAAAGAAATAGGTATAATAAAGGCTGAATCGGGTAATAATTTTAAGCCTGAAGAAGTATTGACGGGGGAAACGGCTGTTGATATACTTAAAAATGTATTGGATTATAAAAATATAAATGGAAATCTTGATGATGTTTATAAACTCCTTAAGGGAGATGTATCCAATGAAATAGGTATTTGGGCAGTGGACAGACTTTATGAGGAGCTTAATTAATATGAAATTTATATCTTGGAACGTAAATGGTTTGAGAGCCTGTGTTGGCAAAAATTTTATGGAATTTTTTAATGAAATAAATGCAGATATTTTTTCAGTACAGGAAACAAAATTACAGGAAGGTCAGATTAATCTTGACCTTCCCGGTTATTATCAATACTGGAATTACGCAGAAAAAAAAGGATATTCAGGAGTAGCTGTTTTTACAAAAATTGAGCCGTTTTCTGTCAGCTATGGTATTGGTATTGAGGAACATGACAAAGAGGGCAGAGTAATAACTCTTGAATTTGAAGATTTTTATTACGTAACCTGTTATACACCGAATTCACAAAATGAATTGGCAAGACTTGACTATCGTATGATATGGGAAGATGCTTTCAGAAATTATCTTATTGAACTTGATGAGAGGAAGCCTGTTATTTTATGCGGTGACCTTAATGTTGCCCATAAGGAAATTGACCTTAAAAATCCTAAAACAAACAGAAAAAATGCAGGCTTTACCGATGAAGAAAGAGGTAAGTTTACTGAGCTTATTGATGCAGGTTTTACTGACAGCTTTAGATTTTTTTATCCTGATGCCGAAGGTATTTACAGTTGGTGGAGCTACAGATTTAAGGCAAGAGAGAAGAATGCAGGCTGGCGTATTGACTATTATGTTGTAAGCAATAAATTAAAGGGAAGGCTTGCAGGTGCTAAAATTCATACAGATGTTATGGGTTCTGATCATTGTCCTGTTGAGCTTGAATTAAGGTGATAATATGCACAAGATAATAACTCCCGTTGAGGCAAAAAAAATTATTGACGTAGAAAAAAATATTAAAATTATAGATGTCAGAGAAGAGGATGAATTAATTGAAGGGTATATAGAAAACTCTGTGCTGATACCGTTGGATACAATAAGGGATAATGCAGAAAAAATATTAAAGAATAAAAATGATAAAATTCTTGTTTATTGCAGAAGCGGCAGAAGAAGTGCTATTGCCTGTGAAGTTTTAGATGAACTTGGATATACTGATGTTTATGATTTTGGAGGCATAATTGATTGGCCTTTTGAAAAAGTAATGTAGTGAAAAACACATTCTGATAATTTTAAAATCAGGATGTGTTTTTATTTTTATCAATAGTTAATTATTGACATATAAATTGAAGTTTGTTATAATAAATGTGATAACGTGCTCGTGCACGAAAGGGCGGTGACAATTATGAGTATTACAATTAAAGAGATTGCTGAAATGGCAGGAGTATCAAGGGGTACTGTTGACAGGGTTATTCATAGCAGACCGGGAGTAAGTCAGAAAAATATTGATAAGGTTAATAAAATAATCAATGAGTACGGTTTTAAACCGAATAGCCTTGCAAAAGCACTGGCAACAAAACAGAAATCCAAGAAAATTGGTGTTATACTAAATTGTATAGGCAACTGTTTTTTTGATGATGTATTAGACGGAATTGCGGCAGCAGAAAAGGAACTCAGTTATTACGGAACAACCATTATACAAAATAAACTCAAAGGCTATAGCGCTTATGAACAAATTGAAGCTATTAATAATATGATGGAGGAGGCTGTAGACGGCTTAATTATTTCTCCCCTCAATGACAGCAGTGTTATTAAAAAAATTGAGGAATTAAATGTGCCTGTTGTGACCTGTAATATGGATGCTGACATAAAAAATAAAATTGATTATGTTGGCTGTAATTATACAACCAGCGGTAAAATTGCAGCCTCTGCTCTGGTTATGCACGCATTTGGCAAAAAAATAAATGTAGGCATTGTTCACGGCTCTAAAAATATAAAAGGTCATATTGAACGATATGAGGCTTTTAAAAATGTAGCATCGCAATGCGAAAATATTAATATCATCGATTATTTTTATACCGAAGATAATAGTACTACAGCTTATGAAAAAACAAATGAAATGATAAATAATAATGACATAGATTTTATATATGTTGTAGCAAGCGGTATTGACGGTGTAATGCAGGCTATTGATGAAGCTGATAAAAAAATATATGCTATTACCAACGATGTTTTGCCAGTTACGGTGGAATATTTAAAGAAAGATATAATTAAGGCTACAGTTTATCAGCATCCTTTTAAGCAAGGGTATAATTCTGTAACAACTCTTATTAATTATATTTACAGAGGAAATGTTAATAACTGTAATTTAAAAATAAATTCAGAACTTATAACAAAATACAATATTCCGGATTATATTTAGGAGGTTTTACAATGGAATACTTTAGCAATGTTAAGAGAATTAATTATGAAGGTGCAAAGAGCACAAACCCTTTAGCTTTTAAGTTTTATAACCCAGATGAGGTTATTATGGGAAAGACAATGAAAGAACATTTAAAATTCTCAATGGCTTATTGGCATACTTTTACATATTTGGGCGGAGACCAGTTTGGCGGAGCAAGTAAATCACATCATTGGGATTCTGATAATAAAATGGCAACTGCAAAAGAAAGAGTATACGCTGCCTTTGAATTTATGGAGAAAATGCAGATAGAATACTTTTGTTTCCATGACGTAGATATAGCTCCAAGAGGTGAAAATCTTGCTGAAACAAATAAAAATCTTGATGAAATCGTAGCTATAATTAAATCAGAAATGTCAAGAACAGGTATTAAATGCCTTTGGGGCACAACAAATGCCTTTGGTGATGCAAAATTTGTACACGGCGCTTCTACATCCTGCAACAGTACGGTTTTCGCCTATACAGCAGCACAGATAAAAAAAGCAATGGATATTACAAAAGAATTAGGCGGAGAAAATTATGTGTTCTGGGGCGGAAGAGAGGGATATGAAACTCTTTTAAACACAGATACAGAGGCAGAGTTAAATCATTTAGCTATTTTACTTAAAATGGCTGTTGATTATAAAAAGAAGATTGGATTTAAGGGTACATTGTTAATTGAGCCTAAACCCAAAGAGCCTACAAAGCATCAGTATGACTTTGATGCGGCAACAGTTATTGGATTTTTAAGAAAATATGGTCTTGAAAATGATTTTAAGCTGAATATTGAGGCAAATCATGCGACTTTAGCCCAGCATACATTCCAGCACGAATTGAATATGTGCAGAATTAACGGTATGCTTGGCAGTGTTGACGCAAATATTGGTGATTCAATGCTTGGATGGGACACGGATCAATTCCCTACAAATATTTATGATACAACTTTAGCTATGTATGAAATATTGCAGAATGGCGGTTTAGGTTCAGGCGGTCTTAATTTTGATGCCAAGGTAAGGAGAGGTTCTATTGATGAGGATGATTTATTTTATGCACATATAGCAGGAATGGATACCTTTGCATGGGGATTAAGAGTAGCCGCAAAATTATTGGAAGACAAAGTATTTATTGATTTTATTGATTCTAAGTATGAAAGCTGGAAGTCCGATTTAGGTATAAACATAGAGAATGGTACTATTGATTTTGAAGGACTTGAAAGATATGCCCTTGAAAACGGTGTTACACCTAATAAATCAGGCAGACAAGAGCTTCTTGAAAGTATTTTGAATCAATATATATATAATAATTAAGGTGAGCTTATGTATTATATAGGTGTTGATTTGGGAACTTCATCTGTTAAGCTTTTGCTTTTGGGTGATGAAGGTATTTGTAATATAGTATCGAGAGAATATACTGTTAGTTATCCTAAATATGGGTGGTCTGAGCAAAATCCTGAAGATTGGTGGAGGGAAACAGTAGAAGGTATTAAGCTTTTAACAGCTGATATAGATAGGACTTTGGTTAAGGGAATCAGCTTTGGCGGACAAATGCATGGTCTTGTTATTTTAGATAGTAATGATAATGTTATCAGGCCTGCAATATTATGGAATGATACAAGAACACAGCAGGAAACGGATTACCTCAACAATAGTATAGGTAAGAAAGGGCTTGTGGATTTAACGGGCAATATTGCTTTTGCGGGATTCACTGCACCTAAAATTATATGGCTTAGAAATAATGAACCTGATAATTTTCGTAAAATAAGTAAGATTATGCTGCCTAAGGATTACATAATATACAGACTTACAGGAAAACATTGCACTGATGTTTCTGATGCTTCAGGTACGCTTCTGCTTGATGTTAAAAACAGATGCTGGTCAGAGAAAATGCTTGAAATAACGGGAGTAAGCAAAGAACAACTTCCTGAACTATACGAAAGTTATGAAGTTGTTGGTAAAATTAAGAATGATATTGCAAATATTTTAGGATTTAATGAAGTTAAGGTTATTGCAGGTGCAGGTGACAATGCTGCCGGGGCGATAGGTACCGGTACAATAAATAACGGAGACTGTAATATTTCATTGGGAACATCAGGGACAATATTTGTTGCAAGTGACAGATATGCTGCCGATTATGAAAACGCAATACATAATTTTTGTCATTCAACAGGAAAATACCACTACATGGCTTGTATGTTGTCTGCAGCAAGCTGTAATAAATGGTGGCTGGAAAATATTATAGAAACCACAGATTATGCTGCAGAATATGTAAATTATAATAAATTGGGAGAAAATAAAGTTTTCTTTTTGCCGTATCTAATGGGTGAACGCTCACCTCTTAATGATTCGGATATAAGAGGTATGTTTTATGGTATGAGTATGTCAACAACAAGACAGGATATGTCAGTTGCCATACTTGAGGGTGTAGCCTTTGCTTTGAGGCAAAATATAGACATCATCAAATCAATGGGTGTTGATATCAATAAAAGTAAAATATGCGGTGGAGGCACTAAAAATAAGCTTTGGCTTAAAATAATAGCCAATGTGTTAAATATAAAGCTTGAAGTGCCTGAAAATCAAGAAGGTGCTTCATATGGTGCTGCTCTTTTAGCAGCTAAGGGATGCAGTGAAGAAGATTATTCTAAGGCAGCAGATAAACTGAAAATTTCATATGTTGTAAATCCCGAAAAGGAAATAGTTGAAAGATACAACAATAAATATGCTTATTTTATGAAATTATATCCTTCTATTAAATCAGCATTATATTGACATTTTGCCTTCATGATAATCATGGAGGCTTTTTTATTTAAAAGTTATTATAAAACGCAGCAATCCCGATAAATCAACACAAACCGACAAATTATTTTTGTTTGAATAAAGTATTGACAATGTTCAACGAATAAAATAAAATTATATGTGTAGTTTTATTTATTGGAGGTATTTTATGATAAATATTGCAATATGTGATGATAATATTGAATTTTGTAATAAGTTAGAAACATATATATATGAGTTATATCCTAATATAAATAACTTGTCAATAGATGTTTTTTATGATTGCAGTTCAATAATAAGAAATTTGGAAACTCAAAAATACGATATTATATTATTAGATATTAAATTTAGCGGAAATATTTCAGGTATAGATGTAGGGGATTATATTAGAAATAATATTTGCAATGACTATACACAGATTGTATATATATCAGCTAATGAAAGATATGCATATGAGTTATTTGATACCAGGCCTTTGAACTTTTTGGTTAAGCCTGTTGATAAAAATAAACTGCATGATGTTTTAGACAAAGCAATGGAGTTGTGTAACAAAAATATTAATGTAATTGTTTTTAAAAATTCTAAATAACAGGTCAGATTACTTATTAAAGATATAATATATATTGCTAAAAGCTTGAGAAAGCTCAAGGTTGTCACAAGGGATAATGAGTATGAATTCTATGGTAAGTTAACCGATATAGAAGCAAAGGTCGGCAAGGATAATTTTATAAAAATACATAGTTCCATTCTTGTAAATTCAATGTACGTTAAATCATACAGATCAGGAAGTATTGAATTGACAAACAATGAGATTTTGCCTGTTAGCAGACCATACCAAAAAAATATTAAAAAAATTTTGTCAGATTGGGAGGGTAAGTTATGAATGTATATGTCTACTTATGTGCAAATTTTTTCAGAATATATGTAATAAGAAGATTAATGAAATGTTTTTTTAAGGATTCAAGTTCAAGCAATATTTTAGTAAGTATAACTTTTTTGGCTTATTTTGTTGTTAACAGTGCAGCCTATTTGTGTATTAATATTCCTGTTTTAAATTTGATGACAAATATTGTTTTTCTTTTTATTATTGCTTTTTTATACAAGTCAAGCTGTTCCAAAAAGCTTATGGCAATTTTTTTTACATATTTAATATGCATGCTGGCTGAAACAGTAGCAGCTAAGCCTATATTACTTTTAGACTTTGATATGGAAACAAGTTTGAATTTTATTATTGTTATATCTGATTTAATTTTATTAATTATAACAAGTATAATAGAAAGAACTGTATTTTTGAAGGATGAGTATTTTTTAAATTATTATCAGAAGGCTATATTAATTCTTATTCCTATATTCACCACTGTTGTGGAATATTACATACTTATACAGACAGGAGAAAGTAAGCTTGCTATTTTATCAACTATATTGATGATAATTATAAATATGTTTATACTATACCTGTTTGATAATATTGTAAGAATCAGTGAAGAATTGTGGGAGAACAGAAATCTGACCGAATTAAACGCAGCCTATAAGAAACAGCTGGATATTATAAAGTCGAATCAGGAGAAAATATCAGTAATGCGCCATGATTTTAAAAATCATATAGTTAAGCTTAGTACATTTGTTGAAAATCAAAAGGCAAAGGAATATTTATCGGAAATTACAGATTTTGTAGACGTAACTGACTTGTATGTAAATACAGGAAATAATGATTTAGATGGTTTTTTAAATTATAAAATCAGTGAAATAAAAAAATGCGGCTGTAATGTTAAGTACTCAATAAAAATACCTCATGATTTTTCATGGAACTCATTTGATTTAACTTCTATATTAGGAAATTTACTTGATAATGCAAGAGAAGCTTCAGTATGCAGTAATGATAAATATGTGGAATTGAATATGCTGTATGACAGAGGGGCATTAAAGCTGCTTATCAGAAATTCATGTAAGGAAAATGTGAAAACTGAAACCTTATCAATAAAGACAACTAAAGCTGATGTTTTAAACCATGGCTACGGACTTAAAATTGTAAGAAATATAGTAGAAAAATATGATGGTGAAATTAAAATGGAGTGTAAAAATAAAATATTCGGTGTTAATGTTGTAATGCTTAGTACTACTAATTAATATTAATTATTTTATTCATAAAACATAAAAAAGTGTAAATTATTACAAAAATAGCGTAAATTATTACATTTTCATATTTATTACTGTTTTTTGTGGTAATATAATCTATGTAAATATTACAACATAAAATAAGGAGGTAAATTATGAAAGAAAATTTTAAGAAGGCTGTTATTATGGCATCTAAGTGTGTATTTTCAGCTGCTCTTGCTATTTTAATCTTTGACGTTAATTCAGCATGTACATGCCTTGCGTATCAGCCAAAGTTACCGGCAGGCAGCGAAAAGTTTAAGAGGGCATAGTTTAAATGTCTGACTTACTAAATCGATGGATTAAAATTGGTGTGAAAAACTCCCTGATTGCTGAAGGTAATGAAGAATTAGTTGAATATGGTTTGTATCAGCTTGTAACCTATATTCTGTTTTTTATTTGTCAGCTAATAATACTAAAAATATTCCATTGTATTTTAGGCGGTGTTATTTTTATAACAGCTTTTGTTGTTTTAAGACGATTTATAGGCGGATATCATGCAAATACAAGATTAATGTGCTTTATTTATTCCAACGCTTTGTCTCTTTTATATGGAATACTTTCAAGAATACATATTGATGAGAAGAAAATTATAATAGCTCTTTTAATGGCTGTTGTTATATTATTAATTCTTGCGCCTGTAGATAACGCAAATAAGAAATTATCATCAGATGAATTTATGAAGTATAAAAATAAAGCAAGAATTGTATTATTTGCTGAATTAGTCATTGTAATGGTTAGCAGATTAATGTCATTATATATATTAGAGGAATCTTTAATGTATGCAATAATATTTGGTTCTGTTTTTGTTATAGCCGGATATGTTAAATCAATAATTGAAAATAATACCTGATAAACAGGGACTGAATCTTTGCAGATTGGTCCCCGTTTATCTTTGATGATGTAAATTTTATTCTGTTCATTAATTTGACTGACTTGTTGTTTCGGCAGTATTGTTATTGGGTATTTGTCTTCCTTCAGAGTTTATTATATAATTATTCTTATGTATCAGCTGGCTTATTGGCACAATTTCATATCCTTTATCTTTTAACCCTTTAATAATTGTATCAAGGACCTCCGGAGTAAATTTAGCATCGTTATGAAATAGTATTATTGAGCCATTGCCTAAATGCTTGTGATTTAACACTTGATTAATTTCATGATCTGTGCCAAGTTCTTTCCAGTCCAAACTGTCAACATCCCACTGTATAGGATAATAATTGCATTCTTCAGCTGCAGTAATTACAGTATCGTTATATTCACCAAAAGGAGGTCTGTATAAAACAGGGTCAGTATTTAACAGATTTTTTATTTTATTATGACACTCCATAATATTTTTTTTGTTTTCTTCCAAACTAAGCTGTGAACTATGCGGATGGGTATTGCTATGATTCCCTATGTCATTTCCTGCATCGTATATTTTTTTGACCTCTTCAGGATATTTATCCACCCAATAGCCGCATAAGAAAAATGTTGCTTTTACATCATTTTTGTTTAGGATATCTAAAAGGGTATCTGTGTCTTCTGCTCCCCAAGCGGCATCAAAACTTATAGATATTTGCGGTTTACCTTGTGTATCTACACAGTATATAGGCAACTTTTTCTTTGATGCCGATGTTGTGACTGCATCAGGAAACAAAGAATTTCTTATTGTCGGTACAGCAGTTGAAATTAATCCAATAAAAAAAACAACAAACAAAGTAATAATTAAAGGTTTCTTTTTTAAAATTTTATTCATTATATCGCCTCCTGTTAGTATAATATGATAAATAAGTTAAATAAATATCTGTTATTAAAAAAACTATAAAAACTTATATTTGTATATAATATTTTTAATAAATACAAAGGTTTTATATTAAGTTTTTTTATCAAGGCAATGATAGATTATAAAATAAAAATATTATCAAAAAATGAAATTTAATAGTTGATTTATGTGTAATAAAGTGAGATAATAAAAATATATATTTTTATATTGATAATATGGCTTTATGTAATTTGCATAATTCATTGAGAGAAGACGGTGGGAATCCGTCGCAACAGCCATTACTGTATTTAGACATTGTTTATTGTCTATAAGTCAGGTCGCTCATCATATTATCGGTCAAAGCTTTTGGGTAAAGAAAAGCGGCA
>JAUNGN010000016.1:0-29538 GCA_030524425.1 Clostridia bacterium | reverse complement strand
ATTATTTATAATTGAGTGTCTTTTTGCGTCTTTTTGCCCTTTATAGGTAAAGGACGCTTTTATTTTGTAAATAAGTAAACATTGGAGAAACAGATTATGATTAAAGGTAAATTATATGGTGTCGGTGTTGGACCGGGAGATAAAGAGCTTATAACACTTAAAGCCTTAAGAATATTAAAAGAAGCAGATATTATAGCTGTGCCGCAAATGAAGAGCGGAGAAAGAACTGCTTTTAATATAATTGAAGAGTATGTTAAAGATAAGGAAATTATGAATTGTTATATGCCCATGAGCAAAAATTTTGATGAACTGCAAAAAAATTATAATAAAATAGCGGATATAATTGAAGACAAACTTAATATGGGCAGAAATGTTGCATTTATTACATTGGGAGATCCTACAGTATATTCTACTTATATGCAAATAAATTCAATTATTCTGAAAAGGGGTTATGAAACTGAACTTGTACCGGCAGTAACCTCATTTTGTGCCGCTTCTGCAAAGCTTAATATGTCCCTTTGCGAAAGAGACGAGCCTCTTATTATACTGCCTGCATCTTATGAAGGTGTGAGAGAGGGTTTAAAGCTAAAGGGAACAAAGGTACTTATGAAGGCAAATAGAGCAGTTATTGAAGTAAGGAATATTTTAAGAGAAGAAAATTTGATAGATAAAAGCGTTATGGTAGAGTGTTGTGGTATGAAAAATGAAAAAATATATAGAAATCTTAACAATCTTGATGAAAAAAGCAGTTATTTTTCAGTAATCATAGTAAAGGATAAGAATTGAGGTATGCAAAATGATTAACTTTGTGGGTGCGGGACCGGGTGCGAAGGATCTTATAACTCTTAGGGGAAAAAAGCTTCTTGAAAAAGCAGATATTATAATATATGCAGGTTCACTTGTTAATCCCCAAATTTTAAATTATGCAAAAGACAATTGTGAAATATATAATAGTGCTAAAATGACACTTGAGGAAGTTATAGATGTAATGGTTAACGGAGAAAAAAATAATAAGTCCGTTGTCAGACTTCATACGGGAGATCCGTCAATATACGGAGCAATAAAGGAACAAATGGATATTTTGGACAAGTATAATATAAGCTATGATGTGTGTCCCGGTGTAAGTTCCCTTTTTGGTGCGGCGGCAGCCTTGAAAGCTGAATATACATTACCCGATGTAAGCCAAACTGTTATAATAACAAGAATGGCAGGAAGAACATCAGTACCGGAAAAGGAGGAAATTTCATTACTTGCGTCACATAATGCTACAATGGTTATTTTTCTCTCTGCCGGTATGCTTGAAGAACTTAGTAAAAGGCTCATTAAAGGAGGGTATCACGCTGATACTCCTGCAGCTATAGTATATAAGGCAACATGGGAGGATGAAAAGGTTATAAGAACAACGGTAGAAAAACTGTCTGAAAGCGCAAAAGAAAATAACATTAAAAAGACAGCTTTAATTACTGTTGGCCATTTCCTTTGTTCTGATTATGAAAGGTCAAAGCTATATGATCCGTCCTTTACACATGAATTCAGAAAGGGTGTAAAACCTTGACAGTATACATTATTTCATTTACGGATAAAGGCGACATACTGAATAATAAGCTAAAAAATATATTTTGTAATCAAGAGGTAAAGTCTTTTAAAAGAAAAGACAGAAAGGAAAAACTGTCACAATGGACCCAAAAAGCATTTTTAACCTGTGATGCAATTATATTTATTGGTGCTGCAGGAATAGCTGTAAGGGCAATAGCTCCTCATATTTCAGATAAGTCAAGAGATCCTGCTGTTATTGTATGTGACGAGTTGGGAAAATATATAATACCAATTCTTTCAGGACATATAGGCAGAGCAAATGAGTTTGCAGTAAGAATAAGTAAAAAAATAAATGCTATACCTGTTATAACTACCGCAACTGATATTAATGAAGTTTGGGCAGTTGACAACTGGGCTGCAGAAAAAAACTATAAAATAAATAATATTGAAAATATAAAGTATATATCATCTGCTATGCTGAGGAATGAAAATATTGGTATTATAAATGATATTGAAATAACAGATAAACTGCCTGATAATGTAATAAAGAATGCAACATCCACAAATTGTGGTATAGTATTATCTCCGTATATTAAAAAACCATATATTCATACGCTTAATTTGGTTCCAAAGTGTCTTAGTATAGGTTTAGGCAGTAAAAGGAACGCTGACAGAAATGCCTTGATTGAATTAACAAATAATATTTTGTGTGAAAACAATATTGACATATATGCCATAGAAAATTCAGCAACAATAGATATAAAGAAAGATGAGTTATCTATTTTAAAGCTTTGCGAACACTTAGGAACAGAGCTTAAATGTTACAGTGCTGACGAACTTAATAATATTAAGGGAAATTTTACAAAGTCCGATTTTGTAAGAAGCATTACCGGAACTGATAATGTATGCGAACGCAGCGCAGTTAAAGCAAGCAATAACGGAGAACTTATTATTAAAAAAACTGTTGGCAAAGACGTAACATTAGCAATTGCAATAAACAAAGGGAGTGTAAAAGAATGAAGCTTTTAATGGCAGGAATAAATTACAATAATACCTGCATTTCAAAAAGAGAAAAATTATCTTTTACGCCTGAACAGATAGGTAATATTTGTAAAAATATTTGCAGGATAGAAGATATATATGGATGTATAATTTTATCTACCTGCAATAGAACAGAAATATATATAAGCTGCAGTCCATACGGTCATTATAATGCAGATGATTTATTACTTAAATATGCAGGCATAACTGATTTTGACGGAGTTTTTGAAAAAATAGAGGATACAGATGTTGTATATTATATTATGGAGCTTGCCTGCGGACTAAAATCACAAATAGTTGGTGAAAGTCAAATAGTAACACAAATAAATTCAGCTTTGGAAATAAGTATGGAAAACAATTGTACTGATTCTGTGCTTGATACTCTTTTCAGAATAGCAGTGTCTGCAGGAAAATATACGCTTACAAATGCAAGAATTACAAACATACCTCTTTCGTGTGCCTATGGAGCCATGGATATGTTATTAAAAAAATATTCAAATCTAAAAGAAAAAAAATGTGTTATTATAGGCAACGGGAAAATGAGCAAAATTCTTCAGCAACTGTTAATAAGCAAAGAATGTCATGTATGGGTTACATTGAGGAGCTATAAGCATGGAAATAATGAAACAGTAATAGGGTGCAGTGGTATAAGTTATAATGAAAGATATGAATATATTAAGGACTGTAATTTTGTTGTCAGTGCAACAAGAAGTCCTCATTATACCCTTACTTATGATAAATTTTCTTTGCTTAAAAAAATGCCTGAAATTGCTATTGATCTCGCAATGCCAAGAGATATAGATCCTGAAATCAAAAAACTGTGCAATTGCTTCAATATTGATGATTTGGGATATGAAACTAAAATAGATGAAAATAGTCTCCAAAAAGTTTATGATATAATTGATAAATTTGCAGCGGATTTTATACAATGGTATAATTATAAGCTTTCATTGCCGACAATTTCAATAATAAAGCATATTATAACAAAGCGAATTATTAAAAGCTCAGAAATCACCAAAGAGGTTCTAAACAATACTGAAGGTTCCGTAGCTATGATAGTTGAAAAGACTGTTGATATGTTATTGGGAGGTATGAAAAACAATGTTCTGCCCGATACAATGGAAGCGTGCAGAAAAAAAATAGAGGAGCGTGCCAGATTTTGAAAAAAATATTTGTTATCGGACTTGGTCCGGGCAGTTTTGAACAAATGACCCAAAGAGCAATAAACGCAATTGAAAACAGTGATATAATAACCGGATATGATTATTACATAGAGCTTATAAAAGATAAAATTAAGGGTAAGGAAATATTTTCAACACCTATGAAGCAGGAAATTGACCGATGCAAAAAGGCTCTTGAATATGCTCTGCAGGGAAAAACCGTTGCAATGGTTTCAAGCGGTGACTCCGGAGTATATGGTATGGCAGGTATTATATATCAGGTTTGCAGCGAATATCCGGAGATTGAAATTGAGGTTATTCCCGGCATAACTGCCTGCTGCAGCGGAGCGGCTCTGCTTGGAGCTCCTCTTACACATGATTTTGCGGTTATAAGTTTGAGTGATTTACTTACACCATGGGAAAAAATTGAAAAAAGGCTTTTGCTTGCATCTGAGGCTGATTTTGTAATATGTATATATAATCCGTCAAGCAAGAAAAGAGCCGATTACTTAAAAAGGGCATGTGAAATTATGCTTAATTTTAAGAGCAAGGATACTCCCTGCGGATATATAAGAAACATAGGAAGATCCGGAGAAGAGTATAACATAGTTACATTGTACGAACTTAAAGAAATTAAAGTTGATATGTTCACAACTGTAATTATAGGAAACAGCCAAACAAAAATAATTAATGGTAAACTTGTTACACCACGAGGGTATAGGAATTTATGAAAATAATAGTTTTTTCAGGCACCAGTGAGGGCAGGGAAATAACAGAATATCTTAACAGTAAAAAAGTTAATACTATTGTCAGTGTAGCTACAGAATACGGCAGCAGTATTATGAAGCATATGCCATACGTCAATGTAAATATTGGCAGACTTGACAGAGATGAAATGATATCTTTTATAAAGGGTGCAGATGTTGTAATTGACGCTACTCATCCTTATGCAGACATTGTCACTAAAAACATAAAATCAGCTTGTAATAATATTGGCGTTGAATATATAAGACTTAAGAGAGAGGATATATTAAGAACGGATGTCATAACTGTTAATAATGTTGATGAAGCAGTAAATTTGTTAAATAAAACAAAAGGAAAAATATTTGTATCAACAGGCAGTAAAGAGCTTCATAAATATATATCTATTGAAAATTACAAAGACAGGCTTGTTGTAAGAGTTTTGCCTGTTGAGGAATCAGAAAATAAGTGCAAAGAACTTGAACTGAAAAATGTTATATATAAAAAGGGGCCATTTAGTTATAATGAAAATTTAGAGGATTTCAAATCCGGTAATGTAAGCTGGCTTGTAACAAAAAGTTCAGGAAAGGAAGGCGGTTTTGACGAAAAAATCAATGCCGCAAGGGCACTTGGCATTAATATAATCGTTATTAAAAGACCTGCTGAGGATAAAGGACTGACTATGCCGGAAGTAAAGAAAATAATTGACCAAAGGTTAATTGAAAATTTGAAATTTCCATTGTTTATTGATATTTCAGGTAAAAATGTTTTGGTTGTAGGCGGAGGCAAAATTGCAGTAAGAAGAATAAATACACTGCTTAGATTTGGTGCAAATATAAAGGTTATAGCTCCTGAATTTGACATTACTAAAGTTGATGGAAGTGTTGAATATATAAAAAAAGAGTTTGAGTCTGAGGATATTGAGGATATAAAAAATATTTTTATGGTCATAGGCGCAACTAATGACAGAGAAGTCAATCACAGTATTTATAAATTGTGCAGCATTAAAAATATACCGGTCAGCATTGCAGACTGCAGAGAGGAATGCAGTTTTTATTTCCCTGCAGTTTGTATTAATAATAATCTTAGTATTGGAATTGTTTCAGATGGAAATAACCATAAGCTTGTAAAAAATACAGCTCATAAAATAAGGAGGATGCTTGATAATGAATAAAAAAATACGAATTGGCAGCCGTGAGAGCAAGCTTGCTGTATTGCAAAGTCAAATAATAATAGATTTAATAAAAAAGCATTGTCCTCAATATGAGATTGAACTTGTTACAATGAAAACAACGGGAGACAGGATTCTTGACAGAACTCTTGATAAGGTTGGCGGAAAAGGACTTTTTGTAAAGGAGCTTGACAAAGCTTTACTTAATGGTGAAGTTGACTTAACAGTCCATTCCTTAAAGGATGTTCCTATGGAAATTGATGAAAGAATACCTCTTGTTGCATTTACTGAATGCGAATATCCATATGATGTTCTTGTATTGCCGAAAGGAACTGATAAGCTTGATTTATCAAAGCCAATAGGTTCATCCAGCATGAGGAGAAGTATTCAGATAAAAAAAATATATCCTGACGCTGAAATTAAACCCATAAGAGGCAATGTAATAACCAGATTAAAAAAACTTGACAGCGGTGAATATTCAGCGTTAATTTTAGCACAGGCAGGTCTTGAAAGGCTTGGTTTGTCGTACAGAATAAGCAGAGTATTTAATGAAAACGAAATAATTCCTGCTGCAGGGCAGGGTGTAATTGCAGTTCAGGGAAGAAAAGAGGACAATTTCGATTTTGTTAAATATATAAATAATAAAAATTCTAAGCTTTGTGCCGAAGCTGAAAGATCCTTTGTGAAAGAACTTAACGGAGGCTGTTCATCACCTGTTGCAGCCTTTGCAGTACTTAAAAATGATAAAATTACAATTAATGGACTTTATGCGGAAAATAACATTATGAATATTCAAAGCATCACAGGAAAAGCAGGAGAAGGAAAAGCTCTGGGGAAAGAGCTTGCTAAAAGAGTAAGGGAGGTTCTTTGATATGGCGGGCAAGGTTACACTTGTGGGAGCAGGGCCGGGGGATGCCGGACTATTGACAATAAAAGGCTATGAGGTACTAAAAAAAGCTGAGGTTGTTGTTTATGACAGACTTGTAAGTAAGGATATATTAAGTATTATACCTGAAAATGCAGAAAAAATAGATGCGGGTAAAAAAAGTGCCAGCCATAAAATTCCTCAGAAAGAAATCAACAGATTACTTTTAAAAAAAGCTTTAGAAGGTAAAAATGTAGTCAGACTCAAGGGCGGAGATTGTTACTTGTTTGGCAGAGGAGGCGAAGAGCTGGAACTGCTAAGTGAAAATAATATTGATTTTGAAGTTGTTCCCGGAATAACCTCAGCATTGGCTGTTCCTGCATACGCAGGTATACCTGTTACGCATAGAGATTTTGTATCTTCGGTACATATTATTACAGGTCATCAGAAAAAGGATGAGCCTTTAAAGATTAATTTTAAAAATTGCGTGGAATGCAATGGTACGCTTGTGTTTTTAATGGGTGTAGCTAATATTGATAAAATAATGAATGGACTTATTGAAAACGGTATGAATATTAATATGCCCTGTGGTGTCATTGAACAGGGAACAACACCTTGTCAAAAAAAAGTTATTGCAACAATAAGCACTATAGGAAAAAAATGCAGAGAAAATAATATAAATAGCCCTGCAGTAATAATTGTGGGAGAGGTATGTACTTTAAGTGAAAAGTTTGATTGGTTTAACAGACTGCCCTTAAAAGGAAAAAGCATTGTGGTTACAAGACCCAGGGACAGAGCGGGAAGTCTTACAAAAAAGCTGAGAAATTTGGGTGCTAACGTTATTGAATATCCATGTATAGAAACAATAAGTATGGTTAATGACTCTTACATAGAAATAATTATTGATAAAATTAAAAGCTGCAATTGGATTGTGTTTACAAGCCCGGCAGGGGTTAAGGCTGTATTTGAATGTTTAAGTAAGAGAAAGCTTGATGGAAGATTTTTAGCTGGTACCAAAATTGCGGTTATAGGCAGCGGAACATATTCTGAGCTTGAAAAATATGCTTTATATCCCGACTTAATGCCTGAAAGCTATGACGGCAAAAATCTTGGGGCTTTGCTTGGCAAAAAAGCAAAGGAAGAAAAAGTCCTTTTACTTAGAGCAAAGGATGGTTCAACCGAAATTATTGATGAATTAAATAAAGCCGAAATAGAATATGAGGATATGGCTGTGTATTATACCATATATACAAAAAAGCATAGTGATGAATTGACTGAAAAAATTAAAAATGGGGATATTGATTATGTTACTTTTACATCAGCATCTACAGTTAAAGCCTTTGCCGCAACCATAGATGGCGGTTATGATAAATTTAAAGGGCTTTGTATCGGCGAAAAAACCAATACCGAAGCCCTCAGATATGGTATAAAGACTATTGTTAGCAAAAATGCAGCAATTGATGATATGGTCAGAACTCTTGTAAGGGAGATGTAAAAAATGGCAATTGAAATAGTTAAACCTATGGATATTGAAAGAAAAAGCTTTGAAATAATAACTGAAAAGCTGAATGGCAGATACTTTGGAAAAGATAATGATGGCATAGTTAAAAGGGTAATTCATACTTCAGCAGACTTTGATTATGCTGATAATCTTGTATTTTCAGATGGTGTTGTTCAAAAAGCACTTGATGCCCTCAAAAAAGGTGCATGTATTGTAACCGATACAAATATGGCATTTTCGGGAATCAATAAAAAAATAGTTACACAGCTTGGAGGAGAAGTAAAATGCTTTATCAGTGATAAAGATGTTGCCGAGGCGGCAAAGCAGAGAGGCATAACAAGAGCAATGGTAAGTATGGAAAAAGCCTGTACCATTAAGGGTGAGCTAATATTGGCAATAGGCAATGCACCCACAGCTTTAATATGGATAGACAAGCTGGTTAAGGAGGGGAAACTTAATCCAAGCGCGGTAATAGGTGTGCCTGTTGGATTTGTCAATGTTGTTGAAGCTAAGGAACTTATTATAAAAAGCAGTATTCCTCATATAGTTGCAAAGGGAAATAAAGGGGGCAGTAATGTTGCTGCCGCCATAATTAATGCACTTATTTACAAATTGAAAAGGTAATATTTATATATAATATAATAAGAATATAGGAGGCTGTAATGTACGGCAACATATACAGAACAATAAAAATCAACAGAATAAAGTTTATATTAGTTTTTATTGTGCTCTTTATATTGCTTGTTTCGGGAATAATTTTAAGTGTAGGAATGGGTACAATGAAGATTGGAGCTGATGATATAGTCCATGTTATAGCTAACAGGCTTTTTGGAGCAAATATATTTGTAGCGGATAATATTACAGCAATAGTATGGAATATTAGACTGCCAAGAATAATATGTGCCTGCTTTGTGGGAATGGGACTGGCAGTTTCGGGCGTAATTTTTCAAGGTATATTGCAAAATCCTTTAGCCGATCCCTATACCCTCGGCATTTCTACAGGTGCCAGCTTCGGAGCATCTCTTGCACTAATAATGAATATTCTTATGGGAATTTATTTTCCTGCTACAGCGGCAGCTTTAATAGGCAGTTGTCTGACTTTGTTTATTGTAATACTGATTGCAGAGAAAGGAAACAGTCTTGAAAGCTCAAATTTGATTATAGCAGGCATTATAATCAGCTCCATATTGTCATCAGGTGTAAGCTTCATAAAAATGCTTGCAGGAGAAAGTGTAGGCGCTATTGTATTTTGGATTATGGGCAGTTTGTCTGCTAAGGGGTGGAAAGATGTTATGCTTGTTTCTCCGACAGTAATAATTTGTACGGTTATTTCCGTTGTTTTAGCAAATCAGCTTGATATAATGGCTTTAGGAGATAACAACGCGTCAGCTCTTGGTATAAATACTCATAAACTAAGATTTACATATTTAGTTATAGGCTCTGTAATTACTGCCGTCTGTGTTTCCGCTTGCGGTGTTATAGGGTTTGTGGGGCTTATTGTCCCTCATTTACTGAGAATATGGATTACTGCAAAAAATCAGATACTTATTCCTCTTTCTGCTTTATTGGGAGCTTTACTTCTGCTTACAGCTGACAGTATCACACGAATTATTTCTGCCGGAGAAATACCTGTGGGAGTGCTTACAACAATTATTGGCGGTCCTTTCTTTATATTCGTATTTACCCGCAAAGGAGGCAGTCATAATGTCTGAACTTTTAAAAGTCAGTAATTTATGCTTTGGCTATGATGAAACTCCGTTTCTTAAGGATATTAATTTTAGTGTTAATGCAGGTGAACTGGTTTCAATAATTGGTGAAAACGGCAGCGGAAAGTCAACGCTCTTTAAGGTGATAAACGGTTTATTTGTAAATTATAATGGTACAGTAATATATAATGGCAAGGATATAAAGCAAATAAGACATATAGATAAAGCAAGGGAAATTGCTGTATTATACCAAAATTGTCAATGTAATTTTCCATTTACCTGTTTTGATGTTATAGCTATGGGGCTTTATCCTCACAAAGGTAAATTAGGTAAACTCAGAAATGACGATATATATTTTATAGAATCAATTATGGAGCTAACTGACACAATTGAGCTTGCTGATAGAAATATTAATTGCATAAGCGGAGGACAGATGCAGAGAGTATTACTTGCCAGAGCCTTAGTACAAAAACCTAAATTGTTATTTCTTGATGAAGCAATGAGTGGTATGGACATAGCATCCAGAATAAAAATGACAGACATTATTATAAATGAATGTAAAAAAAGAAATACAGCTGTTGTTAATATTTCGCATGATATCAATCTTGCCTTTGAAAAGAGTGATAAAATTGTAGCTATAAAAAGTGGTGAAGTTCATTCCTTTGGAACACCTAAGGATTTACTTAATAATAAATTTTTTCGGGAAGTATTTAATGTGGAGGTGGAAATAGACGAGAATAAAAAATACTTTCGTATAATATTATAGAAAAAATATATTTAAAGGAGTTAGTTATTATGAAGAAAAAAATATTAGTTTTATTAGGTCTTGCCGCTGTTACATTTGCCATGTTTTTTAGCGGATGCTCTAGTACTCAGAACAATTCTGACGGACAAAATGATGAAGCTTTGCAAAATGCTGATGAAAATAAAAAGGCTGTTCTTGTAGTAAGCTTTGGTACAAGCTATAATGAGTCAAGAGAAAAGACAATTGGTGCAGTTGAAAAGAAAATTGCAGATGCCTTTCCTGATTATGATCAGAAGCGTGCTTTTACCAGTCAGATTATAATTGATAAGATAAATGACAGAGATGGCGAAAAAATTGACAATGTTGACGAGGCAATGCAGAAACTTGTAGATGAAGGCTATGGAACAGTGGTTGTTCAGCCTACCCATGTAATGAATGGCGAAGAATATGATGAAATGAAGGAGCTTACAGCACCTTATGAAAATAAGTTTAAGTCAATTAAGTATGGTACTCCTTTATTGACTTCAAGTGATGATTATGAAAAGGTTATTAAGGCTATAGCTGCAGAAACTCCACAGCTTGAAGATAAAGAGTGTGCAGTTGTATTTATGGGACATGGTACTGAACACTTTGCCAATGCTACATATTCAGCACTTGATTACAGATTTAAGTCTATGGGCTATGATAATGCTTTTGTGGGAACTGTTGAAAGTTATCCGGATTTAGATAAAATAAAAACAGATCTTGCTAATTATAATCCTAAGAAAGTTGTTCTTATACCTCTTATGATTGTTGCAGGAGACCATGCAAATAATGACATGGCAGGTGACGAAGAGGATAGCTGGAAGACTCAGTTAAAAAAGGAAGGCTATGAAGTAGAGTGTATTATTAAGGGACTTGGTGAATATTCAGGTATTCAGGATATGTTTGTTGAGCATTGTAATGCAGCAATATCAAATGAAGAAGCCGAGTAGGTGATAATATGAAAAAAATAATTTACATATTAACAGCACTTTGCCTTACTGTTTGCTTTTGCTGCTGTAATAAGGGTGATGAAAATGTAAATAAGGATGTATCATCGGCAATTAGCTTTGTTGATGACGATGGTATAAATATAAATATGGATAAGCCCGGCGAAAGAATTATATCATTATATTCAGCCCATACGGAAAATATATATTATCTTGGAGCAGAAAGCAAACTCATAGGTGCGTATAAAACTTGTACATATCCTCCTGATGCTGCTTTTTTGGAAAGGTTTGACTATAACGGTGACCCTGAAGCAATAATAGCTGCCAATCCCGATTTGGTCATAATACGTCCTTTTGTCAGGAAAAAGGCACCTGATTATGTAAAAGCTATTGAAAATGCAGATATAACCGTTGTGTCTCTTTATCCTGATAAATTTGAGGAGTTTGATGATTATATTAACAAGCTGGCAATGATTACCGGCACAACTGAGAAGGCCCGGCCTTTACTTAATAATTTTCATAAAGAGCTTGATGATATAAAAAATACTACAGCTTTAATAAGTAATATTCAAACTATATTTTTTGAATCTACCGAAACAAATATAAGAACCATTACTCCTGATTCAATGGCAGGAATTGCTATTGAATATGCAGGCGGTAATAATATTGCAAAGGATACAAAACCTATTGAAAAAGGAAGCTCTATTGCTGAATTTGGAGAGGAAAAGGTACTTATGAATGCAGACAATATAGATGTATATGTATCACAACGAGGTTCCATGAACAGCGGTGCAAGTGAACAAGGCATATCGGAAAGGGCAGGTTTTGACACTATTAAAGCAATAAAGGATGGCAGATTTTATACAATAAACGAAAAAATAATTTCTTCGCCGACTTTCAGATATGTTAAGGGGGTAAGAGAGCTTGCAAGATATCTTTATCCTGATGTAATGGATGATATTACACCATATCAAAATAATAGTACAGCTGCAAGAAGTGATTTTGCAAATATATTGTTCAGATATTTACATATACCGATTTTTGTACCAAGCTCATCATCTTATTATCAAACCGAACAGAAGGGACATACTTTTGGACTGTTTGATGATGTAAACTGGCAGGATGAAGACTTTGACAGTATTGAGGCCTGTGTAGAAAGCGGCTATATTGAAGGTTTTAAAGAAAATGATAAGGAATATTTTAAGCCTTCTGAAATAGTAAGCCGTGATGAGCTTGCACAAGCTATATTTGTCATAGGTGATTTTTCTTCAAAGGATGTTAATACTTATATTTCGGATATTGACAAAAGTAAACATCAAAGAATAGTTCAAATACTTGTTGATAATGGTATATTTGAACTTAATAATGGTAAATTTGAGCCTGAAAGACAGGTTACTAATAACGAAATATTAAAGGCTTTGGAATATGTAAAATAAAGATTAAAAGTGAGTAAAGGACATTTTGTCTGTTTCTGATAAAATGTCCATATACTCCTTTTTGACAAAACATAAGCGTGGTGAAATACTATGGAATTAAAAAAGGGCTATACTACAGGTACATGTGCTGCAATAGCGGTAATGGCATCTATAAGAATGATATTTGAGCAAAAATTTATAAAAAAAGAAAGCATAATTACTCCTAAAGGAGTAAAGATTGAAACTGAAATTTTAGAACCTGAATTTAATCATCGCTATGCAAGCTGTGCTGTCAAAAAATATTCAGGTGATGACCCTGATGTTACAAATGGTATATTATTGTTTGCCACAGTTAAGCTAACAAATAATAATTCAATATCACTGGATGGCGGTACAGGAATTGGCAGAGTTACAAAGCCCGGACTTTGGCAAAACATAGGAGAAGCGGCAATAAATAAAGTTCCAAGACAAATGATACTGGAAAATACCATGAAATTGTTTGATGAATATGGCTATGAGGGCGGAGCAGATATTGTTATAAGCGCTCCTGAAGGTGAAGAAATAGCTAAAAAGACATTTAATCCTCGTTTGGGAATTAAAGGAGGAATATCAATACTAGGTACCAGCGGTATTGTTGAACCTATGAGTGAAAAGGCAATAATAGATACAATAAAAATAGAACTTAATGTAAAAAAGGCTAATGAAGGAGACTATGTAATGGTAGCTCCGGGAAATTATGGTATAGATTTTATAAAAGAAAAATTTAATGTTGATTTAAACAAAGCGGTAAAATGCAGCAATTATATAGGCGAAACCTTAGATTTTTCATATAATGCAGGTTTTAAGGGTATTCTTTTAATAGGACACATAGGAAAATTTATTAAACTTGCAGGGGGAATAATGAATACACATAGTAAATACGCTGACAGCAGAATGGAAATATTTGCAGCAAATACAGCTAAGGTATGTAATGATATAACACTGATAAGAAATCTTCTTGATTGTATAACTACTGATGATGCGGTTAAACTTCTTAAGGAAGCCGGAATATGTGATAAAGTAATGAAAAAAATTATAGAAAGAGCTTCTTTCTATATTAATAATAGAGTCAATAATGAAATTGAAACAGGGATTTTGATGTTTTCAAACGTATATGGCATACTTGGTGCAAGTAATAATGTAGTTGGTATGCTTAATTTATTTAAGTGAGGCAGTTAAAATGAAAATATATCTTGTTGGAACAGGAATGGGTGATAATGATAGCATTACATTAAAGGCTAAGGAAATAATAGATAATGCTGATATAATAATAGGTGCAAAAAGACTGACGGAAAATGTGCCGAAATATAAAACATTATTTAATTCCTATAAGTCTGAAGAAATAGCAAAATATCTTTCTGATAAAAATGTTGACAGTGTTGCAATACTATTATCAGGAGATGTTGGATTTTATAGCGGTGCAAAAAGACTTATTGAAGTACTAAGCGATTATGATATTGAGCTTATTCCCGGCATATCTTCTGTATTGTACTTTTGCGCAAGGCTAAAGACAAGCTGGGATGATGTTAAATTATTAAGCTTACATGGAAAAAGGCAAAATATAATACAATACATAAAGAGGTATAAAAAAGTATTTGCAATCTTAAGCGGTAACGACAGCATTAAAGAACTTTGTGAAAAGCTATGCTATTACAATATGGGGGATACGCTTTTGCATATAGGACAAAGACTATCATATAATGATGAAAGCATAATTACAATAAGAGCCGAGGACATAAAGGAATTTAAGTTTGATAAATTGTCAGTAGTTTTAGCGGAAAATATGAAAGCGGAAAATGTAAGTATGGGCTGTATAAGTGATGATAAATTTGTCCGAGGTAATGTACCTATGACAAAAAGTGAGGTGAGAGCTTTAAGCATAGCAAAACTGGAATTAAAAGAAAATTCAGTACTGTTTGATGTTGGTGCAGGGACAGGCTCTATATCAATTGAATCTGGAATGAAGCTTATTGACGGTGAAGTTTATGCTATTGATTATGATAGTGAGGCTATAGAACTTATTAATAAAAATAAACAAAAATTTGCTGCTGATAATGTGAAAATAATAAAAGGCAGAGCACCTCAGGCAATGAACGGACTTCCTGCACCGACTCATATATTCATAGGTGGAAGCTCAGGCAATATGTCGGAAATTATAAACTGGGGAATAACCAAAAATCCCGATGTTAAAATTGTTGTAAATGTAATTGCACTAAATACATTAAGCGAGGTCATAAATATAATTAACTGTAATAATATAAAGGCTGAAATTATAAGTATAAATATTGCAAAAGATAAAATTTTAGGAAATTACCGTTTAATGATGGGACAAAATCCCGTATATATTATTACAATTAATTAAGGGCGGTGAAAATTATGATAAATAGTACCCCCAGAGTTATGATAAGTGCCTGCAGCAGCGGAAGCGGAAAAACTACTGTTATATGCGGAATATTAATGGCATTAAAAAAACGAGGAATTAACGTCCATTCCTGTAAATGCGGACCTGATTATATTGATCCTATGTTTCATACAAGTATACTTGGTGTACCTTCAAATAACTTAGATAGTTTTTTCTGCAGTGATGAACTTTTGGCACATTTGCTATTTAAACATACATACAATAGTGAAATTACGGTTATTGAAGGTGTTATGGGATATTATGACGGTTTGTCCATGAGTACAGACAAAGGAAGCTCCTATTATATTGCAAAAACTTTAAAAACTCCTGTTATACTTGTAATAAACGCAAAAGGAATGGCACTTACCATAGTATCTGTAATAAAAGGTATTGTTGATTATAGAAAAGACAGTAATATAAGAGGCATAATACTCAATAATGTATCAAATAAAGTATACAATGAGTTAAAAGATGTAATTTTCAATGAACTTTTAATTGATGTAATAGGGTATTTTCCATATACACCTGAATGTGTAATTGAAAGCAGACATTTGGGATTGATTACACCAAACAATATTAATAATATTAATGAGAAATTAAACAAGCTTGGGCAGATTGCAGAGGAATGTATTGATATAAGTAAGCTTATATCAATTGCAGAGTATGCTGAGAATTTAAAGATTGAATATAAAAATAATGAAATAATAAAAAAAATTGTAAGAATAGGTGTTGCTAAAGATGATGCCTTTTGCTTCTACTACAAAGATAACTTAGACTTACTTGAAAGTATTGGATGTGAAATTGTTTATTTCAGCCCATTAAGAGATACTAAACTGCCTGAAAATATAGATGGAATAATATTAGGCGGCGGCTACCCTGAGCTTTACTGTAAGGAACTAAGCGAAAATAAAGAAATGCTAAGTAATGTTAAAGAAAATCTTAAAAACGGATTACCTTGTTTAGCTGAATGCGGAGGATTTATGTATCTGCATAAAACTATGGAAGACAAAAATAAAAACAGCCACAATATGGTTGGACTGATTGACGGTAAAGCAGTTTACTGCGGAAAGCTTGTCAGGTTTGGATATATTACTTTAACTTCAAATACTGATACTTATGTTCTTAAAAAAGACGAAAAAATTAAGGCACATGAGTTCCATTACTGGGATAGTACAAATAACGGTGATACCTTTACTGCAAATAAACCGCTAAGAAACAGAAGCTGGCAATGTATGCATCAATATAAAAATGTAATTTGCGGATTCCCTCATATTTTTTACTATTCAAATCCTGAATTTGCAATAGGCTTCCTCAATAAATGCGTAGAGTATAAGGAGTATTAATAAATGTTTATGGTTATAATTGGAGGAAGCGGAAGCGGTAAAAGTGAATATGCTGAAAATATTGCCGTAAAATTACATACTGCCCTGAAGACTGATAATATCATATACATTGCAACAATGGAACCTTACGGTGAAGAAGCTCAAAAAAAAATAGAAAGACACAGAAAAATGAGGGCTGAAAAGGGATTTAAAACTATTGAGTGCTATTCAGGACTAAAAAATTTAGAAATTAAGGCTGAAAGTGTTGTTTTACTTGAATGTATGTCAAACCTTACGGCAAATGAAATGTTTAACAGAAATAATAAAAATACCTTGTATGACATTATGGAAGGTATTTGTAAAATTTCTGCAAATTGCAGTGCGTTTATAGTTGTTACTAATGATGTATTCTCAGACGATTTAAACTATGACAAAGAAATCCTTAAATATATAAAATGTTTGGGAGAAATTAATTTTAAAATGTCATTAATGGCTGATATTGTTACAGAGGTTGTTTGCGGAATCCCTGTAAATATTAAGGGCGGTGAAACTAATGATTATTAAATCAATAATTATAGCTTTTTCAATGTATAGCAAAATACCCATGCCAAGAGTAGATTGGGATAAGAAAAGTATGAAGTATGTTTTTTGTTTCTTTCCTGCTATCGGAATTATTATTGGTATTATTATATATTTAGCCGGATTATTATTAATTAATGGGGGCATTAATCCTTTGCTGTTTGGCAGTATTATGACAGTTATACCGATTTTTATAACAGGCGGAATACATTTTGATGGTTTTCTTGACACTATGGATGGTATAAATTCATATGCAGACAGGGATAAAAGACTTGAAATTTTAAAAGATTCTAATTCCGGAGCTTTTGCAATTATTGGCGGTCTTGTATACTTTACACTCTCAGTAGGATTTTGGAGTGCTGTTAAATACAATATGTTAAGTTTAATAGCTATTGGATATGTAATCTCAAGAACCTTAAGTGCCCTAAGTGTTATAAGTTTTCCTATGGCTAAAAATAGGGGACTTGCGGCAGCATTTGGAAATAATGCAGATAAATTAATTGTTAAAATAATATTGATTATTTATACACTTTTAGAGTTTGTATTTGCTTTATATATCAGTTTAAAAGGAGGATGTGTTATAATTAGCATATCTATACTTTGCTATATATATCACTATTATAATTGCATAAAAAATTTTGGCGGTATAACCGGTGATTTGGCAGGATATTTTTTACAGATATGTGAGCTTTGTATTTTAATTTCAATTGTAACATTTTATAGTATACTTAATTAAAACAGTATTTAAGGCGGTGTTTATATGATACTTGTAATAGGCGGAGCATATCAGGGAAAATATAATTTTGTAAAAAAAGAATTACAAACAGCAGATGACAGAATTTATAATGACTTTCATATTCATATTAAATACTGTATTGAACAGAATCATAATGTGGATTCCTTAATAAATAGTATATTTAGCAGTAATATAGAAGTTATTATAAGCGACGAAATAGGCTGTGGCATAATTCCTGGCGAAAGAATCAACAGGGACTGGCGTGAAGAAACAGGCAGAGCATTGTGTAAAATCGCGGAAAGGTGTACTCAGGTATGGCGGATACATTGCGGTATCGGAATTAAGATAAAGGGGTAAAGGAAATTATAGTATGTTTAAATATTCACTATATGCCTGTATTATAGGTTTTATATTGGACTTAATAATAGGTGATCCATATTTTTTATATCATCCTGTGAGATTAATAGGCAAGCTTATTGAAATTATTGAAAGAATTTTAAGAAAAATATTTACAAATAAGCCAAACAGCTTAAAACTTGCAGGATTTATTTTGGTATTGATTGTATGCTTTATAACTACAGGTACAGCTTTTTTAATTAATATTATTGCATACAAATTAAATATATTTTTGGGAATAGGGACTGAAAGTATAATTTGTTATTTTATGTTTGCTGCAAAATCCTTAAAAACAGAAAGTATGAAAGTTTATAAAAGACTTGAGACTGATGATATAGAAGGAGCTAGAAAAGCAGTATCCATGATTGTTGGCAGAGATACAAAAAACCTCGACAAACAAGGGATTATCAAAGCTGCAGTAGAAACAGTGGCAGAAAATCTGTCTGACGGAGTAATAGCGCCTCTTATATACATATTACTGGGAGGAAGTGTACTTGGTGTTTTTTACAAAACAATTAATACAATGGATTCTATGATTGGATATAAAAATGACAGGTATATATATTTCGGTCGTTATGCTGCAAAGCTTGATGATGTTGTAAATTATATACCATCAAGAATTTCTGCACTGATGATGATACTTGCATCAGTAATTTTAAAGAAAGATTATAAAAATGCAATCAGAGTATTTAAAAGAGACAGATTTAAACATTCAAGTCCCAATTCGGCACAGACAGAATCAGTATGCGCAGGCGCATTAAGAATACAGCTTGCAGGTAATGCCTATTATTTTGGCAAGCTTTATAAAAAACCGTTTATAGGCGATTCCATAGAATATATAAAGGCTATAAACATTGTAGATGCAAACAGATTAATGTATGTGTCAGCAATATTAACAATGCTGATATTCGGAGGATTAAAGTTAATAATAATTCTTATTGGAGGTAATATCCTATGATTAAAATACATGGCGGGGATATTTATACATATAATAAAAAAGTTATAGATTTTTCAGCTAATATTAGTCCTCTTGGTGTCACTGAAAATATTATTTCAGCTATAGAAAAAAGTCTTTGTGAAATTTCAAATTATCCCGATGTAGAATACAGGGAGCTTAGAGAGGCAATAGCAGAAAGGGAAAAAGTTTCTTCCGAAAGTATTATATGCGGAAATGGAGCCGCTGAAATAATATTTAATTTAGTACAAGCACTAAAACCTAAAAAAGTATTATTTATATTTCCCTCCTTTGCTGAGTATGAGCAGGCAGTAAATACAATAAATGCAAAAAAACGTTATTATTATTTAAGCGAAAAAAATAATTTTAATTTAACGGAAGATATATTAGGCTTTATAGATAATACAATAGATTTAATGTTTATATGTAATCCCAATAATCCTACAGGAACTGTTATAAAAAAAGAGCTTCTGCTTAAAATTGCGGATAAATGCAAAGCATGTAATTCTATTCTTTTAATTGATGAGTGCTTTATGGATTTTGTATATGACTGTAATAATTATTCAATGGTAAACAACATTAATAGCTATAATAATATTATGATATTAAAGGCATTTACAAAGCTTTATGCAATTCCGGGGCTAAGGCTTGGTTATGGTATTTCCAATAGCGGTAAGCTGGTTGAGAAAATATATAACTGCAGACAGCCATGGAATGTATCTGTAGTGGCACAGGCAGCCGGTATAGCTGCACTTAGAGAATTAAACCTGCCTCAGAAAGTAAGGGAATATGTAAAAACCGAAAAAGATTATATTATGAGGGAATTTAGTGAACTTAATATTAAATTTTTTGATTCAAAAGCAAATTATATATTGTTTAAAGCAAACAAAGAGCTTGATAAAGAGCTTTTAAGGCATAATATATTAATAAGAAACTGTAGTAATTACAAAGGTTTAAAATATGGCTATTTCCGAATAGCCGTAAAAAACCATGCAGACAATAAAAAACTTATAGACTCAATTAAACAGGTAATGAGAGGTAATAATAATGGCTAAAGCAATTATGATACAGGGAACAATGTCAAATGTAGGTAAAAGCCTGATTACAGGAGGTCTTTGCCGTATATTTAAGCAGGATGGCTATAATGTTGCTCCTTTTAAGTCTCAAAATATGGCATTAAATTCCTTTATTACTGAGGATGGACTGGAAATGGGCAGAGCACAGGTTATGCAGGCCGAAGCAGCAGGTATACAGCCTGATGTTAAAATGAATCCCATACTTCTAAAGCCAACAAATGACATAGGCTCTCAGGTTATTTTAAACGGCGATGTTATTGGTACAATGTCAGCTATGGAATATTACAAAAATAAACATAAATTTGTGCCCGCTATTTTAGATGCATATAATTATCTTGCAAAGAAATTTGATATTATTATAATAGAAGGAGCAGGCAGTCCTGCCGAAATAAATCTTAAAACAAATGATATTGTAAATATGGGTATGGCAAAACTGGCAAAGTCCCCTGTTTTACTTGTTGGCGATATAGACAGAGGCGGTGTATTTGCACAGCTTATTGGTACTATTGACCTTTTGGATAATGATGAAAAAGAATATATAAAGGGCATGATTGTCAATAAGTTCAGAGGTGATAAAACAATATTGCAGCCTGGAATAGATATGCTTGAAAAAAAAGCCAATAAATCTGTTGTTGGCGTTATTCCATACATACATTGTGATATTGATGATGAGGACAGCTTAAGCCACAGATTTGAAAAACGAGAAAACACAGGGCTTATAGATGTTGTTGTAATACGGTTGCCAAGAATATCCAATTTCACTGATTTTAATGCCTTTGAATGTATAGAAGGAGTAAGTTTAAGATATGCTGAATATGTTTCAGATATAGGTAATCCCGATATAATTATTATTCCAGGCACCAAAAATACCATTAATGATATGCTGTGGATGAGAAAAAACGGTATAGAAAGCAAGATTAAGCAATGTGCTTCCAAGGGTAAAATTATATTTGGTATATGCGGCGGATATCAGATGCTTGGCAATACAATAACTGATTATGAAGGACTGGAGCATAAGGGAACATTCAATGGAATGGGACTTTTGCCGATTAGAACAATATTTAAATCCAATAAGACAAGAAACAGAGTGAGCGGTATGTTTACCAATATTGGCGGTATACTTTCTCCCCTCAAAGGTCAGCGTTTTGAAGGCTATGAAATACATATGGGTATTTCTGAAATAACAGGTAACTGCAATAACATCAGTGTATTGAATTCAGAAAATATCAGTAAATGTGATGGGGCAAATTCAGGCAATGTATATGGTACTTATGTGCATGGTATTTTTGACAGTGCTAATATAGCAGAAACTATAATTTCTGTTATATTAAAAGAAAAAGGTATTGACAACAGCCGTATTAAGGCATTTAATATGAATGAATACAAAAACCAACAGTATGACTTACTTGCTGATGCAATAAGAAATAATGTTGATATGGATATGATTTACAATATATTGAAAGAAGGAGTTTAAAATGAAATTTGAACTTACACAAAGACCCAGAAGATTAAGAACAACAAATATAATAAGAGGATTAGTAAGAGAAACAAGGTTATCCGCCGATACTTTAGTATATCCATTCTTTGTAGTAGAAGGTGTTGATATTAAAGAGGAAATACCAACAATGCCGGGACAATACAGGTGGAGTATTGACAGGCTTTATGAGCTTTTAAATGAAATTTTAAAAAGTGGAATTAAGTCAGTGCTTATATTTGGTATACCAAACGTAAAGGATGAATTTGGCAGCAGTGCATGGGATAAAAACGGAATTGTACAAAAGGCCTTAAGATATATAAAAAAATATTTTCCTGATATTTACTGTATTACAGATGTATGTATGTGCGAATACACCTCACATGGTCATTGCGGAATAATTTGCGGTGATTATGTTGATAATGACAAAACTTTAGAAGTATTGGCTAAAACAGCTCTCTCCCATGCCGAGGCAGGAGCTGATATGATAGCACCGTCAGACATGATGGACGGCAGAATAGCAGCTATAAGAAAAGCGCTTGACAACAGCGGATATATAAACACACCCATAATGTCATATTCTGTTAAATATTCATCAGCCTTTTATGGTCCATTCAGAGATGCAGCAGACTCTGCACCTGCATTTGGAGACAGAAAAAGCTATCAAATGGATTTTCACAACAGCAGAGAAGCAATACTTGAAGCAGAACTTGATATTTCTGAAGGTGCTGATATACTTATGGTTAAGCCCGGAATGGCATATCTTGATGTGTTGAAGGAAATAAAGAATAAATTTAATAAACCGGTGGCATTATATAGCGTAAGCGGAGAATATTCAATGATTAAGGCGGGTGCAAAGCTTGGATACATTGATGAAATGTCAATAGTGGGTGAGAGTACAGTTTGTATGTATAGAGCAGGTGCCGATATTTTAATTACATATTATGCAATGGAAATAGCTAAACTTATTAAGGAGGGAAAAATCGGATGATGAAAACCAATATAAGTGAAAGCTTATTTGAAAGAGCCGTAAATGTTATTCCGGGAGGTGTAAACAGTCCTGTAAGAGCCTTTAATTCTGTTGGCGGAAAGCCGCGTTTCATAAATAAGGCAAAGGGAGCTTATATTTATGATGAGGATGGTAATAAATATATAGATTACATAGGCTCATGGGGTCCAATGATAATAGGTCATAACGATGACAGAGTTATTGAAGCCGTAAAAAAACAAATGGAAAATGGTCTTAGCTATGGTGCGGCGACAAAACTTGAAGTTGAAATGGCAGAGCTTATAACAGAAATTGTGCCCTGTGTTGAAATGATTAGAATGGTTAATTCAGGTACGGAAGCTGTTATGAGTGCAATCAGACTGGCAAGAGGCTTTACCGGCAGAGATAAAATTGTTAAATTTGAAGGCTGCTATCATGGTCATGCCGATGCTCTTTTAGTTAAAGCAGGATCCGGCGTTATGACAGAGGGTGTTCCGGGCAGCAGGGGTGTTCCTGCAGGCTGTGTAAATGACACACTCACTGCCGTATACAATGATTTAAACAGTGTTGAGGCTTTATTTAATGAATATAAGAATAAAATTGCCTGTATTATAGTTGAACCTGTTGCTGCAAATATGGGTGTGGTTGTACCTAATAAAGGTTTTCTGCAAGGATTACGAAAACTGTGTGATGAAAACAACGCATTGCTTATATTTGATGAAGTTATTACCGGTTTCAGATTAAAACTGGATGGTGCAAGCGGATACTTTAATATTACTCCTGATATCGTCACTTATGGTAAAATAATAGGCGGAGGTATGCCTGTTGGCGCTTATGGAGGAAAGAAAGAGATTATGAAAATGGTTTCTCCTGTTGGAGAGGTATATCAGGCAGGAACATTAAGCGGAAATCCTATAGCTATGCGTGCAGGTATAACACAGCTTTCAATACTGAAAGAAAATCCTGATATTTATGATAAAATAAATTCTTTAGGTATAAAATTAAGAAATGGCATAAAAAATATAATTGATAAATATAATATTGCCTGTACTGTTAATGGCATAGGTTCTCTTAGCTGCTTATATTTCAGCGAAATTCCCGTAGATAATTATTGTAACGCAGGTAAGTCTGATACAGAAGCATTTGGTAAGTACTTTAATTATATGCTTAACAATGGTAACTACCTTGGTCCAAGTCAGTTTGAAGCAATGTTTATATCAGCAGCCCATACTAAAGAACAAATTGAGAAAACCATTTCTGATTGTGAAAATTACTTTAAATAACAAGGGAGTTTATTATGGAAAGAAAAGGACTTATTCATATTTATTGCGGTGATGGGAAAGGAAAAACTACTGCTGCTGTAGGTCTGGCAATACGTTGTGCAGGCGGCGGAGGAAATGTGCTTTTTTATCAGTTTTTAAAAAATGGTAAAAGCAGTGAAATAGCTGCTTTAAAAAGGATTAATGAAATTGATTTAATAGACGGATATGAAGATATAAAATTTAGCTTCAACATGACTGATGATGAAAAAAAAATAGCTGCAGATTATTATACATTAAAATTTAAGGAAATTGTCAACAAAATTAATGAAAAAAATTATGATATGTTAATACTGGATGAAGTAATTCATGCAATCAACCTGGGATACATTTCAATTGATTCCATTCTTGCTTTTCTTATAAATAAGCCTTTGGGGCTTGAAGTAATAATGACAGGCAGGAATCCTGATAAAAAACTAATGGCTTTAGCTGACTATATATCTGAAATTGTAAAAATTAAGCATCCCTTTGATATTGGAATAGAAGCCAGAAAATTAATTGAAATGTAGGTGATTAAATGAATCTTGCTGAGGCAGTAAAAAGGATAGAAGATTTAGACAGAGGGGCAATAGAAAAATCTAAGGAACGCTGGTTATCTGTAGCAAAGCCTCTGTTCAGTTTAGGCAAATTTGAGGAATTGATTACCAGCATTGCAGGCATTAAAGGAAGAGAGTTTTATAGCCTTGACAAAAAAGCTTTATTAATTATGTGTGCAGATAATGGTGTTGTTGAAGAAGGTGTTACGCAGACAAGACAGGAAATTACAGCTGTTGTTACAGGCAATTTTGCACAGAAAGTATCAAGCGTATGCAAAATGTCTGAAATAGCAGGCGTAGATATATTTCCTGTTGATATAGGTGTAGCTGTTGATGTTGATGGTGTTACTGACAATAATATAAAGGTTGCATATGGCACAAAGAATATTACAAAGGAACCTGCTATGACTAAGGATGAAGCAATAAAAGCCATTGAGGTAGGCATAAATAAAGTTATAGAGCTGAAAGAACTGGGCTATGATATTATTGCCACAGGTGAAATGGGTATAGGAAATACAACTACAAGCAGTGCGTTAGCATCCGTTCTTTTAAATTTACCTGTTGAAGATGTTACAGGAAGAGGAGCAGGACTTTCGAGTAAAGGTCTTCAGAAAAAAATAGATACAATAAAAAGGGCAATTAATGTTAATAAACCTGATAAAAATGATGTCATAGATGTTCTGTCAAAAATTGGCGGACTTGATATCGCAGGCATAACAGGTATATTTATAGGAGGCGGTGTCTGTCACATACCTATTGTAATTGATGGATTTATTTCAGGTATAAGTGCTGTAATTGCATCAAAAATTTGCCCTAAAGCCAGACAATACATATTACCGTCACATGTTTCAAAAGAACCGGCAGGACATATAGTTTTAGATGAGTTAGGTCTTTCTCCTATAATAAATGCGGATATGTGTCTTGGTGAAGGTACTGGTGCAGTAGCACTTTTTCCACTGCTGGATATGAGTTATGCTGTTTACAGCAAAGTAAATACATTTCAGCAATGGAACGGTAATGAAACATACAAAGTATTAAGGTAGGTGGAAAATTGAATATTATACTTATAAGGCATGGAAAAACACAAGGTAATATTGAAGGCAGGTATATTGGAACTACTGACGAGGATTTATCTTTAATTGGTATTAAAGAAATAAAAAGCATAGAATATCCTTATGCAGATATAATTATAAGCAGTCCGCTTAAACGCTGTACACAAACTGCTGAGCTAATATATAAAAAAGATATTGAAATTTTTGAAGATTTAAAGGAATGTAATTTTGGAGATTTTGAAAATAAGAATTATGAGGAATTAAAAAATAACAAAGATTATGTAATTTGGCTTGAAAGCAACGGAAAAATGACTTTTCCAAATGGTGAAAGCTATGATGAATTTTGTATAAGATGCTGCCGCTGTTTTGAAAAAGTCATAAATAAATACATAAATAAATATATAGAAAAAAATATTGCATTTGTAGTACACGGCGGCACAATTATGGCTATACTTGAAAAATATAGCCATAATAAATCTTTTTATGATTGGCAAATTAAAAACGGAGAATACTTATGTTTTACAGTTGTAAAAAATAAATCTGATATAAACTTAAAAATTTTAAATATGTAAAAACAGTTGTTCTTAAAATTATTTATAATATATACTTTCAATTGAATGAAATTCTGTATTTAAGAGCTTATAATATATTTTGCTGTTATTTATTCTTATTTTTACCATACCATTATAATTTGTACTTAAAAATGGAATATTCATTTCATTATATACCTTTAATGTTTCATTTGACGGATGCTTATAAGTATTGTTGTACCCGGCAAAATTTATTGCTAAATCAGGTGAAACTGCATACAAAAATTCTTTTGAAACAGAATTTTTAGAACCATGATGAGGTACTTTGATAATATCAGAATCAGTACCAATATTACCGGAAAATTTATCAGATGTTTTATTGTCAATATCCCCTGTAAATAATATACTTTTATCATCACATATAATTTTATATACAGCGGAACCGTTATTATTATTGACTGAACCTTTATCAATATAAATCAAATTAATATCAATATTTTCAGTAAGCCTGCAATTATATGATTCATCAACAAAGTTAATATTTATGTTATTTTCTTTAGCAATGTTTAAAAGCATTTTATAATTGTTATTATGGTCACAATACATTGAAATATAAATATTTTCAATAGGGATATCGCCTGCAATTTCCAATATTGCACCCATATGGTCATAATCCATATGGGAAATATATATTCCGTTAATTTTTTTTATATTTTCATATTGTAATTGATTTAGTATTACGTATCCTTTTGGGCTATACTGACTGCTTCCGGCATCCATAAGGTAGCATTTATCATCATCTTTTATTATAGTACAATCTCCTTGACCCACATAAATAAATTCCGCTTCAAAACCATCATATTTATTAAAAATATAAAAAAATATAGCTATAGTACATATTATGATTATAGAAATATAATATGGTTTACCCATAAATAGTTTATATAAGGAAATAAATATTATATACAGTATAATAACAGTAAATATTGCAATACAGCCTGTTTTAATATGTGAAAAGGGCAGGTTTAAAGATAATCTTGCAGTATTTTCTATTATTTTTAATAATGTATAGGACGTACCGCCTATAAATATACCAATTTTAATATAAAGAAAAGCTGTAATTATTGAAACTAATGAAAAAACCAATATAAATTGCATTAAAGCTACTGCAATAATATTAACAAAAACATCGATAAAATTAACATAATAAAAATTATGTGCAGTTATTGGTTTTAAAGAGAATGAAACTGCTAAAGATATAATAAACAGCACAGCTAATTTATTTTTAATATTATATTTATATATGATTTGTGATGTAAAACCAATAGTAAATACAGATATAAAGGAATATTGGAATCCCAAGTCGTATATATAATAGGGGTTATAGCATAAAAGCAGAGAACACGCACAGGATGTGGAAGATAAAAGGTCATATTTTCTGCCCAAAATACCGCTTAATATATAAAAATACATCATAATTGCCGCTCTTATTACTGATACGCTTCCTCCTGTGAAAATGCAGTAAAAAAGCAAAAACAACATGACAATAACAGCTGAAATATATCTTCCCATTGACTTAGTCAAGTATAAAATAATACCGGCTAATAATGATATGTGTAAACCTGATATTGCAATTATATGCACAATACCTGAAAGCTTATACAAATCATATATTTTTTCATCAATATTGGTTTTATCACCAAGAATCATAGCAGTTATGATGCCTGCTTCTTCGTAAGGATATATGTCATAAATTATTTCCTTTATGTTATAAGATATATTTTTCAAATGTGTTTTTATAGATATATTGTGTCCAATTACATTAACATAATATGGATAAGCTTTGTATTCTATATTTTTAACTTTGAGATAGCGTATTTCATTGAAATCAGAATCGTTTCTTTTTATAGAGCCATGCTTAATATATGCTTTCATGTCAACTTTATCACCAATTGACAGTTGTTTATCCGTGTAGAGATATAAATTTATATCTTCATTATATACTGTATTGTTAAATTCAAAAGTTTTAGCACTGACGCTATACATAATTGTTTTATCATCATATGTTTTCAAATTGTCATTTACAATTGCTGTAATCTTAATAGGGCAGCCTGTATCAGCTATTAAATCTATTTGAGAATTTGTATAAAGTCCGCAATTCACACCATTATAAAATGCAAATAGTGCGGGTATCAGTATTAAGCAATAGCAAAGATTTTTATATTTAAAAATTATAACAATACATAAAAAAATAACAATAAACAAAAAAATATAAAAAGTAATATCACTTATAAAATTTATGCCAAATAAAATACCTATAATTGTAAAAATAAGTATAAAGAGTGCAGGTCTTTTCATGTTTGTATACCTCATATAGTTATTAATAAAATAATAACATAAATGCGCACATAAAACAACAAAAATAAACATATTTCGGCATATATTTATTAAGAATCAATAGGGAGATATTTTGCATTTGTTTAACAACTGTTCGTAAAACACAAGTTTTGCGAAAACTATAGCCATAACAAGTATGTAAAAGGGGCTGTCGCATTAAGCCCTAAAGAAAAAGACTCATTCCAATAAAGGTTTGAGTCTTTTTTGCTTTCATGATATAATTAATTTGCGAAAAAAAATAAAAGATACTTTTAACAAGGCATTTGCTGCCAGAAATTATCCTAAAAAAGCTATATTTTGACAACTTGAATAAAAGTTGAAAAATTTTGTGCCTTAAAGCTTATTTACATTCTGAAATACTTGTGTTACTATATATTAAAATTTGATATATGCAAATACAACAGCATAGGGGACTGTCCCCTATGCTGTATGAAGAAATTTACTCTCAATAATAAGTTAATATATACAGTTCACCCATGAAATTAGACGGAGCACTGCAAGCTCCGCCTATAAATGATGATTATTTTGCAGAAAAAACAAATCTATAGTATATATTTTTATTTATTTTTCTCTGTAATTATCCTTTCTATGCTCAATATATAAGTTTGATAAAATAAAAGAGAATAAACAGAACATACAGATAAAATACTAATTGCCTGAACAATACAAGTTAATATTTTACTGTTATCAGCAAACTGAATAATGCCTTGGTTAGTCAAAGTAAAAATCTGTATGTATGTTGAAAATAAAACAAGGAAATTAAATAAAATAAATATATATACAATTATGGGACTCTTTATTTTGTTATAAAAATATGATAAAAATATTTTTATGAGACCGTTTCAAATTTTGTGTAAACTCAAAAAACTGACATATAGGGGCTGGA
>JAUNGN010000052.1 GCA_030524425.1 Clostridia bacterium | reverse complement strand
GATTGCTATGACTTTTCTATATGTCCGATTTGATTATACCATCTACCGTTTAAAAGGTTTATATAAAATATATTTAAAAAACAGTTGACAGTATTATTAATACAAATTATAATTAAACACTGACCATTTCAAAATGTTATGGAGGTATAAAATGAAATATTACGCTGTAAAGGTTGGAAGAACGGTAGGAATTTTTGATAATTGGACAGAATGCAATGCTTCTATCAAAGGTTTTCCTGGTCAAGATTTTAAATCATTTAATTCAAAAGAAGAAGCTGCAGCTTATTTAGACGATAAAGATTTATGGAATGAGATAGTTTCGGAAGATATTAACCAAGGATATTTAGTTGCTTTTTGTGATGGTAGCTATGAGAAAAATTTAAATAGATATTCATATGGTGTAGTACTTATTGACAAAAATCATAATGAAACTTCGCTGTGTGGCTACGGAAATAATCAAAAGTATATTTCAAGCAATAATATCATAGGTGAAATATTTGGCGTAATAAATGCTTTGGATTGGGCTGTTTCTAATGGTCATGATAAAATCAAAATATACCATGATTATGAAGGTTTAAGTAAATGGATTAGTGGTGAATGGCAAGCAAAAAGTGATGTAGCAAAAATGTTTACTGCTATTTATAGTTCAAAATTTGATGGAGTTTTAGACATTAAATTTAAAAAAGTCAAAGGACATAGCAACAATAAATATAATGATAAAGCAGATTCTCTTGCTAAGTCTGCATTACAGGATAGGACTAAAATGGCAATTCAAGGAGATCATTGGTTTGTTTTACCTTATTTTAAGGAGGATGATTTCCAAGCTTTAGCAGATTTGATTAAAAATGAAAATGATCATATTAGTATCACTACAAAAGACTATCCTTCAAAAAAGATTTATAAATTTGAATTGGACGGAAAGAAAATTGTAGCGACACTGTTTAAATCGAAAAATCAAAAAGTTTTGATTCAAGGAGAAAATTCTGTATTATTTCAAATGATTATTTCAATAATTGTTGAATTAGATGATACTAACAGAATAGAACCAATACTTAGTAGTGCATATAGAACAACGATTGATGCAAAGAAAATTGATAATTCACTTAATGCAATTTGTCCTAATCTCCCGACAGACTATCCACAAAATACAAAACGCCTTATTCGACAGTCAATTATTAACTTGAATTATTTTGTTGAAAGTGAAGAATACTCTCAATATGCATACTCAGCATTGCGTGCTTTAGAGGGGCATATTAAATATTTAATAACTTCATCAGGCGGAAGTGTTGGACGTACTTTCAATACATTTAATAAAAATAAGGGTTCAAATAATCTATATTATTACACAGGTCAACTTACTGATACATCAAAAATACCGCAAATTGAAAAATGCTATAATTACTATAAAGCCGAAAGAGATACCATTTTTCATTATGGGGAATTTTTAGGAAATACAGATAACACAAGAATGCTAGAAACGAAAGATTATGCAGACGAAATAATAAAAAAATGTCTTGCCTTGATATGTGAATAATAAAGTATAGGAAGGAGGAACTGTCGTGAAAGAATACGCAGTGCATAAATTATTCGGAAAAGAATATGATGGTTTTCTCCTCTGTTTAACCTTTGACAGTATTTTAAGTTATTTAACAAATATTGAGAAGGAACCAATCATATCTAACACAAAAGGAACTTTACTTATCGACCAACTTTTAATAACGGGAAACGGAAGAAATAGATATATTGTATGTACATTTGACCATGGAAAAATTGATTTAAGTTCTACTCAAAATATTTTTCCTGATGATTGTTATAAAAAGTTATCTATTGAATTGCTACAAGAAAATTTTGAATTACTTCAATACTCAATTTTGACTGACAAACAGAAAGAATACATTAGACAAGGAATTATTTTCTAAAATCAAAGTACAGTTACCGAATCAAATTGGTGACTGTACTGCTTAATTTGTAATTAGTATTGTGTGAGCTGTATGTTCAGTGAATTCATTTTATCGGCACTCTATTGTTGTTCCGTCAAGGAATGTAACCTCTATCATTCCATCTTCAAATACCTTGATATGGTCTAAGACTTTAAGCATAAAATCAGTTTCAAAGTTATCAACAGGTGTGTCCTCAGTGTATTCGATGAATTGCTCAGCCCTGTAAGCTTCGAGCAAATTATCACTTTCCTTTTGTGTGTTCCATTTTTCAAGGCAAGCCTCTCTATTGTCAAGTACCGCATTCCAAGCCATTAAAAAAGCCTTTACTAAGGTTTCCTCGTCAGTATGTCTGTTTGTACAACCCTGAATACCCTTAACCTTATATCGCTCACTACACTGCCAAATGCTGCGTGTTTCACCGTTTCTTGATTGCCATCCTTTCCGTGAATACGGCTTGTTGCAGTTTCCACAAATTATCTTTGAAGCAATTATCAACGGTTTCTCCCTTGTCACCGCAGATGTATAGATTAACTTTATTGTTTATGCTGTTGTCCCTCGATGCTTTTGCTCCGCCCACACCGTTGCACTCCAGCGCCCAAAGTCTATAATGAGCCTTATTGCCGCTTGTGGCTGGCATTTGCAAACGTAGATAATACCTGTCACGAATAGCGTTATCAGTTTCCTCGTCTGTGTCGCCTGTTGTCGGCTCGGTATTTTTAATTGAAATTACATAACATGGAGCTTGTAAGCATCAAGGAAAAGTTGGTCAAAGGTAGCATCTCCAAAGCTCAATGCTGCGCCTTCCTCAATCCAAGATGCGACAGGCTTTGTGGCGGCAATGTTTATTTTATGCAAGCCGCTTGTTGTTATTTTGGTAGCCAAAGAACGGATAATATTTTCCTCCTCAAGCACATCAATCAGCCTGCGGTCATATTCCTCCGGCACAAGATAACCGCCCTCGGTGTCACTGCCTTCACGGAGAACATACATAAAAATTTTCGGATATAAGAATATGCTCCGATGGATATATGTCAAGGTATTTCTGATTATCAAAAACATATTGCATCTTTTCCGTTAACAAAACTTCATGTTTTTGTCTTGTTTTCTCACTTTTAATAATATTTCTGCAGGCATTACGCATTACAGTTTTTGCATAACTGTCATACATTGCTATAATACATTTATTGTCATTCGAGGGAGTCGACATATATCTTCCCCCTTTCATGCAGCTATGAGATTTTTTTTCGCCTCCTTTATATAACTAAAACAATTTAGGGTATGCAAAATCGGAAAGCAATTTTAAAATTTTTAAAAAAAGTGCATTGCAATTTCAAATTTTTTGAGTTGCAATACACTTTTCAATAAAATTTATATAATATTTATAAATTTAACATCTCTACACACAATGCAAAACTATATAAAAAATGGCACTCAACCTTGAATGCCATTTAGTTATAAAAATGGAGATATTAATACTGGGGGAGGAAAATATGGGAAAACTATGAAAACCTTATTTATAATTAATATCACCACCTTTTTCAATTAAACAGCTTTTTCAAGTCTGACATTCCCCTTCAGGCTGTCTAAATGCATCATACCGGCGATAACTTTACCAATCATCACGTAGTCCTTTGATGCAATATAATCATTATAAAACAAAGCTAAATAACCCCAGGGAGCATAAAACATCAGGTCACCTTTTGCAGGGCAATATGGTGATGACGTACTATCAATCTGATATTTTTTATGTATATATGCTATTTTTTCTATTCTGCTGTAATCATCAAAATTCAAAACTATAGGCAATTCCTTTATCAACTTCTTTGTAACCACATTATCGACTAAATTTACTAAAATTTCCTTATCATCAAAAATCAGTTTAATATTATTCATAGCCTCACCTTCCATAGATATTTACATATCCTTAGCGTTTAAAACCAGCCCAATTAAACACATTGTTGATAACAGATGTATTCCTATAATAATCTTTAAAATCAGCATACAAATCAACTCCCTTTATTAAATGAGTGAATATTTTTAATTATCTTCCATAACAGTTCTTACCCATTCTTTAACAGAATTTTCAGATGCTCCTGAAGAAAATCTCTAACCCTCAAGCCAATCTCCCGTACCTGCCAAGTCTTTCAAAAGCTCTCCGCTATAAAACGAATAGCATAGTTCTGTTATTTATAATAACAGGTGCAGTATCAAGAGTATTTTCCTCATTATTAAAATAAGCTCTTGTTGAGCCTATAATCAAATTGATTGTATCATTATTATAGGTCAAAGCTGCTGTTTGTGCACTTTGATCCCATTCCGCCTTACCGCCCATTGCCTCAATAATTGACCTTACGGGGACAAGGGTTCTTCCATTTTGTATCACAGGTGATGTACCTGATTCATCAATATTTTGTTCTGTTCCATTTACCGTCATAATCGGATTGCCGATTTCCATTGTAAGCACAAAATTGCTTTCTGTATTTTCTACCGCCTGACAGGAGCAACAGAAAATAATACTTAATAATACCGACAATATAATTGACAAAAATCTTTTTAGTTTTCTCATATTAGCTGTACCTCCGTTAAAATATATTTAAACGGAAACAAAGAATTATTTATATCCAAATTGTTGAGGAGGCAGGAAAAATTGTTGAATATAAAAATTGCATTGTTTCCGTCTTAATCAAGTATTACTCATTATGTCTTAACCACTCGGCAAAATCCTCTGCAACTGAATTTGCATTATCTGCTATATCATCTCTTGAAACTGTATAGCCGTCCTTTACCTCTGCATTCGGTTCAAGGTCTTTAATTGCATTAACAGTACGTGCAAGTCCGCTGCCGCCGTGAGAAGAAAATGGAATAATAGTTTTTCCCGAAAAATCATACTCATCAAAAAATGAATACAGCGACATAGGCATATCACCCCACCATATAGGGTAGCCAATATAAATTGTATCGTAATCGTCAAGGTTTTCAATATGAGTTGACAGCTCGGGTCTTGCGTTTTCTGAAAGCTCCTCATCTGCAAGATCTACCAACGGCTCGTGAATTGTAGGATATTCCTGAACTGTCCTTATTTCAAACTTATCACCGCCAACGGTTTTTACTACAGTATCAGCCATAAACTCTATATTTCCATAAAGCTCACCGTCAACAACCACACGGCTTGCTCCCGCAACAGTATCAACGTCATCCGTTTCAGGCAGTGTAAAATAAACAATTAAATTTTTACTGTCAGCTGTTTCAGTTAATTCACCGGATGATATTAATTCGGTTGCAGGTTTAGTTACGGAATTGTCAGCTTTTGAGCTTATTGTTATTTCTCTTGTTTCACTGTCCCAATAAACATCAGCACCCATATTTTCCGCAACAAATCTCAAAGGAAGCATTGTTCTTCCATTCATAATAACAGGAGCAGTATCAAGAACAACATCACTGCCATTTACATTTGCATTTATTTCATCAATAACAAGCTAAATTGTTTTATCCTCTTTAGTTATTGTTATTGTTCTTTCGGCATTGTTCCACTCAACACTTCCTCCAAGTGCCTCTGCAATCGCCCTGATAGGCACCAAAGTTCTGCCATTGGCAATAATCGGTGATGTTCCGTTTTCATCAATATTTACATCCTCGCCGTTAAGTCGCATAACAGGACTGTCTATGGTCATAACAATATTGGTATCCATTATATTATCGGCTGATGTTACAATACATCCTCCAATCAAAGCTGAAAGTACTAAGCTCCCGGCAGCACATACGTATAATAATTTTGATTTCATTCTTTACCTCCTTGAAAAAAGTTATTTTTTACTGCTCAGCATCATAAACAGTGTTTATAATATTAAGAGCATTTAAAGTTCTCGGATAGCCGATATAAGGCATAATATCAGTTAATACCTCAAGCATATATTCCTTTGACTTACCCACATTTTTATTTCCGTTAGTGTGTCCTGTAAGCTGACTTTCTGCGCCTCCCAAAGTAGCAATGCAAACCCATGTTAAAAGCTCATGTTCTTCAAGAGTTAAGCCCTTTCTTGTATAAAAATCACCAAAGCAATAATCAGGTAAAAAGCTTCTGCCAAGTCTTACCTCACCCTCAGCAGGCTTTGTATCGCCTAAATTGCCGAAAAGCTCAGTTTGTGCTGCACTTCCGTCATCAAAACGGCTGTCCTCCGTTACCGTTGCTGTGCTTTCGGGTATTTTAATACCTTTTTCATCAAAAACATCATTTACAACAGCAATGGCCTCAAGAGATTTTGCAGTTCCCACATAAGGTGTACAATGATATACCGTTTCCGTAATTTCAACAGGAGTAAGTCCTGCATTTAATGCCGAATAAATATGTGTTCTTAAAATTGTAGTTGTACCCAATGTTGTAAGAGCAGCGAGTGAAATCATTTCCCTTTCCCTGTCGGTAAGCTGCCCCTGCTGATAAAGCTCACCGTAAATAAGATTGTTCACAATATCATAAAGCTCAGACTCAGCTATATTTTCAGGTATCTTTCCGTCCTTATAAAGCTCATTAAATTTTTCCACCGCCGCCTTTTGACGTTCTGACATATCACTCTCCTCCTCCTTTTGAATTACAACATAATCCGTACCGTTTTTAAGCTCTCTTGACTTAACCGTATTATCGGCAAATACATTAAAAGGCATTGCCGCCCACAATACAGCAGTTGATAATAAAATACACATTGTTTTTTTCATTTTCATTTCCTCCTAAATTATCTTATAAAATTAGTAAATACTGCCGCTTCTTTTTTTGGAAGCTCAATGCCGTTTTTAAGCGCCGCATCTTTACATCTAAGTATAAAAGCCATATTTCTTGCAAGAACTCTCATTGTATAAAGTCCTTCCTTATCCTCTGCTACTTCCTCCGCTTTTGCACCATGCACCATATTCCAATACCTTGAAGAAACAACAGGCATTTCCTGAATGGTAAAATACTTATTAATTTGGTCAAATGTCGCCGTGGTTCCCGCACGTCTTGCGGAAACCACACAGGCAGCAGGCTTCATATAAAATGTTTTATTTCCTCTACCGCAAAGATCGGAATAAAACAGCCTATCCATAAATGAAGTTAAATTTCCGCTTGCGGCACTGTAATGAACAGGCGTGCCAAACACAAAACCATCAGCAGTTTCAGCAATTTCTCTGAAACGGTTTACGCTGTCATCAAACACACATTCACCCTTGTTAATACAAGCCTTGCAGGCTATACAGCCGCCTAAAGGCTTATTGCCTATCCAAAAAATTTCTGTTTCTATCCCCTCTTCATTCAGGATTTTAGCCACCTCACATAAAGCCGTGTATGTACAGCCTTTTTCGTGAGGTGCTCCGTTTACTAAGGCAACCTTCAAAATACATTCCTCCTTTAATCAATAATATTTACATTCAAACCTTCATCATTACTTGTAAAGCCGTCTGCTAAACCTGATGTAATATAAATTCCCCTATCTTCTGTTATTAATATCATTTCAAAATCCTTATTCTTTTGCCAATATTGTATGGCATTATCCTTACCCATTACAAACAAAGCCGTTGAAAGAGCGTCACACATTTTGCCCTCTTTACCTGCAATGGTTACCGACACCAAGCCGTTATCACAGGGATAGCCTGTTTTAGGGTCTATAATATGGCAATATCTTTTTCCGTCATCTCCCACGAAATATTTTTCATAATTGCCAGAGGTAACAACGGCGCAATCAGCAGCCTCAAGTATGCCGATATTTCCCTCACCAAAGGGATTTTGAAGTCCAAGCCTCCACTTAGAGCCATCAGGCTTTGTACCTATTGCCTGAACATTACCGCCAAGATTTATAAGTCCGCTTGATATACCATTATCTTTGGCAAGCTGAGTAATTATATCGGCAGTATATCCCTTTCCCACGGCACCAAGGTCAAGCTCCATATTTTTGGGAAGGTCAATTTTGTTGCCCTCAAACCCTATCTTTTTATAATCTGTATAGTTTAAAAGCTCTTCTATATGACTTTTATCAGGTATACTGTAATCTCCCGTTGTAAAGCCCCAAGCCTTAACAAGAGGATAAATGGCAGGGTTTAATACTCCGCCTGTTTTGTCTGCCATATCTATGGCAAATTTAAGAATATCCCTTGTTTCGTCACTTACCGTTACGGTAGCGCCGCTGTTGTTGATTTGATATATTTCGCTTGTGTTTAAGGTAGTTGACCACAGCCCCTCAAGCTCCCTTATCTTATTACTCATATCATCGGCAGCAGCTTTTGCATTTTCACCATACAGGTCAATTGTAATGTATGTATTCATTGCAAAAAGACCTGTGCTGTATTCATTATCAGCTTTATTTACACTGCAGCCCGTAATTAGAATAATCAAAGCAAAAATAAGAATATATTTTTTCATGGTAAAACACCTATACATTCAAGCCCATATTGTAGGCTTCCGCCATTTTAGGACTGTTAATAATATCGCCCTTTTGCCATGCGTTTGAACCATAAACAATGCCCTTAATCACTGCCCCGTCAAGGCAGTCGGTAAAACCTTTGAAGCCGTCTATTGTCCTCTCCATAAAGCTCTCTCCTGCCGCAGCAGTAGCTATAAAATAAAACTCCTTATCTCTTATCTCAGTATATCTCGGCAATGTACGGTCTATAAGCGTTTTCATCTGTCCGTCCATTGTATAGAAATAAACGGGAGTTGCCATAACTATTACATCGCACTTTATCATCTTGTCCAGAATATCCGCCATATCGTCCTTTATAAAGCACTCTCCCGTTCCACGGCAGGCATAGCAAGCCTGACAGGCACCTATATTCATATCATTTATATAAATTTTTTCAACATAATGACCGCTTTTTATTGCACCTCTTATAAACTCATCACAAAGCCTATCGGAGTTTCCTCCTTTTCTCGGACTTCCCGCAAGCACCAGTATATTTTTTGCCATAGGTTTAACCTCCTTAATAACATTCCTCTAAAATTTCAAATATCTCATCCTTTGTCAGCTTTTTACAGCAGCCTGCCGTAATATTGCAGCTGTCAGCAACAGCTCTGAAGCATTTTGTATCGGTTATACCCATTTCCCTAAAGTTTGTGGGAAGTCCTATTTCCTTTATAAACTCGGTAAGAGCATTAATTCCCTTAACGGCAAGCTCAACCTCCGATTTACCCTCTGTTATGTTCCATACGACCTTTGCAAAGCGTACAAACTTGCCGGCAGCCTCACTATAAATATGACTGTAAAGTACAGGGTGGATTACTGCAAGTCCCTGACCATGGTTACAGTCAGTATAGGCTCCAAGCTGATGCTCTATCTGATGTGCCTGAAAATCTGTTACCTTGCCAAGCTTTAAAAGTCCGTTTTCAGCCATTGCAGAATCCCACATAAGCTCACTTCTTGCCTCAATATCCTCAGGATTTTTAATAAGCTGTCTTATATTGTAAATAACATTTCTCATAACAGCCTCGTTAATTTCATCGGAAATAAAGCTTTCTCTCGGTGTACCAAAATATGTTTCCATACAATGACTGAGGGTATCAAAAGTGCCTGAAATAACCTGCTTAAATGGCACTGATAACGTGTAATAAGGGTCTAAAACAGCAAAATCTGCATAAGCGGCAAAAACGCCTGCCTTTATTTTCTTATCTTCGTTTGTAATAACCGCACCTGCATTCATTTCAGAGCCTGTGCCCGATGCCGTAACAACTGCACCCATGGGTATCCACTCTGTAGGAAATTTTTTATTTACAAATTCCATTTCCCATATATCTTCATCTGTTACCGCCTGAGCCGCAACGACCTTACAGCAGTCAATTACCGAGCCTCCTCCCACTGCAAGTATAAAGTCAACACTATTTTCCCTTGCAAGCCCTGCTCCCTCCTGTACCTTTTTATAGGTTGGATTTGACATTATACCCGAAAACTCAATTACATCCTTATTCTTAAGAAGTTCCATAATTTCATCATAAATACCGTTTTTCTTTACAGAGCCGCCGCCATAAGCAAGCATTATTTTTTTATAATTTTTTAGCTCCAAGTCTAAAGCCTTTCCTGCTGCTCCCTTTCCGAAATAAACCTTTGTGGGATAGCTGAATACAAAATCCTTCATTTTTTATTCCTCCTTGACATTTTCATTAAATGTTGTATAATAAATATAAGTTTAATATAATTATAAAAGTTAAAGTCAACTTTAAGTCAAGTGCTTTTTTATAATTATTGATAAATAATTTTTAAGTTTTTATTAAGAGGTGAATTTATGCTTTACACAGTTGGTGAAATGGCAAAGCTTTTAAATATTGCACCATCAACCCTACGCTATTATGATGAGGGCACTGAAAAAGTAGACTACACCATCTATATTTGATATAATAGAAATATC
>JAUNGN010000051.1 GCA_030524425.1 Clostridia bacterium | reverse complement strand
ACTTTTCCAAAGTGGTATCAGACAGAACCTTACAAAATCAAAAGATTCGTTCTTAAGTTCTTAACCAAGCTCTTCATCTAGCTCGCCATCTAAAGCACCTTCAAGTATAACAGACATCATTTCTCTCATTATAGAATTAACATCTTTACCATCTCTAACAGGATTGTCCTTTAAATATCCTGCCATCATCTCTCTTAATGCCTGTCTTTCAGGACTTTCATTTCTTTTTCTTCTTGCCATAATTAAAACCTCCAAACTGATTATTTTTATTATACATCTGTTTAGAGGTTTACACAAACTTTGGGATTGACCCAAACGAAAAACCGAAACTCAATTTTTTCTGCTTTCTTTTGCGTTTAATGTGCAAAAATATTTTAATAAAATAGCAAATGAAAGATTAAAAATAGAGCTTTTTGAGAAAGAAATAGCTTGACTTATCAACAAAATAATTATCTTAGAGGTGAGTTATTCACACCTCTTATTAGTTGTACCCAAATTTAACAGGGTACTTATTTTTTTGTTATAAAAAAGAAGCCGTCGTCAAATCAGTGTAAGAAATCACTAATTTGCGACAGCCCCTTCAGCATTATACAACACTGTCATATAATGATATTCATTTCTTTACTTTTCAGGAACAGTCTGTATTTAAAACATAACCTAATTTTGATAAATGAACTTCCTTTTTAATCTACAGTTATCAGTTCATATTCTCTTGAACCAAAATTCAAATCAGATGCCATTTCAACCGTATAGATACCGTTCCTTGATTCTATTCTCTCGATTAAGTGTTCTTTTCCCTTATCATCAGATGCATAGACTAAATCAAGACATGCCTGATCTATTGCAATAGGGTCAGCAGATACTAAAATTCCAATATCCTTCATACAAGGGTCTTCTGCTACTGCACAGCAATCACAATCTACAGACATATTTTTCATTACATTTACATAAACAATATTTCCATTAAAATAATTTACAACAGAAGATGCGGCATCAGCCATTGCCGCCAAAAAAGAATCATGATCTGAAGTCCAAAAATTATCAGTATTTCCTGTTCCATGAATATATGCCTTTCCGTAAGAAGATGCTATACCGATAGATAATTGTTTCAAAGCTCCGCCGTATCCGCCCATAGGATGTCCCTTAAAATGAGATAATACAATCATGGAATCATACTTTGCCAGATTTTTACCCACATAGTTTTCTTTTATTATCTTACCTTCAGGTATATCCAGTTTTAAGTCAGGTCCTTCGGCATCCAGCAAATCAACATCAAAATACTTTGTCCAGCCATGTTTCTCCAAAGTTTTCATATGCTTTTCCGTAGTATTTCTTTCTCCTTCATAGGCTGTGTTACATTCTACAACCGTTCCGCCGATAAAATCAATTATAGGCTTCCAAAAATCAGGCTTTAAAAAATTTTGATTTCCTGCCTCACCGGAATGCAGCTTGATAGCAACCTTTCCATGCAAATTCCTGTTTAATAATTTATAAAGTTCAACAATCTTATCCGATGTAATTTTTTTTGTAAAATATACTTTTGATTTCATTTAACATCCTCCTCTAACTGCATACCATTATTAATTTATAAAATCTGCTGTTAGTCTCTATAAGCTGTAACCAAACAAGCTAAGGCAGATTTCTTTATTATTAACAGCTTCACGCTTCAAAAACTTTAGCTACATCCTGCAACAAATCTCTTATTTTTAAATGCTGGGGACATATATGTTCGCACCTTCCGCATTTAACACAATCTGATGCCTTTCCGTTATGAGCAGTATTTACACCATAGTAAAAATCACTGTTCCAGTCCTTATACTGCTTTTTTGCATTGTAGCATGAAAATAAATCGGGTATTGAAATTTTCTTAGGACATCCGTCTACACAATATCTGCATGCAGTACATGCAATTGTATCCTGATGCTTTAAAATTTCTCTTACCTTTTCTACTGCTTTATATTCATCATCATTAAACGCTGTAAAATTCTTCATATAGCCAATATTATCTTCCATTTGCTCAATTGTACTCATACCACTTAAAACCATAAATATATTGGGAAAAGATGCACAAAATCTAATGGCATAACTTGCATAGCTGCCTCCCTTTAACTCATCAAAAATTTTCTTTGCCTCATCAGGCAAATTAATTAATCCTCCGCCCTTTACAGGCTCCATAACTATAACCGGCTTATTATATTTTTCACAAACCCGATAACACTTATAGCTTTCAATACTTGGGTCATCATAATCAGCGTAATTAAATTGCAGCTGAACCACCTCAATATTAGGCTGTTCCTTTAATATTTCTTCTAAAACTTCAGCTTTATCATGGAAAGACATACCAATATGTTTAATTTTCCCCTGAATCTTTAATTCATTTGCAACTTCAAAGGCATTACATTTTACATATTTTGGATAATATTCTGCTGTCATTGCATGCATAAGGTAATAATCAAAGTATTTCACTCCGCAAGCATCTAACTGTTTAGAAAAAACAGCTCTTATGTCATCTTCATTGTTAAAATAATTCTGTGTTAATTTATTTGTTAAAATATAATCTTCTCTTGGATATCTCTTTGTTAAGCATTCTCTAACTGCTATTTCGCTTTTTTCTCCAACATAACCATGGGCAGTATCAAAATATGTAAATCCCTCCTCCATAAAGCGATCCACCATTTTAATTAAATGCTCATAATCAACCTTTTCATCCTTCATTGGAAGCCTCATACATCCAAAACCCAACTTTTTCATCCACAAATCCCCTTTCTTAAAATATAAATTTAAAACCTGCATTTAAACCTTTATAAAATATAAAGTACATAAAATTACACAATTTATCTATCTTAGTTCTTATTATAATTATTGAAGTTGACTCTAAGTCAATATGTTTTAATAAAATAATTATTAAAATTTTATTAAATATTTAAACCTATTTGTCGTTCATTCAATAATTTAAAATTAATACTTGGCTGTACTTATATCCCCTTTTACTATGTACCTTTTCCATTTAATATTAAGGCTTCTGTTTTTATACATTTTAAAAAAACTGACCATAAAATCTGCAGCCATTATTATTATGAGTGAAATTCCAATTACAGCCTTTTTAAGCAAGGGTATTAAATTTATTAAGTCCATTATAGGAGCAAAACATTTACTCATAAAAAACAATATAATTGAGGCAAAGCCAATACTTGTAGGTATTGATGTATATTTTGTAAAATGCAAAGGAAGCCTGCTGTAGTTCCAGTAATCAAAACCGAAAAAAAGTTTAACAAACAATCCAAGTAATATTTCTCCAATACTTACAATAATAAAAGCTAATATAAAATACAGTACATATCTTTTCAGCTTTAATTTTTTTAATATAAAGTTTCCTATAGGACTCATACTCTGAGGCAATCCTATAAATATATAAATTCCAACTACCAAAAGCCCGTAACCAATTAAAAACGGTAAACTCATATTTCTGTTATCTACATATCCCTTTGTAATTGCAAGCCATATATTTTCAAGAACAAACCCCAAAAATGATATTACTGCAACCATTATCATAAGAGAATATACATCATATTTAAACTGCATACAAATCTCTCCTTCCTTAGTTGTGATTTTACAAATTTCAACTTATTTATCATTAATTATACCACTAACCACACCTGTCTTCAACATAAAAAATAACCTGCTGAAATCCATACAGCAGGTTATAAATTATTATCTTAATTTATAATTACAATAATAATCTAATAATCATAAAAACTAAAATTAATGCTCCTATAACAGTTGTAATACTGTATATTTTTCGGGACTCATTATCTTCCTTTTCTCTTAAAAAATAATAAATACCTGCCGCAAAAATCATAACCCCAATAATTAGTCCGATAATATTAAAAATCATTATTTTTTCCTCCATTTCAATAACAAAGCTGAATTAATTATTACAATAACAGAACCTGCATTATGTACTAAAGCACCCACTATAGGATTTAAAACACCTGTAATGGCAAGAATAATAGCTGCAAAATTTAATAGCATAGAAAACGAGAGATTACATTTAATCGTTAACATCATTTTCCTTGAAAGAGAAAATAAGTGAGGCAACTCCTTAATCTCATCATCAACTAAAGCAATGTCAGCAGCATCAACTGCAATATCACTGCCTATTCCACCCATTGCTATTCCTACCATAGCCCTTTTCAAAGCAGGTGCATCATTTACACCATCACCAATCATACACACAGGCTGATTACTTCCCTGACATCTATCTATGAATTTCAGCTTATCTTCAGGTAAACAATTTGCATTTACCTCACTTATATTAAGTTTATGAGCAATTGTTTCGGCAGCATTTACATTATCTCCTGTCAATAAAACAGGTTCTATTCCAATATTTTTTAACGACTCAATCATTCTGCCGCTTTCTGAACGAATAGTATCAGACAGAACAATATAACCGCTCAAAATTTTATTGACAGCAACGTAAATAATTGTACTGCCCTCTGATAAATACTGTTTACATTCATTTATAATACTTTCATTTATATGGACACCGTTTTCCTTTAACATTTCACGGTTTCCTGCAATTATATTATTTCCGTCTGCAATTGCCGATACACCTTTTCCCGCTTTCATATAAAAATCATCGGATTTTAATATCAAATCCTTATGTGTCAGCTTATAACTCTGAACAATTGCCTTGCCTAAAGGATGCTCTGAAAACTGTTCAGCCGCTGCCGCATATTTATACAATGTTTCATCAGTGTACTCCGTATTAAAACTTTTTATAGTTGTTACTTTTGGTTTTCCATATGTAAGTGTTCCTGTTTTGTCAAAAACAACCTTAGTAACCATCGCCAGTCTTTCCAGTGCATCACCTTCACGAACAAGAAAACCATGCTTTGCAGCATTGCCAATAGCTGCCATTATTGCAGTTGGTGTAGCTAATACCAAAGCACAGGGACAAAATACAACTAATATAGTAACGGCTCTTATTATCTGACCGCTTATTAACCATGTAAACACAGCTGCAGTCAATGCAATTATAACAATCCATGTTGCCCATCTGTCTGCAATTCCAACAATTTTTGCCTTATCTGCATCAGCAGTCTGAACAAGACGTATCATTCGCTGAATTGAACTATCCTCACCAACCTTTGTTGCTTTCATTTCAAATGTTCCAAACTGATTAACTGTACCGCTGTAAACATCATCATTTACAGTCTTGTCAACCGGAAGGGATTCTCCTGTCATAACTGCCTGATTCACAGATGTTTCCCCTGATATAATTATACCATCTGCAGGAATTGTCTCACCCGGCAGAACTCGTATAATATCACCAATATTGACATTTTCTGAAGGCAGTATTTCTTCACCGTCATCCTTTATTATTCTTGCCGTCCGGGGTGCAAGATGCACAAGCTTTTCAATTCCTGCTCTTGCCTTAGTCACGGTTAATTCCTCAAGTAATGCACCAAGCTGCATTATAAAGGCAACTTCGCCTGCCGCAAAATCCTCTCCAATACAAATTGAAGCAATAAGTGCAAGGGAAACAAGTACATCTGCCTTAATATCAAATTCCGTAATAAGACCTGTTACCGCCTCCAAAATAATAGGTACACCACATAATATAACAGCAATCCATGCCGGATTAAAGGGCAAAGGTACTAAATCAAATATACTTATAATTAAGGCTATACCCGAAATAAAAAGTAATATAATATCCTTTTTTATACCGCCTGCCTCCAAAAAGCCTTCAAGTTTTTTAAAAAAAACTTTCATTACTAAACCTCCTTTATAAAATTATACCTATTGGGGTATAGGTATATTATACATATAGGGGTATAGGTTGTCAATAGCAAAATAAAAAAGCAGCCAAAATATATTTGACTACTTTCTTCTTAATATATAATTTACTATTTCATATTTGCAAACCTTTCAACAGCTTTTGTAAAATTCTCAATAGTTTTGTCAGGATCTCCATGTTCAATGCCATCACGTACACAGTGTTTAATATGACCTTCAAGAACTACCTGTCCAACCTTATGTAAGGCTGACTTTGCAGCATTTATTTGAGAAAGTATATCCTCACAGGGAACATCCTCATCAACCATTCTGTCAATAGCCTGAACCTGACCTATAATTTTTTTTAATCTTCTATGAAGATTATCACTATCCATACATTGCTTCATTACCCCACCTCCATACCTTTATAGGTATGGGTACATTATACTTTAGACAAATTAATTTGTCAAGAGCCACGCATTCAATCAGCCATTGCTCATATGCTGCGTTATTTATTTTAATTTTAAACAGAAAATATTAAATAACCGTATATTACAAAATACTGCCTATAAATATTTCAATACCTATAAGAATTAATATTATACCGCCCAAAATTTCAGCTTTATTTGAAAATTTTGTACCAAACCTTTTACCAATGAAAAGACCGCTCATACAAAAAACAAATGTTACTGTTGCAATAATAATTGAACAGACAAAAGCCATAAATAAATTATACTCTGAAATTGTAAAGCCTACAGACAGAGCATCAATAGACGTTGCTATCCCTTGTACTATTAAAACATATAAATTAAGCTTTCTTGTACTTCCATCAATATCTTTATGACAAAAACCTTCAAATACCATTTTACCGCCTATATAAGAAAGCAAAATAAGTGCTATAATTGGTATAAATCTTTCAAAAGCCTTAAAATGTTCAACAATTGTGTGTACACATATCCATCCTGTCATCGGCATTACTGCCTGAAATAAACCAAATACACCGGCAATTAAGCACATTTTTCTTAATCTCATATCCGGCTCATTTAAACCGTTTGCAAGAGATACCGAAAAGGCATCCATAGTAAGTCCGACACCAAGTAACACACTGTTAAATATAAACAAAAAATTCCATTCCATATCTGCAATCCTTTCTTATGTCTATCTTTTTAATTCAAATTATAAGTTCAGTAAATTTTGTTATTTTATAAATTAATTAAACCTCCTTCATATTTAATAACAAAAAACCCAAGTACAGTCATAAAGCCATACTTGGGTATAATTTACAAAAAAAGAAACTCCATGTACAGCCTTTTCAGTCATACATGAGTCTCGTAATTTAAAACAAGCCAGACCGGCAAAGTCATTATGTTGACTTGTTACGTATAAAAACGCCTACTACTCCCTCACGGGTAATTTGTATAATTAAGATAACACATATATAAATAAATGTCAATAACTTTTGACATTTTTATATACAGCAGCACACACATTCACAATATTTTACAAACTTAATATTATTTTGTTACTTATAATACAAACAATATATGAATTTAACAAATCTTATGTTGTTATAATATAATTAATATAATAATATATATTTGTAATTCATAAAAAATATATATTATGAAATAAATTTCATAGTAAAATACTGCTCAATTTGATAAAATATTATTATATCTTATCAGATTACAGGAGGAAAAGTTAATATGTCAGATTTATTGAAACAAACTTTTGGTCAAATCTTGTATAAAAAGAGAATAGAATTAAAATACAGTCAGGAAGCAATGGCAAAAAAATGTTGCATCTCTGTCAGGCAGTACATAGATTTAGAACATGGATTACGCTTACCTACATTTCAAACTTTTGTCAATATTACAATTATCTTGGAAATTAATTATGATGCTTTTATTTCACTGCTAATTAAACAGGGGTACAATGTTTTGGACAAAAGCGGAGTTGCATAATGTATAATGTAAAATATGCCATTGTTAAAGATACTTTATCTATTGAAGGTATATCTTATAATACTTATGGTATCATTGTATTGTTTAATAATAAACCAATTCGTTACATTTCTGATATTTTTCTTAACGAAAATGAAATTGAAAGTTTTGTTTCTTTATGTAATGAACTCAAACTTTCACCCATTCATCTTGACGAAGTAATTGATGATATTATTGGACATTAATTGTTTAATTAACTTCTTTTTTAATCCTTTTAATTACATATATTAATATAATACAAGTTAAACAATTTAAATAAATAACCGCTAATAAAAAAATTTACACTGCCATTATAACAAAACTAATTCTAATGTATATACTGTTAGGAATGTAAACAATTCAACAGATAAATTTTACAGCTTTTTACATGGCCGAAAAACAAAACCCCGGTAAACAAGTTATAACTTATATATCGGGGTAAACTTATTTTATTGCAATAAAATTTGTTAATTCTCCTATTTATCAGTTTTAATATAAAAGCTAATATGCCTGTAAAATAAAATTAAGATATTATTGTTTTTTACATACCTTTATTTCATTAGCATACTTATTTTCTGTTTCTGATATATACAGCTTTTAATCTGCATTTTTATCATTCTGATTATTTATAATCGCATCAGCAGCTCTGCTCCTTCTTACACCATCTGCAATATCATCAATTACATATTGTACCTCCTCTGTAGATTTAAAAGCTTTGCTTTCATCCCACTCAAGAATTGTATTACCAACTTTAGCAACCCTGATATCACTCATACCGTCACCTCATTGTATTTTATTTGTTGTATGCTTTGTACAATTACAACTAATTTATAATTGTTATTTAGAGGAATTTCAATTATAACTCATTTAAAAAAAACTTGTTTTTTATTTTTCCGTTAACATATCAGGTGTTATTTTTATACTTATATACATAAAATACAATGGAGCGTGATATAATGTCATATTGTATATATTTAAGAAAGTCAAGAGCAGACAAAGAACTTGAAATAAAAGAAGATGTACTTCTAAGACATGAAAGAGCTTTATTAGATTTAGCTGAAAGCAAAAATTATAATATTACCAAAATATTCAGGGAAGTCGTTTCCGGAGAAACCCTTGCTGCTCGTCCTCAAATGCAGGAACTGCTCTCAGAGGTTGAAAACGGATTATGGGACGGTGTACTTGTTATGGAAGTTGAAAGACTTGCAAGGGGCAACACAATTGACCAGGGCATTGTTTCTCAGGCTTTTAAATTGTCCGATACCTTAATTATTACTCCTGCAAAAATATATAACCCGAAAAATGAGTTTGATGAGGAATATTTTGAATTTGGACTGTTCATGTCACGCAGGGAATGGAAAACAATTAATCGCAGACTTAGTGCAGGCAGACTTGCAAGCTGTAAAGAAGGAAAATTTGCAGGAGGAACAACGCCCTATGGCTACGATAAAGTTAAATTAGAAGGAGAAAAAGGTTATAAACTTGTAACAATTGAATCAGAGGCAGAAATTGTTAAGCTAGTCTACAATTTATATCTAAGCAATGAAGTTAATACAGGTTTTCAAGGTATTGCAAACAAGCTAAGTGCCGGGGGAGTACCTACCCGAACAGGTAAAGCATGGTCAGCAGCACAAATAAAAAATATACTTACTAATGATGTATACATCGGTAAAATACATTGGCAAAAAACACCTGAGATTAAAAAATCCAAAAACGGAACTGTTGTTAAAACAAGAACAGTTAATCCTAACTGTCCTGTCTTTGATGGTCTCCATGACCCTATTATTGACCCTGATACATATAATAAAGTTCAAAATATTATAAACAGCAGAAAAGCTCCTATCACAATTCAAAGACCTATGCAAAATCCATTTGCCGGTATATTAGTATGTGATATTTGCGGTAAGCCTTTAAAACGCAGACCTGTCGATTCCCGCAGACCGGGACATAGTGCATCTTATGATTGCATTACAGGAGGTTGTCCCACTGTCGGCTGTCCCGTAAACATTGTAGAAAATAAAATACTTGCAGGTATTAAATTATGGCTAGACAAGTATAAAATTGAATTAAAGAACACACCTTCATCCGATGCTGTATATAATGATGTACAAATACAAATCTGCAATAAAAAACTTAATGAGCTGCAAAATCAACTGGAAAGAACATTTACACTTTTAGAACAGGGCATATACGACAAAGATACTTTTTTTTCAAGGCAAAACTTTCTTAAAAAAGAAATAGAATCTGTAATTAATATTATTGAAAATCTTGAAAATGAGGATAAAATAACAAAAGCCCGCACTGAATACAGCAGCAGACTCATACCGCAAATTGAAAATCTTTTAGAAATATATACTGCCCTACCCGATGCCAAGTCTAAAAATGATTTGATTAAAAAGGTGTTTTATCAAATAAGGTATACAAAAACAACTAAAGGCAATCGTTGGAATCCTGATGATGTTGATAATTTTAAGCTAAAATTTGTATCTAAATTACCCAGCATAGAATAAAAAACAGTCTGGCTGCTTAATTATTGAGCCTTAAAAAAATTTTGTGTAAACAGTATAAAAACAGTCCTTCTTGACAATAA
>JAUNGN010000050.1 GCA_030524425.1 Clostridia bacterium | reverse complement strand
GGCATTGTATTATAGATGTTGCGAGGTGTCCGATTTGCTATTGCAATTTACAATTCCAAAAAAATCAATAATTTGTAAAAAAAATTCTTGACATTAGGGGGTATGTGTAGTAAAATAATTTTGTTTGAATATCGACTATTTGCGTTAGCCCCGCATTTAGTTTGATTATATATATGGTCAGGACTCCTTTTCGGACATTTGGGAGAAGTGACAACTTGGTAATTAAAGAACTTTTTTAAATTTTCGGAAGGAGATTTTCTAATGAGAACAACATTTATAGCTAAGACAGCTGAAATAGAGAGAAAATGGTATGTTGTTGATGCAGAAGGTCAGACTCTTGGTCGTCTTGCATCACAGGTTGCTGCAGTTCTTAGAGGTAAGAATAAGCCTATTTATACACCACACCTTGACACAGGTGATTATGTAATCGTTATCAATGCTGATAAGATTGCTGTTACAGGCAAGAAGTTAGATCAGAAACTTTACAGAAGTCATTCTGAATATACAGGTGGTTTCAAGGAGACTACTTTAAAGGAAATGATGAATAAGAAGCCGGAGGAAGTTATTAAGCACGCTGTTAAGGGTATGCTTCCTAAGAATACTCTTGGTAAGAATATGTTAAAGAAGTTACATGTTTATGCCGGGGCAGAGCACAATCACGAAGCTCAGAAGCCTGAAGCATTAGAGATTAGATACTAATAAGGAGGTTCCATCATGGCAGAGGCTAGATATTATGGTACAGGTAGAAGAAAGAGCTCTGTAGCTAGAGTTTACTTAGTTCCCGGTACAGGTAAGATTACTATTAATAAGAAGGATATTGAAGAATACTTTGGTCTTGATACATTAAAGCTTATTGTTAGACAGCCATTAGAAACAACAGGTACTAACGGCAAGTTTGATGTTATTGTTAATGTTCAGGGTGGTGGTACTACAGGTCAGGCTGGTGCTATCAGACATGGCATTTCAAGAGCTTTATTAGAAGCTGATGAGGATTTCAGAGTTCCTTTAAAGAAAGCAGGTTTCTTGACAAGAGATCCAAGAATGAAGGAAAGAAAGAAGTACGGCTTAAAGGCTGCAAGAAGAGCTCCTCAGTTCTCAAAGAGATAATTATATACGATATGCAAAACCTCGGAAACGGCTTGTTTTCGGGGTTTTTCTTTTTGTCCGAATGTATAAAAATATGTGATTTGGCAATGGTGATAGACAAGTGATAGACAGGTGATAGACAAAAATAAGTAAATAAAAAGACAGAATTAACTGCCTTTTGTCTATAATTTATTCAACTCTTCTCTTAACTTTTCAAGTTCATAGTGAGTGTAAACCATTTCACCTATGCCTTTACCTGAGTGTCCTTGTATCTTTCTTCTCATAGATTCATCAAGCTTTTTTTCCTTCCACATTGTTGTAAAAGTGTGGCGAGTATCATCGGGCATATGTTCCTTAATTTCACCATTGTTGTTTACATAATTTAGTATTCCAATATCCAGCAATATAGGGCGCCAATAACTTTCGGTGTATTGCCCGTGGTTAGTTGCAAATTTGAATTCTTTACCATTAAGCTGGGTAATCAAGTATTCACCTGGTTTATTCATCCAATGTGAAAAGAAAGGCAGAGTCCTGTTGTGTATAGGAACCTTTCTTACAGCATTTATTGTTTTACCTTTTTCTATATAAAAAAATTTTTCATTAAGATTTACATTTGATTTTTTTAGACTAAATAATTCACCGGGACGAACTCCGGAATATATTAACATTAATATTACTTGCACATATTCATTACCATTTGCCCAACTCCAAATTATTTCAATTTCTTCATCTGTAAAACGATAATGTTTATTGCTCTTTTCTGCTTTACCTATATTTACATATTCTACAATATGTTTATCTTTACTTATAATCTCATTCATTACAGCATAGTCGAATAGCTGGTTAAATAATACCTTTAATTTTTTTAAAGTTGGGTAAGCTTTTTTTGAATTATCAACCACTGTTTGTAAATGGGCAAGTTTTAGGTCTGCAAATTTAATATCATATATAGCTGAACAGAGTTTGTAAGATGCTTGATAACCATTAATATTAGATTTACTAATTTCTTCAAATTTCTTAGCTGACCATTTTTCATAAACCTCAGCAAAGGATATGTCAGGATACTCGAATGGGTTTGCGTTATATTCAGCTAGGGCTTGTAAAGCCTCTTGTCTGGTTGGGTAGTATCCAATATATTTATATGTACGTACAAGTTTGTCATTTTTAATTTCCCACCCTGTTGTTTTTCTGACAGCCCATGGTTTTCTACGTTTGCCGGAAAGTTTATGTACACTTCCGTAACCATTTGGTAACTTCATAATATCACTCCTTTTTGAAATTTAGGTATAAAAATAACACCTTTACAAAACAGGTGTTGAAGTGATATAATATAGTTGTCTAGGCTAATTATATCAAAACATCTGTTTTGATAGGTTGGTTTAAAGTCTCCTGTTTGTGCAGGGGGCTTTTAAATTTAATGTATTAATTTTTTTACAGCAAATATGTTGACAAAATCTGACAATAATATTATAACAAGTTTGTGATTTATAGTACTGTTAAATTTTATATTTAACAGATTATTCCTTTTTGGCTCTCTGTTGGTAGCAGAGTGCTTTTTTATTAAGTATATTGACAAATTCGTTCGCATATTATATAATAACATCAGACACTTTGTTGTGGTGGATATATTCTATATTAACTATACGACACTGTGTTTGATTTTAATTATGTTAATTAATATGACAGTACTATTAATTAGTGAGATGCCCGTCACTTTGTTTAGGTGGATTAAATATTAATCAACTATTGGACACTGTGTAGAGGCATTTTTACTTTCCATATTTTAAAAAGTCATATAGGTGGTTTATATATTTTACCTTACTAATCTTCTTTTAAGGGTGTAAGCTGTTGCGAAGCTTACACTCTTTTTCTATGTAATCTTTAAATTGATTATATACTTGTCTTTCTAAGGGGTGCGTATTGTACATACCCCTTTTATTAAGTTCAATTAGTCTATTATATCTTATTTCAGCAGATTGCATAGACACGTTACATTTTTTTACTATATCTTCAGGAGAGCTTACGCCTACGCCATGTAAAACAGTAGCAGGCATTAGAATATCACGAGCAAATACATTAGCTTGTATTTCTTTAACATCATTATATTTGTCAGTTTCACTGTTATACCTAAATGTCTTAATATTCTCCTTTACGTGTCCCAGTAAACAATGACCAATTTCATGAGCAAGGGTAAACCTTATACACTGCACTGGTTTTTGTTCATTATAATAGATGATAAACCTTCCATTAATTTTGGTGCTATAGCCATCTTCATTATTAGCATGACTGAGCTTGCTGTCGCTATAACTAATAATTTGTATATTGTAATAGCGGGCAATAAGAGATAATCTTAATGGCAGTTGGATTATTTGAACCTCAATTAAGGTTTTCCATGCTGAATCTCTGGCAATTTTATATTCCGTGTACATTTGTACCACTCCTTTCTATAAATATTATAGAAAGAAATGGTATTTATTTCCTTAGTTGATTAATGGGAACAGAGTAAATATATGGAAATTAATCATCGTATGACATTGGCTTATTAAGATCTTCTAAAACTGATTTTTTATCAAGTTTAACAGGCAATTCACTGTTACCTCTGGCAGCAACTATGGTTATATATTCATCGTTAGTATCATTATTATTTGAATATTTATCTATTAATGTTAGTTCTTCAACTCTTTTTTGAGCCTCATTTTTACCTATATCATTTAGACAATTAAAAGCTTTTAACAACTTCATTTCTTTGTCGGAAAGGCTTGCCACATTATCTCTTCTTTCAATGTCTACGTCAAGTCCCATAAGCCAAGCTTCATTTACATTTAGTGCTTTCGCAAGCTTATATGTGTTTTTTTGCTTTGGCTCATATTCTCCGCTTATATATGTTGAAATTGAGGACTTTCCAATGCCAGTTTTTTTAACTAAGTCTGCTTGGGTCATATTTCGTAATTCAAGTGCTTTTTTTAATCTAATTGCAATAGAATCCATCCAGTTCACCTCCTGAATATATATTACCATAAATGTTCAGGAAATGCAACATTTATTTTGAATAAAACAAAAAAAGTTCAGAAAACTGAAAAAGTTGTTGACATATATTTTAATGTGTGTTATTATAGGTTCAGAAACACGAACGAGGGGGTGACATAATGGATGAACCAATTTTTGATTATAGTAAGTTAAAGGGCAGGATTAGAGAAAAGTTTAATACTCAGGACAATTTTGCTAATGCCCTTGGTATTGGAAGAGTATCTTTAAGTCAAAGACTTAATAATCAGCTTGAATTTGATTCAAAGGAAATACTTAGGTCAATTAAATTATTAGACTTAACTGAAGATGATATACCTAAATATTTTTTTGCACATCGAGTTCAGAAATAAGAACGGCTTAGGGAACGACTTAGGAGGTGATAAAAGATGAGAAAAAACATATTGTCCCACATAAATGAATGTGTGGAGCAAATATATAACATATTTTTTAGAATATTACATGTAGGTTATATGGGTTATCTGGTGTATTACTTTTTTACAGATGCTAAATTGAATATTGCAAGATTGGTTATTTTAGCTTTAATGCTGTTGTTTATGAATTCGGCATTGTTAGTAAAATTGATTGACAAATAATTATTCCGATACTGGCATAGCGGAAAAAAGTGGACTTAACGTAAGAATCCTATAGGGCATCTTTGGTTCTGGAAGAAATCTGAAGATTGAAGAATATATTGCTATTTGCGATGCTCTCAACTTAGAATTAGAGTATTAAAAAAGAATCAGCATAGATTTGCAGGGGGTGAAAACTATGAAAGCGAGATTGTCTACAGCTGAGGCGGCAAAGATTTTGGATGTGCCTGAGCAATTTCTGAGAGTTGCTTTACAGAAGGGTAAATATCCTTTTGGTTTTGCAATAAAGACAAGCACTCAGCATACATATTACATTAATGGTCCTCAGCTTGAAGAATATATGAGGAATAGAAGTGCATAAGCTGTGAGTTATATAACTGTAGTGTATCTGAGTTGTCAGGAGCTTTTATGTAAAACTTTATCCGACAAAAAAATAATGAGAGGGTGTGAAAACCAATGGAATACAGCAGTGTATGCCGTAAGTGCAGCTATTGTTATTTATACAGGTACAAGCGGTGTAAGGGTTTATTGATGTATGACAGGCAGGATTGCAGGAGGTGAAAAATATGGTATTGAAGTCAAAGATGGAGTATATAATCGACTTATTGATGTCTGCTGAAAAATTCAGACATAAAAAATATTATATAGATTTTTCTTATAATGGTAATGTTAAAGAAATTGATTTTAGAATAGCAAACAAAAGAACTTATAAAGGTGAAATTATGTTTTATTTTTATATAGACAGATTAAGCACTTATGAAATAGCAAAAGTAGTTACTGAGATTAAAAATACTGCTGATATGCTTCAAAAAGGTTCGCAAATTAAAAAGGTAAAAACTGCGTTGCCTATTGATGATGTTGGGTATGCAGACATTGATGAATTACTTGCAGGAGATGAGGAAAATGAAGAAGTTTATTTATGATATTGCCGAAGTCGGCAAAGACCTTTTTTATGCCGTACATTGGTTATTGTCAGCAGGTATTGAGTTGAGCTGTATTATTGCAGGCAGGGTGGCTGTGTTATATAGAACTCGCCCTAGAATTACAATATTAAAAGTTGCGGACATAGGTGTTGTAAGGGATGTTATAGAAGAAAATAACCCCGGCATAGGCAAATGACGGGGCAGTAAGGATTATATCCTTATAAAAATATTCAAGATTATTATACATAAGAAAGGAAGATTTGTCAAATGTCATATTACAATATTTGTAAGAATTGCGGTGCTAATCTTGACCCGGGCGAGAGATGTGATTGCAATAGAAACATTAATACTATTGGTGATGAGGTTAGAGAACGTGGATTATTGAGACCTGTAAAGGTTAGTACGGTGAATTATTAGGAGGTTAGAAATGAACAATTATATAGCTGATGAATACGATGAAATTATTGATGTTGAAAATTTTGCTGAGGGTTCAAAAGAAAGATTTTGTATTGACAGTTTAGATAAAGCTAACTGGGCGTTTAGAAAGTTGGTGGCTCTTAATGCTGAGAAAACTGAAAATACAGAATTGGCAGTTAAGGAAATTGATAGAATTAACCATTGGCTTGTAAGCAGAAACAATCCTATTGATAACAGAATATCTAACTTAGAAGGTCTTTTGATGGAGTATTACATAACAGAAAAGGACAAAGACAACAATTTTAAATTGTCTACTCCTTATGGCAAGGTTACATCAAAGAAAGGCAAGGATTATACATATAACGAAGAGCTGCTGATTGAAGAGCTTAATGATACCGATTACATAGTTGTTAAGAAAAGCATTGACAAAAACAAGCTGAAGAAAGAAATTACAGTACTTGAAGATGGACGAGCTGTAACAAGTGACGGTGTTGTGTTGGAAGGGGTGACTGTTACCGATAAGGTAAGCTATAGTGTAAAGCCTGCTATGGATTAGAGGTGAGCAGAATGAACATATATGAAAAATTAGCAAACATTCAAGCAGAGCTTAAAGTTCCAAAAAATCAGCACAATAGCTTTGGCGGCTATAATTACAGGAGCTGTGAAGATATACTGGAAACTGTGAAGCCTCTTGCAAAAAAGCATAAAGCAGTCGTTATGATAAGTGATGAATTAGTTGTTAAGGGTGAGAGATATTATGTTGCAGCTCACGCTATGCTTGTAAATACTGAGGAAGAAGGGCAAATAGTTATTACAGCCTACGCAAGAGAGCCTGACACCAAAAAAGGAATGGACAGCTCCCAAATAACAGGTGCAAGCAGCAGCTATGCAAGAAAATACGCTTTAAACGGCTTATTTGCTATTGATGACACAAAAGATAAAGATACGCCCGAAGCAGTTAGGGAAGATAAGGCTAGAGAAGAAGCGGCTTTAACTGCTGAGGAAGCACAGCGACAGCGAGCTATAAAAGACTTCAAAGAAGCGGCTGTAAGCAACGGTTTTAATGAAGAGGAACAGCAGATTTTAATTGCGGCATCTTTCAAAGGAAAGAAGGTAGAGCAAATTACAATTAAAGAGGCTAAAAAAATAATTGACAGAATTGTAAATGATACTGCAAAGGTTAGAGAATTTATAAACAGTCATAAGGGTGTGTCTTGATGGTAGAGTTTAAAGGAAGATATGTTGGTATTGCTAAAAATCTTACAGATAACAAAATAGTACTGCACATGGAAATACTGGAGCCGCATAAGGTGCAGCAAATTGACAGTGAGCTTACCGGTAAAGGAGAGCTCACTGTTACGGCTAAAAAGTATCGTAAGAAACGAAGCCTTGACGCAAACGCTTACTTTTGGGTACTTGTTGATAGATTGGCAGAGAGAACAGGCAACGACAGAATAGAAATATACAGAAATGCCATTAAGGACATTGGCGGTGTATCTGAAACTGTATGCTTGAAAGAAGATGCCGCTAACAAGCTTTGTGAAATATGGGGCAGAAACGGCATAGGCTGGCAGACGGATATAATACCAAGCAAATTAAAGGGTTGCAAAAACGTAATTCTTTATTATGGCAGCAGTACATACAATACCAAGCAAATGAGCTCACTAATTGACAACATAGTGCAGGACTGTAGGGCAGTAGGAATAGAAACAATGACACCTGCAGAATTACAGGTTATAAAGGATGCGTGGAGCAGGAAGGAGATGAAAAAGTGAACAGGGTAATTTTATTAGGCAGGCTGGCAAGGAATCCTGAACTAAGGTATACACAGGCGGCAGAGCCTATGGCTGTATGCAGATTCACTGTTGCATCTGACAGACCTCTTGCAAAAGACGGGGATATAAAAGCGGATTTTATTAATTGTACAGCCTTCGGAAAGAGAGCTGAAAATATTAATAAGTATTTTGCTAAGGGCAGCAGAATTGCTGTACAAGGCAGGTTACAGGTTAGTAATTATACGGACCAACAGGGCAACAAGAAATATTCAACTGATGTAATAGTTGATGATGTTGAATTTATTGACACTAAGGCTGAAAGAGAAGCTGCGGTTAATGGTGGAGTTGCACAGGTGCCTGCAGCTCAAAGTGCACCGGCTACATCTTACGGATTCAGTATTGATAATGATTCAGAAGATGAGGATTTACCGTTTTAATAAAAATCCCGATAAGTAAGGAAGTGATAAGTTGAATGATAATGGTTGGATAAAGCTATACAGGGAGCTGATAGATAAACCTATTTGGATTAATAGCACTTTAGAGCAAAGGGTAATACTTATTACGCTTCTTTGTATGGCTAATCACAAGCCTAAGAAATGGGAATTTAAAGGCAGTCCTTACGAAGTGCAGGCAGGTCAATTTATCACCTCTGTAAAAAGTATTGCAAGTAAGTGTTCTAACAAAGACATCACAACACAAAAGGTAAGAACTGCACTTAAAAGATTTAAAAATTTGGGATTTTTAACAATCGAAACAACAAGCAAGGATAGCCTTATAACTATAGTAAATTGGGAGCTTTATCAAAATTATACCGAGCAAGATAACAAACAAAATAACAATCAATTAACAAACGGTCAACAATCAACTAACAATCAAGTAACAACTAACAAGAATGTAAAGAATGATAAGAATGAAAAGAATATATTAACAATATCTAAAGATATTGTTTGTCATTCTGACGTACAGCAGGTAATTGAAAAGTGGAACGAATTGGAGAGCTTTGGCATTATAGCCGTAAAAAAGATAAGTAGCGGGTCAAAGCGGTATAACTCCGTAATTGCAAGGATTAAGCAATATGGTTTACAAGATGTGCTGCAAGCTATTGGAAGTATAAAGCAAAGTCCGTTTTTGCAAGGGGAAAATGCTAAAGATTGGGCTATTACGTTTGATTGGTTTGTAAAACCCAGTAATTTTGTAAAAGTGCTTGAAGGTAATTATTTAAACAGAGATTTGCAAAAAAATAATTCTGAAAAAATATCTGACGACAGATTCAGGTATACAGAAGCGTAAAGAGGTGATGCTTATGGGATTTGTTGTTGATATATCTGAAGGGACCTTAAGAGAAGCTTGGGAGCTTTTTGAAAATAACAAAAAAAATGGTATAGATGATAACGGATACGCTTATGCTCTCTGGAATTACAGGAATGAAATGCGTGTTATACAAGCTGCAAGAGATGGTAAGTGCTATTGCGGTATATGCGGCGACACAGGTATAAGGCCTTCTGTGTTTTATGAAAACGGACGGTACTACAATCAGTTAAGCATATGTAAGTGTACTGATGCTGCTGCCGTAAAACAAGCTATTATGATAAGTGGTTTGGCTAATGAGGTTGGCAGTAAGAATTTTAAAAATTTTGAAACTGCGGAAAACTATCAAAAAGTTATAAAGCAAGCTGCTAAAGAGTATTTGGGTGAAATTGCACAAAACAAAAAAACTTGGTTTTACATAGGCGGACAGACAGGAGCCGGTAAAAGTCATATTTGCATAGCTATAGCAAACAGATTTTTTCAAAATAATTGTAAACTCCACTATATACGTTGGGTTGATGAGTTAAGAGGAATAAAATCAGATATAAACAATACCGAACGAATTTCAAAAATGAAAAATGCGGAGGTGTTATATATTGATGACCTATTTAAGGGTGGAGCCTCTAATTATGAAATTTCACTTGCTTTTGAAATAATTAACTACAGGGATTGTAATAAACTTATTACAATAATCAGCTCCGAACTTTTGCCTGAGGATTTGAAAAAGGTGGATAGTGCTATCTATGGCAGGATTGCAGCAAATACAGGTGTTAAATATTTTGTTAGGGTCTCTGTGGATGAAAATAAAAATTATCGTTTAAAAGGTAAGCAAAATGATTTGTTTGGTGGTGAGTAAATGTCAGATGAGTTATTAAGGTTTACTATACCGTTGACGCCTATTACAAAGAAAAACAGCAGCCAAATAGTTGTATGTAGCGGAAAACCGAGAATAATACCTTCCAAAAAGTTCAGGGAATATCAGGAGGCTTGTGGCTGGTTTATACATAAACTCGACAAGCCTATTGAATGTAAATGCAATATTAAGGCTGTTTACTATATGCCTACAAGGCGTAGGGTGGATATAACTAATTTACATAGTGCGTTGCATGATATATTGGTCCATTATGGAATCATAGCTGATGATAACTGTAAAATTGTTATAGGTACTGACGGCAGCAGAGTTCGGTATGACAAAGAAAATCCGAGAACAGAGGTAGTTATAACTAAAGTTGAGGAAGTAACAGGATTTGAGGTATAAATTTTGTGGTTGTTGCAAAATATGCAACAGTTGATTGGTTGGTTTTTATGAAGGGAGTATAACAATGAATAGATTAACATATTGAACTATAGTCAATAAAGTAGACAGTAAAAAAAGAAAAAAATAACCTACCGGGA
>JAUNGN010000049.1 GCA_030524425.1 Clostridia bacterium | reverse complement strand
TGTAATGCTGTCAAGTCCGCCTACGCTTATATGACATTCCGCATTGTATTTGCCTCGTATGGTTTCATAAAATTCCCAAGCTCTTTGCCTTGCGTGCTGCACCTTAAGTTCATAAGGCAAGCTTTGTTTCTGTAAAAATTCTCCTATGTTCATTTTTTTAAAAGAAGCCAACAGCTGTTTTCCCGGGAAGCTCCGCTCCTTTCTTCAAATTATCTGTTTAACTTTTTATATCTGTAAATTAAATATGGTATTATCCACACAGGGAAAAAAATAAATGAACAAATTATCATAACTATAAACAAAAGTTTCATTATTACTTCAATAGTAAACGCAAAAATATATATGCATTTTTCCAATATTGTAAAGCCATAATCTTCATCATTCCAATACCCATTATATCTATACTTAAATGTTTCAAACATATCCTTCATATTACTTCCGCCTCTTTCTTCCCTTCCTTACAGCAGCTGCATAACTGCCTGCTCTGTTTGTCTTAAGCCTGCCTTCAATAATCTCCTCAGCAGCACTATAGCTTTCAGTTTTGCCGATTAAATTCTCTTCTGCCGTATACCTGTTATGTATATACACCTCAAAACACTGTATTGTTATCCTCTTAATCGTATAACTGTGCTCATTGCCTATATATACATTAGTAACATTGCTCATCTTACCGCCTCCCCATAAGGATTTTTACTTTCCGGTATAGGAGCTTTACCCAGTTTAATACGGATTTTATTAAGGACCTGAATATTCTCCCACCACTCCGCATAATAATCTCTGTCCTCCTCACGTAAAGCTTTTTTTAAGCCAAGCAAATTAGCTTTTGCATATATAGAATTTTTACTTTTGCGTAATTTCTTAGCTATTTCATCAACATTTCCGTATTCATAATTTTTTGCTAAGTATTCTGTTTCATTGTCAGTCCATTTTTTCATTACCTTTTCGTCTCCTTACTCCCTACAGCATAGGGGACAGTCCCCTATGCTGAACTCAGGATTTTGTTTTACAAACATTTTCAAATATATATGCCAACCCGTTTCTTCATACCACTCAGGTACAACAGATACAATATTATAGCCGGGATATTTCTTTTCAAAATATTCCTTACCGCAGTCGCAGGACTTAGCAAGCTTTTCAACCTGCCTCCTGCTGTATTTATAATCTGCAGGAGGATGTTCAACAGGTCTTTCAAGATTTCTGCTGCTTGACCATCTTTTTTTTCCACAAGGCTCTTTAGTGATGTATTTACATAATGCTTCTATACCATTTTCATTAATCTGCAGTCTGTCAGCATTGGCATAGCCTATAAGCTCTATATCTTTTCTGTATTCCTCATTACAAGCCTTATTCCAGTTAATCCTCTGCTTAGTCCACATAAGCTCCGCATCATCACGTGATAAACCACCATTCATAATAATGTGATGATGTATTCTTACTATACTGCTTCCGTCCTTACTGTTTTTATATTCAGTTACTAATATGTATTTAAGAGGTTCAATACCCAGCTTGTCCCTTCTGTAAGAGATGCGTCTCAGATAATTATGTACTTCTCTTTCAGCCTTTTCTACACTATCAGGCAAATATTTATCACTATATGTAAGTGAAACGTGCAAGTCTCCCTTACCAAAATTACCATTGCCTAACTGCACTAAATACCGCCTTGCATTTTTATCGTTTAAATCCTTCTGCTTAGGCTGTGTAACTTTCTGCCTTCTGCCTCTCTTACCCTTGACAGCCCTTTCAGCATTATCGGTACGCGGAATTATATCCACTTCCCTATAATTCCCGCAATCAATCTTTTTTTCTCTTATAAACATTCCTGCACGTCCTTTTATATTTATTACACCTTTTCGTAACAAAGTTAATACCTTATACAAGCCCCTTTGCCGAAAATCCTCGGCAATAAAAATTTGACTAAAATATTAAATTGTGGTATAATAAATATGTGATATAATGTTTTTTTCTTAAAAAGCCTTTAGGTGTATCTCTTACCCCAAAGGCTTTTTATTTTTGTAAAATTGCTTTAGCAATTTTACGTTATGCTTTCCAAATTCCCGAGGAAAACACACTTTCAATATCTTATATACAGCTTATCCGCTTCACAGCTTTCCCTTATGTCAAGGTTCTTTAATTCCTCTCCCTCAGTTTTGCATATGATAGCAGTACCGTATATATTTTCCCCGGTGGTTTTTATTGTTAAGTTAATGTCCTTGCCCTTTTCCTTACCCCTGCCGTCATATATAACAGCAAATTTTTCATTTATATCTGCCTTTTCTATCTGTTCACCGACAATACTTTTGAAATTTTCAACATTAATCGGCTGAAATACAGGTACCTTACGGTAAGGATATATAATTACTGCCAATATTTTTTTCATACACTCACCTGTTACATAACACAGTAATTATCAAGCTCAGCCTTTAACCTTGCCATAATTCCTCTGCCAATACCATTACAAGGCTGATTATATACATAGCTTAAAAAATCATTGATAACAGCCTTCTCATCCTTACAAGGCTTGTCCGATCTCAACGATTCTAAGTATTCGCACAACTTAACATCGGTCATTTTCCTGACTTTAACAGCCCTTTCGTGCTGCTGCTTTTCAATGTCATTTCTCCTGCAATTTTTACTTGCCATTTCTAATCTCCTTCACTTCCGCAAATTCGCCATTGACAAGCGTATAATATGTATCAGCCTTGCCGATTTCATACTGAAAATCTCTGCATTTCAAATTTTTATCAAAACCTTTGTATGCTTTCATTTGACAAATCTTCCTTTCTTATGTATAATAATCTTGAATATTTTTATAAGGATATAATCCTTACTGCCCCGTCATTTGCCTATGCCGGGGTTATTTTCTTCTATAACATCCCTTACAACACCTATGTCCGCAACTTTTAATATTGTAATTCTAGGGCGAGTTCTATATAACACAGCCACCCTGCCTGCAATAATACAGCTCAACTCAATACCTGCTGACAATAACCAATGTACGGCATAAAAAAGGTCTTTGCCGACTTCGGCAATATCATAAATAAACTTCTTCATTTTCCTCATCTCCTGCAAGTAATTCATCAATGTCTGCATACCCAACATCATCAATAGGCAACGCAGTTTTTACCTTTTTAATTTGCGAACCTTTTTGAAGCATATCAGCAGTATTTTTAATCTCAGTAACTACTTTTGCTATTTCATAAGTGCTTAATCTGTCTATATAAAAATAAAACATAATTTCACCTTTATAAGTTCTTTTGTTTGCTATTCTAAAATCAATTTCTTTAACATTACCATTATAAGAAAAATCTATATAATATTTTTTATGTCTGAATTTTTCAGCAGACATCAATAAGTCGATTATATACTCCATCTTTGACTTCAATACCATATTTTTCACCTCCTGCAATCCTGCCTGTCATACATCAATAAACCCTTACACCGCTTGTACCTGTATAAATAACAATAGCTGCACTTACGGCATACGCTGCTGTATTCCATTGGTTTTCACTTCCTCTCATTATTTTTTTGCGGATAAATTTTACAGAACAGCTCCTGACAACTCAGGTATTTTGTAAAATTACTAAAGCAAATTTACAATACTACTTTACAAAGTCCCTAATGTCACACCCAAGCTCCCTGGCAAGCTCAACACTTAACTCCATAGTCAGATTTTTAGTGCCTCTCTCAATCTGACTAATCATACTTTTAGTCACATTAACCCTTTCAGCAAGCTCCTCTTGACTCAGACCCTTCATCATCCTAAGAAACTTTATATTGCTTCCTACACTCACTTCCTCACCTCTTCTTTTGTAAGCCACAGTTTACACACTCAAAAGTTTTCCTAATCAAACTTACCCCAAATAATAAACTTATTCACTTTTCTAACCTCACAAATAACATCTGACACCATCACCTAACCCAGGTTTTCTTCTCAAGCCATTTATCAAAATCATCATCACTTACGGCATCAGAAAACATATCCATATTTTCAAATATAAAATTTGCCGTTGATGCTATCTGCATACCAAGTATGCTCAAACAAGCCTGTTCCGGTGTTGGCTGCCTTGCCGTGACAAAATTACCGTTACACTTTTTCATTACTTCTTCTCACCTCCCCTTGCCAATTTAACTTAACAACTTTTTAAAAATATCTAATGCTCTTTCCAGTAAGTAATTATTAATAAAAGGAGTTGACTTGCTTTGCAATGTGGGGTAACTTTATCGTTCTCCACATTGCTTAATTCAACCACTTCTTCCACCCTATCACCTTTCATAAGTTTATTGGTTGCATTACGCAACAGGTTCAGCAAAAAAATATTCTTTAAAATCAAGATCATCAATTTTTAGTATCTTAGCAATTTCATTTGCTTCACTTAATTTTAAGGGACGAATATTGTTTAACTTTTGGCTTACTGTACAAGTTGCTAACCCTAATTTTGCAGCTAAATCATCCTGCGTTAAACCTAATTCAGTCAATCTAGCTTTTATTTTCCTTGTATTTACCATATGTATCACCTCCTGATCGCAGTAGTTGCATAATGCAACTTTTAATAATATATTATCACACATATACACTTATGTCAATAGCATAGTGCAATTTTATTTTTATTTTTTTTAAAAATATGTTGCATTGTGCAATATTGTATGGTACAATACAAGCATAGGGGGTGATTGGTTGAACACAAACCAAAAAATAGGTGAGCGAATAAAAAATCGAAGAAAAGAACTTGAATTAACACAAGAACAAATCGGCAATCTAATTGGTGTAACGAAATCTACTATTCAAAGATATGAAAACGGCTTAATTAAAGATTTAAAAATGCCAGTTATTCAGGCTATAGCAAATGCCTTAAAAGTAAACCCTGATTGGATAGTTTTAAAGAGTGATATAAAAGAATTGCAAGTTAGTAAACACCCTTTTGATACTTCAAATCTTTCTAATAAAGAACTTAAACTCATAACTACTTATAATATATTAAACGATATAGGTAAAAATGAAGCACAAAAAAGAGTTGAAGAATTGACTTTAATAGATAAATATACAAAATTAAATAATAAGCAATCTGAAGAAGAATACATAACTGAGGTAGCTGCCAGAGGCAACAGCGAACTGTCAGTTAAACTTGATAAAAAATCAGTTCTTGAGGACCTTAATAAGCCAATGTCATATGATGATTAATTTCCATATATTTACTCCGTTTCCATTAATCAACTAAGGAAATAAATACCATTTCTTTCTATAATATTTATAGAAAGGAGTGGTACAAATGTACACGGAATATAAAATTGCCAGAGATTCAGCATGGAAAACCTTAATTGAGGTTCAAATAATCCAACTGCCATTAAGATTATCTCTTATTGCCCGCTATTACAATATACAAATTATTAGTTATAGCGACAGCAAGCTCAGTCATGCTAATAATGAAGATGGCTATAGCACCAAAATTAATGGAAGGTTTATCATCTATTATAATGAACAAAAACCAGTGCAGTGTATAAGGTTTACCCTTGCTCATGAAATTGGTCATTGTTTACTGGGACACGTAAAGGAGAATATTAAGACATTTAGGTATAACAGTGAAACTGACAAATATAATGATGTTAAAGAAATACAAGCTAATGTATTTGCTCGTGATATTCTAATGCCCGCCACTGTTTTGCATAGTTTAAATGCAAGCTCAGCAGAAGATATAGCAAAAATATGTAATGTGTCTATGCAATCAGCAGAAATACGATATAAACGACTAATGGAGCTTAATAAAAGAGGTATGTACAATACACACCCATTAGAAAGACAGGTTTATGGTCAATTTAAAGATTACATAGAAAAAGAGTGTAGGCTTCGCAACAACCTACACTCTGACGGAGAATTTTAAAAAAGCTGAAAAAATCCTCTAATAAAATTATATCACATATTGTATATATTTGTCAAAAAACGTTCGACAAATATATACACTAAAAGGAGGATTTACTTATGAAAAAAACATTACTTTTACCGCTCACAACAATTATTTTAATAATATTTTGTAGCTGTAGCATTCAAGATAACATTATAGAAAATACTAATACAAATTTACTAACTGAGGATCCAATTAACAGGTTTAATAACTTTAAAAAATCTTTTGAGAATATTGATGATACAAAAAAAATTAGTGCTGTTGTGTATGGTGAATATATAGATCTACCAATAAAAGATATTTGCTCCATAGAAAAAGAATTTTTGGATCTTTCAGAAAAAAATATTAATAAATATCAAACAAAAGATATTCCCCAAAAATTTGTTGGAATTAAGGATGATTTTCGTAATGAAATTATGACAGATTATAAATATTTCCTTGAAAAATGTAAGGATATCACTGTTATAACAGATTTAGAAGAACTAAAAGAATATGCCAACGATACTAAAAGTGTATCATCAGAGCAAGAACAAAAATATTGTAATTACGTATATTCTATTATGAGTTCATATGTTAAAACAGCTTATGTTTATAGCAATATTTATGATATGCTTTCAACTCAAATGGATGTTTCTTTTTTAACAACACCTTATTTAGCTTTATACGAAACAGCAAATTCTATATATCATGTAGATTCTATAAGTGATTTGTCTAAATTAGCAGCCGAAACAACTGAAATATCTGACAAGACATACGAAGTTTTTAATATAATCGGACAAGAAGCAATAAATATGTCAAAAGTTGAAGAAAAAACAAATATAAATTCAGAATCTCAATCAACTTCATATACTGATGGTATGTATAAAGTAGGTGTAGATATTCCTGCAGGCGAATATGTTGCATATCCTACTTCAGATAGTTGCAAAGGATATTTTTGTATTTCTTCTGATGCTAATCAGGATGATATAATAACTAATGATAATTTTGTTGGGCAAAGATATTTTTCAATAAGTGATGGACAATATCTTGAATTAAGCAGATGTGAAGCAACAAAAAATAAATAATAAAGATCAGCTGAAATAAGATATAATGGACTAATTGAACTTAATAAAAGGGGTATGTACAATAAACATCCTCTTGAAAGACAGGTATATAATCAGTTTAAAGATTATATAGAAAAAGAGTGTAGGCTCCGCAATAGCCTACACTCTGACAAAGAATTTTAAAAAGCTGAAAATCCTCTAATAAAATTATATCACATATTGTATATATTTGTCAAAAACCGTTCGACAAATTTTGCAACTAAAAGGAGGATTTACTTATGAAAAAAACACTATTTTTGTTTCCATCAGTACTAATGTTAGCTTTAACTTTTGGATGTAGCTCTTCCAGTATGCAACAAGATATTGAAACTACTATAGAAAGTACAACTGAGGCTACAACTGAAACAACAACTGAAATTACAACAATAACTACTACATTTACAACTACTGAAACAACAACACTAATAATTGAACCTACTACTACAACACCAGTTTACTCAGAAGTTTCCAACAATTCTTCTGATTATTCATCTGATAGCGAAGTAAAAAGCGGTATAGTTAGTACTACAACAGGTAGTACTGTATACATTGGTGCAACAGGTACTAAATACCATAAACAGGATTGTCAATCACTTAAAGGAAAAGGTACTGCAATTTCTTTAAGTGATGCTAAGGCACAAGGTAGAACTGCTTGTGGTATATGCTATAGATAAAAATATGTAAATAAACTGGAGGATATATTATGAAAAAATTAACTATAATTACGCTATTATTACTAACAATGTGTATTGGCTGTACTAAGGATGTAACAGAACAAGACTTATCTATTACTTTCCAGAACGAAACTATTACAGGTAAATACACCGGACAATTGGTTGATAACATTGTTGCAGCTGATAATGCAACATTTACTTATAAAGATGGGGATAATTATTTAAACTACACTGGTTCATTTAAAGATGGTCAGTTTAGTGGTAACGGAACACTTGAAAGTAATATGTATGTAGTACACTTTACTGATTTTGATAGAAAAGGCGAGTACAAAGGTGATGTAGTTGATGGTATTCCAAAAGGAAATGGTTCATTTACTGCTACAAATGATGAAAACGAAACATATACTTATGAGGGAGAATGGGATAATGGTATCTTTAATGGTTATGGAAAAAGAACATTTGAAGATCCAAGCATTTTAAAATACGAAGGCACTTATGTAAACGGAGAATTTGTGCCAACTAAATTAGAATTTCTGAAACATATAGGACAGGATATTTCTGATAGTGACACTGATGTACCTTTCACTATGTCTGAAAATACTATTAAATTTATTAACAATAATGATTCTATTTTCCCAACAAATAATTTTGATAATATAAAAAATTTAGTCGATACATCAATAGAATTTAAACATTTAGAAAAAAATATAAATAACTATGACGGAAAATTAATCAAATTTGATAAAGGGTATGTTGCATCAATTAGTGAGGGTGATTCTTACGGTCGTGATATATCAGTTGTCCAAGTGGCAAGTTTTGGAGATGGTTTCTATTATGTGTACTATTTTGGTAAGCTTGATGATATTTTTGAAGGAGATGACATTGTAATGTATGGATTACCACTGGGAACTACATATTTTACAAATATTGGCAACACAACAACTCAAGGAATAGTTGTTCTTGGTAGTTATATAACAAAAAGATAAAAAATATTAATCCCAAACAGCAGACTTCAAAATATTAAAAATATAAAAAAGTCCCCTGCTGCCAACAGGAGAAATTAAAAAATAAAAGTATGTGATAAACACATAATCAACACAATTATATTTTATCACATATCTTGCAAATTTTCAATAAGAAAGGAACATTTTTTATGAATGCAGTAGGATACGCAAGATACAGTACAGATAAGCAGACAGACAATAGTATTGCTTATCAGCTTAATGCAATAACACAATATTGCAGCAAAAACAATATAACTCTTACACAGTTTTATTCTGATGAAGCCTGCACAGGTACCAACACAGACAGAGCAGGTTTTCAAAATATGCTTTCTGATGCAGAAAAACATAAATTTGATGCTGTAGTTATTTATGATATTTCAAGAGGAAGCAGAGATGTAGTCGACTGGCTTAGCTTCAGAAAAGAAATGGCAGCATTAAATATAAATGTTATTTCGTGTACACAAAATTTAGGTGATATTTATGACCCTAACAACTTCTTAACAGAACTTATTTCTGTTGGTTTAGGTCAGCACGCAGTTCTTGATACAAGAAAAAAATCTATTGCAGGTGTTGCTGCAAAGGCAAAAGAGGGTGTTTTTCTCGGCGGAATTCCACCCTTTGGATATGATATAAAAGACGGTAAATACATAATAAATGAAAGCGAAGCCCCTGTTGTAAGACAAATATTTGAAATGTATGCATCTGATAACAGTTATGATAAAATACTTACAGCTTTAAAAGGTAAAAGTACTAAACGAGGTAACCCTTTTGCTAAAACATCAATTAAAGCAATATTAGAAAATGAAAGATACATTGGCGTATACACTTGGAACAAAAAAATATTTAAACAGATGCGCAAATGGGCAGGAGGCAAGCCTAATCCTAATATAGTAAGAATAGAGAACTGTATTCCCCCTATCATAGATAAAGAGGTGTTTAATGTGTGTCAGGAAAGACTGAGAAATAATAAAAGAAATGGCTCATATGGAGCTAAAAGAGAATATTTGCTTTCAGGATTGATTGAGTGTACTGAATGCGGTTCTATATATGTTGGTCATACAAGCACAAATAAAAAAGGCTATTCAACAAGATACTATGCTTGTGGTGCTAAATATAGAAGTAAAACCTGCAACGCTAAAAACATAAATGCTGATATGATTGAAACATTTGTAATATCACATTTAAAAGAATATTTAGCAACTGCTGATTTTGAAGAAATAGCTACTCAGATTTGTTTACAGGTAAATAATGCCTCAAAGGATTTATCTAAAGAAAAAAATGAAATAGCCGAAATAGACAGAAAAATTAGAAACGCTATGAAGGCGTTTATGGATGGTATAGTGTTCCCTGAAATGCAGGAAGAAGTAGATAGATTGAGAATAAGAAAGTCTGAGCTTGAAGATATTGTAGCAAGACGTTCTGCAACCAATGCCCCTGTTAAAAAGGATAGAGTTGTTAAATTCCTTAACTATGCCTTAAACCTTATAGAGCAAGACCCTAAACAGGCGGTAAAAGCTCTTATAACAAAAATATACGCCAACACTGACGGCAGCTTCACCGTAAATGTGGGCGTACATTTGGATAGTTGCGGGGGCCGGATTTGAACCAACGACCTTCGGGTTATGAGCCCGACGAGCTACCAGACTGCTCTACCCCGCGTTATTGTGCAGGCTTTACCTACATTACATAAAGTTATTAACCTTATCTCACCTTTTTATTTTAAATCAAGTGCCTTGATTTACCTTACTACGTAAGGCAGATACTACGTATCTGAATAAAAAGACTCGATAACTTACCCATCGAAAATTGTGAGCAAGCTCCCATTTTCTTCGGATAAGTTACATTATTATATTCTCTTTCCACTTCTTTTATTCATTTTCCCTTAAATAAAAAAAGAGTTAAAATGGGCGGAGAAGGATTCGAACCTTCGAAAGCTGAGCTAACAGATTTACAGTCTGCCCCCTTTGGCCACTCGGGAATCCACCCATATTTAATTACAAAAAGCCGATGAACGGACTCGAACCGTTAACCTGCTGATTACAAGTCAGCTGCTCTGCCAATTGAGCCACATCGGCATATATTAAAATTTGATAGCCTTTCGACTATCTCATCCTAATTTTTTAATTGGATCCGGCATTCTGCACAAATAGATTTCTGCCGAATTTTCCGGCTTTCTTTACCGCACATATTAACTGAATTCTTTTTAATTGAATCCGGCGGCCACCTATTTTCCCGGACAGTC
>JAUNGN010000015.1 GCA_030524425.1 Clostridia bacterium | reverse complement strand
CTCTTCGCTTTTGTCAAGAACTTTTTTATCTTTTTTGTAAGTTTTTTAGTTCTTGGTTGCTGCGGTTTATTAATTGCAACGAAATTTATTTTATCACAAAATTTTCATTTTGTCAACAATTTAATATAAATTTTTCAACAAATTTATATTAAATTATCACTGATTACGTAAATTACACGAGATTGCATTCACCGGCAACGAATGATAGTTTACCACAATATGATTATGCTGTCAACACTTATTTTATAAATTTCTGCATTTTTCTTTCTTATATCGTATAAAATTATCAAAATCCACTGTACTATAATTAATTATAAGCTCTTTTGGCATATCAGCCTCTTCCAAAATCTTTTCACATCTATTAAAATCACCTATATAGGTATGATAATGAGCATCACTGCCTAAAATAACAGGCAAATTCTGTTTTTTGCACTCCCTTAACAACTCAATAGCAATATTTTCTCCTCCCGACCTTCCGTTTTCCGGATTAAACGAAGAGTTATTAAGCTCCAATAATGTTTGAGTATCTCTGGCAACAGAAACCACCTTCTTTATATTAATAGGATATCTGGGATCCCCGGGATGTCCTATTATATTCACAAAAGGATTGTTCATAGCATTAACCAAGGCATCAGTATTTTCCTCTTCAGTCCCCGGCGTAATACATGGCAAATGAAGACTGGCTATGGAGATATCAAAGCTTTTTATTATTTTTTTTCTTATTGATTTGTCAAGCTTACCTTGATAATCCATTATGTTAAATTCTATTCCCCTAAATATCCTGACCCCTTCTATATATTCAGGCACAACCTTTAAATTAAGAAAATGCAGAGCACCGCATGAACCGGGCATATTGGGAGCATGATCCGTCATTCCCAAATATTCTATCCCAATTGACGCCGCATAATGTGCATTTTCCGTAATTGTGCTGTAAGCATGTCCGCTTGAAATAGTATGGGTATGCATATCAACTTTATATTTTAACATTATATCACAGCCTTTCAATAAATTGTTAGTATACAAATTAAAATAAATGTTTTATAATTAAGTTAATACTTCTCAGTCAAAGGAGGTTAATACATGAAGCTCTATAAAAGCGAAAACATAATAATAGAAAAAGTTGATAAAGTTAAATGCAATTGCTGTGGAAAAGATATAGCAACAGACAAATTCGGATATACCTCCGACTATTTGTCTGTTGAAAAAAAATGGGGCTACGGCAGTATTTTTGACAACGAAATACACAGTTTTGATATATGTGAGGACTGTTATAAAAAAATGATAAGTAAATTTAAAATACCTATAAATATTGACTAATCCTCGCTACGGCAGCTTAATGAAAAAAATTCAACTACGGCAGCTTTATTTTTCTTTAAAACCCTGCTGCACTCATTTATGGTAGCACCGGTCGTATAAATATCATCTATTATAAGTATATTTTTATTTTCCACAGACATACCCTTTCTAAGAGAAAATGCGTCTCTTATGTTTTCTTTTCTCTCTTTACGGTTAAGACTGTTTTGTGCCTTAGTGTTTTTATTTCTAATAAGTAAATCCATATATTTTATATTCATACTTTCGGCAACAGCCTTCGCTAATATTTTAGATTGGTTATAGCCCCTATCCTTAAATCTTTTAGAGTGTAGGGGCACTGCTGTTACATAATCAAATGACATGTTAATATTCTGAACAGCATAATTTACCATAATATTGCCAAAATATTTGCCATACCTATACAATCCCTTGTACTTAAAATTCATTATACCATTACGGACAGAATCCTTATACACCAAAACCGAATATCCCTTATCAAAATAAATTCTTTCACTATTGCATATTCTGCATTTACCATCATGATAAATTATACGGCCGCAAGTCTTACATCTCTTATGTTCTGTTATTTCAAAATCACACCTGCAATTATTACACAGCCACTTATCTTTACCTGCATTTAATACTTCACCGCAGCTTATACAATGATTTGGATATACTATAGAAAGAATATCGTCAATTATTTCCTTCAATAGCTTCATCTTTTTTCTCCTCAGAATTATATTTTCTGAAAATTTCCATAAATTCTTCACCTGAAATATTTTCTCTCTCGTAAAGGAACATAGCTATTTCTTCTAAAGCTGCTTTATTTTCAATAAGCATTGTTTTTGCCTTTTCATGGCAGTCTTTAATAATTGAAAGTACTTCCGCATCAAGCTCAGCAATTGTTCTTTCACCCACAACTGCCACTTTATCACCCGAAAGATACTTATTCTGAACGCTTTCGAGTGCCATCATATCAAACTTATCACTCATTCCATAAAGACTAATCATATTTCTTGCTAAATTTGTAGCCATTTCTATATCATTACTTGCACCTGTAGTTATTGAACCAAATTCAATTTCTTCGGCACTTCTTCCCGCAAGATAAACAACAATTTTAGCTATAATTTCATCCTTGCTCATAAGATAGCGTTCTTCCTCCGGCATCTGCATTGTATATCCTAAAGAACCCATAGTTCTCGGGATAATTGTGATTTTTTGCACAGGCTGAGCATTTTTCTGCAAAGCAGCGGCAAGAGCATGACCCACCTCATGAAAGGCAACAATTTTCTTTTCCTTATCAGACATAATTCTGTCCTTTTTCTCTTTACCTGCAATTACTACTTCAACAGATTCCATTAAATCTTCCTGAAGTACAATATTTCTTCCAAGCCTTACTGCTCTAAGTGCAGCTTCATTTACAATATTTGCAAGATCTGCTCCGCTTGCACCGCTTGTAGCAAGAGCAATTTTTTCAAGGTCAATATCCGGACCCTGTTTTACACCCTTAAAATGAACCTGTAAAACAGCAATTCTTCCCTTTAAATCAGGGTTTTCAACAATAATTCTTCGGTCAAAACGCCCCGGTCTTAACAACGCTCTGTCCAATACCTCAGGTCTGTTGGTCGCACCCAGTATAACAACACCTTTTGAAGAATCAAAGCCATCCATCTCAGACAAAAGCTGATTCAAAGTCTGGTCATTTGAGCCAAAGCGATTATCTCTTTTCTGTCCCACTGCATCAAGCTCATCAATAAATACTATACAAGGTGCATTTTCCTGAGCACTCTTAAACAACTCACGGACTCTTGAAGCACCAACACCCACAAACATCTCTTCAAAATCAGAGCCTGAAAGACTCATAAACGTTACATTCGCCTCTCCTGCAACAGCTCTTGCAAGCAGAGTTTTGCCTGTGCCCGGAGGTCCCACAAGCAATGCACCCTTTGGCTGCTTTGCACCAATCTTCCTGTATTTTTCAGGATTATGGAGAAAGTCTATAATTTCATTCAAAGACTCCTTAGCTTCATCCTGACCTGCAACATCAGCAAAAGTAACGCCTGTTTCCTTTTCCATATAAACCTTAGCATTTGATTTGCCCATTGCACCTGCACCCATTTTACCCATTGCAAAACGCATAATAAATGTAAAGCCCAGATACATTATGAGCAAAGGCAAAATCCAGCTTGTAAAGAAAGAAATAATTGGAGAATTATACTGTATGGGAGAATAAAACTCAACATTATGCTTTCTCAATATCGGCACTAACTCGTCATAACTTACTCTTCCCACATAAAATTTATCAGTACCCTCAACAAGTTTTTTATCACTTTCCTCAAGCTTGTCAGCATAAGGATAAACCACCAGCTTATCGGATCTGAATTCAACTTTCTCTACCTTATCCTGTTCAACCCAATTGACAAATTCACTGTAGTTTAGCTCACTTTGAGTCCTCAACGCCATTGAGGTCATTATCAAATTAAACATAAAAGTCAAACCCAAAGATATAATAAGTATTTTAAAGAAAATCTTTGAATCTGAATTGTCGTTTCCCCGTTTACCGCTGCCTCCGCCGTTAATATTATCATTGCTGTTACGGTTATCATCTTCCATATTAAAACCTCCGTTTCTTTTTATCATAAGCAAAAAATTTATTTATATATTAAGAAAAATCCGATTAAGCCTGATTTATTTCTGATATATATTATTATTGTATAACAATAACCGTCAATTTACAACAACTTATAATACTATTTTATAAATTTTTAAGAATTGCACCCTTATAATAATGTTCTAATATAGATTTGTAGTCTTTTCCATTGTTAGCCATATAACAAGCGCCATATTGACTCATCCCAACACCATGTCCGTAACCTTTAGTAAAAAAAACTATATTATTACCATCATCATTTATTTCAAAACAGGTAGATTTAAGGCCTAATATTTTTCTTATTCTGTCACCATTGTAACTTTTACCGTTAATGCTGACACTCTTTACATAGCCGGCTTCGGTTTTTTCTGAAATAACCGCATTAGTACCACCAAAAATGTTTGTAAATCTATCTTTTGAAACTACAACCTTATCACTGTAATAGGGGGATTTTTCATCACCTTCGGATTTTACACTGGTTAAATAAGGTAAAGCCTGAGTCCAGACATTTTCACAATTCTCGGTATATCCGTTTGTTGTTGAACAAAAAGCCGCTAAAATAGGTTCATTATTGTACTCCAGTATTTCACCTGCAGTATCATACACGTTTCTGCTGATTTTTTCATAATACTCATCAAAATTATTACCCCACATTTTTCTCATGGTTTCCTCTGTAACAAAAGCCTGACCAATATCTTCATAATTTATGTTTGGATTGGTCTGTATTTGTCTTACAGCATAAGTTCTGGCAGCTACAGCCTGAGCCTTTAAAGCCTCATGAGGAAAATTCACCGGCATTTCACCGGCAACCACACCTATGACATAATCTTCTAAATTTTTATCAATCACTATATCTGATTTATTATCTGTTTCCTCACTTATACTGCATACAGGCATAACCTGTCCCTCGCTTATAACAATAGGTATAAAAACAGATGTAAACAGTATTCCAATAAAAATTATCCTTTTCAATTTATCACCCCTAAATATATTTTGATTTTATTTAAATATCATTTCTTTAAATTTTACCGCAGAAAATTTTTAATTTAACTTCATTAACCTTCAATTCTCTTTATTTCACACCCAACGGCAGACAGCTTTTTTTCAATCATTTCATAGCCTCTGTCAATGTAATGTATATTACCTATTTCAGTTGTACCCTCAGCTGACAGTGCAGAAATAATCAAAGCTGCCCCAGCCCTCAAATCAGTTGCTTTAACCTCTGCTCCCGCCAGAGTTTCAACCCCTCTTACAACTGCTGTTCTGCCCTCAACAGCAATATTGGCCCCCATTTTAATCAACTCACCAATGTGCATAAATCTGTTTTCAAACACAGTTTCATTAACTATTCCTGTTCCCGCTCCCTTTGACATCAAAGCGGTAAATTGTGCCTGCATATCAGTCGGAAAACCCGGATACGGCATAGTTTTAATATCAGTATTAACAATATTTCCGTTTGAATAAACTACAACAGCATCATCCTCTTCAGTTATATCTACCTCCATTTCTCTGAGTTTTAAAATAACAGGCTTAATATGCTCAGTAATGACATTATTAATCCTGCACTGTCCTCCTGTGCCTGCAACAGCAAGCATAAATGTTCCTGCCTCAATTCGGTCAGGTATAACACTATGTTCTACTCCTTTAAGAGAATCTACACCATCAACTATAATGGTATCGCTGCCTGCACCTGAAATTTTTGCTCCCGCCTTTGTAAGAAAATCAGCCAAATCTACAATTTCAGGTTCTATGGCACAATTGCTTATTACAGTTCTTCCTTTTGCCATTACTGCTGCAAGAATTACATTTTCAGTTGCTCCGACACTGGGAAAGTCAAGATAAACCTCTCCACCATTAAGATATTTTGTAAATATGTCAATTATTCCACATTCAAGTATCTGATTTGCTCCCAATACACTAAAACCTTTCAGGTGCAGATCAACAGGTCTTTGTCCAATATTACACCCTCCCGGCATAAACATTGATACTCTTTTAAAACGGCCAAGCAGGGCGCCAACCAGCAAAAAAGAGGCTCTTATATCTTTTACCTTTTCACTTGGCGGCTTATTTTCAATATTAGAACAATTAATTTTTATACTTTCATCAAATTCTACTTCAGCACCGTAATACTTTAATAACTCAACCATTGTATAAACATCTCTTAATCTTGGAACATTATTTATGATACAGGTGTCAGAAATTAAAAGTGTAGCAGCCAATATTGGTAAAACCGAATTTTTAGAGCCTGATATATCTATACTTCCTTTTATTTTATTGCCGCCTGTTATAACAAATTTATCCATAAAGCAACCCCCGGAACAATAATAATTTTTTTCATTACTATTATAACCCTGTATGCAGCAAGAAAACCTTGAAATTAAAGGCAAAGTTTTTTAATAAAATAAACCATTGTTAAAAAAATAAAAAACAGTGAGCGTATTACTCACTGTTTTTATTATATTCAATACAAATTGAAAATTATCCCGGACAACGGTCTATTCCCCTTTAACAAAGCCAATACCGCTTATTGCAAAATTACCTGTTTTATCAGTAGACATATAGTATGTCGTACCTGCAGTAACTTCGAAAGTATACGGAAAATCAGATGCATTTATAATCTGCTTGTCAGCAGCGGCACTGCCTGTTTCTGTTTCAGAAAGATAAATTGCCTTATCAGCAGGCACATACATATATAATGTTGCCATACCATTTTCAGCAGGTGTAAAACTTACACTGCCTTCATACTCCGCATCATTATATTTACCTATTTTATATGCCTTATGATTTTCATAATTACCGTTTGTATATTCTGTTAAAGGAGCAATTCCCGCTATGCCGATTACGGCACCGTTAATGTTATAATTTCCTGTGTCTAATTTACCGTCTGCATTAACATTTTCCTCAGCCCAAAATGTAAATGAATCTGTTACTGATATGTCAGCCGTAGTTATTCAGATGAAATCTCCATATCCTCTGTAGCAGCTTCAGTCACAGCCTCAGTAGTAGCCTCAGTAGGAATATCACCTTCAACTACCTCATTATTATATATAATGTTACTAAATGTTATGTCTGCATTTCTTGCAGCAAACAAACCTACATACATTATTCCCTGCATTTGAGTATCTGTCAGCTCATAAGTTGAAACACTGCTTCCATATGTAACAGTATACTTTCTGCCGTTTTTAACAATACTGACTCTCACATCGTCACCTGCCTGGGGCAGAACAGAAAGAGACGGACCCTTTTTAATAGTACTGTCAATTTTAGCAAAGCCTCCCACAGCTCCCTTTGCCATATATAACGGAGATGCAGCAACATAATTTTTAATATTAAATGTAGCATCATTTGTGTCTACCTTAATACTGTCTGCCATAATAGCACCGAAGCCAACCTGATCACTTGTATTATCAATACTGTTAATATGCGCATCTGCATATATCTGGAAGTTTTCATTGGCTGAAACCGGCTGATAATACATTGCAAGACCATCAGACGTTGATGAAATCTTACCCTTATTATTTGCAGCCTTGATGTGAACAGTATCTCCGCTTTCGCTTATGTCAAAATTAGTTGTATTTGGATTTCCACCGATTACACCAAATGCAGAACCATACCATGGAGATGTGGTAGTCCACAAACTGCTGTTTAAATCATCACCTGTTAAATCACCTTCCGGCGGAGCAGTATATCCCGGATTAACCACTAAATCAGTTTCCTTAACAGGTGCAGCAGGTGAAGAAACTATATATGACTTTAATACACCTGTTGCTGCTGAAGCTAATAAATATGCTGTCATTTTTGCACCATAATTATTTAAATGAGTATTATCAATACTTGTTTCATTTGGATGGGCATGGAAATTAGCTGCCTCTGTAAATCCAACCTCATCATACTTGGCCTTAGTTAATGCAGTAAGATCTATAAAATCTATACCAAGCTCACTTGCAAGCTCCCTTGCACAACTTGCATAATCTCCGCCGTTTACCTTATGCAAATCCTTATCAGTCCATGATTCACCTTTTGGAAGCCTTACAATAGGTGAACACAAGACAGGAGTTGCTCCCTTATCCTGTGCTGTCTTAATATAATTTGTATATAATGAGTTCTTAAAAGAACCCTCTGTATCCTTATCTCCTAAAGGCTCGGTTCCCAAGCTTGCATCCTCAACCTTTTCGTCATTATGTCCGAAAGCAATTATAAGAATATCACCTGATCCAATATTATTTAATAATGTCTGATAGTTACTTTCGTTTGTAAAACTCTTAGAGCTTCTTCCTGATAAAGCAAGATTTTCAACTGTTGCTCCGCCTGTTAAATAGTCTGCAATCTTATCGCCAAAACCGACCCTCTTGTAATAATAGCTTGAATCAGTTGTTTCACTGTAATGACATCCTGTTGAATCACCTACAATATAAATAGTAGGTGCAGATGCAAATACACCCTGACTATACATTGCAGTCATGCAGGAAACTATCATTATAAATGATAAAAATAAACCTAATAATCTTTTCAATCCTTTGTTCAAAACCTTTTCCTCCTTACCTGGATTTTAATTAAAATAAAATTGTTTTTTCTGTAATTGATATTATTACAAAAGAAATATTTTTACACTTAAGGCTGCATACAGACCTCCTTTCAATAAAATTTTATATAATAATTATAGCACATTATTCAGACATTTTATAACAATTTCAGTCACTTAAATTCGACAATTTCAGTATTATAGTTAATCAAAAAATTTTCAAAATAAAAAACACCCAAATCCTAAAACGATTCAGGTGTTTTTAACTCACTGCCATATTTAATAAGCACAAGACACATCATTATAAAGATAATCAAACTTTTCTCTTTCCTCTGTAGTCATATACTCACCATACTTGCTTATGCCATTGCCAAGAAAAGCTTTAGCCGTATTTTTTGTTACTCCATTATTAAGCCAGGCTTTCACACATATATACGCTTCCTTCACATTGCCTATATTTTCAAGCATATTAATATATGCTCTCTGCATTTCCTCATCAGAAATATCAATAGCAAGATACTTTTCACATGCGTCAATAGCCTTTAAGGCATAATTAAATTTAGTATATCCCGAAAAATCAAAAAGCATACTGTTGCACTTGGCAAATATTTTAAGATCTTCCTTGTCCATTGTAAAAATAGGATCAAGAGACATTTTAGTTGTAAGATTTTCTACATTATTTTTAAGAGTCTTTATTCCGCCCTCTATAACACTTTTAAATTCCTTTTCATACTTCATACTCATATACATTACCTCCATTTCTAAAGAAACAGCAGTGATTAATGCAGTTAAAGCCTTGTTAATTTAACTACAATGTCATTATACTACCTTTATCCCAAAAAAACAACCAAAAAACCAAGTTGTAATATTTCTGAAATCTGTTATAATTTAACAAATGCTTAATAATTTTTTAGTAAAAATGTATATTTTGCTTTCTGCATATTAATTACTCACAGCAAAACTCACATCAAATTTAAAGTATCTTTCATAAAACCATCAAAAAAATGGTGTAATTGATTAAAATTTTCATCAATTACACCATTAAAATTACTTAATATTATTCATTACCTTTGAAATTATTACTGCAGCCTGCGCTCTTGTTGTATTAGCCTTAGGTGCAATACCATCACCCATACCATTTACAATACCTGCATTAACCATAGCTGCCAGACTTTCCAGTGCATACAAAGAGATATCAGACTTGTCATTAAAGGTGTCAAGCACCGCTGTATCACCTGTAATTTCACTTCCAATTTTATTTTCAAGAGCCTTCTTTGCAAGAATCATCATATCCTGTCTTGTAATAAAGCTTGATGGGGCAAAGGACCCGTCAGGATTACCTGTTGCAATGCCCATTTCCTTAGCAATGCCACAAGCTGCTGCATAATAGGCCCCTGACCCAACGTCTGTGAAATTATTCTCATAGGTATTTTCAACAGAAGTATCAATTCCTAAGCCTCTTAATAACATAATGAGGAAATCAGCCCTCTTAATGTTTGCATCAGGCATAAAAGATCCGTCAGGATAACCGTTTACAACACCTTTGACTGCTAAATCCATAATATAATCATGTCCCCAAAATTCCTCTTCAACATCAGTAAATGAAATTACATTTATGTCTGTATCCGTATCAGCACCGCCAATAACAGTATCACTTGAGGTCTGAGCCTCAGTTGCTGCCTCTGTTGTGGCAGTTGTCTTGGCACCGCCTGATGAACCTCCGCTGCCGCCGCTGCTGTTACTATTATTAGCAGATGTTGTTGTTATTTCAGCAGACTCATGAGTTGTTGTTTCACTATCAGGCTCTGATGCTCCGCCATTACCGATAGTAACAGTATCATTATTAACATTAAATGATAAAGTATAATTTCCCTTATCATCTGAATAACCGCCAAGAACATCAGTCATACTTATTTCGGAAGAACCTTCGGCAATAGCCTTAAACTTCATTCTGATCAATGTTCCTGTCCCTGTATAATTTACGGGAACACCATCAATATTCATATTAAGAATATTGGCAAACTTAAGTCTGCCAAGCTCACCTGCCGTAGACTTGCCATCAGCCATACCTAAATAATCATCGTCACCGCTAATTGGCACAAAATTTATTCTGCTGTTAACATTTAAATAAGCAAACATTGAATAGTTAATACCCTTTGAATCAGTATACAGAATTAAATCATCAGGTATATCCTCAACTTCACACGTCAAAGCCTGAAGCTTTGAAGAATCAAAGTTTATATAACACTGCATATTGTTATAGCCTGTCGGATTATCCGTTATCTTAAAATCAGCATAAAAAGTATCTCCAACATTTACATCACTTTGACTTAAATTACATTCAATTTCAATTGTTTCCGCACCAAAGCTTACAATCGGCGCAGATAAAGTCATTGCAGCAGAAAGGACACACGCTAAAACCTTTTTTAACATTAAAAATACCTCCTAAGTATATAATATATTTTCAGTATAACATAAAACCTGATTATTTTCAATTACTTATTCCAAAGTAACGGGATTTTCTGCTTCCTTCCTCATCATATCAAATTCTTCAACAAAACCGGCTACTTTAAGCTTAACTGTTTGCTGAGGATGAGGTGCTTCTGCTATTCTTTCACCCTTATCATCATACATTTCCTCAATAGTCATTTCAAAAACATCGCCATTGTGTCTTAAAAATTCCACCTTGTCCCCTACAACAAACTTATTTCTCTGTTCAATGATTGCAAAACCGCTTTCAATATCATAATCAATAACCATACCTATAAAATCATAGTTTCTGATGTATGAGCTTGTGGTATAAATCTGCTCCTCCTGACTGGGCTTGCCATAATAAAATCCTGTTGTAAAACCTCTGTAGCTTGCCTTAGCCGCTTCCTTAAGATAATATTCCTTTTTGCTTTCATAAAGAGCAGGGTCCTTTAAATAATCATCAATAGCTTCTCTGTAGGCTCTTATTACAGTACCAACATAAAAACAGGTTTTAATTCTGCCCTCTATTTTAAGGCTCATAATACCTGCATCAATAAGCTCAGGAATGTGCTGAATCATACACAAGTCCTTAGAATTAAAAATATATGTGCCTCTGTCATCCTCAACTATAGGCATATACTCATTAGGTCTTGTCTTTTCCGTTACATAATACTGCCATCTGCATGGATGTGAACAGGCACCCTTGTTGGCATCTCTTCCGCTTAAATAGTTACTTAAAAGACACCTTCCGCTGTAACTTATACACATAGCACCGTGAACAAAAGCCTCAATTTCCAAATCATCAGGTATATTTTCTGATATACCCTTAATTTCCTTTATTGAAAGCTCTCTTGCCATGACAATTCTTGCAGCACCAAGATTTTTCCAGAATAAAGCAGTGTGATAATTTGTGTTATTAGCCTGTGTGCTTATATGAATATCCATATCAGGCACCGTTTTTCTTGCAACAGCAAAAACACCGGGGTCAGCAACCAATATTGCGTCAACGCCTATTTCCTCAAGCTCCTTTAAATATGCTGGCAATTCATTAAAATCTTCATTGTGGGCAAAAATATTGCAGGTTACATAAACCTTTACACCATGTGCATGAGCGAACTCAACGCCCTCCTTCATCTGTTCATAATCAAAGTTTTTAGCCTTAGCTCTTAGACCAAAGCTTGTACCTCCCAGATAAACTGCATCGGCGCCATATAATACGGCAATTTTCAGCTTTTCCAAATCTCCTGCCGGAGCAAGCAATTCAATTTTCTTATTCATAATATCAATCCTCCAGCTTTTCTATAAGGGCAACACCATCACCTATAGTCAATATCGATGTCCTCAGCTTTTTATTATGGGTAATTTCCTGCAAAAACTCATTTAATCTTTTATGAATGGTTCTCTGACGTCTTGGTATTTCAAAGTAATCCTGTGCAACCCTGCCCTCCTGTAAAATATCATCAGCCATAATCACACCGCCCACCTTAGTAAGCCTTAAAACATCAGGCAATATTGTAATATATTGTCCCTTTGCGGCATCCATAAAAACGAAATCAAACTTTTCCTCTATTTTAGGAAGAATATCGTTAGCATTACCCTCTAAAATTGTAATTTTTTCATTAAGATTAAGCTTTTTAAAGTTTTCCTTGGCTCTCTCTATCATAAAAGGATATCTGTCAATAGTTTTAATATAGCCATCCTCCGCCAAAAACTGAGCCATAAAACTTGCCGAAAACCCAACAGCCATACCAATTTCAAGTATAGCCTTAGGCTTTTTTATTCCAAGAACAAAGCCTAAAAGCTTAACAACCTCCTTAGGAATTATTGGCAAACCCTGCTCATAGGCCCATTTTTGAAGCTCACCAAGCTCACCCTCACAGTCCGTCTGAATATTGTCAATATATTCTGCAATATAATTATTTACTAAACTCATTGTTATCACCAAATTATTCCAATGTACTCTTATACTTCTCACTTGCATTTAAAAAGTCATCATAATCTGCAGTAAAATAATGCTTACCCGTTTCCTGATTTTCAACCACATAATATAAATAATCAGTATCAGCAGGCTCCACTGCCGCTAAAACAGATGAGGCTCTGGGCGAACAAATAGGACCGACAGGCAATCCCTTAACATAATAAGTATTATGCTCATTTTCATTTTCCAAATCTGAATAATAAACCCTGCTTACTCTTTCCCCTAAGGAGTATATAACGGAAGCATCTATCTGGAGCTTCATATCCTCTTTAAGTCTGTTGTAAATTACAGAGGATACAAGAGGTCTTTCCTCCTCATATTTTACCTCAGACTCCACAAGGGATGCAATAGTAACGATTTCATCAAGTGTTTTATCCGACTTTTTAACCTTGCTGTAAATATCATTTTCATTACATACCTTATCAAACTGCCTAAGCATAGTATTTACTATATCATAAGCCGTATCCCCCGGCATAAAATAATAGGTTTCCGGATATAAATATCCCTCCAGAAGATTTTCTCTCTCAGGTATTTCCTTTACAAAATCATAGTCATAATCCCTTCTGTTGGCAGCCGCCATAAATTCATCAACCTGACAAAGTCCCTCTTTAGCTACAGTTTCTGCAATTTCACTAAGCCACATACCCTCTTTAACAGTAATATGTATTGACTTATCCTCTGCATCACCGCTGTTAAGCTTTTCTGCAATAGCAAAAAAATCAGAACCGCCCTCAAAATTATAGCTGCCAAACTTAAATTCCCTTCCTTCATTATTCAGCTTACATAATAATTTAAAATGAGCAGCGCTGTCAATAACATTGTTTTGTGCTAAAATTTCTGCTATGTCATTTACATTTGAGCCTTCAGGAATTTCGACAGAAATAATTTCACCGGAATTTCCCGCATCCATATCAGTTGACAACATTTTTGTTACAGTTACCGTTAATATAACCGCTATTACTATAAGTATGATTAGTAATACAACAGGAAAAATGCTTTTCTTTTTTCTTTTTCTTTTGTTATTCGCCATAGTGTACCTCCATTAATGTTAATCCGTTTGGAGCTAATGTTTTGCCTGCCCTTGTCCTGTCACCTGATTTAATAATATCAGTAATTTCACAGGGCTTAATTTTACCCTTCCCTACATAAACAAGAGTTCCCGCAATTATCCGCACCATATTATATAAAAATCCGCTTCCCTTAACCCTTATACAAATAATATCTCCGGTCTTTTCAACCTCAAGGCTGTATATGGTTCTTACAGTTGTTTTGGCAGTTGAACCGCTTGCACAAAAAGCCTTAAAATTATGCTCACCTATAAAATACTGACAAGCCTCCTGCATTTTATATATGTCAAGCTCACCTCTGACAAAATCAGTATATCTGTTAAGCTTTGGATTTCTGAATTCAGCATTTAATATTTTGTATTCATATGTTTTGTCAATGACACTATATTGGGGATGAAAATTCTCACTTACCTCTCTTGCATTTGTAACTACAATGTCGTCAGGCAAAAAAGAATTTACGGCATAAGGCAGCTTTTCTATGGGAATAGTCATTTCTTCATTGAATACAACACCCTGTGCCATAGCATGTACACCTGTATCAGTTCTGGAAGCACCTCTTATTTCTACCTTTTTTCTCAAAAGAGCAGATAATGCTTCTTCCATTTTTTGCTGCACAGTTATAAAATCCTTTTGTATCTGCCAGCCGTAATAGCCGCTGCCGTCATAGGCAACCGTAAGTAAAACCTTCATAATTATGCTCCTAAAAATATTCCGGATAAAATAACTGAAACTGTTACACCAATTACAACAGAATATGCAATATAATCATTTTTTCCATACTCAAGCTTTTTCATTTTAGTTCTGTTCACATCACCGCGATAACATCTTGCCTCCATAGCCATCGCAAGCTCATCAGCCCGTCTGAAAGCTGACACAAATAACGGTACAAGCAGAGGGATCATTGACTTAGCCTTTGCCATAAGCCCGCCGGTATCAAAATCAGCACCTCTTGCCATTTGTGCTTTTTTAATTTTATCAAGCTCGTCTACAAGAGTCGGTATAAATCTTAGAGCAATAGACATCATCATAGCTATTTCATGAGCAGGCACACCAATTTTTTTAAAAGGCTTTAACAATGCCTCAATACCCTCAGTGAGTGAAATAGGCGATGTGACAAGAGTAAGCACGGAAGAGCCTAAAATAAGCATAACAAGTCTTATACAAAGCCTTATTGATATCTTCACACCATCAGTAGTTATGTGTATTATTCCAAAACTAAATAAGTCCCTGCCTGTTCTTACAAAAAACACATTAAGCACAACAGTAAATAAAATAATAGCAATAATACTTTTTAAACCGCCAAGCATTAGCTTAAAAGGAACATTGCTAAGCCTGATCATAAGTATAAGCAATGCAGCACTCAATAAGTATCCGACTATACCCCTTGCACAAAATACAGCGGCAATATATATAAATGTAGAGAGTATTTTAGTCCGGGCATCAAGTCTGTGAATTACAGACTCCGTAGGATAATATTGTCCTATTGTCAAATTCATTTTTATTTCCTTAAAGCAGAAATCAGTATTTCTGCCCCTTCCTTTACATCATATATATTAGCAGGCACATCGATTCCAAGCTCTCTGAGCCTTGTAAACAGCAGAGTCATCTGCGGAGCATTAAGACCCATTTGTTTCAGCTCGTCAGCTCTGTTAAATACATTATCAACAGTATCATACATTGCCAGCTCACCTCTGTTCATAACAATTATTTTGTCTGCAATACTTGATATATCCTCCATTGAATGGGACACAAGTATAATTGTTATACCCAAATCATCATGCATTTTTTTAATGTTGCCAAGTATTTCATCCCTGCCATATGGATCAAGTCCTGCCATAGGCTCGTCAAGTATAAGTATTTCAGGCTTCATGGCAAGTACACTTGCAATGGCAACCCTGCGCTTCTGACCGCCTGACAAATCAAAGGGAGATTTTTTATAATAGCTTTCATCCATACCTACAAAGCTTAGGGCTTCTTTAATTCGCTTATCCAGCTCATCACCCTTTAACCCGCAGTTTTTAGGACCAAAAGCAACCTCATCATATATAGTGCTTTCAAATATCTGATGTTCAGGATACTGAAATACTAGACCTATCTTTTGCCTTATTTCCTTAAGCTTGCTTTTATCGGCATTTATATCATTACCTTTAAAGTAAACGCCCCCCTCATTACCCTTGGCAAGTGCATTCATATGCTGAATAAGTGTAGATTTCCCGGAGCCTGTATGACCAATCAATCCAATAAAATCTCCTTTGTTAATTGTAAGACTTACATTTTTCAATGCAGCCTTTTCAAAGGCTGTTCCCTCCCCATAAATATGAGTCAGATTTTTTATTTCAAGTATAGGCTCATTATTTACATCAGCCTTCCTGTCATTCTTTTTATAAACAAAATCCTGTCTGATACCAATTTCCTGAACCCTATTTACAAACTCATCAATGCTTAAAATATCATCAGACATCTTATTATTCTTACTGTTAATTAAATAGGAAAGCTCCGTTATTTGGGGTACATCAAGATAAAGTTTTTTCATTTTTTCTACATTTTTAAATATTTCTCTCGGAGTTCCCTCAGCGGCAATTCTGCCATCATTTACAATAATAATTCTGTTACTTAATGCGGCCTCTTCCATATAATGAGTAATAAGCACAATAGTAATGCCTTCTTCTTTATTAAGCCTTGTTATTGTATCCATTACCTCTTTTCTTCCTAAAGGGTCAAGCATTGCCGTAGGTTCATCAAGTACTATGCATTCAGGCTTCATAGCAAGAATTCCTGCTATAGCAACTCTTTGCTTCTGACCTCCCGAAAGATAAGCCGGTGCAGCCTTTCTGAATTCTTCCATACTTACGGATTTCAGTGCAATATCCACATTTTTTACAATTTCCTCAGACGGCATACCAATATTTTCAGGACCAAAGGCAACGTCCTCCTCAACAACAGTAGCAATAATCTGATTATCGGGATTTTGGAATACCATACCTACACTTTGTCTTATATCCCAAATATTTTCGTCCTTAGACGCATCAAAATTCTTAACATATAATGTACCGCCTGTAAGCATATTAAGACCGTTTACAAGCTTTGCAAATGTAGACTTGCCTGAACCATTGTGTCCAAGTATTGAAACAAATTCACCCTTTTTAACAGTAATATCCACACCCTTGAGAGCCTCAATAACTTCCTTTGTATTTGTTTCATCATCAAATCTTGTATATTCATATTTTAAGTCTTTACTTTTAATAAAGTCCATAATAAGCCCTCACATTACATAATAAATCATAATAATTATACTACACAAGGTGAAAATAATCAAGTTTTGATTATAAATGTGAATAATTCAATAAAAAAGATTGCTGTAATTCAAATTACAACAATCTTTTTTATTATAATAAAACAATTTTTATAAGCTGTCTGTTATATTTGCACAATATTTCAATATAAGTGCAGCATCTTCTATTGTAATACCTCCATCACCATTTACATCAGCATTTTCAGTTTTTTTAAGCTCTTCGCCATTTTCAATATAGTTAAGTATTTCTACTGCATCTATTATATCGACAACACCTGAATTATCAGCATCACCCTTAATAACATAGAGCTTATATGTAATGGCAGAGCCACTTGGATAAAGTGAGCTGTCATCAGCAGCTGAACCCCGTTCACACTCTACCGCAATAGCTGAACAGTTAAAGAAAACACCCTCGCCTATTGTTTCAACGCTTGGCGGAATAGATATAGCATTTAAAGCTGTACATCCGCTAAATGCTTCATCACCTATTGTTTTAACTGATGCAGGTATAATTACAGCCTTAAGCTCAGCACAATCCTTAAAGGCATCAGCACCTATTGATGTTATTGTACCCGGTATTGTGATGGTTGTTAAATCCTCATCTGACGTAAAAGCACCATCTGCTATTGATGTTACCTTTATATCATTGGCTGAATCAGGTATATTTACAGAAGCTCTGCCCGGAAGAGCATACAGAACCTCGTATGTTCCGTCATCCTTAAGCTTATATAACAAATTGCCGTCATTGTAGTTATATGTAACCTTTGTACCATAAGGCAAGCTTACATCATAATCTACAGAACAATAATATTCTTCAAGACCATCAATACAACCAAAAGTTGGTGTATAGTAATAAGGATAAGAATAAGAGCTGGTATCTCTTACAAGAGATTTGCTAAAGCTCACAGCATTATCCGGAAACACTATGCTTTTAATGAGATGATTATCAAAAAACACATTGTAGCCTAATGATGTAACACCTTTTTCTATATTTACATATTTAAGATTTGGTGCTCTACTAAACATACCATAATAATAACGATAAGAAAGATAAGAATCGTAGGTCACTCCTCCACTGGTTACACTGCTGTTGAAAATTCTATAGCCATTGCAATACAATGTAACATTCTTATTAATATTGGCATAGGTAGCAGTTGAAGGATTTTTAACATTATAAATCTTATCACTGCTCAAAGTATATTCAGCTGCAACACCGGCTGCCATTGCGCCTGCACAGCTTAATGCTACTGTCCCGCAGCACAAAACCGTACCGATAAAAATTTTTGCTAAAAATTTTTTCATTTCAATAACCTCCATTTCTTTTTAATTAATATTTACATACTTTTAGTATAATCGTTTTAACAAACACTGTCAATTAATTTTCGACAAAAAACCAATTTTCAGTAACACTACAAAAAAATAAAACCCCTCCGTCAATATTTCGAAGAGGTCTTATTTTATTATATATTACTATAAATACTGCCCTTGGTATAAAGAGCAACAGCAGGATTATGTCCCGTAACCCTGTCTTTAACAATAAGCACGGTAACAGGTGCCTCTGAATGTCTTATAAACAGTGAATCATGGCCCACACAAAGTCCTATAAGTATATTCAAATCTGTTTTTTCTCTGTTTAATATTTTAGCCTGCATAATAGGATTACACATAGACTCATACTTAGCACCCTTTGTAAGTGTATTTTCTTTTGGAATACCTATTTCAGACTTTTCAACAGCGCCTATTTTACAGCCTACGGCATAGTACTCAATACCGTGAGCTCTCAGTATTTTAGCAAATATACCGGCTTCATTAAGCAAGCCTACACATGTAGCAATACCAACCTTTTTTGCGCCGTATCTTTTTATAAACTCAATTGTTTCCTGCACTCTTGTATATTTGCCATAAAATTGACTTTCTACTTCAGCACCAACCAAGGCAAGCCTGTTATTAATTTCATCATTAAGGTACATTTCCTTAGCATCTTCAAGCAATTTACTGTCAACTTCTTTAGTCAGACAAAAGCCGGGATATTTACTTTCCTCTTTATTCATACATGCCTTAACCCTGCAGTCGGCACAGGTAAGACATTGTTTAAATCTGTTTTCTTCATCCATTTTATATCACTCTCCCTTTTATCAGCTGCAACAGTCAGGTATTGCATAAGTTGTGGTTTCACAGCAGTCATTTTTTTCTTTTTCCGCCGCAGACACTGTATTTGTAAAAATTCCTGCCGTTTTAGTCGTATCTGATTTAGACCCCAAAATATCCTCATCACTTAATCCGTCAAAGCTTAGTCTTGCATTTTCAATAAATTCATCTGCATTTCTGTTAGAATTAATAAGACCTATTGCCAGCAAATCAGGTACAGTGATTTTAAGAGCCTCATAGCCTCCTTCTAAAGCAGGCTTATAGCTATATGAAGATAACACCTGTGCATTAAACTCAGCATCTCCTGCAACCCAATTCTTTTCTATCTGTATTTTAGCTGTTTCCTCTTTGTTTTCCTCTACCCACTGGGATGCCTTCATAATAGCCCTTGTAAACCTTTCGGCAATTTCAGGATGATTTTCTGCAATATCTCCCGTTACAAAACTTATACAACAATATTCATTTTTATACTCTTCGTCCTTTGCCGTATCAATAATTACTTTCAAATTATAATCCCTTTCAGCTATAGATGCCCTGGGATCACCTAAAACTATGGCGTCAATAGCACCGTTTTGAAGTGCCTGAGCAAGGTCACTTTCAGAATACACAACAAATTCCGCATCACAGTTATCGGGAGATGCATTAAGCCCTGCATGGTAAAGTGAACGCCTTGTTATAATTGTGCCTGCAGCGCCAAGTCCTCCTGTACCAATTCTTTTGCCCTTTAAATCAGCAACAGAATTTATATCAGAATTTTCAGGCACCAGTAGCTTTGTACAGCCTGTATGTATACCTGCCGTAATTTTAATATCAAGTCCATTGTCAATAGGCTGTAAATATTTACCCAGCAAACCAAAGCCGGCATCTATCTGACCTGAACCTATAGCCTCAGGCATATGGGCAGCATCAGCCTTAACCATTTCAAATTTTAGCCCCTCAGCCTCAAAAAATCCTTTTTCAACCCCCATTTGTATAGGTGCTTCACAAAGTGAATTGTTGTATGCTATTTTTAAAACAAAATCATCATCATTACTGCCTGTACTGCTGTTTTCTGTACCGCCGCAGCCTGTAAAAAGCAAAGCTGATGATAACAATATAGTAAATAAAAACGATTTCTTCATAGTATTCTCCTTATAAAATATTAAATATAATAATTTGGTTCTTCTTCATGTCCCGCAAAATCCAACACCTTTAAAATTTCAGAACGCAGTCTTAAAAACTCGGGATTATTTCTTGCTCTTGGTCTTGACAGTCTTACATCAATTATTTCCTCTATTTTTGCAGGTCTTGGACTCATAACAACAATTTTGTCGGAAAGATATATTGCCTCATCAACATCATGGGTCACCATAACAACAGTCATACTTTTTTCTTTCCATATTTTTAAAATCTCATCCTGCATATTCATTCTTGTAAAGGCATCAAGAGCACCTAATGACTCATCCATTAAAAGCACCTTGGGATGTCCTACCAAAGCTCTTGCTATAGCAGCCCTTTGAGCCATACCGCCCGATAACTGATGAGGATAATTTTTTTCAAATCCCTTTAATCCCACAAGGTCAATATACTCATCAACAAGACTCTTATTTTCCTTGTATATTTTTCTTGCCCTTAAACCAAAAGCAATATTATCATATACATTTAGCCACGGAAAAAGGGTTGGATTTTGAAACACAAGCCCTCTGTCATAACCTGCATCACCAATTTCATTGCCGTCCAATATAAGCTCACCCGAATCAGGCTTAATAAGTCCTGCAATAAGTCTTAAAAGAGTTGATTTTCCGCAGCCGGAAGGACCTATAAAGCTGACAAAAGAACCCGGCTTGATATCAAGACTAATATTTGTTAATGCTCTTGTTATATCTCCGTTTACATTGACAAATGTTTTAGTAACATTATTTATATTTATTTGTCCCAAATCTACCATTTAATCATTCCCTTCTGCCATACTAAAACCCTGTCCCTTACCTTAAACAATAATGTTACAAGCAGAGAAAATACAGTGGCAATAATAATTAAACCGCCATACACATTAGCATAGCTCATCATTTCCTTTTCCCAGTTTACATACCAGCCAATACCATATTTGGCACCCATCATTTCTGCTGTCATCAATGTTACAAAAGCAGAGCTGCTGCCATTGAATATTCCCAAAAATATACTGGGCATTGCAGCAGGAATACCAACCTTAAATACTTTATAAATAACATTTGCTCCTAATGTTGATGAAACCTCAAACATAGAATTTGCAATATTTCTTATACCACTGCTGGTCATTACATTTACGGGGAACCATACAGACAATCCTATCAAAAAACAGCTTGCAGATACAGTGGAAGGAAAGCATATTAATACCAAAGGAATCCAAGCAGTCGCCGGTATAGGTCCCAAAAATCTTATAACAGGACTTAACCAGTAGGAAATTTTTTCATTAAAACCAATGCCCACACCTGTTACTATACCGGCAAGGGTACCGCCTAAAAAGCCAACAAACAACAGTCTTGCCGAATATAAAAGACATTTTAAAATTAATATTCTGTCCTCAACTATTGCCCCTATAACTCTTGAATTGGACGGAAAGTATATAACAGGCAGCAAAGCCAATTTTCCGGTAATAATATTTATAATGGAAACAAATATTATTACACCGGCAAAAAAGGGAGCCTTATCCTTATATCTTTTGGCTGCATTTTTATTAAAAACAGAATATAAAGCCAATATCAATGCAAGCACAGTTACAATGACACTGATAAACAAATAATAATTAAAATCTATATTAGACTGAGACTGTGCTGTGGGAATTAATATATCAATTAACACAGAAAGCACGCCAAATATAAAGGGTAACCATAAGACCAATTTATCCACCTCTTTTTTCATATTATTCATACTTGTTTTATATGATTTATACTTAAAAATTATCCCTCAATCCCTTTCGGCATTGAGGGTACAATTTATTTATTATTTAATTATTTAACAGCCTTGAAAGCTTCCTCTAAATCCTCAATAATATCATCAATATTTTCAGTACCGATAGAAAGTCTTATAGTATTAGGCTTGATACCCTGGTCTAAAAGCTCCTCCTCTGTGCACTGGCTGTGAGTAGTTGTAGCAGGATGAATAACAAGTGACTTAACATCAGCAACATTGGCAAGGAGTGAGAATAACTCAAGATTATCGATAAAGTCCTTAGCCTTCTGAGCATCACCCTTAATTTCAAATGTAAATATAGAGCCGCCGCCATTAGGGAAGTACTTAGCATATAATTTCTTCTGTTCTTCATCATCGGTTACGGAAGGATGATGTACAGCCTCAACCTGAGGATGATTACTAAGATATTCCACAACCTTTAAGGCATTGGAAACGTGTCTTTCTACTCTTAAAGAAAGAGTTTCAAGTCCCTGAAGGAAGAAAAATGCATGTAATGGTGAAAGTGTTGCACCTGTATCTCTTAATAAAATTGCTCTAATCTTAGTCACAAATGCTGCCGCACCCACTGCCTTTGTAAAGCTGATTCCATGGTAACTTGGGTTAGGCTCGGTAAGTGACGGGAACTTGCCTGATGCTTCCCAGTCAAATTTACCGCTGTCAATAATTACACCGCCGATAGTTGTGCCGTGACCTCCAATAAACTTAGTAGCAGAATGAACAACAATATCAGCACCATATTCAATAGGTCTTACAAGATATGGGGTGGCAAATGTACTGTCAACTACAAGCGGAATTTTATGCTTATGAGCAATTTCAGCAACCTTTTCAATATCAACCACATCAGAGTTGGGATTTCCCAATGTTTCAATAAAAACAGCCTTAGTATTGTCCTGAATAGCATCCTCAACTGCGTCATAATCAAAAATATCAACAAAAGTAGTTTCAATACCATACTGTGGCAATGTATGTGCCAATAAATTGTAGCTTCCGCCGTAAATATTTTTAGCTGATACAATATGATCGCCGTTTTGTGCAAGATTTTCAATAGTGTATGTAATTGCTGCTGCACCTGATGCAACAGCAAGAGCAGCAACACCGCCTTCAAGAGCAGCAATTCTCTTTTCAAATACATCCTCAGTAGGATTGGTTAATCTTCCGTAAATATTACCTGCATCAGCAAGACCAAATCTTGCGGCAGCGTGGTCACTGTTTCTGAATACATAAGATGAAGTCTGATAAATAGGTACAGCCCTTGCATCTGTTACCGGATCAGGACTTTCCTGACCAACGTGTAACTGTAAAGTTTCAAATTTAAAGTTTCTCTCATTTCTTGTTTTTTTACTCATTTTTATATACCTCGTTCTTTCTATAACCTAAACTATATCGTTAATTTATTTAATCTGTAAATAATGGAGTAGATAAATATCTGTCGCCTGTATCCGGTAATAAAACTACAATATTCTTACCCTTGTTTTCTTCTCTCTTAGCTACCTCAACAGCCGCCCAGAGAGCCGCACCTGATGATATACCTACAATAACACCTTCTGCTCTTGCAAATTCTTTGCCTGCCTTAAAGGCGTCGTCATTCTCAACTGCAATAACCTCATCATAAACATCAGTGTCAAGGGTTTCAGGCACAAAGCCTGCACCAATACCCTGAATTTTGTGAGAGCCTGCATGACCTTCTGAAAGTATCGGAGAACTCTTTGGCTCAATGGCAATAACCTTAATATTAGGATTTTTTGACTTTAAATATTTGCCAACGCCTGTAATTGTTCCACCTGTTCCAACACCTGCCACAAATATATCAACCTTGCCCTCTGTATCATTCCATATTTCAGGACCTGTTGTCTTAATATGAGCTTCAGGGTTTGCCTGATTTTCAAACTGTCCCAAAATAATTGAATTTTCAATTTCCTTGTTCAATTCCTCTGCCCTGGCAATAGCGCCCTTCATTCCCTTTGCGCCGTCAGTGAGAACAACCTCTCCTCCGTAGGCTTTAAGCAGATTCCTCCTTTCAACACTCATAGTTTCAGGCATTGTAAGTATTGCCTTATATCCCTTAGCAGTAGCAACAGCAGCAATGCCAATTCCCGTATTACCGCTTGTAGGTTCAATAATTGTTGCACCCGGTTTAAGCTTTCCGCTCTTTTCAGCATCTTCAATCATTGCAAGAGCAATTCTGTCCTTTACGCTTCCTGCAGGATTAAAGTATTCCAACTTAGCATAAATATTGTTAATACCCTTAATTTTGTTATAATTATTAATCTTTAATAAAGGAGTATTTCCAATTAACTCAGTCATACTGTTATAAATTTTTGCCATTTATAAAACCGCCTTTCTTTGCTTTCCTATATTTCCTATTAAGTTAATATGTTTTGCTTGATATGACTATACCATATATTTCATATTTTGTCAATAGGAAAATAATAATTTTTTTTAAATAAAAAAATAGAAGATATTCAGATTTATCTAAATACCCTCTATATAATAATACACTAAAACACAAAATTTATTCTTTTTAAAGTCCCGTCACATGATTTATCATACCATAAAATGCAAATTATTTTTAAATACTATAATCATTACCTATCTTAGCATTAAACCTTTCTATTAAATCAGCTAATGTTACATTATCCACAACACTGTTAATAGCACTATATAAGTCCTTCCATAATTCAAGAGTTATGCAGTCCTCACATCTTTCACAGGTATTTATTTCATCCTCAAGACAGGCAACAGGAGCAAGACTGCCTTCAGTTAAACGCAAAATCATACCAACTGTATATTCCCCAGGACTCTTCGCAAGCTTATAGCCTCCTTTAGAGCCTCTAAGTCCCTTTACAAAGCCTGCCTTAACAAGTGTAGTAATAATCTGCTCCAAATATTTTACTGAAATATCCTGTCTTTCACTTACAAGCTTAAGGGGAACAAACTCTCCTGTATTATTAATTGCCAAATCCAACATTAATCTTAAAGCATATCTGCCTTTAGTTGAAATTTTCATATTACACCTCTATTCAAATACCTTAATCCTATTGATATACTATGATTATAACCTTTATTGTCAAATTTGTCAAATTTTATTTGCTGTATCTTAATATAATTAGTTCAACACCCAGTTTGGGAGCTATAAGACCCGCCTTAATATTGCTGTCACATTGAGCACAATCTTCAATTGCCTTCATTAAAGCAGTCAGCTTAAAATTCTTAGCCTGAGTTAAACAATTTGACACAACAAATTCTCTAAGCTTAAGCTCTGCCGCAATCTGCCTTGTATTAAAATTCCTTTTATTCTGTAAATATTTACACTGTAATATCATCCTGAATTGTCTTGCTATCATTGAAAGTATTCCTATTGGTTCTTCACCCTCAAATATCATATTATTGTATATTTCAAGGGCTTTTTCTGTATTTTTGCTGCCTATTGCTCCCACCATATTAAAAATACTTACCTCGGCGGACTTTGTACAGGCAATATCAATATCAGCAGTTGTTACTTTTTTATCTCCTGCATAAGCCAATAACTTATCAAGTTCTACAGCAAGATGCTTCATACTGTTTCCAATATTTTTTATAAAGTAATTTGCCGTGCCGTTGTCCAGCCTGTTATCCGATTTCTTTTTAACCCAGTCTGTAAGCTCCTTAATATCCCGGTAATTTATTTCACAGCAATATCCAATCTTTTTTACTGCCTTATATAAGGCATTTCTTTTGTCAACCTTTTCATTTGTAAATAAGTAAACACACTCTTCAGGTAAATTTTTAATTGCCTCCGCCATTTCAGCCGTATCAGATTTTCTTCCGTCTTTAAATAAACCTGAATCTGAAACCATCACCAGCCTGTAATCACTAAAAAACGGAGCAGTATCCCCCGCTGCAATCATTTTATTTATATTTGAATCACTGCCTTCAAATACATCAGTGTTCATCATTGCATTGGTCCCATCTGCAACATTACTTTTTAAAAGCTCTGTATATTGTTTTACTAAATAGTCCTCCTCGCCATAAATCAAATATACCCTTTTAAAATTTCTGTCTGCAACATCCTTTTCTATCTGCTTCAACATATCACCTTCTTTTTAACAACCATATATACTTAAATACCAACCTATATTTAAGTGTATATCTATTGACCTTGCCTGAACTTTTCAATCATTTCATTTGTAAGGCTGATTTCAGAATTATTAACAGGTATATCCTCACGTTCAAACCACAAGGCTTCAGAAAGCTCATCCTCATCTCTTATAATTTGGCTGCTGCCGTCAACCTCGGCAAAAAATCCCATAAGCAGTGTATCTGTAAAAGACCATGGCTGATTTTTATAATAAGTTATATTTTTTACTTTAAGTCCTACTTCTTCTCGCACTTCCCGTCTGACGGTATCCTCAAAGGTTTCACCTATCTCCGTATATCCGGCAATAAGAGCATATCTTTTATATTTGCTGTGTTTTTGATTGTATTTAGTAAGTAATAACCTGTTACCGTCTGTTAATGCAACAATAACACAAGGCGAAATAGCCGGATAAACTGTCTTTCCGCAATTATGACATACCAGTGAACGTTCACCTATACCCTTTTCCATATTGTGTCCGCATCGAGAACAAAACTTATTTTCACTATACCATCTATGTATTTGCATGGCAGTTATGCCTGCAAAAGCCTTCCACATAGGCACAGCAGTTCTGAAATATTCCTGACTTACAAAATGCCATCCTTCAAACTCCTCATTAGATTCCGCCATAAATAAATTTGTGTCATCCATTTTAAACAGAAATTCCGGTTTACTTTTAATATTAAGCTCACCTACAGCAGGAAACCATGTTCTTCCATCAGCCTCACCCACAAGAACTTTGTTACCTTTAAATACAAGGAGTATATCTTCCTCTCTTGGCTCACAATTTTCAAATTCAACATGATATTTATGTGGTGCTATATCCTGAATCATATTTCAAACCTTCCTTTAATGCTGTATTTTGTATAATTATAACATATTAAATGACAAATAAAAAGGGCTATTTTAAGCCCTCCTTTACTGCTCCATCTGCTTACCTAAAAATCCTGCTGCTGTCTGCGCAAGCTTCCCCTCAACTTCACCCATTGACTTGCTGTCACTAAGCATAACTATAGCACCCAAAACATCACCCTCACATATAATAGGTGTGATTAATTCGTGATTGTAGCTGTCATTGTCCTCTTCAAGTATAGGCACAAAATTGCTGTCATTTCTGTTTGCAATTAATGTATTCCTGTTGTTAATTACCTCCTCAAGCTCAGAACTTATGTGCTTTTCCATAAATTCTCTTTTTGTTCCTCCTGATACGGCAATAATTTGGTCTTTATCCACAATGCATGTAATGTGTCCTGCATTTTTTGCTAAACTTTCTGCGTATTCCTTGGCAAAAGCACCAAGCTCTCCAATGGGAGAATATTTTTTTAAAATAATTTCACCGTTTCTGTCTGTAAATATTTCTAAAGGGTCACCTTCCCTGATTCTCAGTGTTCTTCTTATTTCCTTAGGTATAACGACTCTTCCCAAATCATCTATTCTTCTCACAATACCTGTAGCTTTCACAGTATTTCCTCCTCAAAACAAAATTTAGCTGATGTAGCTATTATTTGTTTATAACGGAATTTTATACTATATTGTAAAAGGTCAAATTTTGGAAGTTAAAAAAAATAAATATAATAGTATAAATTATCTTATTTATATACAATCATCAATTCGACCTGGAAAACTTATATTTCCGTTAATATCATTATACGCTATAGGATTATCCATACAAATTGCGGCCTGTAAAGGAGCAGTTATATCAAAATATCCGGAATGTAAAATATAGATTAATACCTCTTAGAAATTCTCAATGCCTGTTGCACTAAACATCAATATTCGACAAATATTACATATTGTATTAATGTAATATTTCAATTTTTATATAATATGAAGTGCATTTCATATGCATACACCCCTACCCCTGATAAAATATTTTTATATACATTATCAAAATTTAGGAGGAAATTAATTATGAAACAATCGGATTCAGATAAGAATTTAAGCTTATTAAAACAGGTTTACAGTGAAATCCTTATTTTAAGGAGAAATGAACTGGGTTATACTCAAAAGGAAGCAGCAGAAAAGTGTGGAATTACCACAAAGCAATATTCAAATATAGAACGCCGGGAATGCCTTCCCGGTTCACAAACATCATCAAATATGAAGATTGCTTTAGGTATTGACCTTAATAAAGTTGTGGATTTAGCTGTTGAAAAGGGTTATGTTGTTACAGATAAGTATAAATAAAACTAATTTTCGTAAAAATAAAGGATATAGCCCTAGTTGGCGCACCCATAAGGAAGTAATTTCATTTTTACAGGAGGGGCTGTCGCAAATTAGAGGAGTCCATTTCAAGTTTTGTGTAAACGCAAAAAACTGACATATTTAATAACAAGAATAGAACAAGGCAAAATGTTTTATCCTTGTTTATATTATATAGCCATATTTTAAATTGTCAAGGGGCAATCCCAAAGTTTGTGTAAACCTCTTGTTGAGGTGTCAATGATTGGTTACACTTTGCCTAAAAAAGTTGTCAAGGGTAAGGTGGAGATTTTGCGGAGCAAAATACTACCTGACCTTGACTACGGTCCTATATGTTATAATTGAATTGGGCTTTTGGCAGTTTTATCTGCCAAAGCCCTAATTAATTTTTTACATTACTCCCAAGTATTTTTCAACAACCTGATTTGGGCTTTGAAAGTTTAGACAGGTTTTTATATAATTATTTGATTTTTTCTGATATACTGCAAGTTGCTTCCTGCCATCTTCCAAGCTGTACATTTTCATACTTCTGTAAAATCTTTCCTCATCCTGTCTGTTTTGCCGCTCAACCTTTCCATTGTGCCTTGGTGTTGCAACTCTTATTCTGTGATATTTAATGCCCAGTTTTTCTAAAGCAGCTTCGAACATTGTTTTATGCTTCGCTTTTACAACTAACAGGGCATTTGTAAACTCAGATCCGTTATCGGTTTGTATTTCTCTTATTGGAAATGGTGCATTTTTTATAAGACTTATCAGAATTAACATCTTTACCATCTCTAACAGGATTGTCCTTTAAATATCCTGCCATCATCTCTCTTAATGCCTGTCTTTCAGGACTTTCATTTCTTTTTCTTCTTGCCATAATTAAAACCTCCAAACTGATTATTTTTATTATACATCTGTTTAGAGGTTTACACAAACTTTGGGATTGACCTTTTGGCCATCGTTCATTTTATAACTTTAGAAACAGAATACTTATAATGAATCACTTGATTTGCGTAAATAAAGCGGTGTAGAATTAAAATAATCCACACCGCCGGAGCTATAATTTTTATCAACCACACCAGTTGACAAAGAACCTTTATTATTTAATAAGAGTCGTATCTCTTTCAAACGGCTTGCTAAAGTCCAAATCTCCATTATATTCATTGAGCTTCTCTCCTTCAATAAGGAACTGTACCTTATTGACCGTGCCTAACTCAGTAAGAGAGTTTACTATTGAGTATATTGTTATAGGCTCAGACACATTTCCCTTTTTCTTCATAAATTCACGGGATAGATTGACATAGCAAATTCCTTCCTCAGTTTTAATATCCTTGATTTTTGTATCACTTGGAACAGTCTGTTGTAAGTTAGCACCATTACTGCTGTCAGGCCCGGCAATAAGCTGCTCTACAATCTGATATTCAAGAGACTGACTTTGCTTAACCTCCATACCTCTTTGCTGACATACAAGCTTTGAACCGTCCTGATTTGCAAAGTAGAGATATACCACCTGCCATTTTGTCTTTTCAGGATTTACTGTAGGATTATTCATAACAATGTCCCTGTTAAAAACAGCTATCTTTTCATTATCTCTGTCCATCATAGGTATACCTGCCACAGTGATACATACATTATTTATAAAATCCAAATCGGTGAGAGTATATACCAAAGACCCCATTGACAATATTTTTAAATTAGAAGGCATATCATTATAACTTTCCGCCAGGTCAATATAAGCGGTACTGTTGCTATACCTCTTGTCGTTGACTTTAAATTCCTTTGGCAGACTTAGCCCTAAATTAGTGTTTTTAGAACCGGCAAAGTATTCTTCAACAACGGTATTAAACATAAGCTTTTGGTCACTTACTGAATTTATGGCTCTTTTTTCTATTTCAAGAGTATTTGTATTCATATTAATATAATACATATTAAAAGAATCCGTGCCCTCAGCCATTTTTACGTTTTTAGTATATATGAATATTGCCGACACAATGCAAACAGCTAAAACAGCAAATATTGAATATACAAAATATTTTTTTATATTCTCCATAAGCTATACCTCTTTTCTTTCCAGCGGTAAACGTACAATGAAGGTCGCCCCCTCATTTTCACCGCTTATTATTTTAACGGAGCCGTTATGGAGCATAATAACCGAATGCGTAATCGCAAGACCAAGACCTGTACCGCCTGTTTCTCTGTCACGGGTTTTATCAACTCTGTAAAAGCGGTCAAACACCTTGCTTTGTTCTTCCTCAGATATGCCAATGCCTGAGTCCTGAACCGTAATAAAGCAATCCTTGTTATCGGCATCAAGTGATACCTTAACATGACCGCCCTCAGGTGTATATTTAATGCCATTATCAACAAGATTTGATATGGCAAGACTCAGCTTAACTTCATCCCCCTTTAACACAACATCCTTAGTTGCCTGAAATGAAAGCTCAATTTCCTTATCATTAGCAAGAGGTGACAGCCTCTTCACTATATCCCTGAGCATTTTATTAGCATCTATATCTGTAACTTTAATCTTAGCCTCATTAGGGTCATTCCTTACTAAAGCAAGAAGGTCATTTACAATATTAGTCATTCTGTCAATCTCAGAGCTTATATCCTGCAAAAATTCCTTATACATTTCAACAGGCACATTTTCCTGAAGCAAAAGAGATTCGCTTAAAACCTTTATGGAACTTAAAGGCGTTTTTAGCTCATGAGATACATTTGAAACAAATTCCTGTCTTGACTGATCTACTTCTTCAAGTCTCTTGGTCATGGTATTTACGGCCTCACCAAGCTCGGTAAATTCATTTCTGCCCTTAATTTCAATCCTTTGATGCAGCTGACCCGCTGATATTTTCTTAATTGTATCAAGAACATTTTTAAGAGGACCAAAAATTATCTGTGACATAAATATAACCAAAGCTATTACAATAATTATAATAAATATTGTAACAATAATCCATTTATTCGAAATTTCCCCTATAAGCTCATAAACATCAGCAAAAGAGGATATAACAAGTACTGCACCGATTTTATTGGAATAATCATCCTCAATGTAAGCAGAAGCATATATTGACTGTTCTTCTTTTCTAAGATTAGCTTCATCTCTTCCCGCAAGAGCAACCAGTATTTCAGGCACAATAAACATTTTGCCCACTACCATACCATTTGTATCAGCCACTACATAGCCATCTCTGTCAACTACTATGATACGGCAATTTTCTTCAACACTTCTGTCATCCAAATCCTGCCAGAACTGTTCCTGCCTTGATTTATCGGTAAGGTAATCAGCCTTTTGTATATTGCCCGCAATTTTATTAGCCTGATAAAGGACTTCTTTTTCATTGGTTTCCTCAAAATACCCCTGCAAAGTCTTTGTAGTATTAAAAGAGAAAAAAAGCAACGGCACTATACCTATAATAAGGTATGTAACAAGCATCTGAAATTTAACGCTTCTGACATCTATACCCTTTAGCCATCCCCAAATCTTACTGGAAATAATAACCAACCCCCCACTTAGTATGAATATACTGAGGGTCACTGGGATTTACCTCAATTTTTTCTCTCAAACGTCTTACATGAACATCAACGGAACGGGCATCTCCCGGATAGCCGTAACCCCACAATGTATTTAACAAATTTTCTCTGCTGTAAACCTTGCCGGGATTTTTAACAAAAAGTTCAAGAAGATCAAATTCTTTAGCAGTCAGATTCTTTTCCTTACCATTTATAAAACAACGTCTGCTTTCAAGGTCAATTTCAAGGTCCTTAGCTCTTAAAATATTAGACTTGGGCTCCTCTTTAATCACAGAACGTACACTTCTTCTTAAAATAGCCTTTATTCTTGCCTTTAACTCAAGTATGTTAAAAGGCTTTGTAATATAATCATCAGCACCATATTCAAGCCCCATTATCTTATCCATATCTTCACCTTTTGCAGTAACCATAATAATAGGTACATTTGAAAACTCTCTTATCATTCTGCAAACCTGAAGTCCATCAATTTTTGGCAGCATTACATCCAGCAAAATCAAAGAATAGCTGTGTACTTTAGCCAATTTAAAGGCTTCTTCACCGTCATATGCGGCATCAACCTCCATACCCTCCTGCTCAAGGCTGAATTTTATACCCTTTACAATTAATTTTTCATCATCAACCACTAAAATTTTATGTGCCATTATTACTCCTCCAATGTTATTCTGTCTTTAATTTTTTCAAGCAAAACTTCACCGATACCGTCAACATTCAACAACTCATTTATATCAGTAAATTTTCCATTCTTTTTTCTGTACTCCACAATATTTAAAGCCTTTTTCTCTCCTATGCCCTCAAGTGCGGAAAGGTCATAAATATCGGCTGTATTTATATTTATAACAAAAGAAACTTTATCTTCATCATCCTCCGTTAAAAACTGATGACTTATGTTGTCAGCTTTCACAGTTTCCATATGTCTTAGCATCAACTCCTCATGATTATTTGAATACCAGACACCCGAAACAACTGCAAACACTGCAAAAAAAATATAATAAATCTTCTTTTTCATATTAACTCTCCATGATAATAACCTAAAATTCAACAAATTTTATTTATTTCCTCTTGATTGAAATCAAATTTTATATTATAATGTAATGGTTTGATATCATTTGAACAAGGAGAACGATTATGATTAATAAAACTACCCTCAATAATTTTATCACATTTTTATTAATTTTTACAGTACTTTTTTCTATTAATTGTGTAGAAATTTTTGCTGAACCTGCAGTTAATGACGTGCAAAATGTTGAAGGTACTGCAGAAACCACAACCGAAGCCCCTTCTGATGTTAAAAACTATGCTGACGAGAATGTTACTCTTGACCTTAATTCAAGAGCAGCAATATTAATTGATGCAAATACCGGCACAATTATTTATGAAAAAAATGCCCATGAAAAGCATTATCCGGCAAGTATAACAAAGGTTCTTACGGGATATATTGCCTGCAGTGAGGGAAATTTGGAGGATACCCTTACGGTTTCACAAAATGCCATAGACGGAATGGGTATCGGAGGAAGCAGTATAGGACTTGTTCCGGGTGAACAGGTAAGCTTCTTAGACGGTATGTATGGCGTAATGCTTGAATCTGCCAATGAAGTATGTATGGCAATAGCTGAACATATGTCAGGCTCTGAAGATGCTTTTGTGGCTAAAATGAATGAAGTTGCCAAATCCTTGGGCTGTAATGAAAGTAATTTTGCAAATCCACACGGCTTTCATAATGAAAATCATTATACAACATGCTACGACATGGCACTTATAACCAAAAAGGCTGTAACTAATGAGGACTTTAATCATATATGGGGTACAATTTCCCACCAGATACCTGCAACAAATTTAAATGTAGCAAGATACCTTAACCACAAGGACAAAATGATAAAGCCTAATTCCGAATACTATTATCCCGACTTACTTGGCGGTAAAACATGTTTTACAGATGAAGCAGGCAATACCCTTGTAAGCTATGCGGAAAGAAACGGTGCCTCACTTATTTCCGTAGTTATGAAGGCAGATGGCTATGACAACACCTATAAAGACTCTATTGCCCTGCTTGACTATGGATTTTCAGTGTATAACAGCAGAGAAACAATTTTCAAAGCTGCAGATTATTCTTATACGGCAAAGGTAGTTCAAAACTACAGGGATAAAACCTATGAACTTGGTACAGTCAGCATAGGTGCGGCAAGAGATGTTTATATGGCTTTGCCTAAATTTATGACTGCCGATACCATAACAGTAAAGGCTGACTTTGAAGAAAACCTTACGGCACCAATTGGTATAAATGATATTGTGGGTACAATTAATATATATTATAATGATACACTTTTAGATTCTGTAGATGCTATTGCAACAAGCAACGCACCTGCCCTTTCCGATAAGGAACTTGCAAAAAGAGAGCTGAAAGAAAATTTAAGAAAGTATGTAATGATTCCTCTTATGGTTTTAATAATAATTTTTCTCCTCTTCCTTATTGTAATATTTATACAAAGCGTAATGAATAAAATAACAGGAAAAAGCAGGAAAAAGAGCAGAAGACCAAAGAAAAAAAGAAATAATTCTTCCGCAAAAAGAAAACCAAAAAAGAGAAAACGTCCCTCTTCTTCAAATAACCGGTCTCAAAGACAACATTAATATAACAGACTTAAATATAAGGCAAACTCCATTGTGAGAATTGCCTTATTTTTTATTTCAATTTCATTAAATTTATATTGATTTTGTGTGAATTTTATAGTATTATAGTATTAGGTAAATAATATATTATAAATGGAGGTTTATCCAATGGAGAAATTAAACAGACAACTTTTAACTAATGGTTTCAAGTTCAATGATGACCTTGAAATTGGCGGCACATCAAGAAAACCGGAAAAAGTTATTCAGTTTGGTGAAGGTAATTTCCTTCGTGCCTTTGTTGACTATATGTTTGACAAGATTAACGAAGAAGGCTTATTTGACGGCGGTATTACACTTATTCAGCCTATTCCCGGCGGTGACTTTTTAAGAAATATTCTTAATGAACAGGAAGGTCTTTATACTCTTATTGCAAGAGGACGTGAGGACGGCGAAAAGGTTGTTCAGAAAAGACTTATCACTTGTGTAAACAGATGTATCAATCCTTATGTTGACCTTGATACATACAACGAGTGTGCTAAGAATCCTGAGCTTAGATTTGTAGTATCAAACACTACTGAGGCAGGTATTTCCTGGAAAGAAGAAGATATGATTACTACCGAACCACAGGATTCATTCCCTGCTAAGGTAGCTAACTTCTTATATGTAAGATTTAAGGCATTTGACGGCGATAAGAGCAAGGGTCTTGTTTTCATTCCTTGTGAGCTTATTGATGACAACGGCAAGACCTTAAAGAAGTATGTTTTACAGCACGCTAAAAACTGGAATCTTGGTGACGAATTTATTGACTGGATTGAAACAGCTTGTGTATTCACAAGTACCCTTGTTGACAGAATTGTTACAGGCTATCCAAGAAACGAAGCTAAGGACTTATGCGAGCAGTTTGGCTATGAGGACAATGCTATTGATACATCAGAAATCTTCCACACCTGGGTTATTGAAGGTCCTGCTGAACTTGAAGAGGAGCTTCCATTCCCTAAGGCAGGTCTTAAGGTTATATTTACTCCTGATGTTAAGCCATATAAGAAGCGTAAGGTTAGAATACTTAACGGTGCTCATACCTGCTCTGTTCTCGGTGCTTACCTTTCAGGCTATGACATCGTTCGTGATGTAATGAATGATGAAATGTTCTACAAGTATCTTGAAGATGCTTTAAACAATGAAATTATCCCTGCAATTACAAGCGAAGAACTTACTCACGATGATTTAAAGGGCTTTGCTGATGCTGTATTTGACAGATTTAAGAATCCATTTATTGACCATAAGCTTCTTGATATTTCTCTTAACTCAACTTCTAAGTTTGAGGCTCGTGTACTTCACACTATTCAGGAATATTATGCACAAAAGAATGAACTTCCTAAGATTCTTACATTCTCATTTGCTGCATACCTTGCGTTCTACAAGGGTACAGAAATTAAAGACGGTGCTTTAATAGGTCACAGAGGTGACGAGGAATATCCAATTAAGGACAGCCCATCTGTTCTTGAATTCTACAAGGATGCCTGGACAGGTGTTGATACTGCTGATAAGGCAGCTGTTTCTGAACTTGTTAAAAAGGTTTGTGCTAATAAGGAATTCTGGCTTGGCAGTGACCTTAACACAGAGTTGGGTAACTTCCCTGAGGTTGTTTCTGAGCACTTATATAATATCCTTAACAATGGTGTAGTATCAGAAATTAAAAAGGTTTTAGCATAATTATATAATTACGGAGGATAATATGAATACAAACAATGCTATTAAAATAAATGATAATGATAACGTTGTTGTAGCCCTTCGCAACATCACTGCCGGTGAAGAAATTTACGGAGTCAAGGCAGTTGAAAACATCGACAGGGGCCATAAAATGGCCCTTGTTGACGTTAAGGAAGGCGAAAACATTATTAAGTACGGCTACCCTATCGGTCATGCCACTACTGAAATCAAAGCCGGTCAGTGGGTTCATACTCACAATATCAAGACTAACTTAAGCTCAACTCTTGAATATACTTATAACCCTAAATTAAAGGATATTCCTGTCACAAGAAAGGATACCTTTATGGGCTATGTTCGTAAGAACGGTGAAGTAGGTATCAGAAATGAAATTTGGGTTGTAAACACTGTAGGCTGTGTAAACGGTGTATCAAATGCTATAGTTACAGAAGCCAACAAGAGATTTGGCGGCAGAGTTGACGGTATTTATAACTTTGTTCATCCTTATGGCTGTTCTCAGCTTGGTGAGGATCACGAAAATACTCAAAAACTTTTAGCAGGTATGGTAAGACATCCTAATGCGGCAGGTGTACTTGTTTTAAGCTTAGGCTGTGAAAACAATAACTTAAATGAATTTAAGAAAGTACTTGGCGACTATGATGAGGATAGAGTTAAATTCCTTACAGTTCAGGAATCCGATGATGAAATTGAGGATGCAATGACTATTATCGGCGGTCTTGTTGAATATGCTGAGCAGTTTAAGCAGGAGGAATGTCCTGTGTCTAAGCTTGTTATTGGTCTTAAGTGCGGCGGTTCTGACGGTTTGTCAGGTATTACAGCTAACCCTCTTATCGGCAGAATTTCCGATATTATGGTTGCTAACGGCGGTAAAACTGTTCTTTCTGAAGTACCTGAAATGTTTGGTGCCGAAACCATGCTTATGGACAGATGTAAGACACCTGAGCTTTTTGAAAAAACAGTTCACCTCATTAACGACTTTAAGGAGTATTTCATAAGCCACGGTGAGCCTGTTGGTGAAAATCCATCTCCGGGCAATAAAAAAGGCGGTATCACTACCCTTGAGGACAAATCTCTCGGCTGTACTCAAAAGGGCGGTACCTCTAATGTAATGGGCGTTCTTAAATACGGTGAGAAGGTTACTGCTGACGGTCTTAGCTTATTACAAGGACCCGGCAATGACATCGTTGCCATAAGCGGTATGATGGCATCAGGCTGTCATATTATTCTTTTCTCTACAGGACGCGGTACACCTGTTGGTTCTCCTGTTCCTACAGTTAAGATTGCAACAAATTCAGCTTTAGCCAACAAGAAATCCAACTGGATTGACTGGAATGCAGGCAGACTTGTTGAAGATAAGCAAATGGACGAGTATGCCGAAGAATTCTTTAAGTATATTCTTGATGTTGCATCTGACAAGGTTAAGACCAAGAATGAGGTTAACGGCTACAGAGAGATTGCTATTTTCAAAAATGGCGTAACATTATAATAATTACAGAGGAGCATTGCCCTCCCCTGTTTATAATTAAATATATTTATGGAGGAAATAAAAATGGGCTTTATTGATGAAAACTTTTTATTAAAGACTAAAACTGCACAGAAATTATTCCATGACTATGCAAAGGCACAGCCAATATATGATTTCCACTGTCATCTTAATCCACAGGAAATTTATGAAAATAAGAACTTTGAAGATATTTCAGATGTTTGGCTTGGCGGTGACCATTATAAGTGGAGAGCCATGAGATCCTTAGGTGTACCTGAAGAAGAAATCACAGGCAAGAATGCTGACAAGCTTAATAAGTTTGTTAAGTGGGCTGAAACTATTCAGTATGCCATCGGCAATCCTTTATACCACTGGACTCATCTTGAATTGCAGAGATATTTTGGTATTTATGAACCATTAACAAAGGATAATGCAGTTGAAATTCACGACAAGATTAATGAAATGCTTGCTAAGCCTGATTTCAGAGTAAGAGAGCTTATTGTTAAATCAAATGTTAAGGCTATTAATACAACTGATGATCCTGCTGATTCCTTAGAGTGGCACAAGAAGATTGCTGCTGAAGAAACAAGATTTAAGGTATATCCGGCTTGGAGACCTGACAAGGCTCTTAATATTGATGCTCCTACTTACGCTGAATATATCAAAACTCTTGGTGAAGTTGGCGGCAAGGAAATCAAGACTTTTGCTGACTTAAAGGCTGTTCTTTTAGACAGAATGGATTTATTTGACGAGTTAGGATGCCGTGCTTCTGACCACGCATTTACTTATGTACCTTATAACACAGCTGCAGAGGCTGAGGTTGATGCAATTATTGCTAAGGCTCTTGCAGGCGAAAAGACAACTAAGGACGAGGGCGAAAAATACAGAACAGCTCTTATGTTATTCTTAGGTGCTGAATATCACAAGAGAAACTGGGCTATGGAAATCCATATGAACATTAAGAGAGATAATAATACAAGAATGTTTGAAAAAATGGGTCCTGACACAGGCTTTGACTGTATTTCAGACTGGTCAACAGTTGAGGGCTTAACTAATCTCCTTGATGCTCTAGACTATAACAACAATTTACCTAAAACTTTATTATTTGCAGGCAATCCTGCTGATAATCAGGTGTTTGGTACAATTCTCGGTTGTTTCCAGGGTACTGAGGCTGCTTCTAAGATTCAGTTTGGTACTGCTTGGTGGTTCAATGACAACAAGGACGGTATGGAAGCACAGATTAAGGCTCTTGGTAACTTAGGTGTTCTTGGTAAGTTCGTTGGTATGCTTACTGATTCAAGAAGTTTCTTATCTTACCCAAGACATGAATACTTCAGAAGAATTCTTTGCAACATTCTTGGTGAATGGATTGAAAATGGCGAATACGCTGATGATATTGAATTTGCAGGTAAGATTGTAGAGGATATCTGCTACAACAATGCTGCTAAGTATTTTAATCTTGACTAATAAGTTGAATTAACATTAAGGGGCAGATATTTCTGCCCCTTTTATAATATAAAGAGGGGGAATTTGTATGAAAAGATTTTCTGTTATGAGCTTTATTTCAGGGGTTTTAACTGCGTCTGTTGTGCTGGTGCCTGTATTAACCTTTGCATCAGGTACTCAGACTATTGAGGCAATTTTCGGCAAGATTAAGCTTGTAGTAAACGGTCAGAATATTAATAATGAAACATTATTATATAACGGAACGACATATCTTCCAATACGAGCAATCGGTGAGGCTATAGGTGCAGAAGTTGCCTACGATGCAAAATCATATACTGCTACACTGACAACTCCTTCTGCTTCCGTAAGTGATTCTTCTTCAACTTATTGGGCTAATAAAGTATATATTCTTGCAACAAATACTTCTATTGATGCTAACAAACTGATTATAAGCAATGTGACAAATACAAGCTTTAATTTTGAATTTAAAAATAATGACAACAGTATTTTATCAGGTACAGCCAATATTTCAGGTTATTCTGCTGTATGCACAATTTCAGATATATATGGTCTTAAATTTGAAATTCACGGTGATGAAATTACAGTATATGAAACCGGTAAAGCACAGTTATATCCTGATGGCACAGCAGCCTATGTTCACAAGACAGCAATGAAAACAGAACAAACCGCTAATACTAACAGCACTGAAACAAATAAAGTCACTTATATTAGTTTTAAATCAGGAAAGTATTCAAGCGGTTCCTCCAATATGGCAAAAACCCTTATAATCAGTGATGTTGCTGCAGGTGAAAGCTTTAAATATCAGGTTATAGCCGCTAACGGCAAAGATGTAGTAACTGAAGGTACTGCAAAAATTTCATCTGAAAATACCGCTGAATGTACATTCTCAGATGATTATAAGATATCATTTACAGACTTAAAAAATGATGTTATTGAACTTAAGGAATCACAGCAAAAACTTTTCGCTGCTGACGGAATTAAATTCTATACAATGTAAAAATATTGCCATTGCAGCAGCTGCAGGCTTTCTAAAACATAATTACATTATTACACAACATTTCATTAACAAATAACGATTTATAAATATTGGCTCTTTATAAGCCGATATATTTCACAAAATAGGCTGTATTTGTGGTATAGGTTTTCCTATGCCACTTTTTTATGCCAATAGAATGGCACATAAAGTATACCATTTTAAAATTTGTAAATTAACAATAACCAAAATCTATTTGTTTTGAGCCTATATTATATTATTAATTCCCTATGCTAACCTTTCTTGTACTTGTTAATTATATTTATAAACAACAATTTGCTTTATAAAGCACTCTAATAATTTGTTTTAACAGCTTATTCGTTATTATTGCTTCCGTCTTTCACCGGGGCTCATATCTTTAATGCCCTATTTTAAATAAATGTCACCAAATGTCACTTTTTATGATATATTATTAACTCAAATTAATAAAGAATATAACTTATAATTTTTTATTAATTTTGATATAAAAAAATATTTAATAAAATTGAAAGGTTGTGATAATAATGGGAAAAAATTTATTAATTAACAGTAACTTTAGAAATCCGGTGAATCAAAGAGGTAAGATAACCTATACCAGCGGATATACAATTGACAGATGGAAACATGAAAAATCAAATAGTGTTCTTACTGTAAACGATGGCTATATAACCCTTAGCAGTACAAGCAGTATATCAGGCGACTATACAACCCTCAGACAAAGATTTGAGGACCCAAAGCTATTGGAAGGCAGAACAGTTACCCTGACAATCAAGGGAAGAGGTAAAATCGGTGCTGCTATATTTGCCAATGACTATGTCAGTTATAATCAAAAGAGTTATACAGATTTTCAGGAAATGTCAACAACTGTGACGCTGCCAGACAGTATAACTTCATTTTTTGTTGAATTAAGGGGTTTTGATAGTAACGATTCCGGTGATATTATGTGGGCAAAACTTGAAATCGGAAATGAATCAACTCCTTACGAGCCTCTTACATACGGTGAAGAATTGGCATTATGTCAGAGATATTATACGGGTTTGTCCGTAAATACTTATGCTGTAGGTCATAATGCTGATGGTTCTTATATTAATTTTTATGTCCCTATACCTGTTACTTTAAGAAAAATCCCTACCATGGAGCGTTTTAACGAAGAGGATTCTTTATTTGAAGTGTTTGAAAACGGTAATTGTTATACAGATTATATTTTAAAAAATATAAGAATTTATCCGGGTCATATTTATGTAAGAATATATGCCGAAAACAGCAAGAATAGAGGATTAATTAATCCAACGATAGTAATTCATGACAGAGTTGGGTTAAATGCAGAAATCTAAAACTTTAATAATACATTTTTACCTCCTATAACATTATATAAATGTATATTATTAGTTACCAGAGCAAGATGTAGAAATATATCTTGCTCTTTTATCATTTAACAACATATTTAATATTTATGCATTAACTATAAATCCGTATTTATATGAACATTGTATTATATATCCCTGTATGTTATTAAATAACCACCCTTCAATAACAAATCACGAAGTTTATTAAAAACGATATTAAATGCAATTGATAATTTAATAATTTACCGTTAATTTTGCTTGACTATTGAATTGTAAAATATTATAATAATCTTATCGGGGTGTAGCGTAGTTTGGTAGCGCGCAGCGTTCGGGACGCTGAGGTCGCAGGTTCAAATCCTGTCGCCCCGACTTTTTATTTTTTGTTTAACTGTAACATGAAATTTGTAATTACTCATCATATCAGAAAATTAAATTATTTTATTTTTAGTATATTTTGGTCTGCTTAAAAATAAAATGATATAACCTGACTATACACTAAATGGAGATTTAAAATGAATTTTACACATTCTCAAAACAGAATTTTCCTACTTAATGATAACAATAAAACTATAGCTGAGGTTACATTTCCTGATATAGATGAAAACACCGTAAATATCAATCACACATATGTAGCTGATTCCCTCAGAGGGCAAGGTGTAGCGGGTAAACTAATGAAAGCCGCCGCTGAGCAATTGCAAGCCCAAAACAAAAAAGCAATTTTAACATGCTCCTTTGCTGTTAAATGGTTTGAACGTAACCCTGAATACAGTGATTTATTGAAATAGCTCAAGTGAGCTATTTTTTGATTTTAATATTTTATCATATTTTTCCTTTAATCCCTGTTATATTTTCTTATAAATTACATATAATTATATGAAAAATACCGGGAGTATACAATATGAATAAATTACAAAATAAAAGCGCATTAATAATATCAATCCTTATCCCTATTGCTATAGGTTTTTTATCTGCACTTATTAGCGGAAATATGTCAGCATATTCTGATTTAAACAAACCTCCCCTAAGTCCGCCTGGTTTTATTTTTCCTATTATATGGACAATACTTTATATACTGATGGGTATATCATCATATTTCATTTATATATCCGAAAACAAAAATAAAAATAAAGCCCTAAAAATTTATGCAATTCAACTTTTCTTCAACTTTTTCTGGAGCATAATTTTCTTTGGGCTTTCTCAATATTTACTTGCTTTTTTATGGCTAATAGCACTAATTTTTATAATAATAATAATGATTTATCAGTTTTATCAAATAAACCCTCTATTGGCATATTTACAAATACCATACTTATTATGGTGTATTTTTGCTGCATATCTTAACCTTATGATTTATATTATGAACTGAGAATTGAAAGTGTTTCTTATATATTTATGGTCAGCTTATAATAATATCTAATTTTTATACTTATTATTTTTTGAGATATTTAATTATGACTTTTTTGTATAGCATGGGCTTTGTATACTTCCGCAGTAATATATTCTTTTTATATTTTTTTCAATTTTTTCTGTCAGATTTTCTTTTAAGTTTTATTAAATTATATTCTTAAATGAAAATTTTTGTCGATTTTTATATGCCATTTAATTTTGTAACAAACCTTTAGTAAAAAAAGCCAAATATTTATTGACAATTTGAATATTTGGTTTTATAATTAATGTAATGTGCGGTCGTGGCGGAATGGCAGACGCGCAGGATTCAGATTCCTGTCCCAATTATGGTGGTGTGGGTTCAAGTCCCATCGACCGCATTAAATTTATCCCCTGTGTTTGGCTTAAATACCGGGATAATTAAAATATTTTATGATATTGGCTTGTGCCGCCAATGTCACCAACTTTTCAGCCTGTATAAATCCATATACAGGCTTTTATTTCGCCATTAACATATTTGTCTTCTCAAAAACTTCCCGCTTTTTATCAAGCTCAGATATATCGTAAGTATAGTAATTATTATTTACCTCAGGTGTATGTCCCATCATTGATGCGCTATTGGTGATGATGCTCCAAGGCATCTAAGTGTCGAATTAACAGTTCTTATTACGGTAATTTCTGCTTGTTTATACCGGACTTCATATATTTTATTCCTATTCATAAAAAACAGAAAAAGCTGTAAAGCCTGTTATAAAAAGATAAATGGTACACTTGTACAAATTCAGAGACAAAATTAAGCCTTAAAGTGCAAATGAGAAAGCATAAAAGTTATATAATTGCTTTTATTGTACAATTGCTATATAATTGTTATATAAAAATACTTTGGAGGGATAAATTTGGACATAAGAGTTCTTAAATACTTTTTAACGGTTGTAAGGGAAGAAAATATAACAAAGGCATCTGATATTCTGCATATTACTCAGCCTACATTAAGCCGTCAGCTTTCAAAGCTTGAGGAGGACTTAGGCGTACAGCTTTTTATTAGAAGAAAAAAAGGTATATCCCTTACAGATGAGGGGATATTATTTCGCAGAAGAGCAAGTGAAATAGTAGAGCTTGCAGACAAGGCAGAACGTGAGCTTTCCGAACGGGAGCAGTTTATTGACGGTGAAATATCAATTGGCTGCGGTGAGATGGAATCAGTAAAGTTAATAACAAAATTATTTATGTCATATAAGGAAAGATATCCTAATGTGCGATTGGATTTGTATACAGGCAATGCCGATGAGATAAAGCAGCGTATTGATAACGGAATTACTGATATTGGTATACTTATTGAACCGGTAGAAATCGAAAAATATGATTTTATACGTTTAAATATTCAGGAAAACTGGGTTGTATTAATGCGTGCTGATGACCCTTTAACTGAAAATGACTATATTACAGTTGAGGACTTAAGCAAACTGCCTCTCATAATTACAAAAAGGCAAAGCGTAAGAAATGAAATTGAAAGCTGGTTTATGAGATATATGGACAAGCTGAATATTGTTGCTTCAAGCAATCTTTCTACAAACGCATCAATTCTTGTAGAACAGAACGTGGGATATGCTTTGGTTATTGAAGGAGCAATGCCCTTTTTGGATAAAACAAAGGTTACTTACAGACCATTATATCCTGAAAGAAAAACCACGTCTGTATTGGTGTGGAAAAAGCATCAGCCTTTTAGTTTAGCAGTAACAAAATTTTTAGAGTACATTCAATGCAATTTATGTATGGATAATAATTAAATATAAGTATTTTACATTTTTTGTGTTTTGGTTTATTATATATGTGTAACGGAATAAAGCTTCTGTTACACATTTTCTGTTTATAAGGAGGTAAATTTATTGACACTTGACGAAATAAGTAAATATTATAATGTTGATATAAAAAAACTGAAATTCTTTGAAAAAAACAAACTTATAACAATAACTAATGTTGAATTTAAGGATAAGGACTTAAAAAAGCTCAGTATTTTGTGTACATTGTATGACAGCGGACTTGATGCTGATAATATAAAAAGATTTATCAAGCTTGATTACAGCAATGAGAAATCCGAACAAATTAAGCTTTTGAATTTGTATAGAAATAATTTGCTTGATTCAATTCACAAAAAGCAAAAAAGTCTTGATAATCTGGACTACATTATTTATAAAATTAAAAATAAAAATCAACAAATATTTTAGGAGGAAAATTATGAAAAAATCAATTTTTAAGAGAATTATTTCCATGGCATTAATGTTTACTGTAGGTATTATGCCTGCTGTAAATGTTTATGCAGAGCCTTTAACAAACGGCAGTGAACTTACAGAAATGATGAATCATTACGGAAGTGAATATATTGATAAACATTTAGATACGAGAACTCAGCAGCTTATTATTCTATCTGCAATGACTGCATTACAGGCTTATTCACAGATTAAGGAACAGGTTAAAACTGCTTTAAATAGCGGTGTAACCCCTGCTGAAATTAAAGAGGCTGTTTATCAGGCAGCACCCTACTGCGGCTACACAAAGGCTTTAAGTGCTATGGAATCAGTTGATGAGGTTTTTAACGAAAGAAAAATACCAATCATAGAGTCACAATCTACAGTTAATGAAAATAACAGATATGAAAAGGGCTTGGAAGTACAGCGTTCAATATTTGGGCCTGAAATTGGTACAATTACAGATGATATGACTGACAGTCAGAAGGTTATAACCAAATATCTTTCAGGTATATGTTTTGGCGATTTTTATACAAGAAGTACTCTTGATGTTAAAACAAGAGAACTTTTAACACTTTCCGTGCTTACAGCTAATGGCGGCTGTGAAAGTCAAATAGGAAGCCATACAAATGGTAATCTTACTGTAGGTAATACAAGGGATCAAATGCTGGCGGCTGTTTTATTATGTGTTCCCTATAATGGTTATCCAAGAACATTAAATGCCATGAATGCAATCAATACTGCTGCTGATGCCTATGAGGCTAATAAGAAATAAGAAAACAAATTTAAAATAGAACAGTTTTTTATAAAGCAGACTGAAAAATATAAGTTTTTTTCAATGTAGTCAGTTTTTTTACAGTCTTTGGAGGGCACTGTACAGTGCCCTCCCCCCTTTTTTTGCATTAGAATTATTGTGTCTTGCGTAAATTTAGTCACCTATTGGATTATCAATAAGTGTTGCTACACGGAACTCATGCTTGTGACCATCAGCTTCCCTTGTAAATGCCTTTGCAAAGTGAACATGCCTTCCATCACCTACAGGGATTGCCGGACCTGAAGTGCCTTCAAATTCATGATAATGTCCTTCATAAGAATCAGTTCTGAATTTAATTTTATGAACGTGACTTTGACCGCTTCTTATAGCTTCACCGGATACAGTAGCAAAGCGGTGATTGTGAGCATCCTTACAGCATTCGGCAAGTAAAGTTGAACCAAGAATTTCATGAACATGCTGTTCTCTTTCCCTGTCGCACTTACATTTCTCTCTGCATCTTTCGCAACGGTTTTCGTCTGTGTTAAAAAGCTCTGTTAAATCGGTTGTGTTCATTATTGTTCCTTCTTTCTATATTATTTGAGGTTAACCCTCTATGTATAATATGGTCGTATTTGGTTTTTTGTGTGTATTAATCGGGAATTTTATTGAAAAAAGAAAGAATAGGCATTATTACGCAAACGCAGATAAGGAAGTATTGAAAACAAACTAACTTAACGGCAGGCAAATAGGTGCAGTCTTAATAGACTCAGAAAAAAGAATAGATATTATTAATTATATTGGAGTTGTAAATAATCCCAAAACCAATTTATTTAACACTCTAATGTTATATAATTCCCCCTTCAGTCTTTATTCCGCAAAATTAATTATATAATGAAAGAAAAAAACAGACTCAAGCCTTTATAGGAATGAGCCTGTTTTCATTAGGATTAGTACCACTGTTTCATGTTTTTTGATGTAAATATTTGATTTGGAAATAAAAATATTATTAAAGTTCAAATTTAATTTTTGCTGCATTTTTGATTAAATCTACAGAGCCGTCAATGCCAAAAGCCCCGCTATCAACCATAAGCTGTTTTCCATCAATACTTTCAAAATCACAGCCTGTATAAAACTTATGATAGAGCTTTCTGGCTGAATCAACATCTGTTAAAAGCTTTTTTGCTTCAATAGGGTAAATATGTAAGTCATTAATACAGTTGTTTAATCTATGTTTGTAATCTGCATAAATAAATACATTTAAGACATGAGGATGTTCTCTTAAAATATAGTCTGCACAGCGTCCTACAATAACACAGGAGCTGTTATTAGCTGCATCTAAAATAATACTTTTTTGAGCTTCATAAAGCTTTGACTGTGTTGAAGATGAGCTTATTCCTAATGGATATAACATCTTTTGGAATGTTCCCGACATCTTATCGTCTAAGCTTGCAATAGATGATACAGGTAATCCCATTGTTTCTGCAGCTTTTTCAATCAGTTCTCTGTCATAGTAAGCGATATTCAATTCTTTAGCTAACTTTTTGCCTATAATTCGCCCTAGGCTTCCAAATTGTCTTGCAATTGTGATTATATAGTTTCCCTCCATAACTGTCCTCCTTATCTGTATTCTTTGTTTACTATATCTATAAATGCTGAAATTGCTTCATCAGTCATCAATTTTCCTTTTTCTGCTGAAGAAGATATTGCCGGAGCAAGCACCCCGCTTTCAGGCACCATACCATTAACAATAGGATATTTTGCATAAGGTACCGGGGCAGCTCCGTTTTCATCAGACATAAGCTCTTCTCTGACTAATTCGGGGGCAAGATACATCATAAGAGAAGTTTCTGTAATAGCTGCATGTTCAAATGCCCAGCCCGGAAAAGGAATAATATCAAATACCTTGTCAATGATATTCTGAGAAAGCACATCCCACCAGTTGGATTCTATAATAGTTACCTCAGGATGTCTTTTTGATACAATATCAACACTTTCCAAAATAAAAGCTTCATTTTCAAAATGTGCATTTAATATGAATATTTTTGTTAATCCGTCTTTAATAAATTCCTCCAAAACATCTTCAACTATATTCATAAGAGTTACACCGTTTAAATCAATAGTACCGGGGAATAATGGGCCGCCGCCGCTTAATGGTTTTGATTTATATCCATAGCATATAGATGGAGCTACTATGCCGTCAATCTGTTTTGCAAATTTAAGGGCAATTTTTTCGGCAATTACAGTATCTACTGATAACGGAAGATGAGGACCATGCTGTTCTGTTGAGCCAACAGGTAAAATAAGTACTTTGTCCTTTTTTGACTGAAATTCCTTCCATGTCATTTTTTGCATAATACATTCTGTCATTATATAATCCTCCTTACAATTATTGTAGATACATTTTACATTAGTGTTTTAATATTGACAATGTGCGAACAGTACAGTTATTAGATTTTAATAGTGTGCAAACAGCACAATGACAATTATATTCAGATTTGCTATTATATATCCAATCAAATACACCGCAGATAACAAGGACGTTATGGCAAATAATATTTGCATGACGTCTTTTTATTTAGAGATGTAAAGAGTAACTGTTATGAGGCATTAAAAATTTTTAATTGCTTCCATATAAGATAGGAGGAAAAAATATGAAGATTGGACAAAGGCTTGATATTGTAAATATTTCCAAATATTATGGAGACTTTAAGGTATTGGACAGCATTAACCTTGTTTGTGAGCCGGGTGAATTCGTTACAATACTTGGTTCCAGCGGTTCAGGCAAAACAACACTGTTAAAGGTTATTGCAGGCTTTGAATCAAATAGTGACGGTTCAATACATATTAACAATGAAAGCATTGCAAAAAGAAAAGCATATGAGAGAAATATAGGTATGCTGTTTCAGAACTATGCGTTATTTCCTCATATGACTGTTGAGGAAAATGTTGCATATCCGTTAAAGCTTAGAAAAGTTCCCAAAAAGGAAATAAAGGAAAGGGTCGAAAATATTCTTAATGTAGTTAAGCTAAACAATATGGGGAAAAGATATCCCAAACAGTTAAGCGGCGGACAACAGCAGAGAGTTGCTTTGGCAAGAGCTATTGTCTATAATCCGCCGTTACTGTTGCTTGATGAGCCTCTTGGTGCTTTGGATATGAATCTTCGTCATAATATGCAGTTTGAAATTAAGAGAATAACAAAGGAATTAGGTATAACTACAATTTCTGTTACACATGATCAGGAAGAGGCATTTGCAATGTCAGATAAAATTTGCATTATGAGTGATGGTAAGGTTCAGCAGTTTGCTTCACCTGAGGAAATATATGAAAGACCAAGCAATCGTTTTGTTGCAGAGTTTATGGGTACTACAAATATTATTGGTATAAAGGATATTACATATATAAAAAAGGATAATAACCATACATTGATTAAGGGTATAACAGAAATATCAGAAGCACCTATGGAGCTTTTAGCTGAAACAAAATATATTAAAACAGATATTAAGGAAGCGTTATTTACATTACGTCCTGAAAGTATCCGTCTTGCTTCAGAAAAGAGTTATAATAACGAATTTACAGTTAAGCTGGAAGAAAGCGTTTATTTAGGCGAAAGGGTTAAGATTAAGGCGACAGCTTTGAATAAGTTATTAAACATTAATTTAAATGTAAATGAGTTTAGAAATCTTGAAAATACCGATAAAGTAAAACTTGTGTTTGCACCCGAAGATATTGCTGTAATTTATGATAAATAATATAAAATATTTTTATTAAAGGAGGAATTATTATGAAGAAGAAAATATTAATAATGATTACAACAGTTGCTATGGTATTGGCTGCCGCAACGGGCTGTGGAAGTAATGAGGCATCTCATACAAACAAGCTTGTGTTTGTTGACTGGGGCGGTACTAATACTGATGCAAGAGTTTCTGCTAATGTTGAACCTTTTGAAGATGAATTTGACTGTGATGTTACAGTTGTTACTCCATCTGATTATTCCAAGTTAATTGCTATGGTTGAAAATGGTACAACAGAATGGGATGTTATGAATTGTGATGCTTACTGGGGTGCTTTTGCCGGGGCAAATAATTATCTTGAGCCTATTGACTATAATGTTGTAACTGAAAAGATTGATCCTGCCGCACAGCTTGAGTACGTTATGGGAGCTGAGGTTTATGCATCTGTTTTAGCATATAATACTGATAAATATAACGCAGATACAGCACCTAAGAACTGGGCAGATTTTTGGGATACAACAAAGTATCCGGGTAAAAGAGCTATGTGGCAGTATCCTGTAACTGTATTAGAGGCTGCTTTAATTGCTGACGGTGTTCCAATGAACCAGCTGTATCCACTTGATTTAGACAGAGCATTTGCTAAACTTGATGAAATCAAAGACGATATTGTATGGTGGACAGAGGGTGCTCAGCCTTCACAGATGTTAAGTACAGGTGAAACCGATTTGGCTCTTGCATGGAGCGGCCGTGTATTAACTGCCAAAGAAGAAGGTTCTCCTGTAGATCTTACATATAACAATGGTCTTCGTATTGCAGCAGGCTGGGTTGTGCCTAAGAATGCTCCTAATAAGGATATGGCTATGAAATTTATTGAATATATAAGCCGTGCAGAATCTCAGGCTGCATTTTCCGAAAAAATACCTTATGGTTCTACTAATGCCGATGCAACTGATTTAATGTCAGAAGAATTAAAGCAGAAGATTGGGCAGACTGATGAACAAATGGCAGAGCAGATTTATATAGATAATGAATATTGGGCAGAGCATTTGACTGAGGTTGAGGAAAGATTTAATGCGTGGTTAGTTCAATAGTATATTAACTTTAGGGTGGAGGAATTTTGAGGAAAGGAAAAATGCAAACATTTTATACTTCACCCTTTATGTTTGCATTCTTTAATACGTATTTAAAGAATTTTGGTATAAGGATATGGAGAATAAATTTATCGGCAGAAAAAAAGGAATTGCATATACTATTTCAAATATTAGGGGAATAAAGTGGCTTTTGCTTATTATTCCATTACTATTTATATTTTTAACTATGGTAATTTCCCTTGTAAATATTTTCGAGAGAAGTTTTATTGATAATAATGGTTTTACATTGGAATATTTTATAAAGGTGCTGACGGAACCTTTGTATCAGAAAGTTTTGTTTACAACTCTTAAAACCGGGGTTATTGTTACCGTATGTACAGTAATTATTTCTTATCCAATGGCTTTTCTTTCAGTAAGGTCAAAAAATTCTATTGTGCGTCGTTTTGTAAGCGGTGGTGTATTGGTACCTTATTGGGTAAGTATGCTTGTAAGAATTTTTGCATGGCAGATAATTTTAGCTAAGAATGGTATACTTAATCAGGTTTTGATTAAGCTGAATGTTATAGACAGCCCTCTTGAAATATTGTATACGTCCATTGCTGTAATTATAAGCTTAACCCATATTTTGCTGCCTCAAATGTTTTTAAGTATGCAGTCTGTTATGGCTGAAATTGAGCCAAATCTTACATTGGCGGCTGAAGGTATGGGAGCTAAGCCTGTTAAAAATTTCAGTACGGTGTTTCTTCCTTTATCAGTACCGGGTATAATATCAGGATGTATGATGGTATTTGTTCTGGCTCTTGGCTTTTACATTGCTCCCGCTCTTTTAGGAGGCAGTAATGATATGATGGTTTCTAACCTTATTCAGCAGAATATGCAGAATATGAACTGGAATATAGCCGCAGCGTTATCCGTTGAATTATTTGTAATTGTAATGGTATTTATAGCTATCGCCTATAAATTTGTGGGCAACAAGCTGTTTACAAGATAGATATAAGGAGGGAAAAATATGTTGACACTTTTAGTATTTGTTTTGCTGGCAGTTATTATTTTACCTGCTTTAATTGTTATACCTCAATCTTTTACTTCTTTAAACTATTTTACATATCCTATACCCGAATTTGTAATGAAGTGGTATGATAAGTTTTGGGAAAACAGTGAATGGGTTGTAGGATTAACAAGAAGTCTTGTTATTGCAGTAATTGCAGCGGTAATTGCTACTGTAATTGGTACTCTTGCTGCTGTTGCCATGCAGAAATTAAATTTCAGAGGTAAGGGATTATTTATGGGATTAATGATTTCTCCCATGGTTATTCCGGTTGTTATTATTGGTGTAGCCTTGTATTCAACTTTTTCAAAAATAGGACTTACAAATTCTTTTGCAGGTTTAGTTCTTGCTCATACATTGCTGGCAATACCTATGGTATTTGTAACTATGAGTTCAGGTCTTGGCGGTGTGAATTCTAATCTTGAGCTTGCTGCCATGAGTATGGGAAGTACGCCTATAGGTGCTTTTTTTAAGGTTGTATTACCTACTGTTAAGCCTTCCCTTGTTTCTTCTATACTGTTTTCTTTTGTAACAAGTCTTGATGAGGTGGCGGCATCATTATTTATTTCGGGTGCTGACACCAAGACGCTGCCTCTTGTTATGTGGGAAAGACTTAATACGTATATGGATCCGACCATTGCTGTTGCAGCAACCTATTTAATTATACTGACATTGGGTACCTACATAGTAAAGGAAATTATTGATTCAAGGACTAAAAAAATTTATTAACATAAATATATTATTAGAAAATAAGGTGATATAAAGTGAAAAGCATAAAAATATATAAAAATGCTAAGTTAAGACATAAACCGGGTCTTTATGATATAGTAATTGAAGGTGATAAATTCAAGGAAATTGCACATAACTGCAAAGATAAATATAATGATTGTTCTGTTATCGATTTAGAAGGAAGATTGGTATGTGAGCCTTATGTGGAATCTCATATTCATTTGGATTATGTATATACTGCTGATATTCCTTCAGAGGAAACTGCATCAGGTACACTTTTTGAGGCTATTGATAAATGGTCAGAATCAAAGCATTTGCTGACTAAAGATGAGATTAAAAAAAGAGCAATAAAAGGAATATTAACCCAGGTGAAAAACGGTGTTCAGTATATAAGAACTCATGTAGACGTAACAGATCCTAAGCTTACTGCTCTTAAAGCTATGCTTGAATTAAAAGAGGAGCTGAAGAATTTAATTTATATTCAGCTTATTGCTTTTCCCCAGGAAGGAATGTATGCCTATAAGGGCGGTGATAAGCTTGTAGAAGAAGCTGTAAAACTGGGTGCAGATGTTGTTGGCGGTATTCCCCACTTTGAATTTACAAGAGAAGATGGTATAAGGTCTGTTAAAAAGGCTATAGAAATTGCTATAAAGTATGATAAGCTTGTAGATATTCACTGTGACGAAACTGATGATGACCAATCAAGGTTTGTTGAAATACTTGCGGCAGAGGCATATTTTAGCGGAATGAGGGAAAGAGTTACTGCCAGCCATACCTGTGCAATGAGTTCATACAATAATGCATATGCCTTTAAGCTTATGACAAAGCTTGCCAAGTCCGGTATAAATTGTGTTGCCTGTCCTACGGAAAATACCTATCTCCAAGGCAGGTATGATACATATCCAAAAAGACGAGGCTTGACAAGAATTGATGAGCTTACTAAAGCAGGCGTTAATGTAAGTCTGGCACAGGATTCAATTTCCGACCCCTGGTATCCTTTAGGTAATGGAAATCTTATGAATCAGCTTGATTTTGCTTTACATATCGGACATTTAATGAGTGCTGAACAGATTAATAAAAGTCTTGATTATATTACAGTAAATGGTGCCAAAACCCTTAATTTAGGTGATGGTTACAGTATGAAGGAAGGAAACAAGGCTTCATTTATTGTAATTGATGCACACAGTGAATTTGAGGCTGTTCGTGAAAGGGCAGGCGTCATTTTAAGTGTTCGTGAAGGTGAAACTCTGATGAAAAAAGCGCCTGAAAAAGTTGTTGTTGACAAAATTGGTGAAATGTATCATAATAATTATTATAGATAATGTATATATCCGAAGTAAATTGGAGCATAATAAAAATTTACGTCGGAAGTATAAATAGGAAAACTCAAAGTAGAGTGGCATTTGCTGCTCTATTTTTTTGTACCAAATTTGAGGTGAGTTTTATGTCAATTGTAGTAAAGGATTTGTTAAAGCTGGAGCTTTTTCAAAACATTATTAAGCTTGTATCAGATGGTTCCGGTATGGAGTCTCCGGTAAACTGGCCATATATTAAGCAGACTGCCGAAATAAGACCATGGCTTAATGGAGGAGAAATTGTATTTGTTACAGGAAATAGCAATGATAAAACCGACAAAGAGCAAATAGCACTCTTAATGGAGGGCATAGAATGTAAGGTTGCTGCATTTGTATTTCTGTGTGGTGATGAATATATTAATAAATTGTCAGATAAAGTTATTGATTTTGCAAACTCTGTTAAAATACCTGTATTTACTATGCCTTATGATGTTAAGCTTATTGACGTTGTAAAGGAAATTGCAAATGCTATTATGGAGTCAGGCAGCCGTGAGAGAATGATTATGAATTTTATGACTGATTTACTTCACGGCAACTTTAAAAATGATGATCACATCCGTAAACAGGGTTATGAATGCGGTATTAACATTGATCAGAATTGCATGGCTATGTCAATAGAAACTAATTTTGATTACGAGGGTGAAAGTTATAGTCAGATTATGTCATATCGCGGTACAATGGATTATATGTTAAAGCGTATTGAACAAATAGGCAGAAGATATGGTATTCAAACTGCAACAAGTTTTAATGTGGAAAGGTCAGTTTGTCTTTTTGTAATGGAAAATACAGATAGTTTAGAAATGTTATGCCAGGAAATAGATGAATTTTTAGATTATTATTTTAAATATAATGAATTGACTTTATTTGTTGGCTATGGTGACATACACAAAGGAGTAAAAGGCTGTCTGCGTTCAATTGGTGAAAGCAGAAAAACAGTTCAATTTGCAAAAAAGGCAGAGGCACAAAACATAAGCTATCATTATAATGAAATGGGGCTTTTATGTCTGCTTGTAAGCTCTAATTCAAAGGATGAGCTTATGGCTTATTGTAATAATGTTATTGGCTCTTTAATTAAATCTGACAGGGAAAACAACACGGAGTATATTCTTACCGTAAAAACCTATCTTGAAAATAACAATAATCTTGTTTCTGCCGCTAATCAGTTATTCATACACAGAAATACACTTATTAACAGGCTTAAACATATTGAAGAACTAACAGGAAAAAGTCTTAAGGAGGCGGAAACAAAGCTTGAATATTTATGTGTATTTAAGCTGCTTGAGTTTTTTGTGGATGTATAGTGTTCCCTGAAATGCAGGAGGGAGTAGATAGATTGAGAAGTCTGGTTATATAATATTTGGTGTGGTCTGAAAATCACACCAAATATTTTTTTGACAAAAAAATATAGACATAAGCTCCACTTTATGTCAAAATTAAAGTGACCAAACCAATCTTGAAAGGTGGCAGCTTATGTCCAATACTAATTTTACATCATTTTTATTAAATTTAAAAGACCCAAATTTAGATTTTTCAGAAAAAATTTACGAAACCGAAATCATTAATGGTATTGAAACAAAAATAATTGGTGCAACCTTAAAAAATAAACCTGATATTTGTCCTTGTTGTAGTCATTCAAAGATAAATATTCATGGTTATAAAACATCTAGTATTAAAATCCCTCCAATATCCGAATTTAATGCTATTTTAGAGTTAAAAAGCAGCGTTATCAATGCCGACATTGCAAGAAAACTTTTATGACTGAAACAGACATTGTTAATAAAAACTGTTTTATGTCTAACAATAAAAAAAAGGCTCGTAACAACGTTAAATTCGTTGTTATGGATATGTATAAGCCTTATGTTTCATTGGTAAAAAAGTGTTTTCCCAAGGCTAATATTATATTTGATAAGTTTCACATAATTAATTCTATTTCAAGAGCTTTAAATAAAACCAGAATTAAGATTATGAACGAAAACAAAGAGGTTTATAATAAATTTAAAAAATACTATAAATTACTATTAATGGATTCTGATAAACTTAACCGCTGTAACCTTTATTGGAGAATATGCTTCAAAAAAACAAATGACCCAAGCATACATAGTAAATTTTTTAATAAATCAAGATGAGATATTAAAAAATACTTATTATTTATATCAAAACTTGCTTTCAGCAATAAAGAATAAAGACGAAAACAAGCTTAAACTACTTATAAATTCAGACTTAAACAATGTTTCAGAATATATGAAAACATCAATAAAATCATTCAAAAAGTCCAGGAAATACATAATCAATGCAATAAAATATGACTATACAAACGGAGTTATTGAAGGAATAAATAATAAAATCAAGGCAATAAAATGAATAGCTTTTGGCTATCGTTCATTTTATAACTTTAGAAACAGAATACTTATAATGAATCACTTGATTTGCGTAAATAAAGCGGTGTAGAATTAAAATAATCCACACCGCGGGAGCTATAATTTTTATCAACCACACCAGTTGACAAAGAACCATTATTATTCGTTAATACATTCAGTTGTAGAAAGCATAATACCCAACCACGACTTTACAAGTATAAAAGTCATAATTGGGTATGTTGGTAATGATAGTTGCGGGGGCCGGATTTGAACCAACGACCTTCGGGTTATGAGCCCGACGAGCTACCAGACTGCTCTACCCCGCGTTATTGTGTAAGTTACCTTACATTATTCTATTCCTTTTTCTTCCTCTTTATTCCCTTCTATTTTCTCTTAAAATAAAAAAAGAATAAAAAATGGGCGGAGAAGGATTCGAACCTTCGAAAGCTGAGCTAACAGATTTACAGTCTGCCCCCTTTGGCCACTCGGGAATCCACCCATATTTAATTACAAAAAGCCGATGAACGGACTCGAACCGTTAACCTGCTGATTACAAGTCAGCTGCTCTGCCAATTGAGCCACATCGGCATATATTAAAATTTGATAGCCTTTCGACTATCTCATCCTAATTTTTTAATTGAATCCGGCGGTTTGCACAGAAAGATTTCTGCCGGCTCTGCCGGCTTTTGCGTCAGCAAAAGTGCTGAACACCTATTTTCCCGTGACAGTCAGACTGTCCGGTGCTTTTCCTTAACTGAATTCTTTTTAATTGAATCCGGCGGCCACCTATTTTCCCGGACAGTCT
>JAUNGN010000048.1 GCA_030524425.1 Clostridia bacterium | reverse complement strand
AACGCATTAAAATACCCTCCTTACCGGTTGTCCAGTAAAGAGGGTACATATCATTTATGGTACAGCTTTTTTAATAATTTTTCTTTTTTATAACAAATAATAGCAAAAGTATATAAAGTAATAAAAGTTAAAAATAGTATAATGTGTATTTTTCAAATATTAAGATATTATAAAAAATAACCAAAAATATTATTAATTATAATTAATTTTCAATATAAAATTTGTATTAATCACGAAAATTATGAATAAAATGTAAATAAACGAATTAATCAAGTAATTAAATTGTAATTTATGGTATAATGAAAAATATATAAAATAAATAGGAGGGACTATAATGAAATTTTTTAAAAAATTGTTATCAGCAACATTAGCAACTTCTATGATTTTTGCTGGTTTTACTGTTAACACGTCAATTGTTTCGGCTGCTCCATCTATTTCAGCAGGCTGGAATGAAACTCTTTATGCTGAATGGGCTGACGCTAATCCTGACAGCCAGGCTGTAAAGGTTGGATATAAGCTTTCTTCCGATTCAAGTTATACATATCTTGAAGGCGATGATTTAACCTACCTTGTAAGGCCTGCGTCTTCAAGCGGTTACGGAAGAGTTGATATCCCGGGTCTTAAGGCAGGAAGATATGATATTTCCATTACTGCGTCTGATGGTACTGTTCATGAAAGAAAGGGAATTAAGGTTTATGAATATGACCGTTCAGGATATGCTCACTGGAATTACAGCGAAGGTATAGGCGGATATAATAATGACGGTACACCAAAGGATAATGCAATTATTGTTTATGTAACCGATGAAAATAAGGATACGGTAGAGGTTCCCGGCTATGAAGGCACAACCTGGAGCTATTCTCCGTCTAAGGGCAGTCCTTACACAAGAACAAGTGAAGGTATAGGAAATATTTTGAATAACAATATGAAGTTTATTCAGCAGGTTACAATTACTGATAATCATCCTCTTATTATAAGACTTATCGGTAAGGTTAATGTTCCTAAAAATTTAACTCCATATGGCGTAAAGGACCCTATACTTGGCGGCGGTCCTGATGATAATGGTAACCTTGCCATTACAAAGTATGGCAGAAATATAACTATTGAGGGTATCGGTGATGATGCTACAGTTGACGGCTGGGGCTTTACTTTCTCTCAAACTTCAACCTGTCCAGCTGAAGCAGGCAAGAGCTTTGAGGTAAGAAATATTACCTTTAAGAATTATGCCGAGGATGCTCTTGGATTTCAGGGTGATAATGGAGTTACATGCCCTATTGAGAGAGTATGGGTACATAACAATACATTCTATCCGGGATATTGTGCAAATCCTACAGAAAGCGACAAGTCAGAGGGTGACGGTTCCTGTGACTTCAAGAGAGGTCAGTATTATACAATGTCTTATAACCATTACATAAATTGTCATAAGACAAACCTTGTGGGCAGTGGTACAAGTGATGACCAGTTTTATATGACACTTCATCATAACTGGTATGAAAATGTTGGTTCAAGACAGCCTCTTGCAGCTAACGGTAATTTACATATTTATAACACATATTTTCAGGGTGCTACAAGTGTAACGGTTGACCTGAGAGGCAAGAATGCCACACTTCTTGAAAATAACTACTTTGAAAAGTGTAAGGGATATATAAACACAAGAAACAATACCTGTATTGTTAAGTCTTTAAATAACTATATTTCTGCAGACTCAACTTTGGGCAAGAAGCAGTCAGGTAAAATAAATACTGTCACAAACAGAGCTGATTCAGGTATATCTGACAATACTTATAAATTCCCTGATGGCGGAAGTATGGCTGATTATGATATCAATACAAAGTATTTCTATTATGATTCCGTTAATCAGAGATCCGATGTTACAGAATTAACGACTGCAGAGGATGTGCCTACATATGTTACAACTTATGCAGGTCCTTTACATGCTTTCCCTGAAACTGAGTCAGGTGAAATTGTTATTACAGTTAAGAGCGGTACAACACTTATTAAGGATGCGAATATTACTGCCAATGGATTAACATTTAAGAACAATGGCGACGGCACATATTCAGCTGTGGCTTCTCTTGGTGCAGAATATGTTATTACCGTTTCTAAGGAGGGATACTCAAACAAGGTGATTACCTCTGCTGTTCTTAATAATGATGGTGATATGTTTACAGCTGAAGCCAATTTATCTGTAGACTATGACGGTTATGCTGTGGTTAAGCTTACAGGCGGGTCAGAAAATACACCTGTTACAGGTGCAAAAGTAGAATTAGATAATGGTATGGTTTTAGTTGAACAGGGCAATGGTATTTATAAGTCAGCTGCTGAGATTGCTGTTGGTAATTATACAGCTGTAATTACAAATACAGGTGATTATATTGCTCCTGCATCAGCTCAGGCTGTTATAGTTAAGACAACTGATGCAGCTACAGAAATTCATCTTGATAAATATAAGGGTGCTGTTGTGGTTACAGTAACTGCTGCAGCTGATGAAACTCAGGAACTTGATTTATCAAATGCATCAGTTTATGTGGGCACTACTAAGCTTACAAATTCAGGTAATGGAATATTCACGGGTGAAGTGGATATTAATACTTCTCTTTATGTATATGTTAATGTTCCGGGATGGAATACAGAGAGTATTACACCTGCTCAGCTTACAGCTGCTAAGGAAGGTACAGCAAGTGCATCTGCTGCATTAAGATATAAGGGTGAGCTTTTCACATGGAATCCGACAGAGGGTATAAATACTGATGAATTCTTTGAGGTTAATGCATCAAGTTATGGTTCAGCGTCAAAATATCCTCAGACTTATGATGGTGAAGAGCTTACAAATGCTATAAAAGTAGAATCCTCTACATCAATTACCTTTACAGCTCCTGCTGACGGTGATCTTGCTATTGTTACTCATATAAGCGGAAGTGACAGAAAGATTAAGATTGACGGTACATCTTATTCAATTGAAGAAGGTACTAATATATATCATGTTACAGCAGGTGATCATGTAATTACAAAGGACAGTACTAATGTATTTATTTATCTTTTACAGTATAGTGCAGGTGAAATTAATCCTAATCCTCCGATACCAGGTACTACAGAAACATCAACAGAGGTAACTACAGCCGCAAAAACAACAGAAACTACAACAGAAACTGTTACTTTTGACTATACTCCTGTTGAATTTGGAGAGGCAGTTACCAATAGTGGTACAGGAATTTCTGTAGAATATGATGCTGCAACAGATACATGGGAATTAAATGATTCTTCTACTGAACTTGCAGCTGAACTTAAGGTTCCTGTAGTTACACCTATTACAAGCGGTAAGGTTATTGTAAAGGGTAGTGCATCTCCTTCATCAGAAAGCGGTAAATGGGCATTTTTCAAGGTATTAGGTAAGACAACCGATGAAAATGGAGCAGAAGTTGAAAGTGAAATTGCAGCTCTTGCTACAGATTCAAATAAGATGCTTACATTGAGAACTGACAGTAAAAACTATGCCGTATCAAATGATAAGATTGCAGCAAACAAGGTATATGATTATACATTTATAATTGATTTAGATACAAAGAATGTTTCATTAACAGTAAATGGTAAAACATACACCGGCACAATTAATACTACGGCAGTTACTGGCTTTGGAGCAATAACTTCTGTAACCGGTGAGAGAAATGTTAAACTTTCTAATACGGTTATTGGTGTTGTAAATGATGGTTCAGCAGGCTTACATGATGATATTATGTGGGATGTTACAGTAGATTTGCCTGTTGAAGGCTCTAATGGTTTAACTGTTGGTGAAACTTTCTATAGTAACAATGAAGAAAACGGACCTGTTGAATTTACAGATGGTGACAAGACTTATGCTTTGGAGGATTGGCTTCAGCCAAATGGCAATCCTTATGCAGAGGACGGATTTAATCCTATGAATCCGGGCAACACAGGTATTCCTGTAAAGGGTGGTTTTGCTAAGTTTACTCCTGATGCTGATGGTGTATTTACTATGGCAGTTAAGACTGTCGGCGGCAAGAATACATATGTTACTGATGAAACAGGTGCTGTTGTTACAATGGTTGACAATGAAAACGGAAAAACAAGTTATGATATCGTAAGATTTAATGTAACTGCAGGTAAGAGCTATCATATCTTTGCTGGCAGTTCTAAGATTTGTTTATACTACTTAGGTTATACTGCAGGTGAAGCTATTTCAACTTCAGAATCAACTACAGAGAATACTACTGTTTCAACTACAGAGAACACAACAAATACAAATACGGAAAGTACAACAGAGCCTACTACAGATGAACCGGATCCTACACCTGTAAAGATTTATGGTGATGCAACTGCAGACGGTACTGTTGATATAAGGGATGTTACTGCTGTTTTAGATTATGTTTTAAGAGGTATTCCATTTAAGAATGACTTTGAATATGTAGATGTAGATGGCAGTAAGGGAATTGATTCTAAGGATGTTGCTATGATTTTACAGTATATCCTGGATAAAAATTTCACTTTGCCGAGACGAAATAATTAGTTAAATATATGATTTAACGGATTTTGTTAAAGCCTTTGGCTTAAACTTATTGAGTGGCGAGTATTTTTACTTGCCGCTCTTTAATTTTATATATAATTTAATATTGATTGGTAATTTTGTATTTTTTTATTTTGCGTTGACACATATCATTATGGCAAGTATAATATTTGGGTAAGGTAGTAATTTTAATTAAATATAAAATAGGCTGCTTCAAAATAAAAAATGACGCTCTTTTTGCATATTGTTTCATAAGTAAATGCAAAAAAAGCGTTGGATATTTTAATCAGCAGACTTGCAGTCCCGAAGTATAGGGAATTTGATTTGCGTATCAAGGATGCAGGTAAGAGTTTGCCTGACTGAGGCTGATAATCTTGAATTGGAAAGATTTATCGTATGAACTGAGGGTTATGGCTTTTAGCCTTAGATGAAAGTGCTGATGCAGACTTTTATTTCAAAGCCGGCGGTTTTTAGACAGCCGATGTGTGTATATAGTATTATAGCTGTATAATATTTTCATTCATTTTTTCAAGCAATTCCTCACATTCAAGAAGGTTTAATGAATTGTTTATGGAAAAAATTATAATACTGTCTCTTTTGTTCCTTGGGTATAAGGGACTTAAACCTGCTAATCTAAGGAGTCTTTGACTGCTTTCAAGGTCAAGCTCCATACCAAATATAAGCTGTAAGAGTTTATTCCTTGAAGGCTTTTTCTTGCCTGAAAATATTTCATAGGCATATATATTGTTTAAATTGGATTTTTCTATTGCCTTAGCTTTATTAATGTCCTTTTCATATAAAAGCCGGTTAAGGTATTCGGAAAGGCTCGATTTTATAAAATCCTCTGTGTTATTGTTAAAATAGTGGTTTATACTATTCTCTTTTTTTAGTGTTTCAAGTAATTCTTCTGTAGTTTTTTTCATTTGTATCACCTCAGATACATAATAAATGAATTTTAATAATTTTTCAAGTGCAAAAGGTGACTTTATGGATAATATTGTAAAATATAAGCTTTCGCAGTATTCAAATATAAAAAATCTTAATAGTGACGGAACTGCTGTTTTAAGCTATGATTTAGGAAATGACAGAGTTTGTGTTAAAAAATTTGTAGATGGTGGTTTGGGAGAAATTTATATAAAGCTTAAAAGCATTAGATGTGAGTATTTGCCCAAAATATATGACATTATTGAATATGACAGCAGCTGCCTTATTGTTGAGGAATATATAAAGGGCAGGTCCATTGAAGAAATTGTTGCAGAGAAGGGGCAAATTGATGAAGTAACAGCCTGTAAATATTTTGTTGATATTGCAGAAGTGCTTGAAGCAGTACATAAAGAAGGGATAATACATAGAGATATTTCACCTGATAATGTGATTGTAGATGAGAATAACAGAGCCAGGCTTTTGGATTTTGGTATAGCCAGAGTAGGCAACAAGAAAAAGAACTTTGATACTGCCATATTGGGCACGGCAGGATTTGCTTCACCTGAGCAGTTTGGATTTGCTCAGACGGATATAAGAAGTGATATTTATTCAATGGGTGTACTTCTTAATTATATGCTTACGGGGCATATTGTGCAGATGGGTGTATATTATACTGAGCCTCTTAAATCAATTATAATTAAATCTACAGATATTCAGCCGAATTTGAGATACAATAGTATTTACGAATTAAAGAAGGCAGTGGGAAATTTATATTCTGATAATAGACTTAAAAATTCTTATAAAAGGCTTGATAATAAAAATATTGATTTGGGCTTTAAGCCTATTCCCGGTTTTCGTACAGGCAATATTTATAAAAAGATTGCAGCAGTATTTTTTTATTTCTTTTTTATTGTGTGGATATTTGCTATGTTAAAGGAATATGGTTTTTCTCTTGATGGGTTAATATATGATTGTTCTTATGTTTTGGTATATCTTATACCTATTTGGTGGTTTGGAAATAACGGAAAGCAGTGGGATATAATTCCGGGATTAAAAAACAGGAGTTTAAAGGCTAAGCGAATTGCTGCGATAATCATTTATTTTATGGTTTTGTCGGCATTTTGTTTGCTTGTGCCTATGCCTCAATAAATTTAATAAAAATTTTTAAGCTCTCAGCTTAACAAAAAAATAACACCTCGTACTATAATATGTGTATGAGGTGTTATTTTTTATTTGTTTTTTAAATTTATTATTGCTTTTATGATTTTTAAAATATCATTTAAATCATCTTCAGAAAGGTTTGAAAGATAAGTATTTATTTTATTAAGTTTACTTGTATTATTAGGAGTGTTTGTTATATCAAAGCTAAAAAGTACAGGCAGAGTTATATTTAAGGCATTTGCAATTTTTGATATGGTGGTTATGGTTGGTGCTTTAACACCTCGCTCAATCTGACCCAGATGTGCAGCGCTGATACCTGACTTAAAAGCAAGTTCTTCCTGACTTATGCCTAATGATGTTCTTATATTTCTTATTTGGTTGCCAAGTTGCTGAGAAATATTGTTCATACATACACCTCCTAATTAAATAATACATTAAAATAAAAATATGACAAATTATTTTAGCTATTATATTTTTAAATTAAAAAAGATATTTATTTATTATAAATATTGTTTTGTATATATATAAAATTATTCCAGTAATAAATGAATATTTTTAAAAATATAAGTGTTTTAGATATTAAAAAAAATAATATCTAAAATATTGACAATTATTAAATATTTTTGTATAATTGTATTATATAAAATATTACATAAAAATTAGGAGGAAAAGTTATGAAAAGAAAATTATGTATTATTGCGGCTTTGGCGGTAACGGCGGTTTTTTCATTATCCGGTTGTGGAAGCACCCAGAGCAGTGTGACTGATACCGGAAGTTCAGATGCAGAGGCAGCAGAAGTGGTAACAGAGGTACCTGCAGAAGCAGTGACAGAAGCACCAGCAATTAGCATATCAGCCGAAGACCTTATGTCAGCTTATGAGTCAAATGAGGTAAGTGCAGACAAGCAGTATAAGGATCAGAAATTATCAGTAACAGGTGTTGTTGATAATATAAGTACAGTTTTAGATCAGACAACTGTAACTTTGACAAATGGTGATGAATTTGCTTTTACCGGTGTTAGGTGCTATTTTGATGATGAAGGTGAAATTGATAAAGTTGCAAATCTTTCAAAAGGCACTACAATAACTGTTGAAGGTACCTGCGACGGATACACTATAGAACCTGTTATGAAAGATTGTATTATTAAGTAAAATACATTAGGTTTGAAATAAGAGATAAATACATTTATTAAATATATGGTTTTAAACCGTAAAAAAACTAAAGAAAACAGGAGGAAAATTATTATGGCAAAGGTTAGAGGTACATCATCTGTACCAATGGTATTAGGAATTATAGGAGGTGTTTTAAGTTTTCCGGCAGCAGTTTGTTCGGGAGCTTGTGCAGCAGGAATTATGGGTGCGGCACAGGAGGCACAGGATGTGGTAAATACAGCAGGTAATACATATATGGCATTTGGTCTTATTGCAGGTCTATTAGCTATTATTTTTGGCTGCCTGAGTAAAAAGAAACCAACATTATCGGGAGTTATGCTTCTTGTTTCAACTTTGCTCAACGGATTTACATTAATTACATTTAATATCTTATCGTTGATTTGTGTTATTTTAACTTTAATTGCAGCTATTTTTTCTTTTGTTCAAAAAAAGGAGATAGTTGAGTAATAAGTATGTTGCCTTACATTGAAATATTTAATGCAAAAGTGCCTTCATTTAATCTATTGATTGGTGTTGGTGCTGTAACAGGAATACTTTTATTTTATAGAATAGCAGAAAATAAAATATCTGAATCAGATGCAGATAATGTAATTTTATTACTTGTTGTAAGTGTATTGGCGGGTTTTATTTCAGGAATGCTTTTTGATAAAATTGTGCATTTTAAAAGCATAAGTGAATTTAGACAAAATCTTTTTAACTATACGGGTATAACATTTATAGGGGGATTTTCAGGTGGTCTTATTACTTTTAGTGTGATATATAAACAGGTTTTTAAAAGTTACAGACACTTTTTTATGCACCTTGATATTATGGCACCGCCCTTTTCTCTGGCTCAGGGGATAGGCAGGCTTGGCTGTCTTGCAGGCGGATGCTGTTTTGGAAAGCCAAGTGTAATTGGTTTTAAATATCCTGTTTTTTCGGAAGCATACAGATTGTACGGAAATGTCAGGATTTTCCCTGTTCCATTAATAGAAAGCTTATTTTTGGTTTTATTATCATTTATTTTATTAAAAGTAATAAAGAAGAACAATGCTTTATATTATATATTTTTCTATTGTCTGTTTAGATTTTTTATGGAAATTCTTAGAGGTGATAACAGAGGCAGGTATTTGCTTAACCTGTTTTCTCCTTCTCAGGTTATTTGCATTATACTAATGTTTGCAGCTGTAATTTGTGTAATTATATCTAGAAATATAAAACATAATTTGTATTAAAATAAATGAAAAGTCCGGTAAAAGTCCGGACTTTTTATTTTGCTATTATTGTTTTACTTTAATTGACTTTAATAAGAAGCTGTAGTATAATTATAAAAATAAAAGTCGAAAGGAGATTACTATGCAGGAAATTAAAAATATTATTTTGGAAATATTGGAGAAGAACAGCAGGGTAAGCCTTGAGGATATGGCCGCCATGCTTGGAAAGACTACTGATGATATAGCGGCGATTATGGATGAAATGCAAAAGGAGCAAATTATTTGCGGATATACTGCTCTTGTAAACTGGGATAAGACTGACAGGGAGTTTGTAACAGCCATGATTGAGGTAAAGGTAACTCCTCAGAGAGACAGAGGTTTTGAAAAAATTGCCGAGAGAATTTATGGCTTTGATGAGGTTAAGGCAGTTTACCTTATGGCCGGGTCATATGACCTTTTAGTTATGATGGATGGAAAAAATATTAGAGATATATCCTACTTTATTTCTAACAAGCTTTCACCTATTGATAATGTTCTTAGTACAGCAACTCATTTTGTATTAAAGAAATATAAGGATCATGGTGTAATTCTTGAGAAAAAAGCTGAGGAAGATGAAAGGATGATTGTTACACCATGATAAAACCTGAAGATTTTGTTTCCAAAAAGGTAAAAGCAATGCCTTTTTCGGGCATAAGAAAATTTTTTGATATAGCAAGTGAGATGGAAGGAGTTATTTCATTAGGAGTTGGCGAACCTGATTTTGACACTCCATGGGCAATAAGGGAAAAGGGAATTTACAACCTTGAAAAAGGCAAGACAGTATATTCTGCAAATGCGGGTCTTATGGAGCTTAGAGAGGAAATTTCAAAATACCTTAAAAGGACAATAGATGTTCTATACTGTCCAAAGGGTGAAATTTTGGTTACAGTGGGAGCAAGTGAAAGTATTGACCTTGCTTTAAGAGCAACTTTGGAACCGGGAGATGAGGTTCTTGTGCCTGAGCCTTCTTATGTAAGCTATAAGCCTTGTGTGACTATGGCAGACGGTATCCCTGTTGTAGTTAATACTAAGGCGGAAAACAGTTTTAAGCTTACAGTTGATGATATAAAGGATAAAATTACAAATAAAACAAAGGCTTTGATATTGCCTTATCCTAATAATCCTACAGGAGCTATTATGGAGAAGGATGATATTGAAAAACTTGCTGAATTTCTGAAAGACAAGGATATACTTGTAATAAGTGATGAAATTTATTCCGAGCTTACATACGGAGATAAAAAGCATTTTTCAATTGCCTCTATTGATTATATGCGCAATAAGACAATTGTAATCAATGGTTTTTCAAAGTCTTATGCCATGACGGGCTGGAGATTGGGATATGCTGCAGGACCTGAACCGATTTTAACCCAAATGACAAAGGTACATCAGTATTGCATAATGTGTGCACCTACTACAAGTCAGCAGGCTGCAGTTGAGGCTCTTAGAAGCTGTGACGATGCAGTTGATAAAATGCGCAGGGAGTATGACAGGCGCAGACGCTTTATGAGAAAGGGATTTATTGATATGGGTCTTGACTGTTATGAAGCACAAGGAGCTTTTTATTTGTTCCCTTGTATTAAGTCAACGGGATTAAGCTCTGATGAATTTTGTGAAAGACTTTTGTTTGAAGAAAAGGTTGCTGTTGTACCGGGAACAGCATTTGGTGAATGCGGTGAAGGCTTTATAAGATGCTCTTATGCTTATTCTGTAGAAGAAATAAGGGTGGCACTTGATAAAATTGCTAAATTTGTTAAAAGGGTAAAGGCTGAAAAGGAAGGGATATAATTGTCTTATGAGAATTTGGCTGAAATAATCAAAAATAGTGATAATATTGTGTTTTTAGGCGGTGCAGGTGTATCTACTGAAAGTAATATACCTGATTTCAGAAGTGCAGATGGATTGTATGCGGCAAAAAATGAATATGGATATCCCCCTGAAACCCTTATCAGCAGAAGCTTTTTTGACAGAAATAAAGAAGTATTCTATGATTATTATAAGAAAAATCTGATTTGTCTTGATGCGAAGCCCAATCCTGCACATTATGCTCTTGCTGAGCTTGAAAAGATTGGCAAACTTAAAGCGGTTGTGACTCAAAATATTGACGGACTGCATCAGATGGCAGGAAGTAAAAAGGTTTATGAGCTTCACGGCAGTGTTCACAGAAACTATTGTATGAAATGCCATAGGTTTTACAGTGCTGAGGATATTATGGCTATGGAAGGAGTTCCTTGCTGTAAATGCGGTGGTGTAATAAAGCCTGATGTGGTTTTATATGGGGAGGGGCTCGATGATGCTGTATGGAATGGTGCTTACAGCGCCATAAAAAATGCAGATGTGCTTATTGTCGGAGGTACTTCTCTTGTCGTGTATCCTGCAGCAGGTCTTGTCGGGATATATAGGGGAGACAAATTAGTACTTATTAATAAGAGTGAAACATCTTACGATAATCAGGCGTCAATTGTTGTTAATGATAAAATAGGCGTGGTTTTATCTGAATAATCTATATCATTATAATATGTTTTTGCCAATTTGTAAAGTG
>JAUNGN010000047.1 GCA_030524425.1 Clostridia bacterium | reverse complement strand
GGGCAGGTGTTCTTGACGTTCTATATTTGAGTATTCTCTTTCAGAAATTCCACACTTTTCTGCTGCTTCCTTTTGAGTATAACCCAGTTCATTTCTCCTTAAAATAAGAATTTCACTGTAAGTCTGTTTTAATAAGCTTAAATTCTTATCTGAATCCGGTTGTTTCATAATTAATTTCCTCCTCAAATTTGATAATATATACAAAAATATTTTATCAGGGGGAGGAGTATATGCACATGAAATACATTTCATAATTATACAAATATTGAAATATTACATTAATACAATATGCAATATTTGTCGAATATTGTTGTTTAGGAATAATGGACATTGAAAATTTCTAAGAGGTATTAATGATATTTTATATAAAAAAAGAAAGGTGAAATACCTTTCTTAAAAAAATAATTACAATATACATACAATATACATAATTTTCTCGCAAGCGACTATTTTTCTAATTTTTTTATAATAAAATTTTAAGGATTAATTAATATATTTAATATAAAATAATGACAATTAAATGTTAACACTTGGAGGTGCAGAAGTGAAAAGGAAAATTAAAATAGGTGCTGCAGTTTTACTTATTGCAGTTATAGGAATCACAGGAACTTTTACATACAGGCATTTTAAAGGAAAAGAAAATATACCTATGATGGGAAGAGATAATGGAATAACAGAAACTGTTACAAGAAGCTCTCTTTCCAATACAATTACTGCTTCGGGAAGTGTATTGCTTGATGATGAAATTGAGGTTTATGCCGAGGGAGAAACTAACATAATAAAGACAATTCTTGTAGAAGAAGGGGATACAGTACAGGAAGGTGATTTATTAGTTGAATATGATGTAGATGACAGACAGGAGGAGCTTGAAAAACAGATAAGAGATACAAAGAGAGAAATAGAAAATGCTCAGTTGTCTTTGACCGGTATGACAACACCTGCATCGGATACTGAAATTGCAAAGCTTCAAAATACTGTAACTGCAAAGGAAAAGGCACTGCAGGAGGCAGAAACAAATTACAGCAATTATGCAACAAAGTTATCTCAACAGCAGACGGCAATAGATAATGCTGAACAGGACGTAAAGGATGCTGAAAAAGAGGTAAGTGATTTAAGCCAGCTCTTAGCTGTGGGAGGAGCAACACAAAGTGAATATGATGCTGCTGTTACTGCTGCCAAAAAGGCTAATGATACACTTACGGAGGCTAAACAAAATTATGATGATTTATTAACGGAGCAGAATAATGCAAAATTAAGCATTACAACTGCTCAGAATGATGTTGCTGATGCAAAAAATGATTTAAAGGACTCTCAGACAGTATTAGGAGATACTGACAGTAAAACTAAGTATGAACAGCAAAAGCTTACTTTACAGGGCTTGCAGGATAATTTATCCGATTATGAAAAGGATTTGAGCGAACTGGTTTACAGCACTTCATCTACCGTAAACGGAAAGGTAACCGAGGTTTGTGTTGATGAAGGAACATATACGGAAGAAAATACGGTTATATTAAAGGTTGCTGATTTTAACAAGCTTATTGTAAGTGCCAGCATAGAAGAATACGACGCTCCCTTGTTAGAGCTTGGACAAAAGGTAGTAATGACTTCTGACGGCTTGGAGGGTAAGGAATATACGGGTACAATAACAAGAATTAATGACAGTGCAGAGGCTGCGTCTACCAATATGGGTACTGAAACTGCTGTTCCTATTGAAATATCTGTTGATAATCCTGACGGAGTTTTAAAGCCGGGCTATAACTTAGACCTTGAAATAACAATACTGGATAAAGAAAATATATTGACTATATCAGAAAGTTCAATTCAAACAGATGCCAAAACTAATACAAAATATGTATTTGCTGTTGAGGGCGGCATAGTTAAAAAGAAGGAGATAACCACAGGAGAAGAAAGTGATACGGTTGTTGAGGTACTTACAGGTCTTAATGAAGGTGACGAAGTAATTAAGTCCGTAAGTGATGATATAAAAGAGGGTATGACTTTAGAAGAGGTTAAAGCACTTAATGCCGAAAAACAATCAGGCAGTAATTCCGGTGATAACAGCGAAAACGGTAATGATATGAGAAATGGAGGAATGGGAAATGATCAGAATAGAGGGACTAACCAAGGTGTACCGTCAGGGGGTCCTGGAGGTGGCGGCTTTGGCGGGGGTAGACCTATGGGTTAAGCCCGGTGAGTTTATATCTATTATGGGTTCCTCCGGTTCGGGAAAATCTACAATGATGAATATTTTGGGATGTCTTGATAAGCCTACATCAGGAAGCTATATTCTTGATGATATTGATATATCAAAAACACCTGACAGCAAGCTGTCGGAAATCAGAAATAAAAAAATCGGCTTTGTTTTTCAGTCCTTTAATCTTTTGCCTAAGCTGAATGCTCTTGAAAATGTAGAACTGCCTATGGTATATGCAGGTGTTGACGGAAGCACAAGAAGAAAAAAGGCAATGGAGGCGCTTGAAAGGGTAGGACTTGAAAAAAGAGTAAACCATAAGCCTAATGAAATGTCAGGAGGTCAGCGGCAGAGAGTTGCTATTGCAAGAGCTCTTGTAAACAGCCCGTCAATTATACTTGCTGATGAGCCTACAGGAAATCTTGACAGTAAATCTACATTTGAAATTATAGATATATTTCAGCAGCTTAATAATGAGGGTGCAACAATAGTTATGGTAACTCATGAGCCTGATGTAGCTGCCTATACAAAGAGAATTGTTACTTTTAAGGATGGTAAAACAATCAGTGATGAACCGGTTGAAAAGCCATTAACTGTTGGGGGTGGTATATAGTGCACTTAGGTGAAAATATAAAGTCTGCATTGAAAAATGTTTTGGGAAATAAAATGAGAACATTTTTAACTATGTTAGGTATTATTATAGGTATTGCTTCCGTTATTGCAATTACATCGATAGGCAATGGCTCACAGAAGGAAATTGAAGAGCAGTTTGACAGTCTTGGTGTGGGAAGGATGACGGTTTCACTCAGAAGTAATTCTCCAAGAAATATGTATACAAGTGATGCACTGACTTTAGATGATTATGAACTTTTAAAAAACTGCAGTGGTATTAAATATATTACGCCTACTTATTCAGCCAGTTATTATTCAGTAAAGCTGCTGGACCCGAAAGAAACAAATACTGCTTCCATAACAGGTGTAGGAGCTGATTATTATAACATAATGTCACCAACCCTTTTGTATGGTGAATATGTTGATCAGGAGGATATAGACAACAAAAGCAAGGTTGTGGTAATTACAAATACCACAGCTCAAAAGGTTTTTGGTTATTGTGATGATACCTTAATCGGTGAAAAGATTTCCATAAAGTCGTGGAAGGGCTCACAGAAATATACAGTAATAGGTATAGTTGAAAATCCTAATGCTGAGACGGAAATGCAGTATGAGGATGAGTATCCTGAAAGTATGGTAATGCCTATATCAACTGCTCAAAGGCTGTTTGGGCAAAAAACACTTACTAATATTACCTTGGTGGCGGAGGATGCGGACAATACAGATGAACTGGGAGAAAGAATAATTGCTATGCTTGATGAGGCACATAATACCTCGGAAAAATATAACTGTGAAAGCACAACCGAACAGCTTGAAGCTATGAATGAAGTAACAGGAACCGTTACGCTTTTAATAAGCGGTGTAGCTGCCATATCCTTAATTGTAGGCGGTATTGGTGTTATGAATATAATGATGGTAACCGTTACCGAAAGAACCAGGGAAATTGGTATAAGAAAATCTATTGGTGCCAAAAACAGTGACATAATGTTTCAGTTTGTGGTTGAGGCTATAATACTGACGTTTATGGGCGGTATTCTGGGTATTATATTTGGCTGGCTTGCAGGTCTGGCGGCAGGAGCACTGCTTGGTATGGAAAGTGTGGTTTCCCTTAATTCAATTATTATAGCTGTTGCCATTTCCAGTGCCATAGGTATTATATTTGGTGTTTATCCTGCAAGAAAAGCGGCTATGCTTGACCCCATTGAGGCATTAAGATATGAGTAATTGCGGATAAATATATATAAATAGGGACTGTGCGTCAGGCTTTTAATTAGCTGATGTACAGTCCCTTTAACTATTTAATAAGGTTAATAAATTCTTCTTCGCTTATTATGGGAATACCAAGTTCTTTAGCTTTTTTATTTTTAGAGGATGAAGAATTTGCATCATTATTTATTAGGTAATTTGTTTTTGCACTTACACTGCCGGTTACCTTACCGCCAAGTTTTTCTATGTGAGCCTGAAGTTCTTTTCTGTTTTTATAATGATAAACATCACCGGTAACAACAAATGTCATGTTTTCAAACTTTTGCTCACTGTTATTTTCTTCTGCCTGTGCAAATGTAATATAATTTAATACATTGTCAATAAGCTCATTATTTTTGTTATTACTAAAGTATTTTAAAATACTGTTTGCAATAATATCACCAAAGCCATCTATTGAAATAAGTGTATCAAAATCTGTTTTTCTTATTTCATCAAGGGAATTATTGAATTTTTTACATAATAGCTTTGCGTTACTTAGACCTACATTATTAATTCCCAGGGCAAATATAAAATTTGGCAGAGCAGCAGTTTTACTTTTTTCAATAGCTGAAATAAGATTGTTATATGATTTTTCACCGAATCCTTCCATGTTAATGATTTCATCTTTATATTTGTCAAGTCTGTAAAGGTCTGTGTAATTATCTATAAAGCCTTTTTCGACAAATTTCTCTATTGTGGCTTCAGATAAGCCTTCAATATTCATAGCATCTCTTGATACAAAGTGTTCAAGACTGCATATTCTTTGTGCTTTACAGTTCGGATTTGGACATTTTAAAGCCTTGCCATCCCTTAATGAAATGATTTCCGTTTCTTCTCCGCAGACAGGACAGATGCGGGGTATATCTAAATTATTGCTTTTTGTTAAATTTTCAGCTACCTGAGGTATAATCATATTTGCTTTATATACGGTTATTTTGTCGCCTATACCAAGTTTTAAGTTCTCGATTATGCTCAAATTATGAAGAGAAGCTCTTTCTACAGTTGTACCCTCCAGTTCTACAGGCTCAAATACTGCAATAGGATTTATCAGGCCTGTTCTTGAGGTGCTCCAGTTTATATCTGTAAGCGTTGTTTCTGCCAGTTCATCTGCCCACTTAAAAGCAATGGAATCCCTTGGAAATTTAGCCGTTGTACCCAAACTGTCTGAGTATTCAATACTGCTGAATGTCAGAACAAGACCGTCTGTTGCATAAGCATTATCAGGTATATTGGCTTCAAATTCAGTAACGGCCTTTTGAATGCTGCGGGCTGTTACAATTTTTCTCTCCACACATTCAAAGCCAAGACTTTCAAGCCATTTAAATCTTTCTTCCTTGTCATCGCCGAAGCTGTGTCCCTCTGCCTTAACTAAGGCAAAAGCTATAAAATTTACGTTTCTTTTGGCGGAAATTTCTGAATTTAACTGTCTTACGGTGCCGCTGCAAAGATTTCGTGGATTTTTATATTTATCCTCAGCATCAAGATTCTCGTTAATTACATTAAAATCCTTAAAGGATATAAGGGCTTCACCTCTTAATATCAATTCATTTTTAAAGCTTATTTTAAGAGGAATATTTTTAAAGAATCTTGCGTTATGAGTAATATCTTCTCCAATTTCTCCGTTACCTCTTGTAACTGCCTGTTGAAGTTTTCCGTTATTGTAAGTTAAAACTACTGTAAGTCCGTCCATTTTATAGGACAAAATACCTGTATTGCTGCCTAAAAAACTTATTAAAGTACTTACATCCTTTGTTTTATCAAGTGACAGCATTCTGCTTTCGTGTCTTACCTTTTGTAAGGAGCTTAGGACCTGATGACCTACATTTTGTGTAGGGCTGCTTGAAAGTATAATGCCTGTTTCTGATTCCAGTTTAACAAGCTCGTCATAGAGTTTGTCATACTGAAAGTCACTCATTATCTCTCTGTCCTCCTGATAATAGGCTTTTGAGGCATTATTTAATATTTCAATTAATTCTTTCATTCTCTCCATAGCTATATATCTCCTTGGTTTTCATTAATAATAGTATAACTCAAATTGACAAAAATAGCAATTTATTTGTTAAATATTAATGTAGTCCTGCAGCCGTTTTCTATATTTTCAATATTCATTTTTCCGCCGTGAGACTCTATAATTGACCTGCAAATCATAAGTCCAAGACCGCTTCCGTTCTCTTTTGTAGTCAAAAAGGGTGTACCTATGCTATTTACAAGTTCTGCAGGAATTCCAATACCGTTATCAATTATTTCAATAACAGTCTTGTCAATTTTATTATATAGCTTTGTTAAAATTTTGCCTTTTGAATTGATTGCTTCAATGGAATTTTTATATATATTAAATAAAAGAATACTGAGTTTCTTATAATCTCCTCTTATTTTAAGCTCGCTGTCAAGGTCAAAGGAAAAGGTAACCTCTTTTGTGTTAAGTACTGTAAATTCCTCTGTGACATCATATATTAAATCTTCTAAAAATATAATTTCATTGTTTATATTAGGCTGCAGTATGGCGGTGTAATCAGATATAAGAGAATTAAGCTTATTTAATTCCTTGTCAATAATAGTGAAATTGCTTATATAATTAGGTTTAACTGAAAGTTTAATATAATCTACATTAGCTCTTATAACTGAAATGGGATTTTTTATTTCATGGGCAAGAGCTGCCGCCAGTTCATTATTCATATCTCTCATAATAGCACCTATGGTAAAAGCAGTGTTTTGCCTGCTATAATTTTATTGTCCTCTATATTATTAAGTTCTTTTATCTCCTGAACCATAGACGTATTTCCATACTTTGCCTTACTTATGCTTATAAGTGTGTCTCCTGCCTGAACTTTATACTTTGTAGGTTCTGTCAGGGCTGTATTTGCTGTAATAGCTTCTGAGGTTGCTTCGGTTATTTCTGTCAGTGTTTCGCTTTTTGTAGTTATGCTTGCAGTTGTTTCTGTGTAAGATGCGAAAACTTCCCTGCTGCTTTGAAATTCATTCTGAAGGGCTGTAAGCTGTGCCTCAAGGCTGTTTAACTTGTCATCATTCTGAACAAGCCCTGCACCCATTATAAAGCATACAAGAAGCATTACAAAGCTTACACTGCCTAACAGGTTAATAGTCTTGCTTTGGTCAATAGGGGCGTAATGCTTTCCTTTTTTAGGAACTTTTTTTACTGCAGCGGCTCTTGCCTTTGCACCGGCATCCTCTGTTTGTACTTCTGATATTTCCTTAGGCTTGTCCTCCTTTATTTTGTTTTCAAGCATATATTCGTGCATACCCTCGTTTTTTTCGTAGTAAATAATATATCCTTTTATTGCTCCGAAAACTTCTTCATTGTTATTCCATTTGTAAAAGCCTGAAATTTTTTCTGTAGGGTCGGTTATATATAGTACCTGCAAGCCCTTTGTTATATTGTTTTTTTGGAATGTACAAAGCTTTTCACTTATATAATCTTCAAATCCCGGCTGTGCATAAGCCCAGCCTACAACCTGACAATCCTTAAAATACAGGTTTAACTGCTTGTCTATATATTGCCAGCTTTTTTCGGTAAGTTCAACCATACCGTTTTTTTGTATTGTATATTTTCCCTGTATAACACCGTTTATAAATAAAACACTGTCATCGTTAATTGTAAGGTTTCTGCCGACTAAAATGGCAATTTTTTCACTTCCTCCGTCAGATGATGAGTATTGCTCCAGATATGTACAGGCATAATCTTCAAGGTATATTCTGTTTCCATCGGATATACTGCCTATTTGTTTTACATTATTTGGTAAGTTGTTTACTTCTTCATTAGTCATTAAAGACACCCTTTCTTTATAATTTTATGTACAAATAATAGCAGATTGGAAAACCGTATTATGTCAAAGGCTGTTGGTAAAATATGGATTTTATAAGCAAATATTTTCAAAATTATATAAAATTGTGTATATACATATTTGCATTACCTTTTGTTTATATTATTAAAGAGGTGGTAAAGTGTTTTATAACAGAGAATATATTTCGGTTTCCGATGACAACTGCAGGAGGCTTCTTAGTGCCAGCATTAAAAAATTTATAAATAAGAAGATAAACAAGCATAATTCCATAGCAGTATTTTGTATAGGTACAGATAGGGCAACAGGGGATTCCCTCGGACCTTTGGTAGGGACAAGACTTATTAAGATGGGTATTAATAACGTAATGGGTACTATTGAAAAGCCTGTTCATGCAGTAAATATTGATGACAAAATAAAACAGCTCTATAATAGCTATGATAAGCCTATGGTACTGGCAATAGATGCCTGTCTTGGAATATACAATCATATAGGAAGTCTTAGTATATGGGAAGGTGCTTTAAGTCCGGGTGCAGGAATATCAAAGAGACTCGGCGAAATAGGAGATATATCAATAACAGGAATTGTTAATAAATGGAGCTGTAATGGTATTGTTCAGCTGCAAAGCACAAGACTGTCAATTGTTATGAATATGTCTGAGGTTATTGCAGACAGCATTTTTGAGGCACTCACAGATGAGAGCTTTTATTAAAATTTTATTTATATTTGGTTTTACACTTGACAAAAAATGAATAATTAAATATCATTAATATTAATGAATTTTATATTCAAAAATATTTAAAGGGGATAATAAGATGAAGAAAAAGGTAATAACAGGTTTAACATTGGCATTAGTTGCATTAAGTCTTGCCGCTTGCGGTCAGAATACTGAAAATACTGACACTAATTCAACAGAGAATACTGCAGCTGAAAATACAACAGATGTTAATCAGGATAGTGCGGATACAGAGGAAGGTATAGCAGAGTTTTCAAAGCTTCCTCAGCTTGATGGTGTTCAAAAAGGGGATACAATAGCAACACTTCACACCAATAAGGGTGATATTAAAGTCTGGTTTTTCCCTGAATATGCACCAAAAGCTGTAGAAAATTTTACAACTCACGCAAAGAACGGATATTATGATGGACTTACTTTCCATAGGGTAATTAAGGACTTTGTTATTCAGGGCGGAGATCCGGAAGGTACAGGCATTGGTGGTGAAAGTATATGGGGCACAGATTTTGAAAATGAAGTTTCATTGGACTTAAGAAGCTTTAATGGTGCGTTATGTATGGCCAATTCAGGTCCCGATACAAACAGCAGTCAATTCTATATTGTCCAGAATAATGACGGAGAAACTGCAAAATCAACTCTTGAGTCAGCAGATAAGAGTGGTGTTTTTGGTCCAATGGGTATAACATATGAGGGTAAAGACGGAAAAGAACTTACTGTGGGAGATGTATTTCCTCAGGAAGTTATAGATGCTTACGGAGAATTGGGCGGTACTCCTACTCTTGACTTAGGATATACAATATTTGGTCAGGTTTATGAGGGTATGGATGTTGTTGAGGCAATTACTGATGTTGAAACAGACAGTTCAAATGACAAACCGTTAGAAGATATTATTATTGAAAGTATAGAAGTAGGAACTTATTAATTATGAATTTGTTATCTGTCGAAAATTTGTGTAAATCTTTTGGTGAAAAGGTTATTTTCAATAATTTAACATTTGGAATTGATGACAAGGATAAAATAGGCATTATTGGTGTAAATGGTACAGGCAAATCTACTTTGTTAAAGATTATTGCAGGTGAAGAGGAAGCTGACAGCGGTAATGTTGTTAAAATGAATGGTTTAAGAGTCGGCTGCTTACCCCAGATACCTGTTTTTAAAGAGAATGAAGCCGTTATGGATTATATGAACAGAATATGTTCCATTTCCAATAACAGTGAAGTAAGTGAGGCTAAGTCAATACTTACAAGGCTTGGTATAATGGACTGTTATCAGTCTGTCAGCGAATTATCGGGAGGTCAGAGAAAGAGGGTTTCCCTTGCTGCCGCCATGATTTCTCCTGTTGATTTGCTTATATTGGATGAGCCTACAAATCATATTGATAATGATACGGTTATGTGGCTTGAGGCAAATCTTAAGAAAACTGCTAAGGCACTTTTAATGGTTACTCATGACAGATATTTCCTTGACAGGGTTGTAAATAAGACAATTGAACTGGATAGAGGCAATATGTATACCTATGAAGGAAATTACAGTCAATTCCTTGAGCTTAAGGCCGAGAGGGAGGAAAGAGAGCTTGCTAATGAGAGAAAAAGGCAAAACTTTCTGAGAACTGAGCTTGAATGGGTAAGAAGAGGTGCACAGGCAAGGTCTACCAAGCAAAAGGCAAGGCTTGAAAGATTTGAAGAAATTTCAAATATCTCTGCACCTCCCAAAAAGCAGAGTGTGGAAATTGCAGGTCTTTCGTCAAGGCTTGGCAGAAAGACAATTGAGGCTCAAAATATATCAAAGACCTGCAATGATAAATTTCTTATCAGGGATTTCAGCTATATTGTACTTAAGAATGACAGAATAGGTATTATAGGGCCAAACGGATGCGGTAAGTCAACTCTTGTAAATATACTTACGGGGGTGCTTAAGCCTGATGAAGGCAGTGTAATAATAGGCGAAACTGTAAAGATAGGTATATTTTCGCAGGAAAATGAGCATATGAAGGGTGAGGAAAGGGTAATTGACTACATAAAGGACGCAGGAGAATATATTAATACCCGTGATGGCAGAATTTCTGCTTCACAGCTTCTTGAAAGATTTTTATTTAATGCTGAAATGCAATATTCGCCTATAAGTAAGTTATCAGGCGGTGAGAGAAGGCGGTTGTATCTTTTAAGAGTATTAATGTCCGCACCTAATATACTTTTCCTTGATGAACCCACAAATGACCTGGATATTGAAACACTGACAATATTGGAGAATTACTTAGACGGCTTTGACGGTGCGGTAATTACGGTATCTCATGACAGGTATTTTCTTGATAAGTGTGTTGACAGAATTTTTGCTTTTGAGGATAACGGATATATTAAGCAGTATGAGGGTGGTTATACAGACTATCTCAATGCACGAAAACCCTCAGAATCCGTAAAGCAGGTAAAGAAGGAAGTAAAATTCAGGGATAAAGGAAGCAAAAGACTTAAAATGTCTTATAATGAAGAAAGGGAGTTTGCATCAATTGATGATGCTATTGCTGAGCTGGAAAATCAGATTTCTTTGATTGAAGCAGAAATGACGGAATATGCAAGTCAGTATTCAAAGCTTCAGGAGCTTAGCGGGAAGAAAAGCGAACTTGAAGAAATGCTTTCTGAAAAAATGGAAAGGTGGATATATCTTACAGAACTTGATGAAAAAATTAAGGCTCAAAACGAGAGGGTGTCTCATAATTAGGGTTATGGGACACCCTTTAATAATATTGGTAAATATCATATTTGTGACTAAAAGTTTAAGAATTCATAAAAAATTCATTTTTGTGCTTTACAAATACATGGAAATCATATATAATAAATTTAACAGAATTTTTTATGTGAATTTCATGTAGGAAGGTATGCAATAATGAAAAGTGTACATATTTTAGTTCTTGTTTGTATTGTATATATAGCTGTCAGTGCTGCGCTCAGCTATTATATAAATATAAAAAAGTATAATAATCTGCTTGATTTTTATGTTTCCCGTCAGGAGCATATGCTTGATAATATTGTAACTGAATTTAAGGCACTTTATGATGATGAAACTGAAAACCCTGAAATTCTTGATAATATGTTTAAAGATAAAAATGTATATGGTTTTGTATATAAGGAAAACGTTGTTATATATGAAATGAATATGGAAACAACTGAAAAATATCAATATTCCACTACAAGAGAGCTGTTTAATGATTATTCTTTAGACAGCGGCAGTACAATTGTGGATGATGCGGCAAATATTATGCTTAAGGATGTAGGCACGGAATATTTAACTAAGAATATTAAAAATGGTAAAGAAATTGTATCATGGAAAACAGTTAGTAAAGGCGGGTATAGTTATGTTATAGGGGTAACATGTCTTGTTAAATCAATTTTGAATATGTCTGACTATTATTTGTATAGAAATCTGACTGCATTATCCTGTTTAATTAATTATTCAATTGTAATTTTATTGTGTGTTTATATAGTTAATATAAAGAAAAAAATGGCTGTGTAATGAGGTGACCCCCAAAAGTTAGACTTTATACAGCGTAGCGGTTTTCGGACTG
>JAUNGN010000014.1 GCA_030524425.1 Clostridia bacterium | reverse complement strand
CTTACCCTTGACAACTTTTTTAGGCAAAGTGTAACCAATCATTGACACCTCAACACTAATTTTTTGTAAAAAAAATATAAATTGCTTGACAAATTTATAATGTGATGATATAATATCATTTGATGTGTTGTCAGGTGACCTTAAGCAATGTTGTTTGACACTACGGAATAGGCTGACTATTCCTGCGGAACAGGAGTGTTATTATGCTTATTGATGTTAAATATCTTGCTGACAGGAGAGAAGAATTTAGCTTTAATGAAAACTTTAAGCTTCTCCGAGGCAATAATATGATTGATATTGATGCAAGTATAGATGGTATGGTCTGTCGCAGAGATGCTGATTATATTGTGGAAGGCAAGGTAAAGACGGTTTTAAATTTGAATTGTGACTTATGTCTTAGTGCTTTTGAAACCAAGCTTGATTTTGATTTTAATGAGGTGTATTCCGAAACACCTGATGAAGATCAGGAGATTTGGGAGCTTTCAGATAAGACGATTGATTTGAAACCGGCTGTCATAGCTAACATCATGCTTAATCTGCCTATGCAGGTTTTGTGTTCCGATGATTGTAAGGGATTATGTCCTAAGTGCGGTCATAACTTAAATGACGGCGATTGTGGCTGTGACAGGGGTTATGTTAATCCACAATTTGAAAAGTTGTTAAATCTTTTTAATGATGATTAATTGAAATTATAAATCAAGGAGGTGTATAGAAATGTCAATTTGTCCTAAGGGTAAGATGTCTAAGTCAAAGAGAGATAAGAGAAAGGCTCAGAGCTGGAAGATTGCTACTCCAACTTTAGTTGCTTGCAGCAAGTGCGGCGAGTTAATGATGCCTCATAGAGTATGCAAGAACTGTGGTTCTTACAATAAGAAGTCAATTGTGGCTGTAGACTAATAACTAATATATAAATTGTTTAAAGGCTGTTCCATGAGAGCAGCTTTTTTTGTTGCTGCAGCATGAATACAAACCTTATGCTGTTATTGGAGGAGGAATAGTTGTGTTACATTTTGACAGTGATTATATGGAAGGCTGCCATCCTGAAATACTTAAAAAGCTGGCAGAAATAAATATGGATAAAAATACGGGGTATGGTACAGATGCCTATTGTGAAAGTGCAAAAGAAAAGATTTTAACTGCCTGCGGCTTAAATGAAGGAGAGGTTTATTTTCTTACGGGCGGTACACAGACTAATGCAGCCGTTATTTCTGCAGTTCTTAAAAAATATGAGGGTGTTATTGCGGCAGACAGCGGACACATAAGTGTACATGAGGCAGGGGCTGTTGAGTATACAGGCCATAAGGTGCTTGTGATTCCAAACAAAGAAGGAAAAATTGAAGCTGAGGCTTTAAAGAAGTATCTTTTAAATTTTCATAATGATTGTAATAATGCTCACATGGTTTATCCGGGAATGGTATATATTTCTTTCCCTACAGAATATGGAACTCTTTACAGTGCACGGGAGCTTAAAGATATACACAGTGTATGCAGAGAATATAATATACCGCTTTTTATAGATGGTGCAAGACTTGGTTATGGGCTTATGTCTGCTGAAAGTGATGTCACACTTGAATATATTTCTCATAATTGTGATATTTTCTATATTGGAGGAACTAAGGCGGGAGCAATGTTTGGAGAAGCTGTTGTTATACCAAGGAAAGGACTTATACCTCATTTCTTTACTATGATTAAGCAGCAGGGAGCATTGCTTGCAAAGGGGTGGCTTTTAGGAGTGCAGTTTGATATCCTTTTTACTAATAATCTTTATTTTAATATTGCGAAAAATGCCGTAAGTATTGCTGATAAAATGAAGAAGATATTTATTGATAAGGGTTACAGATTATATATAAACTCTCCGACTAACCAAATTTTTGTAATTTTACCTGATGATAAAATAAAAGAATTAAGCTCTAAGGTTTCCTTTGGTTTTTGGGAAAGATATGATGAAAGCTCTGCTGTAGTAAGATTTGCTGTAAGCTGGGCAGCTAGTGAAGATTATATAAAAAAATTATCGGAGCTTTTATAATAATTTTTTTAGCCATTAGATTTTGCCGGCAGTAAATATTCAGACAGACAGGAAACTGCTTCCCCATGTGCTGATATATAATAAAACCCCCCTCATATGAGGGGGTGATTTACAAGGAATTAAGCTTCGTACTGACTTAAAGCAGACTTAACTGCATCAAATTCAGAATCATCATGAACGTCAAGACGAAGAACGGTGCTTACATCTAATGAGAAGATACCCATAATAGACTTAGCGTCTACAACGTATCTGTTTGATGCTAAATCAAAGTCACCGTCAAATGTATTGATTACGTTTACAAAATCCTTTACCTTGTCAATAGAATCTAACTTAATATTTAATGATTTCATGTCAAGTTACCTCCCTTTATTAATAGCCCTTGGGGCTTACTTTTATTTGTTACAAGTCTATAATAACTTTATTTTTGCCTTTTGTCAAATATATTTTTTTAAGAATAAAATTGTGTAATATGAACAAATATGATAAATTTAATTGATTTTAGTTGTTTGTTTTGATGATAAAGATATACAATTTTAACATAAATGAAACTTGAATTTAAAAAAAGAATTTGATTTGGTAATTTATAACAAATTTTAAGCTAAATTTTTGTTAAAAATTACCAACGGAATTGAGTCTAAAATTTTACTTATACTCATATTATAGTGTAAGAATTAATATGGAGGTTAATTATGAATAGTTTTGATATATATAAGGATATATCCAAGCGTACTGCCGGAGATATATACATAGGGGTAGTAGGTCCCGTAAGAACGGGTAAATCTACTTTTATTAAAAACTTTATGGAGAAACTGGTTATTCCTAATATTGAAAATGACTATGTCAGAACAAGAACACAGGATGAACTTCCTCAGTCTGCCGAGGGCAGTACCATAATGACAACAGAGCCTAAGTTTGTGCCTAACGAAGCGGTTAAAATAAATATGGATGGCAATATCGATTTAAATGTAAGGCTTATTGATTGTGTTGGTTACATAGTTGAAGGTGCAAGCGGACATATTATTGACGGCAATCCAAGAATGGTATCCACTCCGTGGTCAGAGCAGAAAATGCCCTTTGCTCAGGCTGCAGAGCTGGGGACTCAAAAGGTAATTAAGGACCATTCCACAATTGCCATAGTGCTTACAAGCGACGGAACTGTTACAAATATTCCAAGAGAAAGCTACATTAACAGTGAAGCAAGGGTAATAAAGGAGCTTAAAGAACTGAATAAGCCTTTTGTTATTGTGCTCAATACTGCGTCCCCTGATTCAGAGTCAACCCTTGAAATTGCAAGACAAATGGAAAACAAATACGGAAATAAGGTTATTGTGGCAGACTGCAAAAATCTTTCACAGGAGGATATAAATAATATACTTGAAGAAGCGTTATATCAGTTCCCTGTAGGCGAAATTGATATTGTGCTGCCTAAATGGCTTGAGGCCATGCCAATAAAGCACTGGCTTAAGGAAAGCATTATTTCATCAGTGAAAGAAATGGCACAAAAAATTACAGGTATAAGGGATATTCAGAAAAACATATCTATACTTGAAGAAAATGAGAATGTTAAAAAGCTCTATTCTGACAATATTAACTTGGGAGAAGGAAGGGCTAATATTGAAGTAAGTCTTAATGATAATTTGTTTTATAATATTTTGTCTGAAACAACAGGTATGGAAATTGCAAGTGAATATGAGCTTATATCAATGATGAAACAACTGTCTGAGGCTAAGAGAGAGTATGACAAAATAAGGTTTGCTCTTGATGAGGTAAATAAAAAGGGATATGGTATTGTAACCCCTTCTGTTGAGGAAATGACTATTTCAGAGCCTCAGGTTTTAAAGCAGGGCAATCGCTTTGGCATTAAAATTGATGCTGATGCTCCCAGTATTCATCTTATAAAGACTAATATCAAAACAAGTGTTGCTCCCATTGTGGGAAGTGAGGAGCAGTCCAAGGAACTGGTAACTTATTTGACCGGTCAGTATAAGGATAACCCTCAGAATATGTGGGAATACAGCATTTTTGGCAGAAGCCTTAAGGATCTTATTACAGATGACTTAAATGCAAAGCTTTTGAGGATGCCTGAGGATACTCAGTTTAAGTTTAAGGAAACACTTCAAAAAATTATAAATGAAGGCAATGGCGGATTAATATGTATTATGCTGTAATATGCTTTGACATTTTAATGAAAATTTGTTAATAATAATTCACAATTTTTTAATTTACTTATGTTTAGACATAATATATAATTTACAATGGTTATTTGATGTAACCTTTTATTTAATAAGCTTCTCAAAAAAGCCTTTCCCCCTGCCCTTTTTGCTTTTTGAGAAGCTTATTGTTTTTTTATTTGAGTAAAAAAGTTGTTGACAAACATTGTTAATTGTGATATCATAATATTTGTTGAGTGTAAAAATAATTTATATTGTATCTATGCCCAGATAGCTCAGTTGGTAGAGCAGAGGACTGAAAATCCTCGTGTCGGCGGTTCAATTCCGTCTCTGGGCACTTTTTTATTTAAGAGGACTGCTGTTTTTGAGCAGTCCTCTTATTATATTTATTATCTGACGGTATTTGTAATTATATATTGCAAAAAATCATAATATGATATATTATTTTATAAAAGGGGGTATTTACTATGAAGAAAATATTTTGCATAATGCTTTTTATGTCTGTTTTTTTTATATTTAGCTGTCAGACTATGGCTGTAACAATTGTTCCTGAGGATTTAAAGGGGGACAGTGAGTTTATAAATAAGATTATGGAGCTGCAGACAAATGATGATACTATAGTGCCAGACGCTCTTTATGTATCTGCTGAGGGAAGTGACGGCAACAAGGGTACAATTGACAGTCCCTATGCTACGGTTTATTATGCACTTTCAAAGGCGGCTGCAGGTCAGACCATTTATATACGCGAAGGTAATTACAATCAGAATATTACAATTACTAAGTCGGGTACTGCAGGCAAATATATTACAATAAGGAATTACCCCGGTGAAAAGCCTGTGTTTGACCATAGCAGTTTTTCTGAAGACGGCGGGGCTATTGTTCATTTCAGCAATGCTGATTACATACAGATTCAGGGTCTTACTCTTTGCAATAAGAATCTAAAGGCTAAAAGCGGTTATGGCATACTGATGAATAAGGGGAATCATATTATAATTAAGAATATTGAAATATATGACATAAATGTGCCGGACCCCACATCGGGCGCAGTGTGTTCAAATGCTGTTATACTTTACGGAAATGATGGGTCCGTGCCCATAAGTAATGTGCTTATTGACAGCTGTTATATTCATGATTGTCAGACAGGCTGGAGTGAGGGTGTTTCTGTAAATGGCAACAGTGAATATGTTAATTTTATAAATAACAGAATTGATAACATAGGTAATATTGGTCTTGATTTTGCAGGTCACTTTAATGCCTGCAAGGATGAAAGCCTTGATCAGGCAAGGTATTGTACTGCAATTGGCAATGTTGTCAGCCGATGTGTAAGCCCAAATGCTGTAAGCTATGGTCTTTACAATGACGGAGGAAGAAATAATACATTTGACAGAAATATTGTATACCAATGTTCGGGAGGTATAGAAATAGGCTCTGAGGAGGGCGGGGCATATCCTTCTTATCCTGTTAAGGATATTGTTGTAAAGAATAATTTGATTTATGATAATATAGAAGCAGGTCTTTCAATAGGCGGATACGATAATTCAGCAACGGGTATTGTATATAACACCTGTGTGTACAACAATACATTAATTAATAACGGCAATGCCTATGGAGGCAAGGAGCTTGGCATAAATAAAACCAATGGTATTGATATAAGAAATAATATCTTTTATAAAAATGATACAGGCGAAATTATTAAAATAAGATTTGACGAAAGTCTTGCAGGAGGAATAACCTTTGCAGCCAATTGTTATTTTTCTTCAAAATCTGCCGATGATATGAAAATATCACGTTACGGGGTGACAACAACAGGCTTTGATAACTGGAAAAATGTATCGGGAGAAACCGGTATATATGCAGATCCGGAATTTAGTGAAAATTATAGCCTTGATGCACATTCTCCTTGTATAGACAATGGTGATAACATTGCAGGTATTGGAGAATATGATATTGCAAATAATACAAGAGTGATAAATAATCTTGATATGGGATGCTATGAATTTCAGAACGGCAATGTTACAACTGCAGTTACTGCAGAATCAACTACTGAGTGCACTACTTTATACTTATCTTCATCAACAGAGCAGACCACGGAAGGGGAAACGGTTTCAGCAGCTTCCTCGGTCTGGGATTTTACTGACAGCAGATGGGCAGATAAAACTGAAAGAAATACTGTTTATACCGTTAATGGACTTACAGTAAGGCATAATGGCGGCGGCAGCGGTATCAATGGCTTTAAATTTGATAAAAATGAAAAATCACCTGCTACAGGAGGCTATTATATCCGGCTTTCAGCAAATGAAGGGGATAAAATTACTGTTTATATTAATATTAACAGTTCCAAGGAAGGAAAAACCACAACCTTGACTTTAGCAGAATTAAAGGACGGCGCAACTAAGCCTGTTGATAGTAAAACCATTGAAGCAGTAAAGAATGGTGTTTTTTATATAGAATTTGATATAAGCTGTTATGGTGATTATGTAATATATACAGATGGTACTGCAGATAATACAGCTTATTACAGTAAGGTGGTTTTGGAAAAACAGACCTTAAAAGGTGATGTAAATTCAGACGGAGTTGTAAATGGAAGTGATGCTGCAATTATATTGAAATATTGTGCTGATATTGAGTCTGAAGTGAATGGAGATTTTGGGAAGATGGGAGATGTTAATTCTGACGGAAAAGTGGATTTATCCGATGTTATAATTATACTGAATTCTTTCTGAAGTATGGCTTATAAATAAAAAATATTAGTAATTAAAATATTTATCACAAAAAACTGTCCCCCTTAATAGTATATAGTTAAGGGGGTGTTTTTGTGTGTTTCTTGCCTGTGTTTATGGGACATATTGGAGGAAATTTACCACAGATTTTAAGCTCCGAGGAAGAAAAGAAATATGTTGAACTTTGGGAAAAGGGTGATTTGAATGCCAGAAATGAACTTATTGAGCATAATTTGAGATTGGTTGCCCATATAGCCAAAAAGTATAATATGAATAATGATAGTGAAGATTTGATTTCTATTGGCACTATAGGACTTATTAAGGCTGTCAGCACCTATAAGGCTGATAAGGGCCGGCTGGCGACTTATGCGTCTAAGTGTATTGAGAATGCTATGGTAACGGTGGGGAGACGGAGGTGAATAAAAAGTATCAGTTAAATAATTTACATATATATAATTGGTTAATAATTATTGGGAGTATAAAAGAGTAAAAATAGTAATATTGATGTTATTGTGTTGAATATATTGAAATTATGTATTATATGTTGTAAAATATACTTGTACTAAAATAGTAATTATATTTTAAATAATAAGGGGTGATTAAGATAATTAAAGCTGTATATCTTGATAAGTTTTCAATAAATTATAGAAATGGTATATTGATATAATTAGTTAGTGCAAATATTCAAACCTGTTCTAAAAGGAGTGAGTTTTAATGTATGGATATGTAAACATTACGTCAGTTGATTTATGCGTAAATTTTTCATATAAAAAAGGAGTTATGACTTTATATAGCTATAATTCCAGTAATCTAAATGATGATCTAAAATTTGATTTTTCTACTATTGATAATTTTAATATTCATACAAAACCAATATTAGCATATGATTTAGAAAATTTAAAATATGTAATATTTTTTGTACAAGATTTACCTCAAGACAAAAATGAAATTTTATGGGGATCAGGAAATATTATAGTTCAATATTACATTGTTTTAAAGAATAAAATAGATACATTTAAAGTGTCAAAATTAAGCTTTTCATTTTTAGAATTAGATTACTTCTTTTCGTTAAATAAAGCTATAAAAAGGGATCTACTACACGATCCAATAACATTAAGAATGGAAACAGTTAGAAATGATGAAATAAAAGAAACATTTAATTTCTATAATAATGAAGAAAGGATTGATTGTGAATTTGGGATTTCTCAAGGAATTTCATTTAGAAAAGCAATCCCTTTGAAATTAAAGAGCTATTTAAATTGTTGTTTTAACCCAACCTTTGATTTTGATTTTATTATATCTATATATTGGCTATGGTATTGTTTTTTTATGTTTATATATTTTAGGCAAAATATTAATTTTGGAGCTGTAAAATTAGAGGGAGAAGATAAAAATGGCAAGAAAATTTATATAGGTGACTTATATGTTATAAGAAATATTGAACTGCATCAAGAAAATGATGATGACTTATATGATACAATAGAGTTTTTTTATATAAAAGAACATTTTCCACAGTTAATACAATTGTTTGCTGGTAAAAATGTATATGTTGAGCATTTTCCTATTAATAAAAGATCTTCAAAAACGATTACTATTTCCGATTTTGTTTTATTTGCAGCTGCATTTGAATGGACTTTTGAAAAAACTTATGGAAAATTTAATTTAAACTCCAAAACAGACATAGTTATAAATGATATTTTGGCTGCAATTGATAGTATAAATTTAGAAAATTATAATAGCAGACAAAAAAGAGTTGTTGAACATTCTCGTAAGTTAATTGAAATTAGTAACAATAATTTTGAATCTAAGATAAATTACGCATTAAAAGATAATCAAAATATAATTATGCCTTTCATTAAATATATTTACAATCTTAACAGAATAGAAATAAGTGAAAAAATATTTTCAGAAATTTCCAAAAATTTGCAAGATCAACGCAATGCCTTTGCTCATGGACAAATTGATAGAAAAATGAAAGAAAATATTGTTTTAGAAACTACTATTTTAAAAATACTAACTCATTGTATGGTATTCAAACAAGCCAATTATACTGAAGATATTGATATTTATACATATATAAGCAAAATATTTAATTATCATATTCCACAAGAATTTGAAAATTTTAAATAATAATTTATTTATATATTAATAAGCTATAAATGAGATTGTATAGTAAATATTTATTAAAACTATTATATATTATAACAATGCATACATTAGGATATGCCTAATGATGCCTATTAGGAACATAGAGGAACGCAGACGCCCGGTCATAATGACCGGGTTATTTTTATGCCACAAGGAGGTGTTTAAAAAGGTACACCTTTGCGAACATTTGGATTTAGTCTTAAATCCTGTTCGTTAAGTACCAAAATAATTAAACAAACATATTCGGAAACTGTCATAACCTTTACGAACAGAAAGGAGCTTATATTGGACAACAGAACATATTACTATGCAAGGGTATCATCATCTGAGCAAAACCTTGACAGACAGCTTGAAGCCTTTAAATCTATGGGTGCTGACGACAGAGATATTACTGGAAGTTAAAACTTCCTGTAGCTGTGTTTGCTTTGCTTCCACAGCTGCCCGCCCTGCAGGGCGGGGCAATATCACTGCCTCGGCTAAACGCCTCGGTAACTTATCTTTGAAAATTAAGAGCAAGCTCTCATTTTCTTCAGATAAGTTATATTATCACCGACAAGGCAAGCGGTAAAAATCTTGAGCGTTCAGGCTATCAGGCTTTGAAGTCAACTATTCTGCGAAGGGGCGATACCCTTGTTGTGAAAAGTCTTGACAGGCTGTCAAGAAACAAGGCTGATATTAAAGGTGAGCTTGAATATTTTAAATCTCAGGGTATAAGGCTAAAGGTTCTTGATCTGCCTACCACTCTTATTGACCTGCCCAAAGAACAAGGCTGGATATTTGATATGATTAACAATATCCTTATAGAGGTTTTGTCATCTATAGCAGAGCAGGAAAGACTTACTATAAGACAAAGGCAAAAGGAAGGCATAGCAGCAGCAAAAAGCAAGGGCAGGCATTTAGGCAGATATGCTGTACAATATCCCCTTGAATGGGATAAATATTACCGTCTTTGGCTTGACAGGAAAATCAATGCAAAGGAATGTATGGCAAGGCTTAACCTAAAAAGAACCACCTTTTACAAATTAATAAAACAATACAAGGAGGAAAACTAATGGAAGAAACTAAAATAACCTGTGCTGTATGCGGCACAGAGCTTGATTATGACACTGATTATTATTTTGACGGCAGGCATTATTGTGAGGAATGTCTGGAGGGCTTTACAGTTGTGTGTGAATACTGCGAAGAACGAATACTTGAAGAAGGTGCAATAACTGACAGCAATCATACACTTTGTCAGGAATGCTTTGATGAATATTACACCTACTGCGAGGACTGCGGAGCTATTATAAGCAATGTGGATGCCTATTATCTTGACGAATACGACGAATATCCATATTGTCACAGATGCTATCAGAGAAATATTAAATATAAGGGCATACACGATTACAGCTATAAGCCCGACCCGATATTTAAAGGAGCAGGTGAACGTTATTTTGGTGTTGAGCTTGAGGTTGACTGCGGAGGACATTATGATGAAAATGCAGAGATAATTTTAAATATTGCCAACACTGAGCACGAGGACAGGATTTACATAAAAAGTGACGGAAGCATTGACTCAGGCTTTGAAATTGTATCACACCCAATGACCTTGGATTACCATATTAATGAAATGCCTTGGCTTGAAATAATGAATAAGCTTATATCTATGGGCTACCGAAGTCACAAAACCGACACCTGCGGTCTGCACTGCCATATAAACAGAACCGCCTTTGGTGACACAAGAGATAAACAGGAGGAGGTCATTGCCAGAATAATATATTTTGTGGAACACCACTGGGAGGAAATACTGAGATTTTCAAGACGTACAGAATATCAGATGAGCCGTTGGGCGGCAAGGTATGGTATGAAAAACAATCCCAAAGCACTTTATGACGATGTAAAAAAATGCTGTTCCAACAGGTATAGAGCCGTCAATATTCTAAACTACAGTACCATTGAATTCAGAATGTTCAGAGGAACTCTTAAATACAATTCATTTATAGCCACATTGCAGTTTGTTAATGAAATCTGTAATGTGGCTGTTTCTTTGTCTGACGAAAAAATGGAACTACTGACATGGCAGGAATTTCTGAACAGATTAAACAATACAACCCACAGAGAGCTTATTCAATATCTTAAGGAAAGAAATTTGTATGAAATGGAGGGTGAGGACTGATGTGCTGCTTATTTGGCTTAATTGATTATGGTAATATGCTGACAATAAGAAACAAGGAAAAGATAATTAAAGTATTATCTAAGGAATGTGAGGCAAGAGGTACAGATGCGACAGGTGTTGCTTATATGACAGGCAACAAAATGACAATATATAAAAAAGCTCTGCCTGCCGGAAAAATGAAGTTTAAATTTAATAGCAATCCTTCTGTTATTATGGGACACACAAGAATGACAACCAAGGGCTCAGAAAAGAATAATATCAACAATCACCCATTTTATTCCGCTAAATTGGGCTTTGCTCTTGCTCATAACGGAGTGCTTTATAATGACAAAACCATCAGAAAAACAGAAAAACTTCCTAAAACAAAAATAGAAACAGATTCCTATGTAGCTGTACAGCTTATAGAAAAACATAAAACCCTTAACTTTGATACCATTAAAAATATGGCTGAAAAAGTTGAGGGTTCTTTTTGTTTTACTATTCTTGATAAAGAAAAAAATCTTTACATAATAAAAGGTGATAATCCTATGTGTATAGTTCGCTTCAATGGTTTCTATATATATGCCTCTACCAAAGAAATATTAACTAAGGCACTTAAAAAGCTGGGATTAAAATATTATAAAGAAATCAATATTAAAACAGGAGAAATACTAAAAATTAATATTTTAGGCAATATCATTAGACATGAGTTTGATATGGATTTTGGCTATAGCTATTGGAATAATTACTGTTGGGGATATAGTTCAAGGAGTAAAGATATAGCTAATGAAGCAAAGTCAGTATATGATGAATACCTTAATGATCTTATTTATTATGGTAAATCTGTGGGATTTGATGAAGAAACTATACTTGAATTGTTAGATTTAGGCTATGATTATATGGATATTGAGGATATGATTTATAATTTTGATTATTACAGAGAGGATAATTTTTGTGGTGAAATATAATAAATTTAAAGAAACGTAAACTATTAAATTTATATTATTTAACCAACTTAGTAAGTCACCCGCCTCTATAGGCGGTGGGTACTTGCTAAATATTCAGTAGAAGTGCAAGCTCCTACTGAATATAAAAGCCTTAGGCTTTTGTTGGTTATGAGTGCGTAGCGAAAGCGTAGCACGAATATCATTGACAAGGTAAATTTGTGGTTATGATATTATACTGTTCCATGTTTCGTGTTCCTGTGTAATTTTTCTTTAAAACATAGAAAAATATAAGAAAAATACTAGTCGAAACAAGAAACAAGGAACATTATCTAATTATTGTCATCAATATAATTTTGAAAAAACGCTTTTGAATATTCAATATATTTATCAAAAACATTGGGACCCATTCTATAAATTTTTCCGAGACTTTGCATAAATGGTGCATATTTAGATTTTGTTAAGAGGTCATGATGAAATTTATAAATAGGCTCAACCTCAATCATAGCATCTATCGTAGGTATTAAATCCATAAATTCATTTATATCATTACCAAAGTATTTTGAAATTTTAGAAGCGTGATCTTTAGGAAAAAACTTATAATCTGCATTTTCAATTCTACACAATGTATACTTGCTAATACCTATATATTCAGCCAGAGTCTTTTGTTTTAATCCTAACTTTATTCTACTTTCTTTGGTTTTTTCAGCTAATCTACGTATTAATGCTGCATCATTAAGAAGATTTAAACCAAAATCTAATTTTGTATTTTTTATTTTAAAAATAGCTATTTTATACTTATATGGTTCAGTTATAAGCTTTTCTACACTATCAATAAGACTAATAATTAAGCTGTTTAAATTATTAGTAGATTTATCGTTATGATTTGGTACAATATTTTCTCTTAACCCCCAAAGAACCCTGATCCAATATAGGAGTTTAACATCATTTAAGGTTGTATTTAGACTTTCTTTAAACTTATTACTGTCGTTATTTTCATTATCTTCAATACCTTCATTCAGCCAATCTATAAAATATTCCAGTTGATATTCATCTTTAAAATCTAAATCATTATTAATTTTATTTATTATTCTATCTATATCACAGAAATCAGAAATTTTATCGAATTTTAACTTTTTTTCCATAATTATTCCTCCTGATTTTATTTTAAATTAAATTAAAATAATAGTCAACAGGCAAAAAATTACCGTTTATAATCATAATTATAAGAATATACTAAAAATTGCATAGAATTGCAGATATTGATAGTGACGCTCGATTTGTTGGACTGTATAATAGATTTAGAATCGATTCGAAAATCTTTTTATGAGGAGAATTCTTATGAACAAAAATAAAAAAATAATGAAGTATTTTTGGGTGTTTCTAATGTAGAACCAATTAATTATGTAACTAAAAACCAGGATAAAGCATTAATTAATGCCATGATTATAGAGGATAATAATAAACGGATTGATGCTATGGTTATATATCAAGATGAACCTCGAGTTGATGCTGCGAATATACATCAGAAAAAGGAGTTAATTGATGACACATACCCCACAGATTTTTATTACAAGTAAAATAAACTGTGATTTTCATAATTTTGTGAATCAAGCTTATACTCCGGTATTTGATAAATTTATTTATGCTTGTGCAGGTGGAGATGAGAAAAAGGCTATTTTATTGATGGAAATTATAGGGTATTATATCACATCTGATGTAAATGGTAAGTGTTTTGTTGTACTATGGGGACCCTGGGATACAGGAAAAAGTGTAATAGGTCAATTTTTGAGTAGGCTATTTAATCATGAGGCTGTTTCAGCCATTGACTTAAATGACCTAGGTTCACGTTTTGATAATTATACTCTTGTCGGCTGTAAGCTCAATATTGCAATGGATTTGCCTAATGGCAAAATTAACAGTAATGCTGTAAGTAAACTTAAAATGCTTACAGGAAATGATTTATGTAAAGCAGAGGCAAAGTATATGAATCCATTTATGTTCAAAAATACCTGTAAGTTTTTATTTGCAAGCAACTTTCGTGTGGCTACCGCAACATTTGATGTTGGATTTAACAATAGGCTTGTAGAGGTTTATATGGGCAATGTTATACCTAAGGAAAAACAGGATAAGAATCTTATAAATAAACTTATGTCTGAAGCACCTGATATTATACATAAGTGCTTAAGGTACTATTTGGAATATAAAAATCGTAACTATATTTTTACGAAAGTTGCAGAAAATGTTAATATGCCCATATATAAAAGCATTGAACAAATTGTAGAGGAATTTGTTCAATGTCAGTTTGATTATAAACCTAATGAAAGCGAACTGTCTATTGATGTGTACGAATGTTTTAATAGGTTTTGTGAAACAAATAACTACAATTGTACTATAAGCCAGCCTAAGTTGACAATAGAGCTTAAGAAGCTTACATATCCTGATTTTGTAAAATTTTGTCAGTTAAGAAAAGGAGAACGTACTTGTAAAGGCATTAAGGGCGTTAAACTATTGGATTTATACTAAAAAAGAAGCATATATTGTTATGACGGGAGGCGACAGCTATGACTGAAAATAATATTGCGAAACTGCAGGCAGGCTACATTATTGACACTATAAACAAGTTTAACTGTAGTAAAGATGAGAAGCTGAAACTTATTGAGGAAATTATTTTAGACCTAAGAATTAGCGATATTAAACAACTTGATAAAGCTATGTAATATGTCCTAGGAGAGCGAAAGTTCTCCTAGGATTTTAAAAGGAAGGAGGTGATTACACTATGATTGCCATATATTCAAGAAAATCCAAATACACAGGCAAGGGTGAGAGTATTGCAAATCAAATTGAAATGTGCAAACAGTACATAAGCTTACATTTTGGAAATGCTAAATTTGTAATATATGAGGATGAGGGATTTTCGGGGAAAAATACTGACCGTCCTCAATTCAAGGCTATGATGCTTGAAATTGACAGGGGAAATATAGACAAAATTGTTTGCTACAGGCTTGACCGTATAAGCAGAAATATGAGTGACTTTGTTAAGCTTATAGATTTGTTAAACGAAAAGAATGTACAGTTTATTTCAATAACTGAAAGCTTTGACACAACCATACCCATGGGCAAGGCTATGATGTATATTTCTTCGATATTTTCTCAGCTGGAGAGAGAAACTATTGCTGAAAGAATAAGAGATAATCTTATGGAGCTTGCAAAGACAGGCAGATGGCTTGGGGGAATTACCCCTACAGGCTACAGGTCTGTTGAGGTGGAAAGTGTAGGAATAAGTGGCAGGACAAAAAAGGCTCATAAGCTTGAAATTATTGAAAGTGAGGCTGATATAATAAGGCTTATTTATGATGAATTTATTGATATTAAGTCATTAACAAAGCTTGAAAGTCGGCTTATTAACAGAGATATTAAGACTAAAAACAATATTTATTTCTCACGCTTTGCATTAAAAAGTATTCTTACAAATCCTGTTTACGCCATAGCTGATGAGGACAGCTATGAATATTTTAAACCTTATGATATTTTTGCCGATAGGTCTGGTTTTAATGGCACTTATGGTGTAATTGCCTACAACAAAACAAAGCAGAGTAAAAAGAGAACTAAGGTAAACCCTGTAGAGGATTGGATAATTGCCGTCGGAGGTCATAAGGGTATTATTTCAGGCCATGATTGGGTAAGGGTACAGAATATTTTAGGTGAAAACAGTAATAAATCCTATAGGAAGCCAAGAGTAAATAATGCGCTTTTAAGCGGTATTATTTATTGTGGCTGCGGCAGCCGAATGGGACCTAAAATGGGCAGAAATGGTACATTTTCTTATGTGTGCCGACTAAAGCTAAAAAGTAATAGGGGAAGGTGTCGAGCTGAAAATATCAATGGTGTAAAGCTTGATAATTATGTTGTTAAGCTGATTAAAGGCTTTGAATGTGACAATATATGTCTTATACGGGAGCTTGAGAAAGGCAAAAAATACATAAAAGGAAGTATGGAAAGTAATATATCTGTACTGCACAGAAAGTTAAGTAATAATAAAAATGAAATTAATTCTCTTGTTTCAAAGCTTGCCGATGCCAACAGCTCTGTGGAAAAATATATAATAGAGAGAATTAATGCTCTTGATGCTGAAAATACTGATATTGAAGGTAAGATAGCGGAACAGGAAAAGACGGAAAGGGCTGACAAAATGACTGCTCGGCAGATTGAGGAATTTAAGGAAAGGGTTAAGAGCTTTTCTGCCTGTGTTGACAATATGAGCCTTGAAGAAAAAAGAGCTGCCATAAAAACTCTTATAAATAAGATTATATGCAATAATAACAATATTGAGATAAGTTTTGCGTCAAAGGATATTGTAAGCCTTGAATGGAACAATATGAATGATACCGATAAGGGAAAGGAAACATGGGAAAAGCTGAAATACTGGAGATGCAAAAGGGGATATTTGCAGAGAGAGGTTGCTGAGGCTGTCGGTATTACAAGGGCAATGTATATGTCTTATGAAAAAAAGAACGGATTTTGCCCTGCTGAAAATCTTGTTAAAATAGCTGAATTTTTAGGCGTGGATTTTAAGGAGCTTGCAGAGGATTATCATTATTTTCAGCTTGCAGATAACCAATGTGAAAGAATACAAAAGGCAAGAAAAAAACTTGGATTAACCAAAACAAAATTTGCCGAGCTTATGGGAGTAAACAGAAGTACGGTATATAAATGGGAGAAGCTTGAGGGTAAAATTAGCCGAATAGATTATATGAAGATTAGAGAGGTTGCGGAGCTTTGAATTATATGATTTGAAGCTCCATTTTTATTTTTTGTGAAAATACATTGGGAATAGGGTATAATAAAAATAAATCAACCATTTCAAGGCATATTAAAAATATTTTTGAAGAAGGCGAGTTGTTGCAAGAGGTAACTGTTGCAAAATTTGCAACAGTTCAAGTTGAAGAGAAATGTAACAGCTTGAAAGTGACTTTGATAAGGCAGTTAAAGAGATTACTAAAAAGAATTAGGCGGAGTTAATTTAATTGTTTTGAAGTATTATTATTAGTAATAAGTATAAAATCAGTTAAAAATCTGTCGGATTGAGATTTAAAAATCTGTCGGATTGAAATTCAGAAATCTATCGGATTAATATTGCAAAATCTATCGTATTGATGTATAATGACATTGAGGTGATTTTGTGGAAAACAAGGAATATAAAGCTAGAATTATAGATGAAAAAATAGAAGAATATTTGTCCGTCTTTGGTGCTGTCTGTGTTGAGGGACCTAAGTGGTGCGGAAAAACATGGACATCATCATATCACAGCAAAAGTCAGATATTTATCGGCGATCCCTCAGGTAATTTTCAAAACAGACAGCTTGCACAGATGTCACCGTCTTTGGTTTTGGAGGGAGAAACTCCAAGGCTTATTGATGAATGGCAGGAGGTTCCGCCTATTTGGGATGCGGTAAGGCATAAGGTGGATCAGTCAGGCAACAAGGGTCAGTTCATTTTGACAGGCTCTGCCACACCAAATCATAAGGGTGTGCTTCACAGCGGTGCGGGCAGAATAGCAAGGCTTAGAATGCGACCAATGTCACTTTATGAATCGGGAGAGTCTACGGGGCAAATTTCATTAAAAGAGCTGTGTATGGGTGAAATTAAGCCTATGATAACAGGTGATGTGGATTTAAAAAATATAATTCATTATATAGTAAGAGGCGGATGGCCGGGAAATATTAATGTGGATGGCAAAAAGGCATCTCTATTGGCTGACGAATATCTTACTGCTGTTATTGATGATGATGTTTACAGAATTGATGGTATAAAAAGAGATACATCAAAAATGAAGCTTTTGCTTAAATCCCTTGCCAGAAATGAAAGCACTACCGTAACAAACAAAACTCTTAAAAATGATGTTAAGGCTATAGACGATGAGGATATTGATGTTGAAACAATAGCTGCATATTTGGATATATTTAAAAGGCTTTTTATTACCGATAATCAACCTCCTTTTGCTCCTGCAATAAGATCCTCTGTGAGAATTAAGCAGGCAGAAAAAAGGCATTTTGCAGATCCGTCTCTTGCGGCAGTATTATTAAAGGCAACACCTGACAGGCTTTTAAACGACCTTGAAACCCTTGGCTTTTTGTTTGAAGCTCTTTGTGAAAGAGATTTAAAGATTTATGCTGAAGCCTTTGGTGCAAATCTTTATCATTATCAGGATTATAGCAATAATGAAATTGATGCTGTTGTAGAGCTTGATGACGGAACGTGGTGTGCCTTTGAAATTAAGCTGGGAGCAAATCAGATAGATTCAGCAGCTGAAAGCCTTATAAAAATAAGCAATGAAATAAAAAATAAGGGCGGAAATCCGCCTGCCGTACTTTGTGTTTTATGTGGTTTGTCAAATGCTGCATATCAAAGAGCGGATGGAGTGTTTGTTGTGCCTTTAACCGCATTAAAGGATTGAGTAAAAGCTCCCAAATCAGGGAGCTTTTATTCCTTAATAATAGTTTCTTCGCCCAGCTCAAATAAAAGCTCGTCACATTGAGTAATATTTATTTTTTTATTCAATGCAAAAATAATCACACTATCTCTTTTGATACGGGGATAAAGCTCATTAACTCCCGCTATTTTAAGCAGTCTTTGAGCGTCAGCAACATTAAGTCCCAAACCAAATATAAGCTGAATAAGCTTATCACGGGAGGGGCTTTTCTTTTTGCCGTCGAAAATCTGATAGCCGTAAATCTGGTTAATCGCTGAATTATTTATAGCAGTATTCTTGGAAATATTATATTTTTTAAGCATATCTTCAAGATAATCCGAAAGGCTTAAATCAATAATATCATCTTTGTTTTCTTCGATATAGTTTTCAATTTCTTCTTCTGCGTTAAGTATTTTTAAAAGCTCGTCTGTCGATTTTTGAATATTCATATTTACCACCTCTTGAATTTATGATATAATACTTCTAATAATTTTGCAATAATTTTTTTTGAGAAGGTGAAAATGTGAGTAATTTGGCAGATGAATATGAGCTTAGTCAATATACTGAAATTGAAGTTTTGGATAAAAATGACAAGGTTCATATTGTAAAAGACATAAGAGATAAAAGTATATGGGTAAAGAAAGAGATAGATGAGCATAGCTTATATGCTTACAATAAGATTAAAGGCAATGCTGACAGGAATATAGCCTGTGTTCGAAATGTTTTATGCTGTGAAGAAAAATATTATGTAATAGAGGAATATATAAACGGCATTGACCTGAAGCATATAGTTGAAAAAAACGGACCAATGGAATTAACTGATGTTCAAAATATAATGTGTCAGGTTTGTGATGGCATAAGCTGTCTGCATAAAAACAATGTTATTCACAGAGATATTACACCGTCAAATATTATGATTTCCGTAGATGGTACCATAAAGCTTATAGACTTGGGAATTTCAAGAATAAGAAACAACTATAAAAACAAGGACACAACAATAATGGGTACGGTTGGTTATGCTTCTCCCGAACAGTATGGGTTTAACCAGACCGATATAACATCTGATATTTATTCCTGCGGTGTTCTTATGAATTTTATGCTTACGGGGGAATTGCCTGATGTGTGTATGTACAAGGGTAAAATGGATTATATTTTAAAGGGCTGTATGAAAATGAATCCCAATGCACGATATGAATCTGCAGAGGAGCTAAAGGTTATGATTAAGAACTATAGCCCCTCTAAAAGCAAATTTTTAAAGCTTCCGGGATTTAGAAGCAATAAGCTGTGGAAAAAGGCTGTATCCATTATAATGTATATGGTTTTGTTGCTTGTGGTATTTGTGTTATTTATGGCTCTTGCAGAAGGAAATGTTAATGATGCTTTTGAATGCATATATGTGTTTACAGCACTAGGAGTACCGTTTTTGCTAATGACTGATTATGTTTATTATTTGGAACATATACCTTTTTTTGCCAATCAGAACAGGAGGTTGAGAAAAATATGGGGTGTTGTTTTGGGAATTGTTGTTTATATGATGTTTTTATGCTTAAATAAATTTTATTTGCATATAAATTTGATTTGAGGGATTTATTTTTTATATAGTCCAAAAGCTTAATAGGATAGTGGAATAAAGATACCGCATTTATGGTATATAAAATTTAGCCTATTATGCTGACAGCATAGTACAAAAAAATCATCTTTTGCTATTATAATGGCAAAGGATGATTTTTTTATTTCAAAGGAGGAATTTTTATGAAAAAGAATTATTTTACAAGGACATTGGTTTTAGCCTTATCAGCTGCCATGGTAATGCAGATTCCCGCTTATGCAATTACAAAGGCTGAGGCTGAGGCAAGGGGCAAAGTACCTTATTCCGTACAGTATGAATATCAGCAGGATTATTTAGACGGCAAGGATGTTCCCGAATCAGCATTATATTATGAAAAGATGGTAACAAAGTCACAGCTTGAGGCAGCAGGCAAGGGACCTGATTCAGTAAACTGGAGATACCAGGAGGACTATCTCGCAGATAAGCCAATACCTGAATCAGCATTAGTTTATAAGCAGCAAACACAGGCTCAGCAGTCAACAAGCTCAACCGGTGAAAAAATGGTGACAAAATCACAGCTTGAAGCAGCAGGCAAAGGACCTGATTCAGTAAACTGGAGATACCAGGAGGATTATCTTGCAAATAAACCAATACCTGAATCAGCTCTTATTTATAAGCCAAAGACAAATAAATCAAGCAGCAGTTCATCAAGCAGTAGTTCGTCAACACCAAATCAGCTTTTTGAGGATAAGAACAATAAAGGTGTTCTTGGTGAAGTATTCAGTCCTCTTACAGATTTGTATAAGAGTATATTTGGCGAAGACGCCTATAACAAAAAAATGGGCTGGGATTGATATAATATAAGTAAAGGCAAGCATCACCTGTTGATATACGACAGGTGATGCTTTTGGGCTTATTGAATTTGAAAAATTTATTGGATTCTTATATTTTTTTAAAGGCTTTTATATTTTTAATTAGTTTTAAAAGCTCCGCTTGTTCTTCTTCTGACAAAGATGAGAGCTGTGCATTTATTTTATTAAGTATAGTGTTATTATTACCTGTTTTAATTTTTTCGTCAAACAGAAAAAGGTCATATATTGAGATATCAAGAGCATTTGCTAATTTATCCAGAACTTCTACGGTAGGAGATTTTTCAGCTCTTTCGATTTGCCCCAAATATGTGGTGCTTATGGAGGATTTAAAGGCAAGCTCCTCCTGACTTATTCCCTTTTCGTTACGAAAGGCACGTATCCTGTGGCCTAAATTTTCAGCTACTTTAGACAATTACATCACTCCCATTCTAAAGTTAATGATAATAAATATAGTTAGTTTTTACAATTAACTATAATTCATTAAAAATAATATTAACTATAGTTGTTGACAAAGAGTGTAAAATGTTGTAAAATAAATTAAAAAATTAAAGGAGGAATTATTATGGCAGAATACAAAAGTGTAAGTTGTCCAAGCTGTGGGGCTGTTCTTACATCGAGAGTGAGAGTGGATACAAGCAATATTAAACATACTAAGTGTCCAAAATGCGGTAAAAGTCTTACAGTAGAAACAGGTAATGGTAAAGCAAGAGTAAGATAGCTATCCAGGAGGTATTTATGAATACTGCGAAAAAGCGTATTGAATATATGTGTGTGTATTGCGGTCAACGACAGGTAAGGGCAAAGGATGCAGGACGTCCTTTGCCCGGAATTTGCCCAAGAAAATCTAATGGCAGACCTCATTCATGGAGGAGAAACAGAGAAATATAAAATTATGTAAGGAGAAAGTATTAAATGATAATTGTTTATTTAATATTGATTTGTATTTATTTTGCTCTTCCATGGCCATTACAAATAATTTTTCTTATTGTAAATACTTTTTTTCCTGATCCAATACCATATGTAGATGAATTTATGATGTATTTGGGATTTTTCAGAAAAATTAATACAGGACTAAAAATATTTAATATATTAAAAATTATTTTGGCAATAGCCATTATTTTAGTTGCTGTTGCTGCAATTTATGGAATGATAACCAATTATGCAGTTACATAAAAATAAAATTTAGGAGGCTTAAAAGTGGCAAAAGACAAAAATAGTGATGAAATATTTGATAATGTTTATGATGCTATTGATTACTGCCTTAGTACAGGGTATGGAACAGGATATGGCGATAAATACGAGAAGTATAAAATTTATAACTTTAAGCTGGAGAAAATAGTATCCTCTAATATTAAAAGGGATATAAATAAATTATTATCTTGTATAGGGGCTTCAGGCATTATAGAGCTTATTCTTTCAAATGAACCTGTTGAATATATTTATGAGTGTTGCCTTAACAATCTATCCTTTTTAATTGCACATGAAAGAGAAGGTGTTGATCTAAAATACGATTATAATGCAGATGAAATTATAAAAATTTATGTAAAAAATCTTATGGGCAATGATGAACAGAGTTATGAAGTACTTAATGAATTTATGGGACAAAAGTATGATAATATAATTAATATTGCTGTTAGAAACGGCGAAAAGACTAAAAAAGTAGAAAACTGTTTCGGTATTATTTTACTTATTATGGCGGTAATTGTTGGATTTAAAGTATCCGTGCTTAGCGCTATTGTTATTTTCTTTGCTTTAGGATTACCGTTTATGTTCTTTTCTAAATTACCCTATTTAAAAGGTGTTAAGCTTTTTATAAAAAGTTATTTAAACGATTTTTGTTTATAAAAAAGAGTATATTAAAGGAGTGAGAGATTATGTCTTTTGGTGATCAGTTGAAAAATTTGGGGGTAAAAGCCTTTGATAAGGCTATGGAGCTTAATGATGAATATGAAATGTATATGGATAAAAATTCATCACTAAGTGACGAAGCACTTTTGAGAAGATATAGATCTTCCTGCAAAAAAACAGAAAAGATGGCCTGTTTAGCTCTTTTGAAAGAAAGAGGATATGGAGATAATAATTAATTATGGGTTACAGAGATAATTATTTTAAAAACAATAAATCAAATTATGGTTGGTACACCTGTGTTTCCTGCGGAAGAAAATTCAGAAAGGGAGATATTGATATTGATCATATATTACCTCAAAGCTGTGGGGGAAGTGATGATATTGATAATTTGCAGTGTATGTGCAGGCATTGCAACAGATCAAAAAGAGATGATACCAAATATACTCTGGAAGATTATGCAGGTAATTTAACCGGTGTTCGTCTGGGAGATAGAGGGGTTATAGATACACTTGATGAAGCGGCTGATAAAAGGAAAAAGAAAAAACTTTGGTAGTAGACTTGGGTGGCTAACATTTGTTATTATTGGTGGGTATAGATTAGTGTATGTTTCTACAGGGGAAATTTCATAGGGAAATTTCCTCTGTTTTTTGCGTTTATATAGTTTTTGTTGCCTTAGCAAATCATTGCTTATGATATTTGGTTTGCTTGAATTTGAACATTGACATATAAAAATAATAGTGTATAATAAAATAACAGAAATTTACTTGTGATTTTTATTACTTTCCACAATAAAATATGTTAAAATTGTTTATAATAGAATTATTGTTGTTGAAAAAGCATAAAATCAAAAATAAAATATAAAACTAAAAGAGGTGATTGAGTTGGATTATATTTTGCTTGAAAAGTTATATTATAAGGATAGGAAAAAATATGAAAATGAATATTTAAATCGATTTAACAGCATTTCTACAGTAAAGCTTAATATAGAAATAAACAAAAATCAAGCCTTTTTTATAATAACTCCGGAAATGACAAATCAAATTATTGAAATAAATGAAGTCAACAACAGACTTAATGATATGACAAATACTTTGCCGGGAATTGCATTAAATCAATATATAAAGAAATGTCTTATTGATGAAATAGTTCTTACTAACGAAATTGAGGGGGTTATAAGCACAAGGCGGGATATTAACGAAATACTTGAGAATGTGAAGCATACAGAGGATCACAGGCGATTACTGGGGTTGGTAAATAAATATATGAAGCTGAATAGTGATGAAAAATTATCAATCAGAAATTGTCAGGATATAAGGGATATTTACAAGGAGCTTTTGTGGGAGGAAATTTTAAATGATGATCCTGCGAATCTGCCTGACGGGGTATATTTCAGGAAGAATGGCGTAGATGTAAAATCTAAATTCGGCAAGGTAATTCATAAAGGAATAATGCCCGAAGATGAAATTAACAGGATAATGACAAAGGCATTGGATATTCTTAATGATAATAATATTGCAATCTTGTTTAGAATCGCTATTTTTCATTATTTATTCGGATATATACATCCTTTTTATGATGGTAATGGCAGAGTCAGTCGATTTATAAGCAGCTATTTGTTATCAAAAAATCTGAATATATTGACAGGCTTTAGGCTCGCTTATACCATTAAAGAAAATATATCCTTGTATTATACCGGATTCAAAACAGTTAATGAAGAAAAAAATAAAGGTGATATAACTCCTTTTATAATTTCATTTTTTGATATAATTATAAAAATGCTCAATAAGCTTTGCTCATCTTTATCCGAAAGAATAGAGCTTATAGACTATTATTATGAAATATCACATAAAATTTCTGATAAAGATAGTGAAAGGAGTATAATATTCATACTTTTCCAACAAACATTGTTTGGTGAGCTTGGAATAGGTATAAATGATTTAATTGAAGCTTCCGAGGAATCGGAATATAAGGTACGACAAACTGTGAATAAGCTTAAAGAGCTTGGACTTTTAAAAGAAGAAAAATTAGGTAAGAAGCCTCTTTATTCCTTTGATATGAAGGTTGTAGCTAATGAATATTGTGAAAATTAAAGTGATTTATTTGTTGAGTTAATGTGAGTAGTTGATTTGAGTTGGGTAAATATTGTTGAAATAATTTTTATGGAATAATAAGCTTATTTAAAGCATAACCATTTAAAATTAGGCTAAAATAAGATTAAATCGTATTTTGGACTTGACATAAATAAAATTAAAGGCTAAAATAAGATCAAATAAGATATTGGACCGAGGTGAAGTCTGTGAAGTATATAAAAAGAGATTTGGAAAATAAAATAATTGAATTATCAAAGGAATATTCCGCCATACTGGTTACAGGTCCAAGACAGGTTGGAAAAACTACTGTGCTAAAAAATCTTATGGATAACAACAGAGAATATGTCACATTAGATGATTTAGAAGAAAGAAGACTTGCAAAAAATGACCCTTCTTTGTTTTTACAAATGCATTCACTTCCCATATTAATTGATGAAGTGCAGTATGCTCCCGAATTGTTTTCTTATATAAAAATTGCTGTTGACAATGGTGCAAATCCCGGGGATTTTTGGCTGACAGGTTCACAGGCATTTAGGCTTATGGAGCTTTCACAGGAGTCGCTTGCAGGCAGAGTTGCCATATTGCATATGAGTTCTTTATCACAGCATGAAATTTACGGGCAAGGAGAAAACACTCCTTTTTCAATAGACTTGGAAAGTCTTAAATTAAGAAAGCAAACACATAAAAAGGCTGATTTAACGGAAATTTATGAAAGAATATGGAATGGCTCTATGCCGGGACATATAAGCGGCAAATATACAGACAGAAATGTATTTTATTCCAGCTATATACAGACCTATATTGACAGGGATGTCAGTGAGCTTGTAACAAGGGTTAATAAGCTACAGTTTCAGGATTTTATAAGAGCTGCTGCCTGCAGAGCGGGACAAATGCTTAATATACACGATATAGCAAATGATGTTGGTGTATCAGATGATACGGCTAAGAGGTGGCTTCAGGTATTGGAAAAGTCTGATGTTATATTTTATTTAAGACCATATTCCAATAATTTGCTTAAAAGAACTGTAAAAACACCTAAAATGTACTTTTTTGATACAGGACTTGTGGCATACCTTACTAAATATACTTCCCCCGAAATACTTTCAAATGGTGCCATAAACGGAGCTATACTTGAAAATTATGTAGTTAGTGAAATCATAAAAAGCTATCATAATAATGCTATGGAGTGCCTTATGTGGTATTACAGAGATAAAAGCTGTAATGAAATTGATATGGTAATTGAAGATAACGGAGTTCTTCACCCTATAGAAATTAAAAGGTCAGCTAATCCCGGAAGTGAGCTTGTAAATGCTTTTAATATACTTAATAAAGGCTCTGTACCCAAGGGAAAGGGCTGTATAATTTGTATGCGCAGCGATTTATCAGCCATAGACGGTGATAATTATATTGTACCTGTGTGGATGATATAAGAAATGGCAGCTATTTGAAAACATAATAGCTGCTATTTTTTATTTGACTATAAATGTATTTTTTAAAATTTAATTGTTGCATTACATTTTCCTTTGTGTAATTAATGTAACCATAGCAAATGAAATATTAATGCACCTTCGGCAAAATAAAAAGCGTCAGAATGACGTCAGCCTGCAGGACAGTGTAGGTATTGACAAAGAAGGCAACGAGGTTACTTTGGAGGAAAAGCTGGCTGATGAAGGCAAGAGTGTAGAAGAAATAACTACATTAAAATTAAGAATCGAGAAGTTATATAAAGTAATGAAAGAACGGCTTACAGAAAGAGAATTTGAAATTGTAACTTTGCGATATGGTTTGAATGGAAAAAAAGAAAAAACACAGAGAGAAATCGCAAAAGCAATGGGAATAAGCAGAAGCTATGTTTCAAGAATTGAAACAAAGGCATTAAGTAAGCTGAAGGATTTATAGGGTAAACTGAAAAATCTAATGGATTGCAAATCTCCTTTTCTGCAAAGACAGAAAAAATTTAAGTATCACCTTTAGGTGATACCTACATATACATATTTTTTATTGGGCTGTAAGCCTTATTTTTTTGTGTAAAATTAAGCCTATTTGACTTTATGGCAAAATGATTTTTACATATTGCTTAATAAAATATGTTAAGGCATATTATAAAAGCTGATTTATCGAAGCAATAAAATCAGACCACAGAATCCTGCATAATTAAGGTATATGATGTGGTCTGATTGCTGTAAAAAATATATTTATAGTATTTACCAATTACTTGTGTTATATATGTTATATAGTCTGAGAATTGAATGGGTTATAGCTGCCGGATTTGTTTTGCTGAAATTTCTTGCTTTTTATATTTTCCTTTTTCTATCTGGCTTTTGGCGCAAGTACTATATTAATAAGCTCTTTATTGTTAATATATAAACATAAATTTTTATATGATATATTTATAATATTTTCTAATGTAGCATGCAAGTGATAATGTCCTGAAATATGAGGCGTAATAATAGCATTAGGTATACTCCAAAGAGGATGACCGGAGGGTAGTGGTTCGGGGTCTGTAACATCAAGGCCTATACCCTCAAAATGCCCTTCCTTTAAAAGCTTGCATAGAGCGTCGGTATCTGCCGTATTGCCTCTTCCCGCATTTAAAAAGACAGAGCCTTTCTTTGTAAGTGATAAAATATCCTCTGAGAAAAATTTATATGTTTGTGGAGTTGACGGAAGAGATACTGATATTATATCTGCTCTTGGCAAAAGCTGTTTTATGCTGTCCATAGTGTAAAGCTCGTCTGCGTAATCAGGCTTATTTGATATATCTCTTTTGATACCGATTACATAGGCGCCTAATGCTTTAATACGTTTTGCAAATTCTCCCCCGATATCACCCATACCGACAATAAGGGCAGTTGAATTATATATAGATGTTACACTGCCTTCTGATTTCCATAAATGTTTATTTTGATTATCTCTGTAAAGATAGAGTTTTTTCTTGATTTCTAAAAGCATAGCAAGAAGATGCTCGGAAACAGCAAGTCCATAAGCACCGACGGAATTTGTAAGTATTGCCTGTTCAGGCATTATGCCTTCTTTTAAATATTCATCTGCTCCTGCAGAATTAAGCTGCAGCCATTTAAGGTTTGGTGAGTTTATAACAAATTCAGGGGGTACGTTGCCAAGTATAATATTTGCTTTTTGTACCTGTTCATGGGTTACTTTCCCGGGTGATATATATTCAAAAACCTCGTTTTTTGCTGTATTTTCAAAGCGTATTTTATCCTTGTGTTCAAGGGGAAGTGTTACTAAAATTTGTAGTTTATTCATATTTATTGCTCCTTTTGATGTTGTGTAAAAATACAAATTATTTAGTTAATTTATATTTGCTTATAATGATTGTCACTTTATTTTATTATACCATAAAATAACAGGAAAACCCAGCCAATCAGAGTAATAAAATATAAAAATATTTACCTATACATACATTAATTCTGTCGTATTGTGTATATTTTTTTGGATTTAATTTGTTTGTGGTTTAATAAAAATATGTTAAAATTACTTTGTAAAGGCAGAAATGATATTGTAATACTAAGTTAGGAGGAATTTATTTATGAATTACAAAATGAGAAAATTGTTAAGCGGAGTTCTTGCCTTTGTAATGATGTTTGGTGCAATGTTTAGCAATTTTATTGTTACAAGTGCGGCAGAAGCAGAAGAGTCAGGTGCTTCATTTGTTTTTTGGGCTGATGAAAATCTTGATTCAAACAATAAATTAGCTGCAGGAAGTTATGTGGTTAACGGAGCTGATATCAGTATTAATGCCAATACGGCATTGCCTGAAAAGTCTTCTGCCGGTTCCTATGACGGTCACAAGGCGTATCAGGTAGGCAAGTATAATGACAAGTATTTTGGCAGTGTCAGCTTTACTGCTGCCGCTGACGGCTGGGCAACATTATATATGTACTTGCCTGACGGAAAGGCTATGTATATTTCTCAAACGGAAGCAGGCAGTTCTGCAGCAGACAAGCAGACAATTTCCGATACAGCCATGCCTTATACCTTTGCTGTTACTGCAGGTACAACCTACTATATGTCAACAGATAAGACTAATGATTTTTCAATATATGGTATTGGATTTATTAAGAGGGAAATTGTAACTGTTTCAGGCAATATTACTGTAAACAGTGAAGATGGAAATACTATTGCTGAAGGTTCTGTTCTTACATTTACAAACAATACTTCAGGTGAAGAGTTTACGGCAGTGCTGAGTGCCGGCGCTTCAGACTACAGCATTCAGTTATATAAGAACTTTGACTATACATGCAGATTCAGTGGTACGGATACACTTATTATTAATACTGATGATGCATCACTTTCCGTATCAGCAGCGGCAGAAACAAATATTCTTAACGTTACTCTTGTAGATGCACAGCCTCAGATTGTAACAGGTACGGTTTATGGTCCGGCCGGAGCAGAAACAACTGTTAAATTTGGAAATAATGAACCTATTGCGGTAACCATAGGCTCTAATGGTGAAGGCACATACAGCACAGAGCTTAAACCCGGCAGTTACAGCGTAAGCGTTGGTCAGATTTCAGGCTATACTCCTTCATCACTTTCTGAAAGCAATGTTGTTGTAAGGGTAAACAGTGATGAAAATTATAAAAATATATTATATACAAAGCCTGTAACCCCTGCATCAGCTTATGATGTGTATGTTGACGGTGCAGGTACATATTATACAAATGAATCTAATGTATATACTAACTTAACAGATGCTATGGCTGCCATTGATTCAAGCAGTTTAAAGGGAAGTGCAAAACAAAGATTTGTTGTTCACGTTGCACCGGGTCTTTACGAGGAGCAGTTCTTTGTAAACAGTGACTATGTATCAATTATTGCTGACAGCAACGGTGACGGCATAGCTGACGGTGATGTTAAGCTTTCATGGTACTATGGTATTGATTATATGTATTACAGTATTGACCCTGCTACAGGTTTCTATAGCAAGGAATATGCAGTTGACAAGCATACAAAGACTACCTGTGTTCAGAAGTGGGGTTCAGCAGTAATTGTTAAGGGCTCAAATTTCTATTCAGAGGGTATTGTGTATCAGAATACATTTAATTTAGAGCTTAGAGCGGCTGAGCTTGCTGATGGTGTTGAATGCGACTTATCTCCTGACAGTGCTAACAATACAAGTTATGACAGAACTCAGGAAAACGCTGATGTAAGATTAACAACTGCAACTGAAAGAGCGGCTGCACTTGTTATTGACGGTCAGCAGGCAGAATTTTATAATTGTTCATTCTTAGGCAGTCAGGATACGGTTTATACAGGCAGTTACAGTCATTATTTCAAGGATTGCCTGCTGGCAGGTGAAACTGATTATATTTTTGGCAATGGCGGAACTACCATATTTGATAATTGTGAGCTTATGTGGATGGATTATCACTATGAGGCTCAGACTGATGATAAGATTAAATATAAGGCAGGTTATATAGCCGTTCCAAGAGGAAGCTATATATTCAGAGGCTGTGAAATAACTGCAGGCAATGACGGTCTTAACGTAACAACAGGAACAAGGGTTCAGACTCCGGGATACTATGGCAGACCTTGGGGAACAACTGCAGAAGCTTTGTTCATGAACTGCAAGACTAACGGACTTATTCTAGCTGACGGCTGGAAGGATATGAGCGGTGTTCAGCCTGCTCAGGTAGCTTTTAGGGAATATAATAACCTTGCAGAGGATAATACTACTGTATTTTATTCAAACATTGCACAAAATACTCCTATGCCTGACGGCTCAAGCAGAATATTGACTGCTGATGAAGCAAATGAGCTTACGGCTGAAAAGGACTGGAACATATTTGGTACATGGCTTCCTATGAGTCATGTTCCTTATGTAGGAAATCCTAATATTTATAAGTTTGACTTTACCAACGGAAATATTACTTCTCCCGTAAGTGATTCAACTGAAACTGCTCAGCTTACTCATAGCGGTATGAAATATCATGGCAAAACTTATGGCGCTACAATGGGAAATGGAAGTACAATGACAATTTATGCCGGCTCTGACGGTGAAACAATGGATATTTACGTAAACAGCTCATATAACGGCAATGCAGGCACTCTTGAGCTTTATAAAAATGATGAGCTTGTTTCAGACAGTGCTGTAGAATTTGATAACTCTACAGATAATGAAAACATAATATTTAATTTAACCGATGTTAAGTCCGGTGACAGCTATACTGTAAAATATATAGGTACAGCTACTTTCTATTGCGGTGATGTTACGGTTAATACTGATGCTGTACTTACTGATGCTCCTGTTACAAGTACCTATGATTATGATTTTTGTACTGCTGCAACAGGTCATAGTCAGGGCGAAACAGCAACAGGAGAGTTATACGATAAAAACAGCACAGCACCTATTACCCTTGGCAGCGGTATTAAGTATCACGGCACAAGTTATGGCTTTATGATAGGAAATAACGCAGATATAAGTTTTGATGTTGTATCAGGAGGAAAGGTAACAATTACAGTTCCGAGTTCATATCAGGAAAACTCAGGTACAGTAAAACTTTATAGCGGTGATACCTTAATTGCATCTACAGACAGCTTAACAGGCATTATGGACGGAACTGTTAAGGCAGACCTTTCTGAAGGCACATATACGCTTAAATATGATGTAACAGGTTCATTCTATACTAAGGGACTTACAATAGTAACAACCGGTGAGCTTGGACAGCTTGATTAATATGTAATAATGCTGCGAAAACAAATATAGTAAGAATTTCATAGTTAAGAAATTATGAAGTTTCACTTTATTGATAAAAGACCTTGAGAGTTTATCTTAAGGTCTTTTTGGTTATTGTTGACAGTTTTTGTCGAAGGGCATATAATTATATTAATATATTTATTCAGAAGGAGGTTATTCATTTTGAGGGATTATTCAAGGAAAATTTTGAGTATTGTGCTGTCTTTGGCTATGTTAATCAGTAATTTATCTTTTGCGGGATTAACTTCTGTTACCGCTTTGGCAGAGGAGAATGATGCAATAGAAATAAATGCTTATACGGAGGAGCAGGATTTGGATAAAACTGAGGAGGGTAAAACATATTCTGTTGCTTCCGCAAATGATGAAGAGCCTGTTGATGAGGCTGAAAACTTTGAATTATGGCTTGATGACGAGGCTGTAGATGGTGTAGTCAGTACAGGTGTTCGTACATATGGCGGAAGCACTTTACAATTAAACGGTGCATCAAGCAACGGAGAAGAAGTGCAGTTCACAATTGCAAGAAGTGAATATCAGAATATTGTCAGAGCAGGTAAAACTGTAAATGCTTATCAGGCAGGTGCAAGATATGGCACCCCTAACGATATTGCTGTAATTCCTAAGGCAGGCGAGGGCTCCTGTGTAGTATTTACTCCTGCCGCAACAGGTATGTTTAATGCATATGTATATACTACGAGAACAATGAGAGTATGGGATTTTGACACGGCAAGCGGTGAACGTATTATTCATGATAATGCCTGGTATATAGAAGCAGCTGCAGGAGAATCTCCTTTGGAGTTTGCTGCATTTAAGGCTGAAGCAGGACATACTTATGTTCTTTCCACTACAGGTTCTACAAGTAATTTGGGTTATGCAGGTTTTGAATATATTGTTGACGAACCTGTTACAGTATCTCTTACTGATTGGACAGAAGACGGCAAGTATAATTATGACAATGTTGAGGTTACATTAACTGATGCTTATTTAGGTACTGTAGCTGCTGTAATTAAGAAGGGTGATACAAGCATTGATCTTTCTAAGGGTCATACTTATGTACTGTCCACAAATGACGGCGGCGCTAAGGCTGCAGTTAATGGTTCAGCGTCATTTAAGGTTGTTGATGAAACACCTATTACAATTTCTATGGAAGCAATTACTGATGTTACACTTACAGGTTCATTTGTTGGCGGTGATGCAAGCACTGTAAAAAGTGTTAAGTTTGTAAATATGGTTAACGGTGATGAATACAGTGCCGTAATTAACGGTGATACTTATACTGTTGATATTAAACCGGGTGAATATAATACTGTTATTGAATCATCTGCTTACTTTACAAAGGATAGGGTTTCTGTTGCTGAAGACAGTGACAATGTAAACAATATTTATCTTGAGTCTTTAGTTAAGTCAAAGTATGTATTACCTGAAGAGGCTGCAGGCAGCTCAGCTCTTGAGTTAAATGGTATTACAGCTAACAACTCAACTTCTGTTAAGGGTAATGCAGGTTCAACTATTGTTATTCCTGTAAAGGGTAAGCAGAAGATTACAGTTGCCGGCTGGTATGCAGGCACATGGGATATTAACGGATATAATTCCGTTACTGCTGACAGTTCAAACAGTCCATCAAATCCTGCAACAAATTCTTATATTACTGATGGTACGGAAACAACTGTAACCGTTAATATTACAGGTGAAGGGGTTAACTATCTCTACTGGATTACAGTTGAAGATATTACGGAATTTAAGTCTGAAATCAGCGTTCCGGGAGATTTTGATACACTGACTGAGGCTGTTGCTTATATCAAAAATAACGAAAACAGACCTGAAGGTGAAGAGGGAAGAGTTACTATTAATCTTACTGCTGATATTCAGGAACAGGTTGTATTTGATGCTCCGTATATTACATTAAACGGTAACGGTCATGAAATTACATGGTATTATGGTGTTGGTTGCAAATATTATTCTTTAGATGAAAACGGTTTATATAATGAATCGCTTTTCTATGACAGCTATTCTAAGAATGCTGTTAGCGCTGTTCTATGGGGCGGTGTTGTAATTGTAAGAGGAGATTATTTCAGGGCTGAGAATGCATCATTCAGAAATACATTTAATTATGAGGTGACTGAAAAGGAGCTTTTAGACGGTGCAGAGTGTGACGGTGTTTATAATATGCCTGAGAGAACGGCTGATACTGATGTACAGGAGTATTCCTGCAAGGAAAGAGCCAATGCATTATATATAGAAGCAGATAACCTTGAATGCTATAACTGTAAGATTCTTTCTTCCCAGGATACTTTAGGCAGAAACGGTTCTGCTGATAATGGTTATCGCACTTATTTCAGGGATTGTGTAATAGGCGGTAATGTTGATTATATATGCGGTGAATTTACTGCAGTATTTGATAATTGTGAACTTCAGTGGAAGAGCTACACTAACGATACATCCAATAATGCTAAGATTGGTTATATTGCTGTTCCTAAGACAAGTCCTTATATTTTTAGAAACTGCAGGGTCACAGCGGATAAGGATGCAGACGGTGTTCTCGGATACTATGGAAGAACTTGGGGCGATAACTCTCAGGCTTATTTTATAAATACCGAAACAAACGGTTTAATTAATGAAGACGGCTGGAATGAGATGATGGAAGGTCAGCTTAGCACTTCTGTATTCTATGAGTATAACAATACTTCAAAGGGGACAGCGTTTGTTTCAGCTTTAGGCAATCAGATGACAGATGAAAATGTTATTTCCGATATGACATCCGATAATATTATTTCTGCTTATCTTGGCTCGTGGACACCTGTATATTATGACTATATGCAGGAAAATACCACAGAGACAACAACGGAAGCTCCGTCTGTAAGTGTTGACGGAGATATGGTTAAATATCCTGTTGACGGAGGATATATGTACTTTAATATGGCAACAGGTGAAATTACTGACTGCGATGTAAGTGTAACAAAGGTGGTTATACCTGAAACCATACTTGATGTTTCAGTGACAGGAATAGGTTATGGTGCATTTGAGGGCTGTGTTGAGCTTACGGATATAATTATTCCTGAAAGTATTGAATCAATTGACAATTATGTGTTCTATAACTGCGGACTTAATACGGTTTATTGCTACAAGGACTCATTTGCTGATAACATTAAGCTTTATCCGCCATCTGTAGTAATTAAATATCTTGATTATACTGTTGACAGGCTTTTTGCTGATTCACCGAAGAAGGCAGAAATTAATGATATAAATGATGGCTGGAATATTATAAAGGAAAATGGTGCTTTTTATGCACAGAGCAGTAACACTGACAACAGCAGCAGTTCAACTCTTACAATCACAGTTAACGGACCTTGTGTTCTTTATTATGAAATGGCCGTTTCAAGTGAAGAGGGTACCGATAACCTTGTAATGAGAAATAACGGTACAAAGGTTAAGGTTATTTCGGGCACTGATACATATACTTTTGACAGCCCTTATACTGATTGTATGGTACTGGGTGAAGGCGAAAATGTTCTTACATGGAAGTATTCAAAGGATGATGAAGGTTCAGAGGGTGAGGACTGTGCATGGATTAAGAATCTGAGATTAGCGGATTTAGGTGATAATAATCTTGACGGAAAGATTGATATTACTGATGCTGTATTGGGGCAGAAATACATTGCCGATAATGATGCCATTACAGATATATTGGGCAGAAAAGCGGCAGATTGTAATATTGACGGTATTGTTAACAGAGCTGATACGGCCTGCATACTAAGACAGATTATTAAAAATATAGCTTAATTTGAAAAATATACTAAAAAAGGTTCTTTGTCAGCTATACCGGCTGACAAAGAACCTTTTTAATTACCTGCAATAAAAATCCCGGTTGGTCCGTCACTTCCTCCTATTATTCCTATGCCTGCATAAGGACTAAATACAAAAGCTGATACTGCAGAAATTACAGTAGCGGTTATTAAAATCAGAGCAATCCTTTTCATGGTATTACCTACTAATTATTTTCCGCAAAGTCTGCAAATTCTCTGAGTTTACTGCTAAGGCTTGTAAATCGGCTTACTTCCCTGTTATTATCCACCATTTTGTAAATAGTGTTTTCCGCACCTGCTATTACTGCAAGCTCCTTCGCTCTTGTAAGACCTGTATAGAGAAGATTTCTTGACATAAGCATATCGGGACCGCTTAAAAGAGGCATAATAACAGCCTTATACTCACTGCCCTGACTCTTATGTATTGTAACGGCATAGCTTAAGTCTATTTCATCCATCTGTGTAAAATCATAATGAACAACTTTATTATCGTCAAATATAATTTCAACATATTCATTATCCATATCCATATAGGTTATTATACCTTCGTCACCGTTAAATACTCCTACACCATCTTCCGTAATCTTCCCTTTTTCAAATATTTTCCATTCTGCGTTGTAATTGTTTTTTATCTGCATTACTTTGTCACCCTCACGGAATTTAATTCCTCTGAATTCCTTTTCCCTTTTGTTTGATGACGGAGGATTGAGAGATTCCTGTAAAAGGGCATTTAATGCAGTAACACCTAAAGGGGACTTGCGCATTGGGGTAAGCACCTGTATATCCCTTACAGGGTCACAGTTAAGATATTTAGGCAGCCGTGACGCAACAAGACTTACAATAAGAGAGCTAAGCTCCTGTGCATTGTTTCTGCGCATAAAGAAGAAATCCTTGTCCTTTTGCTTTAAGTCGGGATATTCTCCCTTATTTATTCTGTGGGCATTTGTTATAATTGCACTTTCCTGTGCCTGTCTGAATATTTCGGTAAGTCTGCACACCTTTATTACATCTGAATTTATAATATCTCTTAATACATTGCCGGGGCCTACCGATGGCAGCTGATTGCTGTCGCCTGCTATAATAAGCCGTGTACCTTGAGGTATTGCCTTTAAAAGGGAATGCATAAGCAAAATATCTATCATTGAGCTTTCGTCAATAATAACTACCTCTGCCTCAATAGGGTTATCTTCATCTTTTTCAAAAGACTGTGTTCTTGAGTTTTCGTTTACAAAGCTGATACCTAAAAGCCTGTGTATAGTCTGTGCCTTGCGGCCTGTTGCCTCCTCCATTCTTTTGGCGGCTCTGCCTGTTGGTGCGGCAAGCTCTATTTCAAGTCCTTCTGCCTCGCAAAGCTTTATTATTGCGTTTATAATAGTGGTTTTGCCTGTACCGGGACCTCCTGTTATAACAAGTACGCCGTTTTCCATTGCAGACTGAATAGCTTCTCTCTGCTGTGGAGCAAAATGTATTTTTTCAATATTTTCAAGGGCGTCTATTTCGTTTTCATAGTTATATATTCCCTTTGCTTCTATAGAGCTTAATTCATAAAGTTTTCTCGCCACATATCCCTCTGCATAGTAAAAAAAGTTTAAATAAACCCTTGTGGTATCATTTATTCTTTCAAGCCATATATGATTTTCTATGTGCATACCTGTAAGCTCGTTTGAAATTATTTCATCAGCTATCTGAAGAAGTTCCGATGTTTGGGAAATTACTGTTTCAACAGGCATATAAACATGACCATTGCCGGCGCCTGCATTTAATATATACTTGACACCTGCTCTTATTCTGAATGGGCTGTCTTTGGCTATACCTACGTTTTCGGCAATTTTGTCTGCAATTTTAAAGCCTATGCCGAATATATCCTCAGCAAGGGCATAAGGATTTTTTCTTACAATATCTATTGTTTTGTCTTTATATCGCTTGTAAATTCTTATGGCATAGGAAGGAGTAATGCCGTATTCTCCCAAAAATAAAAGAGCATGTCTTTCCTCTGTTTTTTCTCTGTACATTTCGCCTATAGACATTGCCTTTTCTCTGCTTATTCCTCTTATTTCGGAAAGGCGTTCAGGCTCATTATCCATTATATACAGTGTATCTCTGCCAAATTTATCTACAATTTTTTTTGCAATTTTAGGACCTATGCCTTTTATAACACCGCTGGACAAGTAAAGCTCAATTGCCCTTTCGGATCTCGGTTCTGTTTTTTCGCACACTTCTATATTAATTTGCTCACCGTAAAAATGATGAGTTACTATTGAGCCCGTAACCTTTACACTTTCCCCCTGGCTTATTGAAGGTGCATAGCCTACACAGGTAATTTCCTCATCATCTCTGTCTTTAATTTCAGTTACCGTAAATACGGCATATCCGTTTTCCGCATTATAAAATGTAACCTTTTCAACAATGCCCTCTATGGTTAATGTGTTCATAATATCGTTCCTTTGTGTTTTTATAGCATTAGTATTATTTTATACTTTATTTTGATATATTGCAAGTCAAAATAAAAAGGAATTTGCTAAATCAAAATAAATATAAAATTCGATTGATTATTACATTAAAATCTGTTATTATATAAATATAATTGCTTTACTGTGCTTATTGGTATTGGTAAGGTGTGTAATATGTTGTTTAAATTAACTTATTAAGTGAGGTAATTAAAAATGGAAAAGCTTGATTTACTTTATGTAGGCAAGGCCAAGAAGGTTTTTGCAACTGATGACCCTGCATTATGTATTTTTGAATACAAGGACGATGCGACTGCTTTTAATGGTCTTAAAAAGGGCTCATTTGAGGGTAAGGGTATTATTAACAATCAGATGGCTAACTTTATTTTCAGACTTCTTGAAAAGGAAGGTGTTAAAACTCATCTTGTAGAGGAGCTTTCTCAGAGGGAAACCCTTGTTAAAAAGGTTGATATTATTCCTCTTGAGGTTATTGTAAGAAATATTGCGGCAGGTTCTTTTTCAAAGAGGTATGGTGTAGAGGAGGGTACTCCCTTTACTGCTCCGACTCTTGAATTCAGCTATAAAAATGATGATCTTGGAGATCCTCTTATTAATGATTATCAGGCAATTGCTTTAGGTGTTGTTACAAGAGAGGAAATAGAGGTTATTTCTGATATGGCATTTAAAGTAAATGAATGTCTTAAAAAGATTTTCCTTAACATTGGAATCAAGCTTGTTGATTTTAAAATTGAACTTGGCAAGACTGTAGACGGTGAAATTGTTCTTGCTGATGAAATCAGTCCCGATACCTGCAGACTTTGGGATGCTGAAACCAATAAAAAGCTTGATAAGGACAGATTCAGACAGGACCTTGGCGAATTTGGCGAGGTTTATCACGAGGTTTGGAGAAGACTTACTGAATTTTATAAATAAAACTGTTAAATTTTTTGGAGGAAAAACAAATGGCTAAACTTCATGAAGAATGTGGTGTCTTTGGTATATATGATCCTGAGGGCAATCCTGCTGCCACTACCTACTATGGCTTAGTTGCTTTACAGCACAGAGGTCAGGAGGGCTGTGGTATAGCTGTTAACAGGGACAGAGATATATTTCATTACAAGGATGTGGGACTTGTTAATGAAGTATTTAATGAAGAAATTTTAGGCAAGCTGAAAGGAAGAATGGCTATAGGTCATGTAAGATATTCCACGGCAGGAGGCTCTGCAAGAGAAAATGTACAGCCTTTGGTTTTAAGATATATTAAGGGACAGCTTGCCATCAGTCATAACGGAAATATTACAAACACTGCTGAAATCCGTAAGGAGCTTGAGCATAACGGCGCTATTTTCCAGACAACTGCCGATACTGAAATTATTGCTTATTTGATTGCAAGAGAGAGAATTACGTCAGGCTCTATTGAAAAGGCTGTTAAAAATGCAATGATGAGATTAAAGGGTGCTTTTTCTCTGCTTGTTATGAGTCCTAATAAGATGATTGCAGCAAGAGACCCTTGGGGCTTCAGACCTCTTTCTATTGGCAAGAGGGACAAGGCTATTCTTTTCTCTAGTGAAACCTGTGCTTTTGATGCTATTGATGCGGAATTTGTAAGAGATGTGGAGCCAGGTGAAATCATTACTATTGAAAATGGTGAAATGAGAAGGGATACTGAGCTTTGTAATACTCAAAAGTCAAATTTATGTATATTTGAGCATATATATTTTGCAAGACCTGACAGTACTATTGCTAATGAGGTAGTACATGAATGCAGAAAGAGAGCCGGCGCTTTCCTTGCCATGCAGTCACCTGTTGATGCTGATATAGTTATCGGTGTTCCTGATTCAGGCTTGTCTGCTGCTCAGGGTTATTCTGAATACAGCGGTATTCCTATCGATACAGGCTTTATTAAGAACAAGTATATTGCAAGAACATTTATTAAGCCTACACAGGCTGACAGAGAAATTGCCGTTAAGCTTAAGCTTAATGTTTTAAAGAGTGCCGTAGAGGGCAAAAGAGTTATTATGGTTGATGACAGTATTGTAAGAGGTACTACAAGCGGAAGAATTGTTAAGCTTTTAAGAGATGCAGGAGCCAAAGAGGTACATGTGAGAATTTCTGCTCCGCCTTTTACATGGCCTTGTTTCTTTGGTACTGATATTCCTGACAGAGATCAGCTCATTGCAAATAAGCATACTGTTGAGGAAACTGCAAGGATTATTGATGCAGACAGCCTTGATTATTTAAGTATTGAAAATCTGCATAAAATTGCTCCTGACAGCAGCTGCGGTTTTTGTGACGCATGTTTTACAGGCAATTATGCAGTTGATGTTAAGCACCTTTTAGATTAATATTGGAGGAAGAAAAATGAAAAACGAATACGAAAGTCCTCTTAATTCCAGATATGCAAGCAAGGAAATGAAGGAAATATTTTCTCCTGATATGAAGTTTAAGACATGGAGAAAGCTTTGGATTGCTCTTGCCGAAACTGAAAAGGAATTGGGACTTGACATTACACAGGAACAGATTGATGAGTTAAAGGCTCACAGGGATGAAATAAATTACGATGTTGCAAGAGAAAGAGAAAAGCTTGTTCGTCATGATGTTATGGCTCACGTTTATGCTTACGGTACACAGTGCCCTAAGGCTAAGGGCATTATCCACCTTGGTGCTACAAGCTGTTTTGTAGGTGATAACACTGATGTTATACTTATGGTTGAGGCTATGAAAATTATAAGAAAGAAGGTTCTTTCTGTAATTAACAAGCTTTCTGAGTTTGCTATGGAATATAAGGATATGCCAACTCTTGGCTTTACTCATTTTCAGGCGGCACAGACTACTACTGTAGGTAAGAGAGCCACGCTTTGGATTCAGGATTTAATGATGGATTTGGAACAGATAGATTTTGTTCTTTCAAATACAAAGCTTTTAGGCTCAAAGGGTACTACAGGCACTCAGGCTTCGTTTATGGAGCTTTTTGAGGGCGATACGGACAAGGTTAAAAAGCTTGATAATATGATAGCTGAAAAGCTTGGCTACAGTGGTGTATTTGCCGTAAGCGGTCAGACCTATACAAGAAAGCTTGATTCTATATTTGTAAATGTTTTAAGCGGTATTGCACAGAGCTGTACTAAGTTCTCCAATGATATGAGATTATTGCAGCACTTAAAGGAAATGGAGGAGCCTTTTGAAAAAAATCAGATTGGTTCTTCTGCTATGGCTTATAAGAGAAATCCTATGAGAAGTGAGAGAATGGCATCTCTTGCAAGATATATTATGGTAGATGCCTTAAATCCTGCCATTACTGCTGCCACACAGTGGTTTGAGAGAACTCTCGATGACAGTGCAAATAAGAGAATTGCTATTCCTGAAGCATTCCTTGCCTGTGATGCAATTTTAAATATTTATATTAATGTTTCAGGCGGTCTTGTTGTTTATCCTAAGGTTATCGAAAGACGTCTTATGGAGGAGCTTCCTTTTATGGCTACTGAAAATATTATGATGGACGCTGTTAAGCGCGGCGGTGACAGACAGGAGCTTCATGAGAGAATAAGAGAGCTTTCAATGGAGGCTGCCGCTGTTGTTAAGCAGCAGGGCGGCAAGAACGACCTTATTGAAAGAATTGCCAAAGAGCCTATGTTTGGTATGAGCCTTGAGGATCTGCAAAAGATTCTTGAGCCTAAGAATTTTGTTGGCCGTGCTCCTCAGCAGGTTGAGGAATATATTAATGAGCAGGTTAAGCCTGTTCTTGACGAAAATAAGGACAGTCTTATTGATGATGCTGAACTGACTGTCTAAGGAGGTTTTTATAAATGATCAGAGCTATTGTAGGTGCTAACTGGGGCGATGAGGGTAAGGGTAAAATTACCGATATGTGTGCAGACAGGTCTGATATTGTTGTAAGATATCAGGGCGGTGCCAATGCTGGTCACACTATTATTAATGAGCATGGGCGCTTTGCTTTGCATCAGCTTCCAAGCGGTGTTTTTCATGAGCATATTACTAATGTTATTGCTAATGGCGTTGCTCTTAATGCAGCCTCTTTAAAGGAAGAAATGCAGACCATTATTGATGCAGGCATTAAGTTTAATCTTCTTATAAGTGACAAGGCACAGGTACTTATGCCTCACCATGTTTTAATGGATGTATATGAGGAAGAAAGACTTGGTGACAAGAAGTTTGGCTCAACCAAGAGTGGTATTGCACCTTTCTTCTCTGATAAATATTCAAAGGTAGGCGTTCAGGTATGGGAGCTTTATGACAAGGATTTCCTTCTTGAAAAACTTGAAACAATGTATGATAAGGTAAACGTGCAGTTTAAGTATTTATATAATAAGGAGCCTATAGATTATAGGGAAGTTTATAATACACTTTGTGAATATGCTGAGTTTATTAAGCCTTATGTTGCAGATACATCTAAGTTTTTAAGAAATGCCATAAAGGAAGGCAAAAATATTCTTCTTGAAGGTCAGCTTGGCTCGTTAAAGGATACGGATCACGGAATTTATCCTTATGTTACAAGTTCTTCAACTCTTGCAGGCTATGCTGCAGTGGGTGCAGGCATTCCTCCTTATGCAATTGAGAATATTACTGTTATTACAAAGGCTTATTCATCAGCAGTAGGCGCAGGTCCTTTTGTATCAGAGCTTTTCGGTGAGGAGGCTGATGAGCTTAGAGTAAGAGGCGGTGACAAGGGTGAGTTTGGCGCTACAACAGGCAGACCGAGACGTGTAGGATATTTTGATGCAGTTGCTACAAGATACGGCTGTGAAATTCAGGGTGCGACCGAGGTTTGTATGACCTGTCTTGATGTATTAAGCTATATGGATACACTCCACGTATGTACCGGCTATGAATACGATGGTAAGATTTACACTGATTTCCTTACAACAGATAAACTTTACAAGGCTAAGCCTGTTTATACAACTATGCCGGGCTGGAAGTGTGATATAAGAGGTATTACCGATTATAATGACCTTCCTAAAGAAGCTAAGGATTATGTTGAGTTTATTGAAAAAGAGCTTGGCGTAAAGGTTTCCATGGTAAGTAACGGACCTAAGAGAAATGAAATACTTTACAGATAAGTATAAATTCAAAATGCTCTTGTTATTGCGCAAAATATATCAAAAATTTTAATTAAGTATGGAAAATTTGGCAATATTAAATAAAAAAATTTTTATTTAAAAATTGTTGTTGACAATTAAGGTTGATGTGCTATAATAAGTATCAGAACAAGGGTGTTTGAGTACATAGGTATTCGAACACCCTTTTTACTTTTAAGACATGGCAGCTATGCTGCTAAATAATATTTTAAAAATTGGAAGGAGATTTTTGAAAATGGCAAAGTACACTAAGGAACAAATTATTCAGATTTGTGATGAGCAGGATGTAGAATTTATAAGACTTCAGTTTATTGATGTTTTAGGTATCCCTAAGAATGTAGCTGTTACTCGTTCTCAGTTAGAGAAGGTTCTTGAGGATGGTATGATGTTTGACGGTTCTTCAATCGAAGGTTTTGCAAGAATTGAAGAGTCAGATATGTATTTAAGACCTGATCTTGATACATTTGTTATCTATCCTTGGAGACCACAGAAGGGTAAGGTTGCAAGATTTATTTGTGACGTATATGACAGTAAAAATGAGAATCCTTTTGAAGGTGACCCTAGAGGCATCTTGAGAAGACAGATGGCTGAGGCTGAAAAGTTAGGCTATACTTTTAATGTAGGTAATGAGTGTGAGTTCTTCTTATTCAAGACTGACGAGGATGGAAGACCAACTACTGATACTAATGATGAGGCAGGTTATTTTGACCTTGACCCTATCGATGCAGGTACTGATGCAAGAAGAGATATTTGTTTAACTCTTGAGAAGATGGGCTTTGAAATTGAGGCTTCTCATCATGAGGTTGCTGAGGGTCAGCACGAAATTGATTTCAAGTATGCTGATGCTTTAACTACTGCTGATAATGTAGTTACCTTCAGATTAGTTGTAAAGACTATGGCTAAGAAGTACGGCTTACATGCAACATTTATTCCAAAGCCAATATTTGGTATCAATGGTTCAGGTATGCATACCAATATGTCTTTATTTAAGGATGGCAAGAATGCTTTCTTTGATCCAACAAATGATTTACAGTTATCTTCAACAGCATACAGCTTTATTGCAGGTGTATTAAAGCACGTTGCAGGCATTACTGCTGTTACTAATCCCCTTGTAAACTCTTACAAGAGATTAGTTCCCGGTTATGAGGCTCCTTGCTACATTGCATGGTCAGCATCTAACAGAACTGATATTATCAGAATTCCTGCTTCAAGAGGTGCAGGTACAAGAGTTGAATTAAGAAGTCCAGACCCTTCTACTAATCCATACCTTTGCTTAGCTTGTTGTTTAGCAGCAGGTCTTGACGGTATCAAGAATAACTTACCGGCTCCTGAGAGTGTTGATATTAACTTATTTAAGTCAACTCCTGAGGAAAGAAAGGCTCTTGGTGTTAAGAGTTTGCCTGGTAACTTATATGAAGCTCTTAAGGTTATGGAAGAGGACGGACTTGTTAAGGAAGTTCTTGGTTCTCACGCTTATAAGGCATTCTACACTTCTAAGATGGCTGAGTGGGATTCATTTAGAATGTTTGTCAGCCAGTGGGAGCTTGATAACTACTTAACAGTTTACTAATAAGCATTTGCGTATATTTGCTATAGATGAACATAAGAGTTTTATAACATATATTTGGGGGTTTCTGCTTGCAGAAGCCCTCTGTTTTTTTTATTATAATTGCATAAGTGTAACGTTATTAAAATATACTTCCTCTGTGGGAAAAAGGTATATCACATAATATTTATATGACTTTTTGTTGTAAATGGGTATTATATGTGGTAAAATGTAAAAAGCATATTTAAAAAGGGGTAATTTTTATGAATAACAATATTTTTATTGCCTTTGATAATCCGAAAACCGCTGTCAGTATAGCCAGAATATTAATTTCTAACGGTAATAATGTAGTGTCAATTGCCAAGTCAACAAGTGAACTGATACATTCTCTTGATTATTATCCTTCAGGCATTATTATTACGGGCTGTACTTTTGATGGTATCAGAATGGAAGAAGTAATCAGAGATATTTCTGAGGACTTTAATATAATTGTGCTGGGTAAAAGAGTACAGCTTGATAGCTTTAATGATGAAAGGGCATTTAAGCTTTCATTGCCCTTACAAAAAAATGATTTAATCTGCTCCGTTGAAATGCTTATGACTATGGATACACCGTATAAGCCTGCCGTACATAAAAATCAAAATAATGAAAGAACTATTCTCAGAGCAAAGCATTTGCTTATAGATATGTATTCCATGTCTGAGGAACAGGCTCACAGGTATATGCAGAAAAAGAGTATGGATACGGGAAGAAAGTTAATAGATATTGCCAAAATTATATTGGAAGTTTAATTCATATAAAACTTTTGCTAAAAAGGGCTATACTAAGGTGCAGCCGTATGAATCTTTCGGATTTAATGCCGGAGTAACTTTAGTTATTCTCATAAAAGCTTTATTATATCAGCCGTCCAGTGCATAAGGACGGTTATTTTTATGTAAATTATTACTAAATCAAAAAAGTATCTATGATGATGTAATATAAATTTGGCATATTACTTTTGGCTGTCTGATAAATCTTTTTGTTTTGCTTAGAAATACTATGCAATATTTGTTGTATTTTATAATATGCTTTTATTATAAAATAAGATTTTTGACGCAATATCCTCTGTTTTATTGTCATTGCTCATTATTCATTCTGTCATCAATAGCTTTTTTAATATATCCGTTTACAGACTCTCCTGCTTTTTCTGATGCATTTTTAATTTCCTGGTATTTTTCCTTTGTAACATCTAAGGGAATACGTTTTAAATTTTCTTTAGCGTATTTATACATTGACGCTTTTCTTTTTTCTGATAATGCCATTTTATTTACCTCTTTTCTAATAAACAGCAAAGTTTACAATTATACTACGGTAAGATATGTACATATTTGTGTATATTTGCTGCTTGAATAATATGTACATATCTGATATAATATGATTACGGCAAAGGATATATCTCCAATACAATTATCACAAATTTGTCATCAGAATAAGGGACTTAAGAAATATTATGATGGAATATTTGTTGTATTTTATAAACTGCTTTTGAAACAGAAGAAAATATTTTTCATATAATATTTTCTGTTTTATTATTTATCATTGTTCGTTGTTCATTCTGTCATCAATAGCTTTTTTAATATATCCGTTTACAGACTCTCCTGCTTTTTCTGATGCATTTTTAATTTCCTGGTATTTTTCCTTTGTAACATCTAAGGGAATACGTTTTAAATTCTTTTTTGCGTATTCAATATTATATTTTGCTTTTTTTTCTTTATCAACCATACTTGAAACACCTCGCTTACAAATATACAACTACGTACATAGCAAAACACACAATTACTACGTACGAAGTTTGTGCAATATAACTATAGACAATCGAATGCGTACGTGGTATTATATTGTTACAGCAAAGGATATATCCCCAATATTATTTCAAATATCTGTTTTTGAAATAATGGGCTGAATAAAAAACACCACAATACACTATAAATTTAATTATATATTATGATTTTATGTGGTGTCAAGTCAATTTAAACAGGAGGAAGGAAAAATGAAAACAAAAAATACTTCAGATTATCCATTTATAAGTCTGCTTGAGAATATTAATTTAGGGTCAGATGATAAAATTAATTTAGAAGAAGTTATTATGGAAGAAGATAAGTTTTTTAATCATATTAAAATTTTAGGAATGAATCCGGATAAATTTATAAATGCAGAAGGAGTTAAGGTATGTTTGGCTGATGATTTAAACAGTTGCTGTGTTGAGTGCAGGACAGAGGGATTTATTAACGGATATGTTACAGCATTAAAAATATCCAAAGGAGAAATATTATAAATGTCATACTTGTTTTAATTATGATATACATATTTTTAAGGAAGGAGAAAATTGAATTTAGTTAAGTGATAATGTTTTGCTTGCTTGACTTTTAAATATATTTGTGTTATTATTAAATCACAAAAGGGAACAACTTAGACGGTTGCACTCCTGTAAATTATCGGATAGCCGCTTAACTTACCAGGTTGGGGCGGCTATTTTTTTATGTAAATTATTAATATAAGTAATATAATTAATGAGTAAATATATTCGTAATAATTCATCATAATCACCTCCTTCCTCTAAAGGCAGGAGGAGTAACAACCGCCTTATGCAAAATCTTGTCTTGCTTTGTCGTTCCCTTTTGCTTAATTATAGTATACAGTATTTAACATATTTTGTAAAGAATTTGAAAAAATTAAATTTTCCCCTTTACAAAACTAAAGCAATGTGCTATACTATATTCAATTTCAAATAAATGTCGATGATTAAGAGTAGTAGTCTTAAGCTAAGGCTTCAGAGAGCTGACGGTTGGTGCAAGTCAGTGCTAAGGTTTTTGATGAATGGACTTATGAGACTTGCGGCGAAAGGAAGTAAGTATTAACAACCTATTAGCCGGCAACGGGTTCTCCCGTTACAGAGACAGGATATGATGGTATCTGGGATTGGTGGCTTAACTAGGCGTATTTTCGACCTTGTCCAATTCGGGCAAGGTCTTTTTTTATTTTTAATTCTCCATCGGCAAATTGAAATTAATATTTTTATTATAAAGGAGAATTTAACAATGAGAAATTTAAAGACTTATGTAAGAGAGTTTTCGGGAGATACTGAAACGCCAATTACTATTTTTTACAAATATGTGGGAAACGAAAAAGGCTTTTTGCTTGAAAGCCGGGGGGAAGGAAAAACAAACTTTTCTATAATGGGTAAAAATCCCATGGCAGTTTTAAGCGGTAATGATGATCTTACCATTGATGAAAAGGGTGTTAAAACCACAGTTAAAGGCAGACTTCTTGACGGAGTAAGGGACTATGTTAAAAATATAAATGTTACTGATGATTATAATTTGCCTTTTACAGGCGGTGCTGTTGGCGCCATGGGTTACGATATTATAAGACAGTATGAAAAAATACCTGAAATAAACCCTGAGGTTGTAGACACACCTACAGTTCATTTAATGGTTTTTGATGAATTTATAATTTACGACCATTTACATGACAGAATTAAAATTGTTGTACTTTCTGACAATGAGGACTCTGCAAATAAAATACTTGACAGAATGGAAAGGGAGGTTATGTCCTCTGTTCCTGCTGAACATTATGCCGTTAAGGAGCCTTCATCTATTAAATTTACATCAAATATGACTAAGGAAAAATATGAGGGCATAGTTGAAAAGGCTAAAAAGTATATTTATGAAGGTGATATTTTTCAGGTTGTTTTATCCCAAAGATTAACTGCTGAAACCCATGATAAGCCTATTGACCTTTACAGAAGGTTAAGAGCGATTAACCCGTCACCATATCTTTTCTTCTTTAATTTTGAAGATTATTATGTTGCCGGCTCTTCTCCCGAAATGCTTGTTGAAGTGAATGGAGATACTGTAAGAACCTGTCCTATTGCAGGTACGAGAAAAAGAGGAAAAAATCCTAAGGAGGATATTAAAATTGCAGAAGGTCTTTTAGATGACCCTAAGGAAAAGGCAGAGCATACAATGCTTGTTGACCTTGCAAGAAATGATATGGGTCGTGTGACTGAAATAGGAAGTGTAAAGATTAAGGAATTTATGCAGGTTCATTATTATTCTCATGTTATGCATCTTGTTTCTCTTGTTGAGGGTACAAAGAAAGAAAATATTGACAGCTTTGATGTTCTTTCAACTTTTCTGCCTGCAGGTACTCTGTCAGGTGCACCTAAAATAAGAGCCATGGAAATAATAGAGGAGCTTGAAGAGGAAAGACGAGGTCTTTACGGCGGTGCTGTAGGTTACTTTGATTTTAACGGAAATATGGACACCTGTATTGCCATAAGAACTATGATTATTAAAAACGGTAAGGTTTATATGCAGGCTGGTGCAGGTATTGTTGCCGATTCAATACCTGAAATGGAGTATGAGGAAAGCCATAACAAGGTAAGAGCTTTGGTTAAGACAATAGGAGGGGAAGTATAATGATAGTTTTGGTTGATAATTATGACAGCTTTACATTTAATTTATACCAGTATATAGGTGAGTTTGACAAGGATATAAGGGTATTCAGAAATGATGAAATTGACGGCAAGACAATACTTGAAATGAAGCCTGACAGAGTTGTAATATCCCCGGGACCCAAAACTCCCGAAGAGGCAGGCAACTGCATTGAAATTATAAAAACCGTGGGCGGAAAAATTCCCCTTTTGGGTGTGTGCTTAGGTCATCAGTCAATAGCTGTTGCTTATGGCGCTGTTGTTACCAATGCAAAGGAGCTTTGCCACGGCAAATATTCATTTATGGAGCATAAGGGCAAGGGCATATTTGAGGGCTGTCCAAATCCTATGCAGGTTGCAAGATACCACTCTCTTTCAGTAAAGGCTGACACTGTTCCCGATTGTCTTGAGGTAACGGCTATGGCAGAGGGTGAAATAATGGCAATAAAGCATAAGGAGTATGATGTAATCGGATTGCAGTTTCACCCTGAAAGCATAAATACTCCAGAGGGTATGAAGCTGGTTGAAAACTTTGTGAAAGGAAAGTTCTGATTATGATTCTTGATGATATAGTAAATGTAAAAAAAGAATACTTATTAAAAAGTGAATATACCTTTGACGTAAAAAGACTTTATGATGCCATGGAAAAGCCTGTTGCAGACTTTAAGGCGGCTATGGCTAAGGAGGGACTTTCAATAATAGGCGAGGTTAAAAAGGCGTCGCCGTCGAGAGGGTTAATAAAGCCTGATTTTGAGCCTGTTAAAATTGCTAAGGAGTATGAAGGTGCCGTAGATGCAATATCGGTCCTTACAGAGGAAAAGTTTTTTATGGGAAGTCCTGAATATTTAAGGGATATTCATAAAAATGTGGATTTGCCTCTTTTAAGAAAGGATTTTGTTATAAGTCCTTTGCAGATTTTTGAGGCAAGAGAAATGGGGGCATCAGCAATTCTTTTAATTGCAGCTGTTTTAAATGATGTAAGAGTTTTGAAGGAATATATAAATATAGCAAGAGGTGTTGGATTTGAGCCTTTGGTTGAAACCCACAATGAGGAGGAAATTGAGCTTGCCTTAGAGGCAGGAGCGGATATTATAGGAATCAACAACAGAAACCTAAAGGATTTTACAGAGGATATATATACTACGGTAAGGCTTAGGGAGCTTATTCCTGATGATAAAATTGTTTTAAGCGAAAGCTCCATTCACACTGCCGAGGATATAAGGATATTGAAAAAAGCAAGCATAAATGGTATATTGGTTGGTGAAAGCTTTATGAAATGTGATGATATAAAGGCTAAGGCTAAGGAGTTTAAAGAGGCTTATGGATGTTAAAATCTGCGGCTTAAGGCGTATTGAGGATGCCTTAATGGTAAATGAGTTTAAAAATATAAAATATGCAGGTCTTGTGTTTGCAAATACCAAAAGAAAGGTAACAGTTGAACAGGCTGCTGCAATTAAAAATGCCTTGAGAGAGGATATTAAGACAGTTGGAGTTTTTACGGAAACCTCTGCCAAGGAAATAAATGAAATTGCAAGGGCTGTTGGTCTTGATATTTGTCAGCTCCATTCTGACGAAAGTAATGAGGACTGCGGGCTTATTTGTACTCAGGTATGGAAGGCTATACGTGTTAAAAATGAGGATAGTATTAAAGAAGCAGACAGTTTTACTGATGCGGATGGATTTGTTCTTGATAAATACAAGGCTAATGAATATGGGGGTACAGGTGAAGCATTTAATTGGAATATTGCCAAGGCTTTCAGTAAAAATCATTTTACGGTTCTTGCAGGCGGATTAAATAAGGAAAATATTTTATCGGCTGTTGAAATGGTTAAGCCTGATGTTGTGGATTTAAGTTCATCTGTTGAAACTGACGGGTATAAGGATTACAATAAGATAAAAGAGTTTATGGAAAGGATTGACAGCAATGGAGTTAAATAAGGATTTTGGTATATATGGAGGACAGTTTGTTCCCGAAACATTAATGAGTGTGCTTAATGAACTTGAAAATGCCTATAAGGAATACTGTTCAACAGAGGAATTTAAAAATGATTATATGTATTATATGAAGCAGTATGTAGGCAGGCCGTCTTCATTATATTATGCAGAAAGACTTACTAAGGAGCTTGGCGGTGCAAAGATTTATTTAAAGAGAGAGGACTTAAATCATACAGGTGCTCACAAAATTAACAATGCCATTGGTCAGGCACTTCTTGCAAAGCATATGGGCAAGACTAAGGTTATTGCTGAAACAGGTGCAGGACAGCATGGTGTCGCAACTGCTACCGTTGCCGCACTCTTTGGTATGGAATGTGAAGTATATATGGGTGTTGAGGATATTGAAAGACAAAAGCTTAATGTTTTCAGAATGGAGCTTTTAGGAGCTAAGGTTGTACCTGTTTCAAGCGGTACGGGAACTTTAAAGGACGCTACAAACGAGGCTATAAGAACATGGGCTGCAAGAGCTGAGGATACCTTTTATATTATAGGCTCTGCCGTAGGACCTCACCCATACCCTACTATGGTAAGAGATTTCCAGAGAATAATAGGTGATGAAACCAAAAAGCAGATGCTTGAAGCAGAGGGCAGACTTCCTGACAGAGTTTATGCCTGTGTTGGCGGAGGTTCTAACTCTATTGGTATGTTCTATCCTTTTGTTGAGGATAAGGCTGTTGAGCTTGTTGGTGTTGAGGCGGCAGGTCACGGTATTGAAACAGGAGAGCACGCAGCCGCCTTTTCTTCCGAATCAAGAGTTGGTGTTCTTCATGGTATGAAAACCGTACTTTTACAGGATGAGGACGGTCTTATTAAGCCTGTTTATTCCATAAGTGCAGGTCTTGACTATCCCGGTGTAGGGCCTGAACACGCGTATTTAAGAGATATTGGGAGGGTTGAGTATACTTCCGTTACAGATGATGAGGCTATAGAAGCTTTTAAGGCTCTTTGCAGGTATGAGGGAATTATGCCTGCCATTGAAAGCTCTCATGCTTTGGCTCAGGCAATAAAGGAAGCACCAAATATGGGGAAAGACAAGATAATTGTTGTTAATTTATCAGGACGCGGTGATAAGGATGTTCACACTGTTGCCAAATATCTTGGAAAGGAGATTTAATTATGAACAGAATAGATAAAAAGTTTCAGTCATTAAAGGCTGAAGGTAAAAAGGCTTTAATTCCGTATATATGTTCAGGTGATCCATCTGTTGAAATGACTGAAAAGCTGGTTTATGCTCTTGAGGAGGCAGGAGCAGATATTATTGAGCTTGGCATTCCTTTTTCTGATCCGCTTGCTGACGGTCCTGTTATACAGGCGGCGGGTTTAAGAGCCTTTGCAGGCGGCTACAGACTTGCCGATACATTTAAAATAGCTGAAAATGTAAGAAAGAACAGCGAAATTCCTCTTGTTATTATGGTTTACTACAGCTCAATTATAGGCTATGGCAGGGAAAGATTTTTGGAGGGCTGTGTTAATGCAGATGTTGACGGTCTTATTATTCCTGATTTGCCTTATGAGGAATATGACGAGTTTAAGCCTCTTTTAGAAAATACGGATATTTATATGATTCCTCTTGTTGGTCTTACGTCAGGGGACAGGATTCCTATGCTTGTTAAGGAAGCTAAGGGGTTTGTTTACTGCGTGTCATCAATGGGTGTTACAGGAGTAAGAAAGGAATTTGACACAAGAGTTGAAAGCTTTGTTAAGGAAGTACAAAAGCATACAGACACTCCTGCCTGTATAGGCTTTGGCATTTCAAGCAAGGATGATATTGACAAATTTGAGTCTTATGCTGACGGGTGTATTATGGGTTCTGCCATTGTAAGAAAAATATTTGAAAGTAATGGGGATTTGGAAAAGGTTAAGGACTTTGTTAAGGAGCTGAGATAAGTGAAAAATTATATTTCAAGAGAAGATGCCTATAAGCTTTTAAAGAGGTATAACAAAGATGCCTTTCATTTACAGCATGCTTTAACGGTTGAGGGTGTTATGAAGTGGTATGCCAATGAGCTTGGATACGGCGAGGATGCAGAGTACTGGGGAATAGTTGGACTTCTTCATGATATTGATTTTGAACAGTATCCCAATGAGCATTGTATAAAGGCACCTGAAATTTTAAGGGAAGGCGGTGTCGATGAGGATATAATCCATGGTGTGTGCAGTCACGGCTATGGTATTATCGTTGATGTAAAGCCTGAACATCAAATGGAAAAGGTTCTTTATGCTGCCGATGAGCTTACGGGATTAATATGGGCGGCTGCATTAATGCGTCCGTCTAAAAGCGTTCAGGATATAGAGGTTAAGTCTGTTAAAAAGAAATATAAGAGTGCAAATTTTGCGGCAGGCTGTTCAAGAGAAGTAATTGAAAAAGGTGCTGATATGCTTGGCTGGGAGTTAAGTGATTTAATTCAGAAAACAATTTATGCCATGCGCTCCTGTGAGGAAAGCGTAAATAAGGCCTGTGAAAATGGCTTTGAGTAAGAAAAGCTTATAATTAAATAAATTTATGTTATTTAATTATCAAGCAAAATACTTGCATTATGGATTTTTATGTGATATAATGTTACCAAGTTATTTTAGTTAAGGAGGATATTATAATGAAGCACGTTAAGACTTTAAACACAAAGTTACTCCAGAATACTGTTGCAAAGGGCGGCTGCGGTGAGTGCCAGACTTCTTGCCAGTCAGCTTGCAAGACTTCTTGTACAGTAGCTAATCAGGCTTGTGAAAACAGATAAGATTTTAAGCTGTAATTAAGCTAAGCAATTACTTGCTTAGCTTAATTTTTGTGTTTATTTTAATGAAAGGTGAATTTTATGATACATAAGTATTCAATGAACGGTCTTTTCATTGTACTTGATGTAAACAGCGGTGCTGTTCACGTTGTTGATGAGATTGTTTATGATGTATTGGATTTTTATAAGGAATTGCCTTTAGAAGAAATTATATTAAAGCTTAAGGATAAATATTCAGAGGAAAGTCTGAAGGAGGCATATGGTGAAATTCAGGGGCTTGAAAATGAAAAGCTTATTTATTCCGAGGATATTTATAAAGAGGTTATTCCTTTAATTGAAAGACGTGACCCTGTTGTTAAGGCACTTTGTTTACACATTGCCCACGACTGCAATTTAAAGTGTAAATACTGCTTTGCTGAAGAGGGTGAATATCACGGCAAAAGGGAGCTTATGAGTCTTGAAGTTGGTAAAAAGGCTATTGACTTCCTTATTAAGGCATCAGGGAAGAGAAAAAATCTTGAGGTTGACTTTTTCGGCGGCGAGCCTTTAATGAATTTCGATGTAGTAAAGGGCATTGTGGAGTATGCACGCAGTATTGAAAAGGACTATGGCAAAAATTTCAGATTTACAATTACAACAAACGGTATTTTGCTTAATGATGAAATTATGGACTATATTAACAAAAATATGCACAATGTTGTTTTAAGCATTGACGGCCGTAAGGAGGTTCATGACAGAATGCGTCCAAGGGCAGGAGGTCAGGGGTCTTATGACAATATAGTCCCCAAGTTTAAAAAGCTTGCCGACAGCAGAAATCAGACAGATTATTATGTGAGGGGTACTTTTACAAGACATAACCTTGATTTTGGAAAGGACGTTTTGCACCTTGCTGATTTAGGCTTTAAGCAAATTTCCGTAGAGCCTGTTGTAGCTGATCCAAGTGAGGACTATGCTATACAGGAGGAGGATTTACCACAGATTTTTGCAGAATACGAACAGCTTGCAAAGGATATTATTAAAAGAAGAAAAAAAGGGCAATGGTTCAATTTCTTCCATTTTATGATAGACCTTACAGGCGGTCCTTGTGTTACAAAAAGATTAGTGGGCTGCGGCTCAGGTACGGAATACCTTGCTGTCACACCGACAGGTGACCTGTATCCATGTCATCAGTTTGCGGGGCAGGAACAGTTTAAAATGGGCACAGTTGACACGGGAGTTGAAAAAACTTCCATACGCAGGGATTTTGAACAGTGTAATGTTTACAATAAGCCTGTTTGTCAGAACTGCTGGGCTAAGTTCTATTGTTCGGGCGGTTGTGTTGCAAATTCCTATAATTCTCACGGAGATCTTATTACGCCTTATGAAATCGGCTGCGAAATGCAGAAAAAGAGAATAGAGTGTGCTATTATGATTAAGGCTTTGGAAAGTGAAGAATAATTAGTAAAAATGCACAATATTGTATTAAAAAAATAAAATTTTGTTGACATACTAGGGTATAAAAGCTATAATATTTGTTAGATATTTCTAAGGAGGAAAGACAAATGAAAGGTAAGAATGTTTTTATTCTTTTGTTAGTACTTGCTGTTACTGCCGGTCTTGTTGCTGTGGCAGTACTTGGCGTTGGCAATGTTCCCGGTACTAACTCATCATCAGCTGACGATGCTCAGTTCGAGCTTATGACTGATGAAAACGGTGAAATTGTAACTGATGAAAATGGTAGTGCTCAGATTGTTGCTATAGCAACTACTGAGGCTGCAGCTGCAGAAGGGGAAACTGCTGCAGAGGGTGAAACTTCAGAAACTACTACTGAAGAAAGAATTGGCTATGGAAGCTACAAGAACATAAAGCAGGGCCTTGACTTAAAGGGCGGTGTTTATATTGTTTACGAAGCTGAGAAGGAAGGTACTCCTTCTGCAGAGGAAATGGATGCAGCCGTTTCTATGCTTCAGCAGAGAGTAGACTATAAGGGATACTATGATGCAGAGGTTTCTCAGGAGGGTGATAAGAGAATCAGAGTTGAAATCCCAGGTGTTGAGGATGCTGCTGCTGTAGTTGAGGAAATTGGTGAGGCTGCTCATCTTACATTCAGAGCCATGAATGATGACGGTACTCCCGGTGATATTTTAGTTGACGGTGCTAATGTTGCTGATGCAGGTAAGGCATACCAAAACAATGCTGTTGTTGTTACATTAAGCTTTGACAGTGAAGGTGCAAGTGCCTTTGCAGAGGCTACTGCTAACAATATTGGCAATCAGATTGGTATTTATATGGATGATATGCTTATATCTGCCCCTACAGTTAATGCATCTATTACTGACGGCAATGCAATTATTACAGGTGACTTTACTGCAGAAGAAGCTGAAGATTTGGCAGCTAAGATTAGAGCAGGTTCTCTTCCGTTCAGCTTAAAGGCTCTTGAGTATAATGCTGTTGGTGCAAGACTTGGTGCCGACTCATTATCCACATCTGTTAAGGCGGGTGCTATTGGTGTTGCTCTTGTACTTTTGTTCATGCTTTTAAGATACAGAGTTCCGGGTCTGCTTGCAGATATTGCACTTGTTGCTTACACAGGAATTAATATTGTAGTTATGAGTTTATTTGGCATTACACTTACTTTGCCCGGTGTGGCAGGTCTTATACTTGGTATTGGTATGGCTGTTGATGCTAATGTAATTATTTTTGAAAGAATTAAAGAAGAAATTAATAGCGGTAAATCTGTAAAGACTGCTATTACCAATGGTTTCTCTAAGGCATTATCCGCTATTCTTGATGGTAATATTACTACTCTTATTGCCTGTGGTGTGCTTTTATGGCTGGGTACAGGTCCTATTAAGGGATTCGCTCAGACACTTATTTTGAGTATAGTTGTTTCAATGTTTACAGCCTTGGTTGTTACAAGAATTCTTCTTTATACTTGTGTAAACATTGGTGTTAAAAGCCCTAAGCTTTATGGCGGCAAGTAGGAGGTAAATGTTATGAAGATTGTTAAGAATAGATTTATTTATATTGCTATTTCTGTCGTTCTTATCCTTTTAGGCATTGCTTCTATGATTTTTAATGCTGCTCAGGGTAAGGGTGCGTTTAATTATGATATTCAGTTTACAGGCGGTACATCAATTCAGGTTGATTTAGGTCAGGATGTAACTGATGATGAGGTATCAGGCATTGTTAAGGAAATTACGGGTGAGGCACCTGCTCAGATTCAGGCTTTAGAGGGTACTGCAAAGCTTATTAAGACTAAGTCTTTGGATATGGAAACAAGAAATTCTGTTCAGGAAGCCTTAATGGACAAGTATAATATAGAGGCTGCCAGCTTTACTATTCAGGACGTAAGCGGTACTATCAGCGGCGAAATGAAGAAAAATGCTTTTCTTTCTGTTGTTGTGGCTTGTATTTGTATGCTTATTTATGTAAGTATCAGATTTAAGGACTTTAGTACAGGTGCAAGTGCAGTTATTGCTCTTTGTCATGATGCGCTTATTGTTTTAGGCAGCTATGCTTTGTTCAGAATTCCTTTAAACAACAATTTTATTGCGGCAATTCTTACTGTTCTCGGCTACTCTATTAATGCGACTATTGTTATTTTTGACAGAGTAAGAGAAAATAAAAAATCTATAGGAAGAAATAATTTTGAGGCTCTTGTTGATACATCTGTTAAGCAGACTCTTACAAGATCTATCTTTACTTCTTTAACTACTTTCTTTACAGTTGCTTCACTTTATATATTTGGTGTTGACTCTATTAAGCAGTTTGCTCTTCCTATTTCTGTCGGTGTTATTTGCGGTACCTATTCCTCAGTATTTATTGCGGGAAATATTTGGTATTTATTAGCAGTTGCAGCATTTAATAAGAAGCAGAATAAGGCTGCTGTCAAGAAGAAATAATTATAACTGAATTTAGGGCTGCCCCTTTGGCAGCCTTATTTTTTTAGAGGTATATAAATTTATGTCAAAATGGTGTATTAAAAAATGTAGCGTAAATCCGGATAAGCTGATGGAGTTTTACGGAGTAAGAAAACCATTGGCTTATGCTCTTTACAACAGAAAAATAAGAAATAGGGATGATATAACAAAGTATATGGAAACAGAGTCTTTCCCTTTTGAGGATATTACAGACCTAAAGGGTGTAACAGAGGCTTTTTTTATAATTAAAAGTTCAATTGAAAATAATGAAAAAATTTACATATATGGTGATTATGATGCAGACGGCGTAATGAGCACAGCTATTATGTACAAAGGACTTTCAGCATTGGGTGCAGATGTTCATTATTTTATACCTGACAGAGTGGAGGACGGCTATGGACTTAATGAAAAGGCCGTGAAGAGTATTGTTGATGACGGGGCACAGCTTATTATTACCTGTGACAATGGAATTACGGCATTAAATCAAATTAAGCTTGCTAAGAGCCTTGGCGTTAAGGTTGTTGTTCTTGATCACCATGAGCCGTCATTTGAAGAAATTGAAGATGTAAAAATTGATATTCTGCCTGAAGCTGATGCAGTTGTTGATGCTAAAATACAAAATTGCGGTTATTGTTTTAGTCAAATGTGTGCAGGAGGTCTTTGTTACAGATTTATATGCGGTTTATATGATTTTATGGAAAAAAGCCTTGAAAACGAGAGAGAGCTTTGTGAGTTGGCTGCAGTTGCAACTATTTGCGATGTAGTGGATTTAGTTGATGAAAACAGGGCTATAGCGTCAAGGGGTATTGCTTTGATGAATGGGGGAAGCAGTAATTTAGGCCTGAGAACTCTTATTAAGTTAAAGGAAATAAAGCTTGTGTCATCTTATAGCGTTGGTTTTGTTATAGGGCCTTGCATTAATGCAAGCGGACGTCTTGATAGTGCAAAAATAGCTGTTGAGCTTTTTATAACGGAAAGAGAAAAAAAGGCAGCCGGACTTGCGGAAGCTTTAAATGATTTTAATGAAGAGAGAAAAAACATTACGTCAGAATGCCTTGCAAGAATTACTGAAAATATTGAAAAATCTCATCTTATAAATGATAAAATTATTGTTGTCTATGATAAAGAAACCCATGAGAGTGTTGCAGGTATAATTGCGGGCAGGCTCAGAGAAAGATACAGCAGACCTGCAATTGTTTTGACAAGGGCTGAAAATGGTGTTAAAGGCTCTGGCCGTTCCGTTGAAAATTATGATATGTTTAAAGCTCTTTGCAGTGTTAAGGATTTAATTATTAAGTTTGGCGGACATACCATGGCTGCAGGACTTAGTATGGAAGAAGGAAATATAGATTTACTCAGAAAAAGACTTAATGAAAACTGCAGTCTATCCCTTGAGGAAATGGAATGTGTTTTCAGGCTGGAAACGGTTTTAAATTTAAGCGATGTTTCAATTGAAAGTGCTGAAGAATTGAATATACTTGCTCCTTTTGGGAAGGCTAATGAAAAGCCTTTGTTTGGCATTAAAAATGCTGTTGCTGCCAATATAAGGTTTGTAGGCTCTGAGGCAAATATTGTTTCTGCTGTAATTACTGACGGCAGCTGCCGTGTCAGAATAATAGACTTTGACAATTATAATAAATGGCTGGATTGGCTTAATAAAAGTCATTATACGGCAGAAAACTGTAACGGTGCGATGATTAATATGGATGCGGTTTTCTATTTGGAGGTTAATGAGTATAATGGTTATAGGAATCCTCAGCTGGTGCTGAAAGATGTAAGACTGAGGTAATAAATGCTGAATATATAGGGGCATATTATTGTCTCTATATATTCATAATGTTTTTTAAAATATTATAAAAAAGTCCTTGACAATGTATTATATATATGATAAAATAACTTTCGTTGTCGGCTTTTAGTATAATGCTGACAGTGAATTAAGAATTTTTGTTAATACAAAAGCAGTATTTTTTAATACTGTCGGATATTTATCCGATTCAATTAATATCTGACAAAAACTTATAAAAATATAAAAAAAGTTCTTGACAGATGTTTGCAACTGTGATATACTAAATAAGCTGTAACCGAGAAATCGGTAAGCTGCAAGAACTTAAAAAACTTACAAAAAAGATAAAAAAGTTCTTGACAAAAGCGAAGAGCTGTGAT
>JAUNGN010000004.1 GCA_030524425.1 Clostridia bacterium | reverse complement strand
AACTGACCTCCAATCGTTAGATTTTTTAGGTCTAACTTTTGGGGGTCAGTTCAGATATGGGGCGGTTTTTATATATAAATTTTTAGGATTATTATTGTATACAATTGAGAATGAGAAAGCTTTGCTGACAGGCAGTTAAGGCATAAATGTTTTAAGGCTTAACCGTAAATAATAAGCAATAGAGTCAAAATATACAAGGGATGTAATTTATTGTATTTATTCAGTATATTAAAGCTTTTATTGCGGTGCTTTGGACTGCAAATTTTGTAGATTTATACCTTGTAAAGCAATCTTAAATATGGTACAATATATTCTGTATAAATGTTTGATTATGAATTGAGTGTTTGAATATAAAAAGGATTGTATAGTGAATGAACAGAGAATTTTTTAGTCTTTTATCTGCATTTTTAAATAATGAAAAATTGCAGGATATAAAGGATTATGACTGGAAAAACATAGCCTATTTAACAGATATAAATAATGTGGAGGCAATGGTATATACGGCTGTTAAGGATATAAGTGAGCAGGTGCCTGAGCAATACTTTTTGATACTTAAAAATATTTTTGTCAAAACTGCTGCTCTTGCCTTTAAAAGAGAACAGGCCTTGAATAATATCTGCAGCCTTTTAAGCAGTAATGCTATTGAGCATTTTGTTGTAAAGGGTATGGTGGTTAAGGATTATTATCCTGTAAGTGAGCTTAGAACCATGGGAGATGTGGATATTGTCATTAAGCCTGAGGATATGGAAAAGGCAGGCAGAATACTTGCTGAAAACGGCTTTGAATACGATGAGTTTCACTCTGATGCCAATGTGAGGGATTATATAAGATCAGGAATATTGTTTGAGGTTCACAGCGGTTTGATTTTTAAGAACACAATACCCAAAGTCAAGGCTAAGGAATATTTCTCTGACCCTTTTAAGCATATTGAGCAAAGCGATAAATATACAAAAACAATTAATAAGGAATATCATTTTATATATTTGATTGTACATATGGCAAAGCATTTTATGCTGGGAGGCTTTGGCGTGAGAATGCTTATGGATATAGGCGCCTTTGTTAATAAATTCGGAAATGAAGCCTGCTGGGCTGAAATAAGAAGGGGCTTAAAGGAGCTTAATATGCTGAGCTTTACCCAAGTTGTAATGAGAATGTGCAATATTGTGTTTAATACAAAGGTGCCTGAGGAAATCGGTACAGCAGACATATCCGAAGATGATATATATAAAATGCTTGATTATCTTATTTCGGGAGGAGTATTTGGCTACGAGGGAAGAAATGAAGATGCAATAAGAATTAATGGCAGTCTTGAGAATAAAGACGGCATTAAGGGCGTTTTTTTCAGAATAAAAAATATATTAAGCTGGATTTTTCCTTCCTATGAACACATGATAGAAAAATATGATTGGTTTAAGGGGAAATCAAAGTTTTTTTTGCCTTTTGGCTGGATATACTGTATATGGTACAGGATGGTTAAAAACAGAGAGAACAGCCTGGAAAGAGTTAATAATGCAATAAAAAGCGCAAATGACGTAAAGGAGCATTATGAAATGGAAAAACTGATGAAATTCGGTGAGAATAAGGAAGATTAAAAACAAGGTCCCTGTTTTTAACAATTGGGCAGGATTACAGTTAAATATTATTTAAATCGGACAAAACAATGATTGGAAGGTGAAAAAATGAAAGGAATTATTTTAGCGGGCGGTTCAGGCACAAGGCTATATCCTTTGACTATGGTAACCAGCAAACAGCTTTTGCCTGTTTATGACAAGCCTATGATATATTATCCTTTATCAACGCTTATGCTTGCAGGTATAAGAGATATATTGATTATATCCACTCCTGCCGACCTGCCTAATTTTGAAAGGCTTTTAGGTGACGGCTCAAACTTTGGCATCAGTTTAAGCTATAAGGTTCAGCCAAGCCCTGACGGTTTGGCTCAGGCCTTTTTAATTGGCGGGGAGTTTATAGGGGATGAAGGCTGTGCTATGGTATTGGGTGACAATATTTTCTATGGCAACGGCTTTGGCAGAATACTTAAAAATGCAGCATCCAAAACAAAGGGTGCTACAGTATTCGGATATTATGTTGAGGATCCCGAAAGGTTTGGTATTGTCGAGTTTGATGAAAGGGGCAGAGCTGTTTCAATAGAGGAAAAGCCTCAGATGCCTAAGTCAAATTATGCCGTAACAGGCTTGTATTTTTATGACAATACTGTTGTTGAAAAGGCAAAGCGGGTTAAACCTTCCCCAAGGGGTGAGCTTGAAATAACCGATCTGAATAAAATGTACCTTGAAGAAAATTCTCTTGATGTAGTTACTTTGGGAAGAGGATTTGCATGGCTTGATACAGGCACGGTTGATGCTCTTAATGAAGCGTCAGAGTTTGTTAAGGTAATTGAGGACAGACAGGGAATTATGATTTCCGCCATTGAAGAAATTGCTTACAGAAACGGATGGATTTCAAAAGAAAAGCTGCTGGAATCAGCAAGTCTTTATGGCAAGTCAGCTTATGGTCAGCATTTGAAAAACGTGGCTGACAAAAAATATTTGTATTAAAAGGAGAAAAGCTATGACAATAATTGTTACCGGAGGTGCCGGCTTTATAGGAAGTAATTTTGTATTCCATATGCTTAATAAATATCCTGATTACAGAATTATATGTCTTGACAGTCTTACCTATGCAGGAAATTTATCGACTCTTGCTCCTGTTATGGACAATCCGTGCTTTAGATTTGTTAAGGCAAGTATTACGGACAGAGAGGCTGTTTTTAAGCTTTTTGAAGAGGAAAAGCCTGATATGGTGGTTAATTTTGCCGCTGAAAGTCATGTTGACCGTTCTATTGAAAATCCGGGTATTTTTCTTGAAACCAATATAATGGGTACTCAGATTATGATGGATGCCTGCAGAAAGTACGGCATCACAAGGTATCACCAGGTGTCAACTGATGAAGTTTACGGTGATTTGCCTCTTGACAGGCCTGATTTGTTCTTTACTGAGGAAACACCTATTCATACCTCTAGTCCTTACAGTGCATCAAAGGCAAGTGCCGATTTGCTTGTTTTGGCATATTACAGAACTTACGGCTTGCCTGTTACAATTTCACGCTGTTCAAATAACTATGGGCCTTATCATTTTCCTGAGAAGCTTATACCCCTTATGATAGCTAATGCTCTTAATGATAAGCCTTTGCCTGTTTACGGCACAGGTGAAAATGTCAGGGACTGGCTTTATGTTGAGGATCACTGCAAGGCTATTGATCTTATTATACACAAGGGAAGAACAGGCGAGGTTTATAATATCGGCGGTCACAATGAAATGGCTAATATTGATATTGTTAAAATTATTTGTAAGGAATTAAATAAGCCCGAAAGTCTAATTACTTATGTTACTGACAGAAAGGGTCATGATATGAGATATGCAATTGACCCTGCCAAGATTCATAATGAGCTTGGCTGGCTGCCTGAAACAAGGTTTGCTGATGGCATAAAGAAAACAATTAAATGGTACCTTGAAAACAGAGAATGGTGGGAAACCATTATTTCAGGTGAATATCAGAATTATTATGAAAAAATGTATGGAAACAGGTAAACAAATAACATTGGGATAATGTTAAAAAATACTGTGAACCATAGCACATTTAAATCGGAGGGTTAAATGAAAGTTTTAGTGACAGGCGTAAAGGGACAGCTTGGATTTGATGTTGTAAATGAGCTTAAAAAAAGGGGTCATACTGCTGTTGGTACAGACATTGATGAAATGGATATAACAGATGCAGATTCCGTGAATAAGGCTATTAAAAATATAAAGCCTGACGGAGTCATACATTGTGCGGCCTGGACTGCTGTTGACCTTGCAGAGGATAAGGAAAATATATCCAAGGTGAGAGCAGTAAATGCATACGGTACTGAGAATATTGCAAAGGCCTGCAGGGACCTTGATATTAAGATGATATATCTTAGCACAGACTATGTTTTTGACGGACAGGGTACGCATTTTTGGGAAGCTGATGAAACGGATTTTGCACCCCTTAATGTTTATGGTCTGACAAAGTATGAAGGTGAGTGTGCCGTAAGGGAAAACCTTGATAAGTATTTTATTGTGCGTATTGCATGGGTATTTGGCAGGAACGGTAAAAATTTTATTAAAACCATGCTTAATCTGGGAAAAAAATATGATAATATTAAGGTTGTAAATGACCAGATTGGTTCACCCACATATACATTTGACCTTGCAAAACTTCTTGCAGATATGATTGAAACCGAAAAATACGGCATTTATCATGCTACTAATGAGGGTATATGCTCATGGTATGATTTTGCCTGTGAAATATTTAAAAAGGCCGTTGAAATGGGACATACGGAGTACAAAAATGTAACAGTCGAGCCTGTTGCAACGGCAGAATACGGAGTGTCTAAGGCAAAAAGGCCTTTTAACAGCAGAATGAGCAAAGAAAAGCTTACACAAAACGGCTTTAAAAAGCTTCCTGACTGGCAGGATGCACTCAGCAGATATTTAAAAGAAATTGAGTTTTAGGGAGGTGCTGAAATGGGACAAATTAAAGTAACAAAGTGTCCTATTGAGGGCTTATACGTTATTGAGCCTGCAGTCCACGGGGATGCAAGAGGCTATTTTATGGAAACCTACAATAAAAAGGATATGGAAGAAGCGGGACTTAATATGGTCTTTGTTCAGGATAATCAATCCTCGTCATCAAAGGGAGTACTAAGAGGTCTGCATTTTCAAAAGCAGTATCCCCAGGGTAAGCTTGTGAGAGTGGTGAAGGGAAAGGTTTTTGATGTTGCCGTAGATTTAAGAGGCGGTTCCGGGACTTATGGGAAGTGGTTTGGTACAGAGCTTTCAGAGGAAAATAAAAAGCAGTTTTATATTCCGGAGGGTTTTGCCCATGGATTTGCTGTTTTATCGGATATAGCGGAATTTTGCTACAAGTGCACAGATTTTTATCATCCCGGAGATGAAGGGGGACTTGCATGGAATGACCCTGAAATCGGCATAGACTGGGCATCCGTTGGTATAACAGGTGAATACAGGGGCAGTGCTGATGCTTCAGGATATACAATGGCAGACGGAACTCCTCTTAATTTAAGCGATAAGGACCAAAAGTGGCTTGGATTAAAGGATACATTCAGGTTTAAATAAAAATAGAAATAAAATTTATGGAGAAAAATTATGGAAGAGAAAAACAATAAGGAAGTAACCCTTGATCTCAGGGAGATATTTGTTTTGCTTTTTGACAGGAAGTGGCTGATAATATGTGTTTCAGTTTTAGGTCTTGTTTTGGCTTTTGGCTATACTAAGCTTTGCATACCTTACCAGTATACTGCATCAGTATCTATGTATGTTAAAAATGCTACCAATAAATCAGCTGTGGATATCGTTAATTCTTCTGATATGACTGCAGCTCAGGATCTTGCAAGAACCTGTATTGCAATACTTCAGGAGGATGTGGTATTTGATGAAATAGGTAAAAAGCTTGTTGAAAACTATAGTAAAGAGGAATTAATGCCTTATTTTGCAATTGAGGAAATTGGCAATGATTACAGCATATTAACAGAAAGCATTGCAGGAAAAATAGCATATACTACAGTTAACGAAACTGAGCTTATAAGAGCAATGACAACCTGCGGTGATCCTGTTATTGCTGCAGATATGTGTAATTATATATCAGAAATAGCACCTAATATTTTAGTAAGAGTAGTAGGTGCAGGTGCCGTTGAGGCAGTTGGCGAGGCAAAGATACCTAAATTTTATTCATCTCCCAATGCAGGAAGAAACAGTGCGCTGGGCTTTATTTTAGGTTTTATTTTAGCGGCAGTATTTGTCATAATAAGATACATATTTGACAACACCATTAAATCAGGTGATGACGCTGTTGACAGATTTAATCTGCCTCTTATAGGTGAAATACCATTTTATGAATTTGACTCTCAGTCAGGCAAAACCGGCAGCAATAAAATGCTTGACAGATTTAAGAATAAAAATAAAAATATCGTCAGTGATAAGACAAGACAAACTATGCTTGATGTTAATGTGCCTTTTGCTGTGCAGGAAGCCTACAACACAATGCGTAATAATATGATGTTCGCCCTTTCAACGGAGAAAAAGAATGTTTTTGTTGTTTCAAGTCCGCTCCCCGGCGAGGGCAAGAGTACATCAACCTCAAATCTTTGTATAGCAATAGGTGAAACCTCTGCTAAGGTTCTTCTTGTGGATGCAGATCTTAGAAAGCCTGTTCAGCATAAGATGTTTGAGCTTACCAATAAGCAGGGTCTTTCAACTGTTCTTGCGGGAATGTGTTCTTTTGAAAAGGCTGTTCATAAGGGAGTGCATCAGAATTTAGATATACTTACATCCGGCCCTGTTCCGCCGAATCCGTCTCAGATGCTTGCTTCTGAAAGTATGACTGAGTTTATAAACAGAGCAAGGGAAATATATGATTATGTTGTTATTGATACTTCGCCTATTAATGTGGTATCTGATTCCCTGGTTATTGCAAGGCAGACAGCAGGACTTATACTTGTAACAAGACAGGATGTTACAACCTATGATCAGGTTGAGAAGGCTATTTCAGGCACAGATATGTTTGATGTTAACCTGCTTGGTATTGTTGTTAATTCAGTTGCCTCATCAGGGGGAAAGTACGGACGCTATGGCAAATACGGCTATAAGTATGGCTATAAATACGGATATAAGTACAGCTATGATGAAGGAAACAGCGGAAAGACAAAGGAAAATAAATAGCTTTAAAGGGGGTGTTGTAAAATATTTATTATTCGGCATCCCCTTTTTTGCATATGGGATAAATATGGAAGGCGGAAGGCTTGTGTATTTAAATTTATGAAACAGGCCGGGATGATATACAAAGGCGGGTATTTTTATGGAAAGAAGAAGTAATATTATTTACATAGCTCTTACACTTATATTTATAATTTTATTTATTATTATGTGGTTTGTGTTTGAAAACCGGAATAAGGCAGAAATGGAAATGTATGATGACAAAGTTGCTCAATACAATCAAAGGCAGGAGAAGAAGTTAACTGATGAGGAGAAAAAGGCTGAAAGGGATGCTTTGCTTTTGGCTGAGGTTAAGGGAATAGCATGCTGGGGTGACGGATTTACATACGGTACTAACGGTATGGGTGTAAGTTATCCCGGAACAATAGATGAGCTTGTTAAAAATGAAGATTATCCTTATCCTGTAGTTAATCTGGGCGTATATGGCGAAGACAGCCTTACAGTTTTAGGCAGGTCAGGTGCAATTCCTTTTATAACAAAATATGACTTTACAATAGAAGGTAATGATACAGAGCTTATTGAGCTGGGTATTACATCAGAAAACGGAGAAGAGGTTAACCCCTGTATACGTGAGTATAATCCGGGATTTAATCCCTGCGTTATAGCAGGCGTTAAATGCGTTGTTTACGGTGCAACTCTTCCTGATGACATTAATAAGGCAAGTACTTATTATTTTAACCGCAGGGACAGCAGTACAAAGGTAATAGACGTACCTGCGGGAACTGAAATAGTGACAAGCGGTTCAACGGACTATAAAGATTATATTAATATTCTGCAGATTGGTGACAGCGGAGGATATAAAGATGATGATGAGCTTATTGAGCAAAGCATAAGATTTGCCGAAAGTCTCGGAGATTCTGACAATTATATTATAATAGGCAGAATAGGCGGCTCAGATGATGATAATGAATATTATGATGAAGCTATGGAAGAGGAATTCGGCGTCCATTATGTTAATATAAGAAAGGCACTTACCGGCAGTGAAAGAGAGGGAGTAGTCTATAATGATAATGACAGGATTAAAATGAAAAAAGGACTTATTCCCGACTGCCTTAAAAGCGGTGACTATTTTAATTCCCGGGGGTACAGGGCTGTGGGAGAAATTATTTATGAAAAGATTAAAGAGCTTGACATGATTGGTAATGAGTAAATTGGTTTTGAATATCATTTGGGGGTGATTATAAATCGCCCCTGTTTTTTATATTAATAATAAAACGGACATATGGCTTATATTCAGGAAGTTAAAGCTTCCTGCGTCTGTGCTCATTCCATTTCGCACAGCTCTTTGCTGACGCATTGAATAAAAAGATTCGATAACTTATCCATCGCAAATTGTGAGCAAGCTCCCATTTGCTTCGGATAAGTTACATTATTGTCATCTGTTCTTTATATCTCATCTTTTTATTTTAAGCCAAGCAAGCTTGTCTTATCTTACTTTGTAAGACAATGCTGACGCATTGAATAAAAAGATTCGATAACTTATCCATCGCAAATTGTGAGCAAGCTCCCATTTGCTTCGGATAAGTTACGTTATTGCCATCTGTTCTTTATATCTAGTTTTTTTAGCATTCAAAACTAAACAAGAAATTAATCAATTTTTGTGCAAAAATTACAATAATATACATATTGTGAATAATCAGTAAAAGAAATCAAGTGAAATTTTGTGTAATATTTTTAATAAATTGTTAAGAATTGTCTTGATTATTTTTAGTGCTTGCCCTATAATATATATGTAAGAAACTAATAATATGATGTATAAATTATTATTTTACATTGTGTTATAGGTTAATGCTTTTTTAGAAGGACAGCTATATCTGTTCTTCTATGGAAAATTGGATTTTATTTGCCTTTTTGGGGGAAATGGGGTTTGATTTTCTTCAATCTGTATACTACCGTAGTTTTTTGTATTTTATACATAATTAAGGAGGTTTTATACAGGTATGAAATCTAAAAAATTATAAAAAGGGAGGAATGAAAAATGAATTTAGGTTTCAAAAGAATTATGAGTTCGGTATTGGCTTTTGTTATGACGGCCGGTACACTCGTAATTGCTAATGTAGCCGGTGTCAGTGCTGCTTCAACAGATATTTTGTGGAATTTTACAAATACTGCCGTTGTCAGCAGTGCAACTACAGAAGATATGGCTTTTACAGGTGTATCTAATTCCGGTACAGTAACTGGTGATGCTTTAAATGCTTCCATATTGAGCGGAATAAAAATCACTAAGAGCACTAAGGACTTTAGCAGTGTTGCAGGCAGTAATTATGGTTCACTTGATAACAGGTTACAGCTTCAGGGTGCCCCCGGCACTTGGGCAGCAGACAAATATAATATTATACCTGCTGTAAGAGCATTTAAGTTTACTACAACAGATACTGCTACAGTAGATGTTTACTTATCTGTAACTGCAGGCAGAACATTAAAGATTGTTGAAGAAAATGCTGTTTCAGCCGACGATGTAATGACTGCAAAAACTACAGGTTCTCCGCAGTTAGCATCATTTAATGCTTTACCTGCGGGTACATACTACATCTATAGCGGCGGCAGCGGTATGGATATTTGGGCTGTTGATGTAACATATAATTCAGCATCTTATACATGGTCACTTAATACCGACAGCCTGACAAATGTTGATAAGACTAAGGTATCTATTGATACAACAGCTACAGGTACTACTAACACATTATCTTACTCAGGTACAGATTATGTTGTTAAAACTCCGGGTCTTGCAGAAGGTGTTACAGGTGTAACTAAGGATGGCAATGACTTTACTGTAACTGTAACTGATGATATGTTCTTGCCTGTAACAGAGGGTATTACGGTATCTGTTGCCAATGCAGGCGGTAAGACTTTAAAATTAGTTGGTGCTAACAATGGCTATACTTATAATTTAACATTAGATGAAAACGGTTCAGCAACAGGTATTGCTCTTGTTCAGGATACCTATACTTTATCAATTGCAGGAGGAACTTTAGGTTTTACAAGTGTTGTTGTAGACAGTGCTGCAACAGTAATCGAGACTGCTTTTACTTCTGCAGAAACAGTAAGCTTTGTATCTAAATTAAATGCAGGAGACTTAGATAATAACTCAGGTGTTACAGAAGAAACACTTGTTAATGACAATTTATTTAAGCTTTTGCCAACAGTAAAAGTTGACAGTAACAAGAGAAATGTCACTTTAGCTGACGGTACTGCTGCATTCCAGTCTACAAAGAGAATAAATACTTCAGGCAAGGGAAGTACAGAGTCAAATGCAGTAGTATTTAAGACTGCCGAGGGTGATACTGCAGGTAAGGTTTATGTATATGCTTTATCAGGCAATTCAAGCGAGGACAGATCTTTAGTACTTACCGATGGTACAAATGCACAGGGTTCAGGTGCAAAGAATATTGCAAAGAATGTTGATTCTTCTACGGAAGCATCAGAAGTTATATTTGATGTTCAGCCTGACACAGAGTATACATTGTACTGTGAAGAAGGCGGTGCATCTATTTACTACATTGGTTCAACAATATCTCTTCAGACTTTAACTATTGAAGCTACAACAGAAACAACTACAGAAGCACCCGGCGGTGATTATGTAGCTATGGGTACATATACTCTTAATTCAAGTACTATGGGCGGTACTTCCAAAACCGGTACTTATGAAAATATGGAATATAGCTTAAGTGAAGTAAATTCTTCTCATGTAAGAATAAAGTCAACTAATTCCATAACATTTAAGGTTGCAGAATCAGCATCAATGACAGCAGTCTTCAGTAACCACGGTCTTGTATTAAAGAGCGGAGGAGTTACTGTAGCCACATTGACTTCAGGTGAAGCTGTTCATTTGGATCCTAATGTAGAGTATACACTTTCAGGTGATACAACTTCAAACACATATTTAACTGCTTTAACATTTGAGGCGTCAGGTGTGAGCAGAGGTACAATCTCAGGTACAGTTTCATATGTTGATAATGCGGGAACACATACTGTAAGCGGTATTCAGGTTCATTATGAAAACAGTGACGGAACTGTAGAGGGTATTGTTGTAACTGATACAAATGGTAAGTATACTACACCGGGTCTTGATGAGGGTACTTATACGCTGACTGTATATGCTACAGATTTGTATAATGAGGCTTCAGCTACAGCTGAGGTTACAAACGGAAGCTCTGCAACAGCAAATATTACAGTTACAGAAAAAGATACATCACAGTATGACATTACATTTAATGTAACAAATAATTCAGGCAGCGGAAATACTGTTATTATTAAGTCTGCCGATACAGGTGATATTGTAGACGAATCAAGCGTTACATGGACAGATGGTGAAACTTCTGCTTCTGTGACACTTTCTCTTCAGACAGGAAGCTACGCTATTGAGCTTTTGGATAAGACTGCAGGTAAGATAGGAAGTGCAACTACATTTACAGTAAGCAGTGCAGGCAGTGTAGATATAACAGTTAATGCACCTGATTCAGTAGATTTAAGTCCTCTTGAAGAGGGTAAGACTTATACATTTGGTTCAGGCAATATTTCAGCAACTGATTCTAATTTCTATATTCTCGGTGATATAACAGTAAACAGTTCTTATATTGCCCTTACTTCAGCAAATAATGCAAGCGTTACTTTCTATGTAAGCGGTACACAAACTATAGTTATTACTGCAAGCAACAAGTCAAGTACATTGACAAGTGCAGACGGTACCAAGAGCTATACTGTAAAGAACGGTACTACTACTTTGGAATTAACAGAGGGCTATTACAGTATTAACGGCGGCTCAGGTACAGGCATAAGATTAAAGACTATTGAAGTTTTAGTAAATGATACTACTGAGTATAGTGTTTCTTTAAGCGGTACTAACAATACAAATGATGCTGTTACAGTATCAGTTAAAAATGCTGCAGGAAATACTGTTGCTGAATTTAGTGCGGCAGCCGGTGAATTTAATACAAATGTTACATTAACTCCGGGTACTTATACTCTTTCTACTCCTAGCGGAAGCAGTGTAACTGATGTTGATGAATTTACAGTGTCAGCTGATGCTACAAGTTTCAGCGGTATTGTTATTGATACTGATACAAGTATAGATGTTCCTGTTACTGTTGTGGGCAATACAAGTAAAGTTAGTGTTACAATTAACGGTACTTCATACAGCTTTGCTGCAGATTCAGGAAGCGGTAATACTATTACATTGGACAATCTGAGTGAAGGTGCGACTGTTACATTTAAGTTTGCAGATTCAGTTGCAAATAAAATTACAGGCTGGGAAGGCCTTGAGCCGGGAACAGCATATGTTCAGTCAAGCAAGAGCTTTACTGCTGCAGCAACTTCTTCAGGATTTAAATTTACGTATGCTTCTGATGCAATGACTTCAAGTAATTCATACGGCACAAGCAGTGAAGCACTTAATTACGGCAATTACGGTTTTGGTGCAACAAAGGGTACTGCTGTAGGTGCTACTCAGGCTGAAAATGTTAATGAGCTTAATATTGTAGGCGGTACTGTTACGCTTTATGATTACATGTCAGGCTACAGAATTGGAGACGAAAGACTTATACTTAATAACAATCAGGCAACAGGCGTTTCATTTACTGCTATTGGTGATGGTTATGTTATTATAGATACTTCTTATGGTCCTCCTGCAGTTACTGTTAATGGTACGTCAGCTGCACTTGAGGCAGTTGGTACGTCTACAGGCAAGAAAGGCTTTTCTGTTAAAGCCGGAGATAAGGTTGAGATTCACAGCGGTTCAACAAGTTCTTCAAGATCTGTACAGCTTAAGTCTGTAAGATTCCAGACAGATGGTAATGTATTTAAGCTTGCAGTATTTGAAACATTTAACTACAGTGACTTAACTGATGATACAAAGGCTTTGGTAAGTGAGCCTACAGCAGGCAATGTACTTGTAAGAATTATTGGTACATTAAATACTGCTGATGTAGATTCTTCAACTGTTGACGGTGTTGGTGTACTTGTTATGACACAGGCAGATGTGGCAAGTGATCTTTCTAATTCAAGTATGTTTGTACCTACAAACTATGTGAATTCAGATAAGGCTGTTGCTACACTTTATGAAACTGATACACTTTATGACGGTGTTTATGATGGCATAACTGCTGCAGACAGTAAGGGTAATTATACACATGACTCAGCAGCAGGTTCAGCTTATGATGATGGTGTATATTATATGTTAAGACATATTGGTGTAGCACCCGGCAGCTATTATGTATTCCCATACAGTGTTGTCGGCGGTAATGCAGTATTTGATGTTAATCCTGTAACAGATACAGCGTCTATAAGCTCTTATCTGTACACAGTTCAATAAAAAGGAGGTAATTATTATGAGAAAAGAATACAATAAGCCAAACATGATAGTTACTTCATTTGAAACTATCGATATTACATCTATTGGACTTGCAAAATCTGCAATGATTACACCTAAGAATTATACAAGCGGAACATTTACTTTGCATGAATAGGTTATAATTTAAAGGCTGAAAGCAAGGTTTTAGCTTTATTGAAAGCCGGAGACAAAACGTCTCCGGCTTTTTGCGCGGAAAAAATCATTGAGTTTATTTAATTGATATTTCTCTGTTCTTTTATAGGAATAAAGAGAGCCGAAAGTACCAATAAGCCTGCTATTCCAAATATAAAATATACTTTGTTTACAATGGAATCAAAGCCCAAAAGAGAAACTGCCAAAGCACATATGTTTACAAATAAAACTGATTTTACATGGCTTAGTCTTGGAGCTGAATGAGTAAGTGAATAACTTGCAGATACAGCCGTAGAAAATATGGCAAGCATAAGCAATACTTCATAAAGATATCTTATTCCTCCCTTTAACAGCTCCAAAAGGGGCAGGGTACTGTTATAAATATCTGAGTAGTGAGTATACAGAGGGAGAATAAGCATAGAGGAAAGCATAAATATTACTGTACCTACCTGATTTCCGCAGTTTCTGTACATATATTTGTCGGGTATTGTTATTAAAAGGGGTATTGTTGTAAGCATATTATATGAAACATATATAAAGGGAGATAACACTGCTCCCGGTGATATAATTGTTTGGGGAGGTATTCCTATTGTTTTTTCTGTTGCGGATATGCCTATTATAAATATGATTATGACTATAGGTATAAAAAGCACCTCACTTAAGTCTGATATACTGCTATGTCCTTTTAATATTATAAGAGTTGTAAGGCCTGCTGTTATAATGCTCCCTGCTATTTTGTTTAATTTAAATATACGGAACAGAACTTCACTTCCTGCCGAAAGCATTGCTGAATACAGAACCAATAAAAATAATTCCGTAATTAACAATATTATATTGCCAAAGGGAAATGGTGAAAGCAGTTCTTCAAGACTGCTTTGCGGTGAAAGCATAATTTTATGAATTACTATGGCAAAAAGCAGGGATGCTGTAAGTATTCCGCAAAAGCCTGCCATTCCATAGGCAACGAAATAGGTTAAAAGCTCCTTGCCTGTGGCAAATCCTGCACCGATTATTGTACAAAGACATAGTGCTGTTATTTTGTAGCTTCGGATAGTATCACCTCCTTGGCGGTGAGTGAATTAAAAAGCCTTGCAAAATGCTTTTATATTATTACGGGATTACTGTTTGACTTGTCAAACAGTAATCCCGTAAACATTATATAACCTTATCTATGTTAAATCTGCTGTTTACAAGCATATAAAACTGTGGAAAATCTCTTATAATATTCCAAAGGCTGGCACCTGCAAGATTATATTCTTCAATTAAATTAAGCTTTGCATTTATACTTCTTAAATTCTCAAACCACACAACGTGCTGCTGGCCGTTTTCCGTATAATAAAAAAAGGGCGCCTGCTGATAATCGTCATATTCTATTTCTGACCCTGTGGCAAAAGCCAGGTCTACTGCCTGAACGGGAGAAAGAGAACGTGCCATTGTGCCTTTTACGTAAGGTATTTTCCAGTCGTAACCGTAAAGAGGTATTCCCATTAATATTTTTTGGGGTGGAATTTCCGTTACACCATAGCTTATTACTGCCTCTACATTTGGCAATGGGGCTACAGGGAGAGGAGGACCATAAGTATATGTACATTAAGGCTGTAAGCAATAAATTAGGGTGCTGTATTTTACAGCACCCAATTAAATTTCCGGTGTTAATTCATTTCATCAATAGTCTTTTTATTAAGAGAAATAAGTTTCTTAATATATTCCTCTGACGGACCGCCGTCTACAATTCTTGTGTTCACACAGGTATCAAGGTCAATAGCCTTATAAATATCCTCTGTAAAAACATCGCTGACTGCCTTGTATTCCTCAAGAGTAAGGTCATCAAGATTTTTATTGTTATTGATTGAGTAGAGCACAAGCTGACCGATAATGGCATGAGCATCTCTGAAAGGTACTCCGTGCTTAACCAGCCAGTCTGCGGCATCAGTAGCATTCATGAAGCCCTTTCTTGCAGCCTGACGCATGTTATCTTTGTTTATTGTCATTGTATCAACCATTCTTGTAAATACAGGCAGACACATTTTTAACGTATCCACAGCATCAAATACGCCTTCCTTGTCCTCCTGCATATCCTTATTATAAGCTAAGGGAATGCCTTTCATAACAGTAAGCATAGCCATTAAATGACCGTAAACTCTGCCTGTTTTGCCTCTTATCAATTCAGCCATATCAGGATTCTTTTTCTGAGGCATAATGGAGCTGCCTGTTGAATAGGCATCATCCATTTCAACAAACTTGTACTGCTGTGAATTCCATATAATAATTTCTTCGCAAAAGCGTGAAAGATGCATCATAATCATGGATAAAGCACTTAAAAGCTCAATAACAAAATCTCTGTCACTTACACCGTCCATTGAGTCAAGAGTAATGGAATCAAAGCCCAGCTGCTCTTTAACAAATTCCCTGTCAAGGGGATAAGTAGTTGCGGCAAGAGCACCTGAGCCTAAAGGCATAACATTTGTCCTTTTAAAGGCGTCTGAGAGTCTGTCATAATCCCTTTTAAACATTTCAACGTAAGCAAGCAAATGATGAGCCAGGGTAACAGGCTGGGCATTCTGCAGGTGGGTGTAACCCGGCATAACGGAATTTATGTTTTTTTCTGCCATATTGTTAAGAACATTAATAAGCTCCTTAACAAGGTTCTTAATATCTGTAATTTGCTCTTTTAAATACATTCTGATGTCAAGAGCAACCTGGTCATTTCGGCTTCTTCCTGTGTGAAGCTTTTTGCCCACATCACCGATTCTTGAAATAAGTATTGTTTCAATATTCATGTGAATATCTTCTGCCTTTTCATCAAATGTAACTGTGCCTGCTTCAATATCATCAAGAATATCCTTTAATGAAGCAACAATAAGATCAGCATCAGTCTGAGATATAATGCCCTGCCTGCCAAGCATTGCGGCATGAGCACAGCTTCCCAGAATATCTTCCCTGTACATTCTGCTGTCAAAGGAAATTGAACTGTGGAAATGGTCTGTAAAGCTGTCTGTGGATTTTGTAAAGCGTCCGCCCCAAAGTTTCATAGTATATTTCTCCAATCTATAATTTGTTTTTTCTGTAGTATATAATATCATATATGGTAAAAAAAGTAAACCGATATGTGTTGTCAAAACCTGTGGAAAAGAGTTTTTAATCTTTTATAATATACTCTCTGAGTCTGTTTTCAGTTTCTTCATCTGCATATATTTCAAAATAATACCCTTCGTCTTGGTTTTCGCTGTCAGCTATCTCACAATTACCGTGAATTATTGACAGAAGATTTCCCATACTGTAGGGAATAACTACCTTAATGCTTTTTTTAAAGGATTTTATAATATCTTCGGTTTTTTCTAAAAGGGTATTTATATTAAGGTTGTTTTTAGCTGAAATGGATATTGTTTCAAGTGCTCTTTTATCCATAAAGAGCGGTTTTTCAACCCCATCCTTATCAATTTTGTTATAAACCGTAATAACAGGCTTTTCATCAGCCCCAAGTTCTTTTAATGTTTTGTATACAATATTCATCTGCTCATTTCTTTTAGGATTTGAGGCATCTACAACATGAATAAGTATATCTGCAAACTTTGCCTCCTCAAGGGTGGCTCTGAATGCCTTAATTAAATTGTGGGGCAGCTTTTGTATAAAGCCTACGGTATCCGTAAAGAGATATTTTGCTCCGCTTTCGGTTTCTACGGCTCTTGTAGTTGTGTCAAGGGTTGCAAAAAGTTTGTCTTCTGCCGGTACGCCTGCTCCCGTAAGAGTATTAAGGAGGGTGGATTTGCCTGCATTGGTGTATCCTACAAGGGCAATAACAGGTACACCTGTTTCCATTCTCTTTTCTCTTAACACGCTTCTGTGCCTTTCAATTTCCTTAAGCTCCTTATTGAGGTCAGATATTCTGTCAGCTATATTTCGTCTGTCAGTTTCAAGTTTTTTTTCACCCGGACCTCTTGTGCCTATTCCGCCGCCAAGTCTTGACAGTTCCTTGCCTTTTCCTGTAAGGTGAGCAAGATTATATTTAAGCTGTGCCAGCTCTACCTGCACTTTACCTTCGGCGGATTTTGCTCTTTTGGCAAAAATATCGAGTATAAGCAGTGTTCTGTTCATTACCTTAGTATTAAGAGCATTTTCAAGATTTCTTATCTGATTTGGATTAAGCTCATCGTCACATATAATTCCTGTTGCTTCAACCATATCAATGTAATTTTTTAATTCTTCAATTTTTCCTTTGCCTAAATATGTTGCACGATTAATTGCCTCTCTTTTTTGTATAAGCCTGCCTGCAATTTCTGCTCCTGCAGTTTTGGCAAGGTCTCCCAACTCATCAAGACAGCTTTCTGTGTCAAATTCACCATCTCCGGTATCAATACCTACCAGTACGACTCTTTCAATTTCTTTTTCTGTTTCATATAACATAAATTATCCTACCTTTTTATCTGTATAATTCCATTCTTTTTATTATTTTTTGCTGTTATTTTCATTTTGTCCACTCTCCCTGAATTTATTTATTATAATTATAATGTATAATCGGGAGATAGTCAAATGTTACATTAATATAATGTTTAAAAAGGCGGAGAGAAAATAAAATCGGGTGCTGAAAATACAGCACCCAATTTAAATACAATTTAATTTATTTATTATTAGCAGATACCCTGAGCCATCATAGCATCGGCAACCTTCTTGAAGCCTGCAATGTTAGCACCTGCAACGAAGTTATCCTTCATACCGTAGGCTTCAGCCTGCTCAGTCATATTCTTGCAGATATTAACCATGATACCGTGAAGCTTAGCATCAACTTCATCAAATGTCCAGCTTAATCTCTCGCTGTTCTGGCTCATTTCAAGAGCAGAAGTAGCAACACCGCCGGCATTGGCAGCCTTAGCAGGAGCAAATAATACACCGCTCTTTAAGAATAAGTCAATAGCACCTAAAGTAGAAGGCATATTAGCACCCTCGCCAACTGCTATACAGCCGTTAGCAACAAGAGTCTTGGCATCGTTTTCGTCAAGCTCGTTCTGAGTAGCACATGGAAGAGCAATATCACACTTAATGTTCCATACACCCTTGCCCTCATGGTATTCAGCATCCTTATGAGTTTCAACGTATTCAGAAAGTCTGCCTCTCTTAACAAACTTTAATTCCTTAACATACTCAATATCTACACCGTTCTTGTCATAAACATAGCCTGTAGAGTCAGAGAAGGAAACAACCTTAGCACCTAACTGAGTAGCCTTTTCAGCAGCATAAACTGCTACGTTACCTGCACCGGAGATAACAACTGTCTTGTCTTCAAAGCTGTTGCCCTTATCATTAAGCATCTGCTCTACAAGGTAAACAAGACCATAGCCTGTAGCCTCAGTTCTTACTAAAGAACCGCCGAATGTAAGACCCTTACCTGTTAAAACACCTTCGTAAAGACCTGTGATTCTCTTGTACTGACCATACATATATCCAACTTCTCTGCCGCCTACACCGATATCACCGGCAGGAACGTCAGTATCAGCACCAATGTGTCTGTAAAGCTCTGTCATAAAGCTCTGGCAGAATCTCATAACCTCGTTGTCAGACTTGCCCTTAGGGTCAAAGTCAGAACCGCCCTTACCGCCGCCGATAGGAAGACCTGTTAAGCTGTTCTTGAAAATCTGCTCGAAACCTAAGAATTTAATAATACCAAGGTTTACTGATGGATGGAATCTTAAACCACCCTTATAAGGGCCTATAGCAGAGTTGAACTGTACTCTGAAACCTCTGTTAACCTGTACATTGCCCTTGTCATCAATCCAAGGTACTCTAAACATTATCTGTCTTTCAGGCTCTACAAGTCTTTCAAGAAGAGCAGCTTCTTCGTATTTCTTATCAGCCTCAATAACCGGCTTTAATGTTGTTAAAACTTCTGTTGCGGCCTGGTGGAATTCAGGCTGTGCCGGATTCTTTTCAATAAGTTCTGCAAGAACCTTATCTACGTATCCCATAATTTGTTTTCCTCCGTTCTGTACTCTTAATTATAAGTTGTAATGGGGCAAAACTTATGCTTTTTAAGTTTTTGGCGGAAACTGTGCTAAAGCACAAATTTTTTTGCTTTGGTGTAAAAAAAACACAAAAGGTATACCATTGTGTAATTACATCATTTTTTATCCCCTTGTTTTAAATTATAATATGATTTACAGTATTTGTCAATAAATTTGCTTTGTGCAAATATAACGAAAAAAATTAAGTTTTTTATGCAAAAAGTTAAAAAAATAATATAATAACCTTAAAAACATTATTTTAAAAAGAATTATGCTGATTGCATAAGTGCTTGCAAGTCTCAAACAAATTCTTAAAGTATTAAATTATAATAAACTGATATTTTGCAAATATAAATTAGTATTAATATACAATTGAAAAATAAGATATTATAGGTTAAAATGTAATTAAAAGAAGTATGGAGGGAAATTTATGAAGAAATTAATACTAACTTTTATTTTTGCAGTGTTTTTTGCATTGCCTGTTTATGCAGACACAATTATTACCGTTCCTATTGACGGCAGACCCATAAGCAATGAATATTTATCTAATCTTGCTGAAATAGGCAATGACAGATATATAAGTGTATCAAAGGAGAATCTTGACTTCTTCTCCTCTTATGAACCTGATAATCACTTAGGCAAAAGTGATAAGGTAAGAGAGGAGCTTTATAATATTGTTTCACAAAACAACAATGAGCATACCACCGTTATTATAAATACCTCATCTTACATAACAAACGGGCTGGTGGGCAGCCGCTGCGGAATTAATTATGAAAATTACAAGACGGCACTTAATGATATGGAAAAACTCATTACTGATTTTGACAAGCCTGTGTATTATGTAAATTTGTCAATGCCCCGTTCACTGCCTGAAACAAGATTTAATAAAATATGGCCTGATGATAAAAATATGAGAGGCTTAGGTTATTATTATTTAAAGTATAATAAGGAATCAGAGGACTATGATGAAATAAGCAAAAAATTCGGTGAGGTTACGCCTGCTCAGTATATTATGGAATTCAGCTATGTTTCAAACAAGGCGGCGGAGCTTGGCGAAAATAAGCTTACAGACTGGGAGAGAGCCTTTCTTAATTATTTTAACAATAATGTTAAAACAAAAGCTCCTTATAAACAGTATGTGGACTATTATATCAGACCTTATGAATCAGCGGCGGCTATTTTTGAAAGGCTTTTAAGCCTTGAGAAAGCAGGAAAGCTTTCTCAGATAGTTATAAGCAATGATGACTTGCAGCTGCCCGATTCCATAACTTACTTTTATAATAAGGGCTGTGACTGGGTACAGGAGGAAAATGATTCTCCTGTAAAATACAGCTATGCACGTACCTATATGGAAACGGGAACATACTCTGTTCACAGAAGCATTATTAATGCTTATTCAAAGCAGGAGCTTGGCAGAGCCAATACGGGAGCAGGCAAATTTATAAATATTATATATGGTACGGATGAGGTTCCTCAGCTCATTTATGCAAGAGATTATGCACGCCGAAAATATATGACTGCACGTATGAGTTTTGTTTATAACGATGCAAATCAGAATGTGGCTGCTTTTGATGTTAAAAAGCCGGGAAATATAGCAAGGTCAGCCTATGCCTTTGTAAAGGGTGATGTTGGCAAATATACCGAAAACCCAACAAGCATATATGTTTATGACTACAGGCTTAAAACCGATAAGACGGCTTCTGCCATTGACAGCCTCAAAAGAGAAAAAAAATCAGGCAGTAACATTGGATTAATAGAGCTTTTTAATGGTACTGCCGAAAATAAAATCTTTCAAAATATACTTTATAACAGAAAAGGACTTTCACTTTCTGACCTTGATATGTATTCTGCATGGAATACCAACGGCAATGCCATAGGTCTTGGTGTGGCACATGCTCAGGTTATTTCAATTGCAAAGGAAATAACATCAAGGCCCGGGGAAATGCTTTTGGCTCAGGCTAAGGTAGTTGCACAGCATGCAATTGAAGACGGTATTTACACAAAAAGCGGTAAGCTGACTCTTAATAATAGGGGTTACAGACCTAATGTTCAGGACAGAATCAATTCCCAAACCCTTTATGATTTAATGGATGTTAACAAAATTACATCCGAATTGTGCAGGAATTATAGCATTAAGGGGGAGGAATATACTATTGATGAGCTTAAGGTTAATAAGCTTTCTTTCCCGTGGGGAAGAACCTTTGATATTTATGTAGGAGTTGAGGGAAAGGCAAGTAAGGTTAAATAATTCAGGTTTAGCATTTTTAATCTAAACCTGAATTTAGTAATAGATAATGGTTAATAAGTAATAAGGGAAATAACTTTCAGACTAATGCACACACTTATAAAATATTATATTTATAAAGGATAGTAATTGATATACAAGAAGCTAATGCTTCTTGCAGCTGTGTTCGCTTTGCTTACACAGCACTTTGCTGACGCAAGGAATATAACAACCTCGGCTGACGCTTCGGTAACTTATCCATCGCAAATCGAAAGCAAGCTTTAATTTGCTTCGGATAAGTTATATTACAAGAAGCTTTAACTATTACCTATTACTTATTAACTTATTTTTTTAATGAATCCAAACACTCCGCGCCAATATCTTTCTCCGTCTACCAGTGCCGATACTCCGTGTCCTGCATCTTTTATTACCATAAGGGCTTTTTTACACCTTGCCCTGTCATAAAGCCTGTATACCATTTTAGTTGGTACAAGGCTGTCTCTGTCGCCGTGGATGAAAAGGGCGGGAATCTTGATATAGCTTACCCTGTCTATGGGTGAAGCAAGTCTAAGGTCATATTTGGCTTTTTTATAGCACAGCATGTTTAATATATTTACTATGGGGAAGGGCGGTACCCTGAAATTGTGACTAAGCTCGTAGCCTATAATTTTGTTGGCATTGTCAAAGCTGCAGTCACTTATAACTGCCTTTACATTAGCAGGCAGTTTTTCCGATGCAGTCATCAGAACAGATGCACCGCCCATACTTACGCCATAAAGATAAATTTCGGCATTTTTATCCCCTTTTATAATCAGGTGGATAATATTCATAATATCCCTGCTGTCAATTTGCCCCATGCCAATATATCTGCCGCCGCTTTTACCATGACCTCTCAGGTCGGGAACGACTACATTATACCCTTCATCATAGAACTTTTTGGATGCATAAGCCAAAGTACTGCCATCGCCGCCATAGCCATGAACAACCAAAGTCCATTTATGACAGAACTTTTTTTGAATATATACTTTACAGTAGATAGGGGTGTCATCATAGCCTTTAATATAGCAGCTGACATTCCTTGATTTCTTTTCCCATAGTTCCCGTTGTTTCCTTTCATTTTTGTTATCCTCCTCAACTATTTTTTCTTCCCTTGAAAGGTCTGTGCATTTTGCAAGCTTAAGCTTGTTTCCTCCCGATAAAATAGTTTCAAACATATAGTTTATTTCACTTGCCATTTCAGCCATGCCTATTGTTAAGCCTGTTGCTATAAGCAGTTTATTCCTCGTTTTCATCTTCCGGTTCCCTTTTAAAGTCAATGTAGCTTTCGCCTATGTGGTCAGCAGTGCCCTCAGACAAGTGGTTAAGGTCACCGTCATTATACATAAGCCCTATTAAAAAGTCCTTTTCTTTTTTTTTCAAGCTGTTGCACCTCCTTAAGGCTATTTTGTGCAGCTTTGATTTTTATATACCTTGACAATTTTATTTTTATATGTTATATTCATTTTAATATATTTTTTTATAATTTTGCGGTGAAGAGGAAAGCATTAAACAGCTTATTGTTACATTCAGAGAGTCAGTCGGCCGGTGCAAGACTGTCAGTAAATAAGATTGTGAATTACACCCTCAGAGCAAAGGGGTTAGACGCCTTATAGTCTGAAGAGGCAGGCTTTTGACTGCGAATTAAGGTGGTAACACGGGTATTCTCGTCCTTTGGGATTTGAATACCCATTTTTTTATTAGGAGGAATAAATATATGACGATTTTTGACGAACTTAAGGCAAGGGGACTGCTTGCACAGCTTACCGATGAGGAGGAAATTAAGGAATTAATTAATGCAGGCAAGGCTACATTTTATATTGGCTTTGACCCTACAGCAGACAGTTTGCATGTGGGACATTTTATGGCTCTTTGTCTTATGAAGAGATTACAGATGGCAGGCAACAAGCCTATTGCTCTTATTGGCGGAGGTACTGCTATGGTAGGTGACCCGTCAGGAAGAACTGATATGCGTCAGATGATGACTAAGGAAACCATACAGCACAATGTTGACTGCTTTAAAAAGCAGATGTCAAGATTTATTGACTTTTCCGAGGGTAAGGCTTTACTTGTAAATAATGCCGACTGGCTTCTTGACCTTAATTATGTTGAGCTTTTAAGAGATGTTGGTGCTCACTTTAGCGTAAACAGAATGTTAACTGCTGAGTGTTACAGGCAGAGAATGGAGAAGGGTCTTTCTTTCCTTGAGTTTAATTATATGATTATGCAAAGCTATGATTTTTATGAGTTATTCAGAAAGTATGGCTGTAATATGCAGTTCGGCGGCGATGACCAGTGGAGTAATATGCTTGGAGGTACCGAGCTTATAAGGCGTAAACTTGGTAAGGATGCTTATGCCATGACTATTACTCTTCTCCTTAATTCTGAGGGAAAGAAGATGGGCAAGACTCAGTCAGGCGCAGTATGGCTTGACCCTGACAAGACTTCTCCTTATGACTTTTACCAGTACTGGAGAAATGTAGCTGATGCCGATGTCTTAAAATGCTTAAGAATGCTTACATTCTTACCTCTTGAGCAGATTGATGAAATGGATAAGTGGGAGGGAAGTCAGCTTAATAAGGCTAAGGAAATTCTTGCTTATGAGCTTACCGGTCTTGTTCATGGCGAAGAAGAAGCTAAGAAGGCTGAGGCTGCTGCCAAGGCTTTATTTGGCGGAGGTCCTGTTGCGGGCTCTGTTCCTTCTACAGAGATTTCTGCTGATGAGTACGGTGAAGGTATGCAGATTATTGCGCTTCTTGAAAAATGTGCTCTTATTCCTTCAAGAGGTGAGGGCAGACGGCTTGTACAGCAAGGCGGTGTAAAGGTTAATAATGAAAAGGTGACTGATATTAGTACTGTTATTTCGCCTGATATGTTCGATGAGGATAAAACTATAATGATTCAAAAGGGCAAAAAGACTTATCATCAGGTTAAATTGGTTTAGTATAAAATTATGGGGGCTTAAATGCCCCCATAAAATGAAGCTGTGCTTCCGTGGCTCAGTTGGCAGAGCAATTGATTCGTAATCAATAGGCTGAGGGTTAGAGTCCCTTCGGAAGCTTTTTTTGAGGGCTATATGAAAAGAATTTTAAAGCATTTTGTGTGGATATTTATAATATTTATTATCTTTTTACTTATATGTATTTGGAGTACAGACAATACTCTTAAAACAAGAACTTATACATTAAAAACTTCAAAAGTAACTGAAAATGTAAGGCTTCTTATTATTACTGATCTCCACAGCACACAGTATGGGGAAAATCAGTCTGAACTCATTGAAGCTATTGATAAGGTTAATCCTGATGTTTTGCTTTTAGGCGGAGATATTTATGACGATGTAAGGAGTAATGATAACAGCAGGATATTGATTAAAGACATTGTAGGTAAATATCCCTGTTACTATGTGTCTGGCAATCATGAATACTGGTCTTATGAAATAGAACAAATAAAGTCAGAAATAAGAGATATGGGAGTTACTGTTCTTGAGGGTGAGGGAGAAAGTATTAATGTTAATAATCAAAGTATACTTTTATGCGGTGTAGATGACCCTGATTGTTCAAAGACAGAATATGGAGAATCAAAGGATTGGTATAAAGAGCTTAGTGACTGCAATAATATGGTCAATGAAAATCAGTACAGCATACTTTTATCTCATCGTCCGGAAAGAGCGGAGGATTATAAAAATTGCAGTTTTGATTTGATTTTAAGCGGTCATGCTCATGGCGGTCAGTTTAGGCTGCCTTTTGTTATAAATGGCTTGTATGCACCCCATCAGGGCTTTTTTCCTAAGTATGCAGGGGGTGAGTATGACTTGGGAAACAGCAAAATGATTGTAAGCAGAGGACTTATGATTACCTATGTTCCCAGAATTTTTAATCCGCCTGAAATTGTGGTGATTGATATTGAAGGTTAATAAAAAGTCGGAGGATGTTCCTCCGATTCAGGCTGTCGAAAAAGTCGACAGCCTTGAAGGAAATGCTTGAATTTCCTTCAGAAAGGGTACTCCGTACCCGCCAATGAAGCGACCAGCCGTGTTAATTTTACAGCAAAAACCGCTGTAAAATTAAGTCGCTGTCCTCGGCGGAAGTGAATTCCGCCTGTGGATTAAAGTCTGCGACGCTTTTTTTGAATTTACAATATTATGAAAATTTCACATTTTTGGTGAAAAATTAGTTTTTTGACAATCTGAGTCGGAGGATGTTCCTCCGATTTTTATATTTTGTTTATATTCTGGAAATTAGCTGGTTAAGGCTAATTAAATCATTTTCGTTAATAATTATATGATTGTAATTATCTGCATAAAGTTCTTTTAATACAGCTTCAAAGAGGTCAATACTTATATCATCACGGGCAGTTTTTTTAAACTGTCATGATATCTTACAGAACTTGTTGAAAATACTTATCGCAATCAATTCTTGTAGGCACTTGAAACCGATTTCTGTTTATATCAGGTACTTCATCACAATAATGCCGTATAATATTATTAGTAAGCATATATGGTTTAAGTGTCTGACATTTTATAAAAGAATAATTAGGGTCATTAGCTTCTTTACAAATATACATATTTGCATTTACTGCAAGGTTACCGCTAATTGATGGGTATGGTACTTTAATTCTCAATACATTCTTTGATTAATCAATTACAAGTCTCCCTTCCTCATCTATTTCCACATAAACAGGGGTATATAAGGATTCGGTTTCTGTAAGGGCATATAATGTGTTGAAATGTTGTTCTGTTAACTTGGGAATATCACATTTATGAGCTTCAATATCAAACTGTACTATTTCCTTGGTGTAGTCACCCCATACATTACTAAAACAGGACCTCTTTTATATCCGCACAAATGATCTAAATCCGATGTTTCACCGGCTGCTTTTGTAATTACAATTTATATTATTTGCGTAGGCAAAGAGATATGAGGAACAAAGCAGGCATATCCGCCGGAGGGTTTTAATCTGCTTTAATATAATTTATAGCATATTTTCTCCGTCAAGCTCACCCTTAATACCAACATAGCAGGCAATGGTTTTTGCTATGTCACTGAATGTTTTTCTTGTACCTAGGTTCTGGGGTTTTACATTTTTGCCATACATAAGCAAAAAGCTGTGCTCTCTTGAATGATCCGTAGACGGTGTTGTAGGGTCACAGCCGTGGTCACTTGTGATAAAGAGTATATCTTCATCGGTCATGGCGTTTATTATTCGAGGCAGATTATCATCAAAGTACTGCAGTGATTTTGCAAAACCCTCCACGTCATTTCTGTGTCCGTAAAGCATATCCGTATCAACAAGGTTTGTGAAAATAAGGCCTTCAAAGTCTTCTTTAATATATTTTATGGTCTGTTCAATTCCCTCAGCATTTGTGTGGGTGTGTACTGATTTTGTTATACCGCGATTGCAGAATATATCCTCAATTTTACCCACACAGGCTACAGTTTTTCCCTGTTCTTTCATATAGTCAAGCAATGTGGGGGAAGTTGGCGGCAGTGAAAAATCCTTTCGTCCTTCAGTTCTTTTGTAATTTCCCTTTGTACCCGTAAAAGGTCTTGCAATTACTCTTGCCACGCCGTTTTCACCCTGAAGCTGTTTTCTTGCGGTTTCGCACATTTTGTAAAGCTGTGCAACGGGAATAATATCTTCATGAGCGGCTATCTGAAATACACTGTCAGCAGAAGTATATACAATAGGTTTTCCTGTTTTAATATGTTCATCTCCCAGCTCCTGTATAATTACTGTACCCGATGCTGCATAATTACCCAGTGTACCTATGCCTGCGGCTTTTTCAAATCTGTCTATCACTTCCTTTGGAAAACCATTGGGATAGGTGGGGAAGGGCTTATCAAGATGGATACCGCTTATTTCCCAGTGACCTGTTGTGGTATCCTTGCCCTTTGAGCGCTCAATCATTTTACCGTAAGCGCCTAAAGGATTATCTGTTTTTTCATAAACATTGTAGCCGTCAATTAATCCCAGACCAAGAGAACACATATTTTTTAAATTCAGCCGGGGGTTAGCTTCCTTAACGTGCATAAGGGTATTGCTGCCCTCATCTCCGAATTCTGACGCATCAGGCAGTTCGCCTATTCCTGCGGCATCAAGTACTATTATAATTCCTCGTTTCATATACCTCTCTCCTTTAAGTTATCTTATTATTTCATAAATAAGGGGCTTTTTCTCCGGTTTTTCGCTGCCGATTTTAATTGCCTGTTTTATTATTTGGTTAGCAGCTTCACATTTTTCATTGTTTTCGGCAAAGACCCTTGCTAATATTTCTCCTCTGCTTACTTTATCTCCAACTCTTTTCTTAAGCATAATGCCTGCACCATAGTCAATAGGGTCATCTATTGTTTTTCTGCCTGCACCTGTGACAGATGCGGCATGACCTATAAGGAGGGCATCTATTTCCTGAATATAGCCGTCTTCTTCTGATATGAGAGCAGATTTACACATTCTTTGCGGAAAGAGTGAATAATTGTCAATTACGGCAGGTATGCCTCCCTGCAGGGAAATAAGCTCTGCAAATTTGTAAAGTCCCTTTTTATTTCTTATATTTTCTTCAAGAAGTGCAAGCGCAGTTTCCGGATTTTCTGCTATACCGCCCATAACAAGCATTTCAGCACCCAATGCAAGAGATACATCCTTTAAGGCACCGTTTCTGTGGCCTTTTAAAATTTCAATAGCCTCAATTACTTCTACACTGTTACCTATGTTCATACCTAAAGGCTCATCCATATTTGTAATTAATGCAACAACTTTTTTGCTGAGATTTTTGCCAAGCTTTATCATTTCTCTTGCAAGTGCTTTTGCATCTTCAATATTTTTCATAAAAGCACCTTTGCCCCATTTTACATCAAGTACAATGCCGTCTGCACCTCCTGCAAGCTTTTTACTCATTATGCTTGAGGCAATAAGAGGCATACTTTCAACAGTTCCCGTTACATCTCTTAAGGCGTACAGATATTTGTCTGCAGGCGCAAGCTCATTTGTTTGTCCCATTATTACAATATGGTTATTATTAACCTGCTCAATTGCTTTATGCATTTCTATATTTACATTAAATCCGGGTATAGACTCCAGCTTGTCAAGCGTGCCTCCTGTGTGTCCTAAGCCTCTGCCCGACATTTTAATAACCGGCAGACCTAATGATGCCGTAAGGGGAGCAAGTATAAGGGTTGTAGTATCAGCTACGCCTCCTGTGCTGTGCTTATCCACCTTTATGCCATCAATACAGCTTAAATCAAGTACATTCCCTGAGTGAGTCATTGCCGTTGTTAAGTCGGCGGTTTCTCTTTCGGTTAATGAATTAAAGCATATCGCCATAAGCATTGCTGAAATCTGATAATCAGGAATAGACTTTTTTGTAACCCCGTGGATAAAAAAGTTAATTTCGTCGGCTGTAAGCTCCTGTCTGTTTCTCTTTTTTATAATTAAATCTACAAAATTCATATTTATCCTCCTTTCCGGCAAAAAAATATATTCTTAATTATAGTATAAACTTGCAAAAGAAAAATATCAATGATAAAATTATATTAAAGAGGTGAAATATTTATGAAGAACAGTGTTATAATTGTTGCGGCAGGCAGCGGAAAAAGAATGAAGTCAGCAATTGCAAAGCAGTATATTGAATTAAAGGGCAGAACTATTTTAAGCTATACGGTAGAAACCTTTAATAAAAGTGAATATATTGATGAAATTATACTTGTTACAAGTAAAGATGCAATTGATTTTGTGAGAGAGGAAATTGTCCTTAAATATGGCTTTAACAAGGTTAAGGCTGTTGTTGAGGGCGGAAGTGAAAGACAGTATTCGGTATACAATGGTCTTCAGGCAGTAAGTGCCGACAGTGATGTGGTGCTTATTCATGATGGCGTAAGACCCTTTGTGGCCGATAAGTATATTGCCGAGCTTGAAAGCATTGCCATGGAATATGGCGGGTGTGTATTAGGCGTTCCCGTAAAGGATACTATTAAAATTTGTGATGAAGGCGGGAATATTACTGATACTCCTGACAGGGCTTCCCTTTGGCTTGCACAGACCCCTCAGTGCTTTAAGCATGATGTAGTAATGGGTGCCTATGAGGCAGCTATGGCTGAGGGTATACTGGGAACTGACGATTCAATGCTTGTGGAAAGAATGGGTACTAAAATCAAAATGGTTAAGGGTGATTATAATAATATTAAAATAACTACGCCGGAAGATTTGTATATGGGTGAGGTTATTTTGGAGAATGAACTTAAGGAAAGACAAAAATGTGGAAGATATTAAGGAAAAATTTTAAGGAATTATATTTATTTTCGGTTTTAATGGCACTAATGGAATTGGCAGAGCTGTTCATATTTGGTATAAACGGTTTTGCGGGGATTGTATTTACATTGCTGAACACGGTTATGAACTATGGCTGGTATTGGTATGTTATTAAAATCCACAGAGGTGAAGCAAAGCCTTTAAATGCCTTTAAAGAAGCTTTTAAAAAGAGCGGATGGATAGTTTTAACGGATATAATGAGGGTCATAATAAATACACTTGCATCCTTTCCTGCTGTTTTATTGATTTTTATCATTTTTCCAATTAATGAAAATATGAGAGTTTTAATTATTGGGGGAGGATTTATAAGCTGTCTTGTTAGTGTAAGGTTTGTTTTTGCGGAGTTTATTTATTATGATAACAGAAAGCTGAAACCTTTAAATATAATATTTGACAGTCTTTTAAATACGAAAAAAGTATATTTCAGTATTTTAATACCCTACACCCTTATAATTATACCGTTTCTTTTATGCTTTTATGACGGTGTAATCCCAAGGGCTGTAAGAATAGCTTGGCTTGCTGTTTTTAGTCCTGTATATATTCTTAAAATATGTGAAATTTATGATAAAATTTCCTTTGAAAATTCTGAGATTAATGACAGCTTAATTACTGTTGCCAAAGCTTTGGACGAAACAACGGATAAGTATTAGCCTTTTAAAAGGGAATGGGGAATTATTGTTCCTGCAAAATATTATATTGTTTGCAGGAACATTTGCTTAATATTTTTAATTCATGGGTTTGACTTTGTAAAATATGATTTTAATATTTTAATACGCTCTAATGAATTGGGGGCAAGTCCGCTTTTGGACATTTTTTCCAGATCTTTAAAACTTACCCACATAGCATCTTGTGTTTCATGAGGCTGGAGTTTTAATTTTTCCGCTGCTATATTCTTTTTTACAATAAAGAAATCCAGAATAAAATTATCCTTATCATCACAAATTGTATCAATATAAATCAAATCCTCTATGTCTGCAGAAATTCCTGTTTCTTCAAAAAGCTCCCGTTTCGCTCCTGTTCTGCTGTTTTCTCCCGCAAGGCATGAACCTGTTGTTATTTCCCAGCAATTTGGATAAGGGTATTTATCCTTGCTTCTTAATGTCAGTAAAATTTCATTTTTATCATTGACTGCAGCTACAGAGACTGCTAAGTGATATTCACCCTTTGCCAGTGCATCACCTCTTTTGTGTATCTTATTTAAAGGTTTTCTGTTTTTGTCGTATAAATCCCAAAGTTCCACTATGTTTACCTCCTTCTGATGTTTTATAAGTTAATTTTTTAATTTACTTCCAGTAGTACTCAAGCTGACATTCCGTAAGCTGCTCAACAAATTTGTAATTAAGTTCCAAAAAGTAATAAAGCTCCTGAAGAATTTCAGAAACACAGGTATATGCATTAAGCTGCTCCTTATTTTCAGGCATAGGCAGAGTTTCAAATCTTACGGTAATATCCTTTGCAAATATAAGGTCATTTTTATATGTTCCTTTGCTGTGAATATTATTGCTTATTCTGTATATAAAGTCACAAATTTCATTTGCCATAGGCAGTTCAAGGTTTACATATTTATTCAGCATTCTGCACATTCTGTCTACTGCCTGACACTGCTCCTTGCGCATTTCAAAATATTCCATATAATAACGGCTGCTTTCTATGTCCATATTGTAGCCGTAGTTTATTACCTTATGGCAGCAATTGTCAATCTTTTCATACAGAAAGTTAAACCAGTCACTGTCATAAGCACTGTCCTTATTTATATAGCCGGCTGTTTTTTTAAGCATATCGGAGATATCAAGTTCTATATATTCACAGTCCCTTGCTGCTTTTTTAGTATTGTTAATAAAAAATATATTAAGCAAAAGAGCAGCCGCAGTGCCTATTATAATGAGCATAATTTCGTTAAATACAAAGCTGTGACTAAAGTTTTCAGCAAGTAAGAAGTGAGTTGTAACAACTGTGCTTGAGGAAAGGGTGCTTGTCCAATCCAAAAGATAACTTACTGTTACAAGAAGTGCCATAAATATAAGAAAGGCAGCTTCATTAAATCCAATAAATGTAAAAAGGATGCAGGCTGAAAGCATTGCATAAAAATAGGATAAGATGCGTTTAATAACATCCCTTACCGTTTCCCGTCTTGTATCCTGTATACTGAGGAGGGTTATAACTGCTGCACTTGCACTGTATTCAAGTCCGAGAAAATCGCATATAAAATAGGACAGTGTGCTTCCTACAGCTATTCTGAATACTTTGTTGTAATTTATTTTGTTCAATGTTATCATGTCCTTTATTTAAAATGGCAGTACACCGTAATTTCTCATAATAATATAAGCGGTATAAACTGCATACATAACCACCATTAATATGCCTGTACCTCTTCCTATAGAGCTTTTTTTCTTAAGAACAATTGCCAGAACTATAAAATTTACAATTACAAGAAGTACAGTATCAATTACTGAATCAAACTGCACTGAAATGGCATGTACCGATGAGGAAATGCCAAGAACGAGTAAAATATTAAAAATATTTGAGCCTATTACATTTCCCAGGGCGAGATCGGCTTCACCCTTTCCTGCTGCTACAATACTTGTAACAAGCTCGGGTAATGAAGTGCCCATAGCAACTATTGTAAGACCTATAAGAGTATTGCTCATGCCGAACTCTGCTGCAATTTTCGTTGCACTTTTAACAACAAGGTCACCGCCTAATATAATACCTGCCAGACCTATTGCTATTAACAGAATACTTACAGGAAGTGAACGGCTTTTAACCTCTTCTATTTCCACCTTTTCACCTACGGCTATTTCAATAAGAGTAGTTCTGACAAGTACAAGGAGATAGGCAGCAAATACAATTAACATTATTATACCGTTTATTCTTGTTACAGCAGGACTTCCTGTCATTACATATCCGGTTATTAAAAATATTAAAAGAAGTATTGTTGCAGCTATTGAATAGGGGTAATCTCTTTTTATAAGTCCTCTTGTTATGTTAATGGGCTGTATTATTGCACATATACCAACTACTACAAGAAGATTGAAAAAATTAGAGCCTACAACATTGCTTACGGCAATTTCATTGGCTCCCTGCAGTGCCGCAGAAATACTTACCGCAGTTTCGGGAGCAGACGTACCCATAGCAACTATTGTAAGACCGATTATTACTGTGGGTACGTTGAAAATCTTAGCAATGGAACTGCTTCCGTCAACAAAAAAATCCGCTCCCTTAATAAGCAATACAAAGCCTATTACAAGCCACACATACATCCATATACCTGTCATGGTTAACATTATAAAATCCTCCTTAGAATAAAAAAATAAAGCGAAAGCTTTATTGCATCTATGGACTGCCTGTCCACAAACACAATAAAAGTCTCGCTTCTTGGATACACACCGGAGCTTAAGCCCGAGATGACGATAGTGTATACGGCAAATACCGCAAGCTACTCCCTTTTAGGGTGCATTATTTTACGGAGTTATTATATTAGATTTAAGTAAAGTTGTCAATAGTTATGTTTCAAATTCATTAAAAGTTAAAATTTTCTATTGCTTTTATGGCTGAATTATGGTAACATCTATTGAGAAATATCCCGGTTAATACTTGATTTAATACTGTGGAAGGTGGTTTTAATGTCATTGTTTTTCTATAAAATAACAGGTATGGACATATTTTATTTTCTTAACTGTTTTTTTATATACAGCTTTTTGGGGTGGATATTTGAGTGTATTGTAATGAGTTATGAAGAAAAAAAGCCTGTAAACAGAGGGTTTATAAGGGGTCCTCTTTGTACTATTTACGGAGCAGGCGCTTTGAGTGTGTATTTTCTTTTAAAGCCTATTGCTGAGCGCAGAATTTTAGTGTTTGTTGTGGGAGCTGTGGCGGCAACAATTCTGGAAGTTGCTGTTGCGCTTTTAATGACAAAGCTTTTTGGTTATTTTTGGTGGAATTATAACAACAAGAAGTTTAATTATAAGGGTGTTATATGCCTTGAAAGCTCTGTTTGCTGGGGTTTAATGTCCATGCTTACTTTTGTGCTTTTTCAGCCCTTTGTTGAATACATAGTTAATATTTATTATAATTCATGCGGAAAAATAGTGGCGCTGGCTTTGCTTGCTTATTATTGTGTTGATTTTTCCGCCAGCTTTCATAAGGCCTATGAGGAAAAGGAAGAAAGACTTGCCAATAATACGGAGGACTTTGCACAGCTTACTGTTGGTGACCTTTTAAATGACAGTAATGAATAGTTTTGACAGTGCCGTTAAATGGGGCATTCTTTAAAGAATTTCTGCCTTTTTTGACAGCCTGCATCATAGTATATTATTTTATATTGCTTGCTTGGATTTTATTGCTTATATCATATATGGTTATATGTATATCCCCATTCATAAGTCATTAGCAAAGCAAAATTTGCTGCTCTGCCCAATCCAAAGTAGTCATGAGATTCATAGAGTAATCCGGGCTGATTTGAAGAAGTCTTGGGTGCCAAAGCAACAAGACTGTAATAGCCGTTAGCATTTAGTTCTTCTGTAAGTCTTGTTACAAAGTTTATATAGCTTTCCCTGTTTTCTACGGGAAGATATTCAAAATCTATATCCAAGGCCTTATATCCCTTTGTTTTCATTGTGCTTATTATATTATTTATAAGCTTGTTTTGCAGTTCAATATCATTTAAAAGCGTTCTTGCAAGTTCATTTGAAAATGTACCCTGACTTGTCAGTGTGGATATAAGCATTGTGGGAGCAACGCCGTATTCAAGGGCAAGCTGTATAAGTTCATCATCAGCGGGCGCTATTAAATCGCCGTCATTTGTAAAGCCATATGTGAATATAGTGAGAAAGGTCAGATATGGCAGTATTTTAATGATTTTATCTCTTGGTATCTCAGGGTAGGTATAGCCGTTAAGTATAATTCCTCTTGTTGGGTTTACATCCTGATAGGTAATAACTAAATTTGTGCCTGCGGCAAGATTTTCTGCCGATATTGAAGGATTGTTTCTCAAAAGAGCACTTATTGAAGTGTTGTATTCTGCTGCTATTGAGGATAAAGTTTCACCGTTTGACACAGCGTGAGTTATTTGAGGTATTAATATTAATAAGTCCTGCCCTACCACTAAATTATCGGCATTAGTCAGCATATTTACATTTAAAAGTTCATCTTCTGTCATACCAAAGCTGTTGGCTATTGAGGCAACAGTGTCACCCTGCTTTACTGTATATATTTCCATAGCATCATCTCCTTGAGTAAATATATGTGCATCTGATGAGTACATATGACTTTTTAGCTGTATTTGTTGCTGTAAATTATAATTTAGTTAAGGGTTATAGTTAATTATGTTTGTTTTAAATTTTTATAAAACTTAAAATCTGTGTTTATTAAAGGGATAGAACAGGGCTAATATGTTCTATCCCTTTTTAAGTAACATTTAAAACCAATAATTATTGTTTTGAAGAGTTATACAGGGGTTAAAAAATGATTCCTGTTTTTACGTATTGCCTGAATTAATTTTTAATAATTTTATATGTTGTCACATATAACTACAGGACTGTCATTTGCTTCAGCGGAATTTTCTTTATTAAGACCGTGGAGCTTATAAAGCAGTTCAGCTGCCTTCATTCTCTGAGATGAGCTGGAATCATCTTCTCCTCTCATGACCCCTGTGAGATAGTCAACTATTTCATTTAATAAGGGTGTATCTTTATTTGTTTTTTCGGATTCAAGTATTTTGCTTAAATATTTTTGTATACTTTGTTTTTTAAAAAAAGTAATGTAATTTTTGGCATATCCTTTGCTATAGCCTGCCTTTATAAGGGCAGTGTACCCGTCTCCCGTTTCCAGGTAGTAATCGGCGGCAGCCTTTTGTCTTGTATTCATATTTTTCACCTCCCCCTTCTTTTATAGTATAAATTAAGTGACAAACAGTGACATTTATTGAAATGTAAATAAAATATGGGAAATAAAAAAATAATTTTGTGGTGTCAGACTGTAAATTATGGTTTTATTGACTAAATTGCGTTTATGGAGTATAATCAGGTATTGTTAAGGGGTATAATGTCATTTTAGTGTATATAAGTGCAGAGTAATAAAAAATCTGCTAGAGGAGAATACATATGAAAGATAAAAACTTTTTTCAGAAACCCATTCCTTTGCTGATCTGTGCCATAATTGCTACGGCGTTGTGGGGAAGTGCCATTCCTGCAATAAAGATTGGCTATGACTTATTTGGTATTACAGGCAGCGGAGCACCTGCAAAATTTGTTTTTGCAGGCATTCGTTTTATAATTGCAGGAATAATTGTTATAATATTTGACTGTATCAGTAAGAAAAGAATTGTTGTGCCCAAAAAGGATGAAATAAAGGGTATTTTTATTCTTGGTCTTGTACAGACAACTGTTGAATACATATTTTTCTATCTTTCTCTCATATATTTAAGTGGTGTAAAAGGCTCAATTTTAAACAGTATAGGTAATTTTTTTGCCGTAATACTTGCTCACTTTGCTTTTGCAGATGATAAAATTAATTTAAAAAAATCCATAGGATGCATTTTGGGCTTTTGCGGAGTTGTTTTTTGCTGTTTTGAAAAAGGACTTGATTTAAGCTTTACATTTAAAGGTGACGGCTTTATTTTGATTGCTGCTTTTTGCTTTGCCCTTGGCTCGGTTATTACCAAGTTTGTTACAAGGAAAAGTGACTCTGTTACCGTAACAGGCTGGCAGCTTGCTATAGGAGGAACTGTACTTGCAATTGTTGGTGCAGTATTTGGCGGCAGTATTGCATTTTACGGTATTAAGTCAGTATTGATGCTTATTTATCTGGCAGTTATTTCATCCTGTGCATTCACAATATGGGCACAGCTTTTAAAATATAATCCTGTTGGTAAAATTTCGGTATATTGTTTTTTAAATCCCTGTTTTGGAGTTATTTTATCGGGCATAATGCTTGGGGAAAATATATTTAATATAAGAACCGCTGCATCCCTTTTACTTGTATGTGCAGGTATTTATATTGTTAATGCCAAGGGAAAGAGTGATAAAAATTTTTCTTAATTTATTAGGTAAATTTTAACAAAATACTCTGCATAAAAAGTGCTTTTAGCAATTAGCTATTGTGTTAATTTGTCTTTAGTGGTATAATACCATTAAATTATTGTGTGTAAATATTCTTAGGAGGAATAGAAATGGGTAAGTTTTTTGGTACAGACGGTGTAAGAGGCGTAGCTAATGTTGAACTTACACCTGAGTTGGCATATAAATTGGGAAGAGCCGGTGCTTATGTTCTTACAAAGCATACCAATCATACGGCAAAGATTATCGTAGGTATGGATACAAGAATTTCAGGAGATATGCTTGAATCTGCACTTATTGCAGGTATTTGTTCCGTTGGTGCACATGCAGTCAGTCTTGGTGTTGTGCCTACTCCTGCTGTGGCACATCTTGTAAGAGCTTATAATGCAGATGCGGGAATTGTTATAAGTGCATCTCACAATCCTGTTCAGGATAATGGTATTAAGTTTTTCAATTCCCAGGGATTTAAGCTAAGAGATGACATTGAGCTTGAAATCGAAAGCTATATGACAGATCTTTGGGAGGAGCTTCCCCGTCCTGCAGGCGACAGAGTTGGTGCAAAGACTATATGTGAAGAAGCTATTGATGATTATGTTAAGTTTGTACAGACTACTACTGATATTAAGCTTGACGGAATTAAAGTCGCCATTGATTGTGCAAACGGCGCTACATATAAGGCGGCACCTATTGCTTTGGAAGAACTTGGTGCCGAGGTTTATGCTATACACAGAGAGCCTGACGGAACCAATATTAACAAAAATTGCGGTTCAACTCATATTGAAAGTCTTGCCCGCTTTGTTGTACAGAATAAATGCGATTTAGGTATTGCTTTTGATGGTGACGGTGACAGATGTCTTGCTGTAGACAGTGAGGGTAATCTTGTTGACGGTGATGTAATTATGGCTATTTGCGGAAATTACATGAAGGAACAGGGAAAACTTAAAAATGATACTATTGTGGCTACCGTTATGAGTAACTTAGGTCTGCATATAATGGGTAAGGAAAAGGGTATTAAGATAGAAAAGACTAATGTTGGTGACAGATATGTATTAGAGCATATTCTTGAAAACGGAGATTGTTTCGGCGGTGAGCAGTCAGGTCATATTATTTTCTTTGACTATAACACTACAGGTGATGGTATTGTTACAGCTATTCAGCTCCTTACTACACTTAAGAAGACAAATATGTCTTTAGATGAAGCTAAGGGCATTATGGAGGTTCTCCCTCAGGCACTTGTAAATGCAAGGGTTGATAATAAGCGTAAGAAGGAGTATCTTAAGAATGAAACTATAAAATCAGAAATTGAAAAGCTTGAAGCCAAGTTCAGCGGTGAGGGACGTGTACTCATAAGACCGTCAGGTACGGAGCCTATTGTCAGAGTAATGATTGAAGGCAGAGATCAAAGAATTATTCAGCAGGAGGCTGAAAGGCTTGCTAAACTCATTGAGGGGCTTTTAAGCTAAGGAGGATTTTAATTATGTGTGGTATTGTTGGCTATGTAGGTGCACAGAATGCTGTGCCTGTGCTTATAAGCGGTTTAAAGAGCCTTGAATACAGGGGCTATGATTCCGCCGGTGTAGCTGTTTTAAATAATAATCAAATCGGTATCAGAAAGACTAAGGGCAAGGTTGATAATTTAAGAAATCTTTTGCTTAATGAGCCTGTGTCAGGCAAGGTTGGTATTGGTCATACGAGATGGGCAACTCATGGTGCACCATCTGACTTAAATGCTCATCCTCACTTTAGTAATGACGATAAGATTGCTGTTGTGCATAACGGCATTATTGAAAATTATCAGGAATTAAAGGTTGAGCTTGAGAAGAAAGGCTATGTTTTTCATTCCGAAACCGATACGGAAACGGTTGCCCACCTTATTGATGATTTTTACAAGCAGGGCAATGACCTTCTTGAGGCTGTAAGAAAGACTCTTGAAAAAATTGAAGGCTCTTATGCTTTAGGTGTGCTTTGTACTGATTATCCCGATCAGCTTATTGCGGCAAGAAAGGAATCTCCTCTTATTGTAGGTCTTGGCAAGGGCGAAAACTTTATTGCTTCCGATATTCCTGCTATTCTTAATTACACCAAGGACGCTTATATTCTTGGCGACAAGGAGCTTGCTTTAGTTAAGGCCGATTCGGTTAAACTTTATGATATAAGGGGCAATGAAATCAATAGAGAGGTTTATACTTATAAGTGGGATGTTGAGTCTGCACAGAAAAACGGTTACGCTCATTTTATGCTGAAGGAAATTTACGAACAGCCTAAGGTTGTTAAGGATAATCTTTCACAGAGATTTTCTGAAGACGGCAAAAGCATTGAGCTTGACGGTATTAAGCTTGGCAAGGCTGAGCTTGAAAATATTAATCAGATTTATATTGTAGCCTGCGGTACTGCTTATTATGCAGGTCTTGTGGGTAAATATCTCCTTGAGAGAATTGTAAGAATCCCCGTTAATTCAGAGGTTGCAAGTGAATTCAGATATAAGGACCCTCTTATTGATGAGCATACTCTTGTTATTGTAATTTCACAGTCAGGTGAAACTGCCGATACACATTCGGCACTTAAGCTTGCCAAGGCTAAGGGTGCAAGAGTGCTTGGCATTGTTAATGCAGTAGGCAGCTCAATTGCAAGAGATGCCGATGATGTATTGTATACACTTGCAGGCTTTGAAATTGCAGTTGCTTCAACCAAGGCCTTTTCTGCTCAGGTAATTGCAATGTATCTTATCACATTACATATTGCCCGGGAGCTTGGAAAAATAGATGAGGTTATGTTTGAAGAAATTAAGGCGGCTATGGATAAGCTTCCTTCACAGATTAATGATATTTTAACCAAGGCAGTTCCGGCAATAAGAGGATTTGTAGACAAATATATCGGCTCAAAGAATGTATTTTACATTGGCAGAGGCTTGGATTATGTAGTTGGTATGGAAGGCTCTTTAAAGCTTAAGGAAATTGCTTATTTACATTCAGAGCCTTATGCCGCAGGTGAACTTAAGCATGGGCCTATTGCTCTTATTGAGGATGCAACCCTTGTTGTAGGTGTTGTTACTCAGGAGTCATTATTTGATAAGACTAAGAGCAACATTAAAGAGGTAAAGGCAAGAGGTGCTAAGGTACTTGCCATTGCTATGGAGGGCAACAGGAGTATTGAAGAAGTTGCAGATGATGTTATTTATATTCCAAGAACTCATTGGATGCTGACATCATTGCTTGCAAATATTCCGCAGCAGCTGTTTGCTTATTATATGGCATTGGGTTTAGGGGAAGATATTGATAAGCCAAGAAATCTTGCCAAGAGTGTAACTGTAGAATAAGTATGCAGTCCCGTGTGTTTTGGGATTTTAACCCCGGAAATTAAAGCTTGCGGTACATTATCTTTGTTTGGGTATTTTTAATTCAAAAAAATATTGCGTAAATATAGTTTTTGGTAATATAATGGAGGTAATTTATGACAATAGGTATTATAGGGGCAATGGAGGAGGAAATAACCAATATTCTTGAGGATATGAATGTTGTTGCCACAAAAAATGCTTTAGGGCTTGACTTCTACCTGGGCTCATTAAATAACAGCAGTCACAGCATTGTTCTTGTCCGTTCAGGTATCGGTAAGGTTAATGCTGCTTTATGTACACAGGTGCTTATTGACCTTTTTGCTGTTGATGCAGTTATTAATGTAGGTGTTGCAGGAGCTATAGACAAAAATGTCAGGATTGGTGATATTGTTATTTCAAAGGATGCGGTTCAGCATGATTTTGATACCTCAGCCTTAGGTGATGAGCCGGGGGTTATATCCAGAATGGATACAAGTGTTTTTGAGGCTGATGAGAACCTGATTAATGTGGCACGAAAAGTTGTTGAAAATATAGGTTTCCCTGTATATGAGGGGAGAATTGCCAGCGGTGATCAGTTTGTTTCCGATCCTGCAGTTAAGGAAAGAATTGCACGGCTTTTTGCTCCCGTCTGCTGTGAAATGGAGGGAGGAGCTATTGCCCAGACCTGTCATTTAAATAAAGTGCCTTTTGTTATTATAAGAGCTATTTCGGATAATGCAGAGGAGGGCAGTGATGTAAATTATGAAAGATTTTTTAGAGAAGCTGCCGTTACTGCAGGCAGAATAATAAAAAATATGATAGTTGAGATTTAAATATATCCCCTGATAGATTTTGTCAGGGGATATATCATATAAATTTATATATATGAGGAGGAGTACAAAATGATGAAATCAAGAGTCGGAGAAGCTAAGAGAAGACACAGAGAGGGATATAACTGCTGTCAGTCAGTTGTCTGTACATATTCGGACTTATTGGATATGGATGAAAAAACTGCTTTCAGGGCAAGTGAGGGTTTCGGACTTGGCATATCAAAAAGATATGAAACCTGCGGGTCTGTTTGTGCAATGATAATTTTAGCGGGTTTGAAAAACAGTGATGCAAATATGGATAATCCTCAAAGTAAGCTTAAAACATTTGACCTGGGCAATGCAATGAGCAGAAAATTTGAACAGTGGAATACTACCTGTACCTGTGAAAAATTAAGAGGTACAGATGGCGTGACTGACAGAATAAGGAGCTGCAGAGGATGTGTGGCTGACTGTGCAAGAATTGTTGAAGATATGCTTTTTGAGGGACAGTTTGAGCCCTATGAGGAAAGAAGTGCCGATGAGGAATAGGAGTATAAAGGTTGATTTAGCAAAGGAAAGTTATTTATGGATAATGAGTTGAAATTTACACATTTACATGTGCATACTGAGTTTAGTCTTTTGGATGGCTCAGCAAAAATCAAAGAGCTTGTGGCACGCTGTAAAGAATTGGGAATGGAATCCCTTGCCATTACAGACCATGGAGTTATGTATGGCTGTATTGATTTTTACAAGGCGTGTAAGGCTGAGGGTATAAAGCCTGTTATAGGCTGTGAGGCTTATGTTGCTTCAAAATCACGTTTTGACAAGGAGGCAGGTGACGATAATTTCTACTATCATCTTGTACTTCTTGCAAAGAATGAATCAGGCTATTCCAATCTTATAAAAATGGTATCCTATGGTTTTACAGAGGGCTTTTACAAAAAACCGAGAATAGACTTTGAACTTTTGGAAAAATATCATGATGGTATTATTGCGCTCAGTGCCTGCCTTGCAGGTCCTGTTGCAAGAACCGTATTAAGAGTGGGATATGAAAAGGCTAAGGAGATGGCTTTGAAATATAAGGCTCTTTTCGGCGAGGATTTTTATCTTGAACTGCAGGATCACGGAATGGATGAACAAAAGCAGGTTAATCAGGCACTTTTGCGTATACATGAGGAAACGGGAATTCCTCTTGTTGCAACAAATGATTCTCATTATATTAAGGCTGAAGATGCTGAAGCTCATGACATTTTGCTTTGTATACAGACAGGTGTAACTGTCAATACTCCTAACAGAATGAGATATGAGGGGGGACAGTTTTATTTAAAGTCACCTGAAGAAATGTATTCTCTTTTTCCTTATGCACGGGAGGCTTGTGAAAATACTGTAAAAATTGCTGAAAAGTGTAATGTTGACTTTGAATTTAACAAGTATAAGCTTCCTCGTTTTGATGTGCCAAAGGGGTATACTGCCCTTGAGTATCTTACCGGACTTTGCAGGAAGGGTGTTAAGGAAAGGTATGGAGAAATTACCCATGAGCTGGAAGAAAGACTTGAATATGAGCTTGATACTATTTCATCAATGGGCTTTGTGGACTATTTCCTTATTGTGTGGGATTTTATTAAATATGCCAAGGATAACGGTATTGCCGTAGGTCCGGGACGAGGCTCTGCTGCAGGTTCCATTGTTGCCTATGCCCTGCAGATTACTGATATTGACCCTATTAAGTTTAATTTGATTTTTGAAAGATTTTTAAATCCTGAGAGAGTTACAATGCCTGATATTGATATTGACTTTTGTTATGAAAGACGGCCTGAAGTAATTGACTATGTTATAAATAAGTATGGTGCTGACCAGGTAGCACAGATTATAACCTTTGGTACCATGGCAGCAAAAAATGCGGTCAGGGATGTAACCAGAGCTTTGGATTTGCCTTATTCCGAGGGAGACAGAATTGCTAAGATGATTCCCAATGACCTTCATATTACAATAGCCGGGGCACTGGAAAAAAATCCTGAGCTTAAAAACATATATAATAATGAACCACAGGTTAAGCGTATTATTGATATGAGTATGAAGCTTGAGGGCCTGCCCAGACACACATCAACCCATGCCGCAGGTGTAATTATATCAGATGAGCCTGTTATGGACTATGTACCTCTTAATCTTAATGTAAAGGATAATTCCATATCTACTCAGTACATTATGACTACCTGTGAGGAGCTGGGTCTTTTAAAAATGGACTTTCTGGGCCTCAGAACCCTGACGGTTATACAAAATGCTTTTGATGAGGTTAACAGAAAATATGGTACGGATTTTAACGGACAAAATATAGATTATAATGATGCATCTGTTTACAATCTTATATCAATGGGTAAAACAGATGGTGTTTTTCAGCTTGAAAGTCCGGGCATGACCTCCTTCATGAAGGAACTTAAGCCTGACAGCATTGAGGATATTATTGCGGGTATTTCTCTTTACAGACCGGGCCCCATGGATTTCATACCTCAGTATATTAAGGGTAAAAATGACAAAAATAATGTAACCTATAAACACCCTCTTCTGGAGCCTATATTAAAAGAAACATATGGCTGTATTGTTTATCAGGAGCAGGTTATGCAGATAGTAAGAGAGCTTGCAGGCTATTCTCTTGGCAGAAGCGATATGGTAAGACGTGCAATGTCCAAGAAAAAGGTCGATGTAATGGCTATGGAAAGGGAAAAGTTTATAAATGGCGATGAGGATGTTCCGGGATGTGTTGCCAAGGGAATTTCTGCTGAAACTGCAAATGAAATATTTGATGAAATGACGGATTTTGCTAAATATGCATTTAATAAATCTCATGCTGCCGCTTATGCAATAGTGGCTTATCAGACTGCATGGCTTAAGTGCCATTACCCTTTGGAGTTTATGGCGGCGCTTATGACCAGTGTTATCGGAAACCCCGACAAGGTTACAGGATATATCGGAAGCTGCAGGCAAATGAATATTAAGGTACTGCCCCCTGATATTAACAGGGGTTTTGGTAATTTTTCAACCTGTGACGAAGGTATTTTATTCTGTCTTTCCGCAGTTAAATCTGTTGGAAAGCAGGTTATAAGGGATATTGTGACCGAAAGGGAAAAAAACGGTGCTTTTGTTTCTCTTACGGACTTTATAAACAGAATGTATGAAAATATAAATTCAAGGGCTATTGAAAACCTTATTTTATGCGGAGCTTTTGATTCTCTGGGCGGAAAAAGGTCACAATATATGAATATTTATCTTTCCGTATATGAGGGAATTAAAAATAATTCAAAAAACAATATTGCGGGGCAAATTGACCTTTTCGGTATGTCTGATGAAATGTCCGTTAGTGAAAAATACAGGGATGAACTGCCTGTAATGGATGAGTTTCCCGATAAGTATAAGCTCTCACAGGAAAAGGAAATAATCGGTGTATATGTAAGCGGAAATCCTCTTGACAAATATTGGGACAATCTTAAAAAGCATATTAGCAGAACAACTATGGATTTTCCTGCTGAGCCTGAGGATTTTCAAAATGAGGAAAAGGTGCAGGATAAGGAAAGTGTAATAATTGCCGGATTTATATCCAATGTTGTTACGCATTTTACAAAGAATAATAAGGTTATGGCCTTTATAACCCTTGAAGATATTTTCGGCTCTGTTGAGGTTATAATTTTCCCTGACAGTTATAATAAATTTTCTTATATGCTTAAGGAAGAGGAAATTGTTGTTATAAAGGGAAGGGCATCTGTTGCAGAAGATCAGCCTTCAAAAGTAATATGTGAGGAAATAAAGACTATTGAAAAGATAGAGGAATTTACAAAAACTCTTTGGATTAAAATACCTGAAGACAGCAGTGTGGAATTAAAAGAAATTACGGCAATTACTTCAAGGCACAAGGGAAGCAGCAGGGTTATTGTTTATATTGAGGAAACAAAACAAAGGCTTAATGCAAACAGGGAAAATTATGTTAAAATTGACGATGATTTGATCAATGAACTTGAATTTTTGCTGGGAAAGGGAAATATTTTGTCGAAATAATACGAAAAACCTGCAGAAAATTACAATTAGCTTAAATTTGCAAATTTTAGGTGTATAATAAATCAGCGTTTTAAGCTAATATAATAAGAAAAGAAATGAGGGTTTTACCATGAAAAGATTTATTGCTGTAACAATGGCATCTCTTATAATGGCAGGCAATGTATTTGCTGCTGAAATAAGAGTTAAGCTTGATAATGAGGCTGTAGAGTTTAATAACCAGTCACCTCTTATTGTTGAAGGAAGAACCTTAATTCCTCTAAGAGGTGTATTTGAAAAGCTGGGTTATGAAATAACATGGGAGGCTGAAACAAAGACCGCAACATTTACAAAAGACGGATTAAGTGTTAAAGTTGCTGTTAATGAAGAAAAATTTACCGTAAATGATGAATCTGTTTTACTTGATGTGCCTGCACAGATTATAAACGGTTCAATGATGCTGCCCTTAAGAGCCATAGGTGAAGCTGCGGGGTTAGAGGTTAACTGGGACAGTGACAGTAAAACCGTTAGTCTTGTATCAAGGGATACAGAGGCTTCTACAGAGGTGACTACGGAGGAAACCACTGAAAAGCCTGAAGAAACCACTGCAAAAGCTGATAAGGAATTATATTCCGATATTTCAAAAGGGGATATTGAGCTTCTTCGTTCTGCTGCAAGGTGCTATGTTACCTGTTACTTTATAAGTGTAATGATGTCTGATTTTATGTATACGGAAGCTTACAGTTCCTATAAACTTAACGGTTCTCTTTCTTTTTCATATTCAGGAAGGGAAGTTAAAGGATTGCTTGATGATGCAATTTCAGAGTGTAAAAAATATAAAAATGCTGCATCAAGTGTTAAAACGGGAAAGCTTGATAATAAGGTTATTAAAGCTTTTATCGGTTATGCAGATGCCTGTATTAATGACTATGAGTTTTTAAAAGAATGTTTTTTCAGCAATAAATATGACGGACTCAGTGAAGCTGAGCTTGATAAAAAGTTTGAAAAATCAGAGGATTTAATGTATACGGCTTTTGATGATTTCACAGATGCTCTTTATGAGGCTGCTGAGAATGCAGGAGAAATTGCAAAAACAAATAAATATAATGCACCTGATCCCGATAAGCTGAGTAAGGCTGAAAAGGAAGCAAAGTATAGTTATAATAAAGAAATTGCAAAGGTTATAAATGACAGTATGAGCTTTTTAAGTGACAGTGAGTCAGCAATTGAATCTCCTGAGAAATTTATAAATGCATCATCAGAAATAAAGAAAAAGCTTAATACTGCCAAAACTCCCGACATTTGTGTTCTTGACAGAGAGGTTATGCTTATTTGCTGTGAGCTTATTGACAGTGCAGGACAGGATATTAAAAAGGGTGCTTTTAGGAATGATGATAATAACGAGGAGTATATTGATTTCATATGTTCTATGATTACTGCTGATACCTTATTCTCCGCCATACTGGAGGATGAGTATGTTTCGGCAGTTACTTCTGACGATGAAAGAATATCCGGAGATAAAAGGCTTGAGGACCTTGATGGAAAACTTATATAGGGGGAATTAAAAATGAAAAAATTTATTGCTTTGTCATTATCTTTGCTTATGCTTTGTTCAAATGTATTTGCAGGAGAAATAAGTGTCAGTTTAAACGGAGAAAGTGTGGAATTTCCTAATCAGGAGCCTGTAATTGTTGAAGGAAGAACTCTTATTCCCTTAAGAGGTGTGTTTGAAAAGCTGGGCTATGAAATAAGCTGGGATGCAAATACTAAAACTGCCGAATTTGTTAATGGGAATAAAAAGGTTCAAATTACCGTTAATTCTGATACATTTATTGTTGATGATGATATGGTGTTTACTCTTGATGTGCCTGCTCAGATAATAAACGGTTCAATGATGCTGCCCTTAAGGGCTGTAGGCGAGGCTGCAGGTATTGATGTAGAATGGGACGCAGTTACAAAGACGGTTAATTTAAGTGCTGCAGGTTCTGTTCTTGATGATAATGTTGAATTTAAGTTTGATTCTGAAAGCGGTAAGGCTGCACTAAAGCCTAAGGAGAGCACCGAGGGAACAACGGAAACAGTAACAGAAGCAAAGGTTAAGGAGGAAAAGGCTTATCAAAGACCTCTGACCGATGAGGAGAAGAAAGCTGCGGATGACTATATTCTTTATATTAAGACAGAGTCGTTCTGCAAATCTTATTTATCCGTATTGGGTGATTATATTGATGAGCTTAACAGCTATAATTCAATAAAAGAGGAAGACAGGGATAAGATTAAAGGCTGTCTGGAGGAGGTCATTGCAGTAAACAATTGTGCTCTTCAAAGAATAAAGACTATCTCAAACAGTAAGGTTAACAACACTCTTTACAGCTCTGTTTTAAACCTGATTAATAAGGCGGATAATTTATATAGCGCTATGCTTAAAAACTGCAATGCAAACAAAAAGTATATATATGACAGTAAGGTGGCAGGACTGATTGAACAATATAACAGTGCTTTCAGCCACCTTTGGGAGGATGCGGAAAGCAATGCAAAGGAATATATTGAAGGTACTGAAAATTGGAACTGGAACTATGATGAACTTTCCGATACTGAGGAAGAAGAAGTAAGAGCGTACCAAAAGCAGGCCGGTGAAATAATTGAAAGAAATTTATTGAGCGGCGGCAGTTTTAATTTTTCTGATATAAAAAATAATAATACGGAAAAAGTTAAAGTGGCAGCAGAAGCTATAGCTGAGGAAATGTCACAGCTTAATGTGCCTGAACGGTGCAGAATTGATAATCAAATTCTTGTATCAGGTACAGAGTTTTTAAAGGAAAGTGCCGAAATCAAGGCTTCACAGTCATATGATGACCCGGATTGCGTATATCCGTCAGCTTTGACTATAGCCTTTGATTATTGTGCAAAGACCTGTGCAGGTGATTATTATACCATGATGTATTAATAGAGTTTAACAAGTTTTAAGGACTAACCGGCTTAGTATTGTAATTGCGGGGGTGCTGTAAAAGGATATTATACAGCACCCTTTAAATTTATAAAGCTGTTTTTACAGCTCTTTCAACAGCCATTTCCATTACATGGCAGGCAAGAGTGCCTGTTACATTTATATCGGCTGATATATTGCCCACTGAAAGGGCATATACACTGTCGCCGTCAGCCATAGTATGAACGGGGCTTATTCTTCGGGCAAGTCCGTTTTGGCCCATAGAGGCAATTTTACTAAGCATTGATTTTCCGAATCCGGCATTTGTAATTATGGCACCTATTGTGGTGTTACCTGTAAATTGTTTTTTAGGCTGAATTGATTTATACATTTCTTCCTTAAAGTCAAGAAAATTTCCATTCTTATCGGTAAGTCCTGCAATTTTATTGCCCTTATTGTCAAACACGTCACCAAAGGCATTTACAATAACAATTGCTCCTACTTTTAAATCGCCTGTCTGAACGGCATAGATACCCAGTCCGGATTTCTGGCTTTGTGCCATTCCATACAGTTTTCCTACTGAAGCACCTGTTCCGCCGCCTGCTGAGCCTTCTTTTAATTCATTTTTTTCGGAATTAACACAGGCATCATAGCCCATTTTTCTGTCAGGTCTTATTTTGTGATTTTTATAGCCTAAGTCAAATATACAGCTTTGGCATACAAGAGGTACTTTTGCAATTCCTGTATCAAAACCGATATTCCTTTCCTCAAGGTATTCCATTACACCTCCTGCCGCATCAAGTCCATAGGCTGAACCTCCGCTAAGTACTAATGCGTGTATATATTCAGCCTGCATAAGAGGATTCAAAAGGGGAGTTTCTCTTGAGGCAGGCCCTCCGCCCCTTATGTCGATACCTGCACACATACCCTCCTTTGATATTATTACGGTTACACCTGTACCGTTTTCATAGTCCTGAGCATTGCCTATATTAATATTGCCTATTTCAGTTAATTTAATTTCCTTCATATTATCACTCCTTACTTTAGTATATCACCATTGCGGTTTTGCTTCAAGTGCAAAAGGCTATACTGTTATTATGCACTGTTATGCTTATAAACATAAAACATAGTGGTAAATTTGCTGAACTTAATAAATGTACTTCAAATATTCTTGACTGTAATGAAAGTAAAGTGTATGATGAGATTAAGATATTCTTAAATAGCATTATACCTTAGAGGACTTTAAATGAGTAAGGGGGATTTTTTATGGTAAGAACAGCAATAATAGGTTTAGGTGCACAAGGCAGGAAGTATGGGGAAATAATTTATAAAAATGAGATTGATAATATGTGTATTACCGGAGTGGTAGCAAGGTCTGAAAGCAGTATTTCATGGTCTGAGGAAAATTTATCCGGTGTAAAAATATATCCAAGCTATGAGCAGCTTTTTAATAACTGTTCTGAGTTTGACGCAGTTATTATTGCTGCACCTCATAAAGTACATCCCGAAATTGCATCAGCAGCCTTTGAGAAAAACAAGGCTGTTCTTTGTGACAAGCCATCGGGCATAAATCTCAGAGATGTAAAAAAAATGAACAGGCTTTCAGAGGGAATTCCCTTTGCAATGATGTTTAACAACAGGATTCAGCCCGTATATAAATGGATAAAGGAAACAATTGACAATGGGGATATCGGAACAGTAAAGAGAATACTTTTTAAAAGCTGCAGATATTTCAGAACACAGCATTACCATAATTCATCAAGCTGGCGCAGCAGCTGGGAGGGAGAAGGCGGAGGTGTTCTTATTAATCAGGGACAGCATCTTTTGGATTTATGGTACTGGTATTTCGGTATGCCCGATAAAATCATATCAAATATGTGCTATGGCAAATATAATGATTTTGATGTGGATGATGAAGCTACTCTGATAATGAAGTATAAGGATAAATCAGGCGTATTTATTATTTCAACAGGAGAGCCAATGGGACAGGACACAATTGAAATAGCAGGCACTGAGGGCAGAATAATTGCAGTGGGTAATGACGTGACTTTTTGGAAATATGAAAATATAATTGATTATATGGCAAATGCAAAGGTTAATGACGCTTCAGAAATGCAGGGCAGTGTTGAGAATTTGTACTTTGCTCCGGAAAAAAAGCCCTATCATATTATGCTTAAAAATTTTGCGGATTATGTTGAAGGAAGGGCAGAGCCTGTTGCAAAGGGTACAGATGGTATATATGCACTGAAAATGTGTAAGCTTGCATACAGATAAAGGGCTTCTTGTATGGGTGCTGACAAACTATTTTCATCCATAAATATGGAATATAAAAGGAATTTGTGTAATTTATACAGTTTTTGCTTAAAAATTATTAAAAATTTTTTCCTTTTTTTGGAATATTTTGCTTGCAAACTTATAATAAATATGTTATACTAATTATAGTTGTGATTCAATATGATTTTATTTGAATGAAAGAATTGTTTATTTATTATACATCTTCCTTTTTTATACTAACCGATAAAAAACCTCTAATTTTTGTTAGAGGTTTTTTTCTGTCCTTTTAAGCCTTTTTTTATTTCAAGTATACCTAATGCGAAGAGGAATATGCCAAAAGCCTTTCTTAAAATATAGGGACTAATTAAATTCATTGCAATTGTTCCCAATAGGGCGCCTGCTATGCCTGTTATTATAAGAGGCTTAATTATGGATTTTTCTATTCTTTTATGCTTTGCATGTGTAATTACTGCAACTATGGCAGTTGGTATAAAGTAAAAAAGATTTATTGCCTGAGCTGTTTTCTGCTCAATATCCATAAAGAGGGTCAGTGCAGGTATCAGTATTGTGCCTCCGCCTATGCCCATTCCGCTTATTATACCTGAAAAAAAGCCTGTTAATATTAATATTATCATATTAAATCACCATTTTTACCGCAGCAATCAGCATAAAGCCGCCAAATGTAATGTGGAGCCACTTTCCCGAAAATCTGCTTAATATTTTTGCCCCTGCATATCCGCCTGCTATTCCTCCTATACTTACCCATAGTAAGGTTTTCCATGGAATATCTGTTTTGAAGGTGTATATAAGGGCGCTGATCAGGGATAAGGGAAGTATTACTGCTATGGCTGTAGCATGTGCCTTATGCTCCTCAACTTTAAGCAGGCGTTCCATTCCCGGTACTAATACAGTGCCTCCTCCTGCCCCAAAAAAACCATTGGCAAAGCCTGTGACTAAGCCTAAAATTTTTGATTTCATATAATCACCCATATTAGTATTTGCATCTGCAGTAAAATTATTCTGAGATATTATTCAATTATAAAATTTATCTTCATTTATTTAATTATATCTGTGCCGCTCAAAAAACTTTTTATAATTTGGCCTGCTTCCTCAGGATTTCTGTAAATCCAGAAATGATCTCCTTTTACTATTTTAAGGCTTGCATTAGGTATGGTATCTGCAATAGCCTTGGCGTGGCCCGGTTTAATCATATCTCTGCTTCCGTTTATAACAAGTGCGGGAGCCTTTATATATTTAAGGGTTTCTCTCTTAATATTAGGCTCCTTAAACATAAGTGAAAAATATTCTTTATTTAATCTATTCCTTTGGTCTGCAAAGCTTCCAAGAACACTGCAGTAATAGCCCAAAGCTATCATTACGGCAGAAGAAAGCCTGAATCCGCGGAAGTTATAGTTGCCTCCGATAAGCACAATTTTATTTATAAGTTCGCTGTTTTTTATTGCAGTAAGCATAGCAATATTGGCACCGTCGCTAAAGCCTGCAATATTTACTTTTTCCAGGCCTAATTTTTCAATAATATTAACAAGGTCCACAGCCATTGTGCCCAGGGAAAGCTGGTTTCCGCCAAAATCCGATTTTCCGTGTCCTCTGCTGTCTATTGCAAGAACCTTATATTTATCAGAAAGGAGAGGAATAAGATTTTTAAAATTACGGCTGCTTTCACCGTTGCCGTGAAGGAGAACTAATGTATCCCTGTTATTCTCGCCAAAGATTTGATAATATATATTTGCGCTGCCTGATTTAATATAACCTTCCATAAGATACTCCTATACAAACAAATTCAGAGAACATTTTTCAGCAACTCTTGAATAAATATCAGCAATAAGATTAACAAGCTTTTCTTCATTCATAAAATAAACTCTTACATCATCATTAAGCATTACTTTATAAAATTCCTGAGAAATATACTTTTCCTTGTTAAAATCCTCTATACCCCTGTTTCTTTCATCGGCATAATCAAGATGCTTTATTTTAAGCTGCTTAATTTTCTCCATAGTTTCGGCATCATTTTCTATTCTTGCAAATGCAGTCAAATAATCTTTGTAAATTTGGCTGTTTTTTATTTTTTCTGCTATTTCATCTGCCAGATTAACGGCTTCATTCATAATATCCATATTATGCCTCCCTGTTATTTATTTTTGTTATAAATAATATAAAGCCCGTTTAACAACAGTTCTTCAATATATTCATAATCACCTTTGCATATTTCGGCAAAATTTTTACCTAAACCGCCGGTAATTATAACCTTGCATTTTTCTCCCAGTTCTGTTTCAATCCTTTCAACACAGCCGTCAATCATGCCTGCCGTACCAAATACAACACCGCTTTTCATACAGTCAATTGTATTTTTGCCTATTGCCTTTTTAGGCTTTTCAAAGCTTATGGCAGGAAGCTGTGCAGTGCTTGAGGAGAGCGCCTGCAGACTAATGCCGACACCCGGCATAATGCATCCCCCCACGTAATTTCCCTTTTTATCAATAGTATCAATGGTTGTAGCTGTGCCCATATCTACGATTATAATGGGCGGTTTAAATTTATCAAGGGCAGCTACGGCTGATACTATACGGTCACTGCCTACAGCACCGGGATTGTCCATAAGTATGTTGAGCCCTGTTTTGACTCCGGGTCCTACAACAAGAGGCTCTTTGCCTATAACCATTTTAACTGCCAGCTTGATTGCAGTTAAAACAGGAGGAACAACTGAGGAAATAATACCGCCCTCAATTTTTCTCCTGTCCGCATTATAGAGCTTAAGTACATTCATAATCTGTACGCCGTACTCATCCTCCGTTTTTATTCTGTTAGTGGAAAGTCTTGCCATAAAATCAACTTTTCCATCTGTAATACCGCCTAAAACAATGTTAGTATTTCCAATATCTATTGCTAAAATCATAAGTTTTCCGACTCCGATATATTTTTTATATTTAAATTTTATTTTTAAAATATTTTTATAATTAATTAAATCTGTTTCTGAAAGCAGCCATTAAAGCAGTACATACTGCAGAAGCAATAATGCCTGCAATAATTGCTTCGGGAATACCGTTTACAACCATTACGGTACAAACTGCCTTTAAAACACCTTCAGCTCCGATACCCGCCGCTTTTGCATAGCTTTTTGCAAAAAATAAATAGGACATACCCATAACCAGCACAGTATTAGTCATTGAGCCTGCCACACCGGCAAGAAACATTGAAATATTTTTTTTCTTTGATGCTTTATACAAGGCTTCGAAAACAAGACCGGCAACTATACCGATTAATATTCTTGGTACAAAAGCAATAACTAAACTCCAGCCGTTACCAAAGGGTCTGAAAGGTGAAAACAAAAAAGAAAGTACGCTGGCTGAACGGAAAGTTGAGTTTAAAAAGCTTGTAAGTCCGAAAACAAAACCGCAAAAAGCACCTTTTTTCCTGCCGAGAACGATACCGGCAATAATTACCGGAATGTGAACGGTAGTTGCATTCATAAAACCAAGGGGAATATAGCCAAGAGGCGTTAAGGATAATATTACAATAATTGCCGTAAACAGTGCCATTTCCATAAGACTGCGGGTTTTTTCTCTTTGTTGTGTCATGATTAAATCCTCCTTGCTGCTGTTCCTGTCAGTAAAAAGCAGAAAATTCTGCAAATTCTTTAGGGATACAACGCCTGAAAATATTAAGCTGTAATTTACTAATTTATTATATATTATAATGAAAAAAAAATCAAATAAAATTCGGCGTGTCAATAAATTAATTTTTTAGGAATATATTTAATTACAGAGCTGAATAATTAACGACACAAAATATAAGCCTTCAGATTTTAACACGGCAGTTTTTTTGAAGAATGCTGTCACAATGTTAATAAATATTTAAGTTGCAAAATAATGGATTATGTAGTACAATAAAATAAATAGTGTTGAACGGAAAATCCTGCTTTAATGATAGAATTGGGAGGTAATGCAGATGAATAAGAATTTTTCAGAAACTCAGAAAATAAGCAATCTTAAAGAAGCTTTAAAGGATGTTGTAATAAGTGATGAAACTGTGGAAAAGTCTGCCATTAACAGAGTTATTGCTGACGTTTATGAAGCTATGAGAGAAAAGGGATATAACCCTGTTAACCAGATTGTAGGCTATATTATTTCAGGTGACCCTACTTATATTACAAGCTATAAGGACGCCAGAAAGAAAATGTCAAGAATTGAGCAGGATGAGCTTTTAGAGGAGTTTGTTAATTATTATATTCACAACAATTTGTAATATTTGCCAAAATATGGCGTTTAAGCTGTTATGTTTTGTGAATGAAAATTCTGATTAAATAATAATTAAGGACAAATATGCGTATACTAGGTTTAGATTTCGGAATGAAGACAATAGGTGTTGCCGTAAGCGACCCTTTTGGCTGGACTGCTCAGGGAGTAGAGATTATAAGGCGTGAGGAAGAAAAAAATTTAAAAGAGAGCATTGAACGTTTAAAGGCTATTTGTGAAGAGTATCAGGTGGAACAGATTGTGCTTGGGTATCCTAAAAATATGAATAATACCATGGGTGACAGAGTGGAGAAAACCGTGGCGTTTAAAAAGCGTATTAAAAAGGAGCTTAGGCTTCCTGTTGTAATGTGGGATGAAAGACTGTCAACTGTTGCGGCTGAAAGAGGCTTGCTGGAGGCTGATTTATCCAGAAACAAGAGAAAACAGGTTATTGACAAGATGGCCGCTGTATTTATTTTACAGGGGTATCTTGACTCAAAATCGGGAAAAACTGAGGAGTAAAATATGAGTGACGATAAGTTGAATATTGATGATTTGAATTTATTTGGCGACCAAGAGGAAACATATGAAGTTGTATCCATGGTTGATGATGACGGCAAGGAAACGGATTTCTTTGTTATGGATGGCATAGATATAGGAAAGCAGAGATATCTCCTGCTTGTAAGGACTGAGGACTTTGACTTAGACGAGCCGGAGGCTTTTATTTTTAAGGAAATTAATGTAACTGAGGATGAATGTACTTATGAGATTGTGGATGATGAGAAGGAGTATAATAAGGTTTTGCTCCTTTTGCAGGATGAAGACTCTGAGTATGAAATGAAATTTTAAGATGTAATTAAGGTGTAGCCGTGGGAATACTATGCCTTGTTGTATATATACTTGTAATTTAATATAAAATAGTTATTACAGATTAAGCAAGACTTACAGGTCTTGTTATTGTTGTGCGAAAAATCATGAAGATATATAAAATTTAACAAAATTTATGGAGGTGTAATTTTTTTGTATACTAGAAAATTTAGAAATAATACAAAGCAATCTTCCGAAACCCCTGAGGTTATGATAACTGAGAAGAAGCCTTTGGAAAGAAGGACTGCCGTCAGAAAAAGGAACGAAAGCAGGGCGGTATCCAAGCTTAAGGTTATTCCTTTGGGAGGTTTGCATGAAGTAGGTAAGAACATTACAGCTTTTGAGTATGAGGACGAAATTTTGATTGTAGACTGTGGTGTTGCCTTTCCTGAGGATGATATGCTTGGTATTGATTTGGTAATTCCCGACTTTTCATATCTTACCAAAAACAGTGAAAAGGTGCTTGGTGTGGTAATTACTCATGGTCATGAGGACCACATTGGTTCTTTGCCTTATTTTTTAAAAGAACTTAATGTTCCTATTTACGGCACAAAGCTTACTATCGGACTTGTGGAAACAAAGCTTAAGGAACATAATATTTTAAACAGTGTTGAAAGAAATAATGTAAATGCAGGTGATACAATAAAGCTTGGCAGGAATTTTAAAGTAGAGTTTATACGTTCAACTCATTCTATTGCCGACAGTGTTGCTCTTGCAATTACTACTCCTGCAGGCGTTGTTGTTCATACAGGTGATTTTAAAATAGATTTTACACCTATTCAGGGTGATATGATTGATTTACAGAGATTTGCGGAGCTGGGTAAAAAGGGTGTACTGCTCCTTATGTGTGAAAGCACAAATGTTGAAAGAACGGGCTATACAATGAGCGAACGCTCGGTGGGCGGTATTATTGATAAGATTTTTGATGACAGTGAGGGTCAGCGTATAATGGTAGCCACCTTCTCGTCAAATATTGACAGAATTCAGCAGATAGTTAATTCTGCTGTAGCACATAAGAGAAAGGTGGCTGTTGTCGGCAGAAGTATGACTAATGTTGTTAAGACTGCCGGTGAGCTTGGCTATCTTAATATTCCTAAGACTACCCTTATTGATGTTCAGGAGGCAAGAAATTTTTCCGACGGGGAGCTTGTTATTATTACAACAGGCTCTCAGGGTGAAACAATGGCGGCACTTTCAAGGATTGCATTAGGTGAGCACAGGCAGATTGAGGTTAAGCCTACTGATAAAATTATTATTTCCGCATCACCCATTCCCGGTAATGAAAAAAGTATTTATAAGGTAATTAACGAGCTTATTAAAAAGGGTGCTGACGTTATTTATGACGGTCTTATGGATGTTCATGTTTCAGGCCATGCAAGACAGGAAGAAATAAAGATTATGCATTCTCTTGTTAAGCCTAAGTATTTAATGCCTATTCATGGTGAGTATAAAATGCTCCGCTGTCATAAAAATCTTGCCTGTGAGCTTGGTATGGATAAAAATAATGTGTTTGTTATGGCTAACGGTGATGTCCTTGAACTTACTAAAAACAGTGCAAAGCATTATGTTAATGCTGTGCCGAGCGGTCAGATATTTGTTGATGGCCTTGGTGTAGGTGATGTAGGCAACATTGTTTTAAGAGACAGACGCCATCTTTCACAGGATGGATTAATGATTGTTGTTGTTGCCATGGATAAATATAGCGGTGAAATTCTAAGCGGTCCCGATATTATTTCACGAGGCTTTGTATATGTGAGAGAAAGCGAAGAGCTTATGGACGATGCTAAGGCTGTTGTAAATGAAGCTCTTGCTAAGTGTGAAAGAAAGAATATTAATGAGTGGGCTTATATTAAGACTCTTATTAAGGATACCTTGAGAGATTACTTGTGGCAAAAGACAAAGAGAAGTCCTATGATACTGCCTATAGTAATGGATATTGAATAATTAAGGCGGAGGGCGGTGTGTAAGCACTGCCCTTTTTTGAAGTGTTAATAAAAGTGGTTTATAAAAAATTTACTGAATTATAATTACGGTTTATATTGAAGGAAGGCGGAAATATGTCAAAACAAATGACAAATGAAGAAAAATTAATATGGATGACAAAGACACCTGTTGAAAAGCTTATTTGCAGGCTTGCGGTGCCTACAATTATAAGTATGCTTGTTTCTTCTTTTTACAATATGGCCGATACATTTTTTCTCGGCAGGAGTAAGGATAATATTATTGCTACAGGTGCAGTAGGCGTTGTTTTTTCTTTGATGGCTGTTATTCAGGCTATAGGCTTTTTCTTTGGTCATGGCTGCAGTAATTACATATCAAGAAAATTAGGAAGTAAAGAAACGGACCTTGCCGAAAAAATGGCAAGTACAGGCTTTTTCACTGCCGTAATTACAGGCTTTATGCTTATGGTGCCCGGACTTTTTTTTATTGAACCTTTAGCGTGGGCACTTGGCTCTACAGAGCTTATTTTGCCTAAAGCTATAGAGTATATGAGGATTATATTAATAGGTTCACCTTATATGGTAGGTGCACTGGTTCTTAATAATCAGCTCAGATTTCAGGGCTCTGCCTTTTTTGCTATGGTAGGTATTACAAGCGGTGCGGTGCTTAACATTGTGCTTGACCCCATATTTATATTTAGGCTTGACATGGGAGTTACCGGTGCGGCCCTTGCAACTGTTATCAGTCAGTTTGTCAGTTTTCTGCTTCTTGTATGGGGCATTAATAAAAGCAGTGCAATAAAAATAAGACTTAAAAATTTTAAGCCGTCCTTTTACCTTTATAAGGAGATTATAGCCGGAGGTTCTCCTTCCCTCTGCAGACAGGGTATAGCAAGTGTAGCCGCTATTTGTCTGAATTTTGCGGCAAAGCCTTATGGTGAAGTTGCAATTGCTGCCATGGCTGTTGTGTCTAAAATTGCCATGTTTGCCAATTCAGTAATTATCGGCTTCGGTCAGGGATTTCAGCCTGTCTGCGGCTTTAATTATGGTGCAGGCTTGTATAAGAGAGTTCTTAAGGCTTTTTGGTTTTGTGTTAGGTTTGCCTTTGTATTTCTTGTTGCCGTATCTGTTTTAGGAATAATTTTTGCACCACAGTTAGTAAATGCTTTTGGCAATGGTCCGGAGGTTGAAAAAATAGCTTCTGCAGCATTGAGATATCAGTGTATTGTCTTTCCTCTCAACAGCTTTATAGTGCTTTCAAATATGCTTTTACAGACAATAAGAAAGCCTGTCAGGGCAACTGCTCTTGCTATTTCAAGACAGGGACTTATATTTATACCCTTGATTATTATTTTGCCCAAGATTTTCGGAATTACCGGTATAGAAATTTGTCAGATGGTTTCAGATATATTTACATTTGCTCTTGCCGTAATATTGCAGACACCTGTTTTAAGAGGATTAAAAGAGCGGAATAGGGCCCTTGCTGATTAAGTCAGCAAAGGGCTTTTTGTTTATTAAATTTAAGGGCATTCTTTATTGTGCCCGATATAAAAAATTATTTTTATATTAAACTTGTATTTATGCTTAAAAAGTGATATATTGATACTCATAGGAAATTTAAATTTCCTGTTGTGATACTTGTTTATGGGTAGTATTCTTAATGAAACTGCACCGGATACAGAATCCCCTGTAATGGTATTATCTGCAAAAGAGGTGATATTATCAAAGCAGGAATTATTAAAACCAATATGATTGGCTCATATTTAAAAAATACAAGGGCAAAGCTTAATTATTATTTATATTTAAATTTCATATTTACAACTGTAACTGACACTGATGTGTGGAGCAGATTGGAAAATATGAGGAGTATAACGAAAAAATTTATTTGCCGTTGCAGCGGTTCTCTGTGGTCTGACATTTTCATTAATGCAGATATGTCTAATATATTTATCTGTTCAATTTACCCAAAATCCCCTTCAGCAGAAAGGGGGAGCATCTTTTCTGAATTATCACAAAATTTTCTGGAATTAAGAAATTTATTAAGGCTGTTAAAAAATTGGCAGTTTTTATTGTGATGGGAAAAAGAATTAAAACGGAGGTAATATTATGAAAAACACAAAGGCAACATTTTTAGCTGCCAAGGAAAAGGGAGAAAGAATTTCAATGCTTACTGCCTACGATTATTCAACGGCAAAGCTTATTGATGAGTCGGGAGTAAACAGTATTTTGGTCGGTGATTCTTTAGGTATGGTTATGCTTGGCTATGAGGATACCTTATCTGTGACTATGGAGGATATGATACATCATACAAGGGCTGTTGCAAGAGGTGTAAAAAACGCTTTAGTTATAGCCGATATGCCTTTTATGTCATATCAGACATCGGTTTATGATGCTGTAGTTAATGCAGGCAGGCTTATGAAGGAGGGCAATGCAGGAGCAGTAAAGCTTGAGGGCGGTATAGATTTTGCCGGGCATATTAAGGCTATTACAAAGGCATCAATACCTGTAGTTGCTCATATAGGGCTTACTCCTCAGTCTGTTAAGGCCTTTGGCGGATTTAAAGTACAGGGCAAAACAGAGGAGGCGGCAAAAAAAGTGGCTGAAGATGCTTTGGCTGTAGAAGAAGCAGGAGCCTTTGCCGTAGTACTTGAGTGTGTTCCTGCTGAGCTTGCCAAAATTATAACAGAAAAGCTTTCAATACCTACAATAGGTATAGGAGCAGGAGTCAGCTGTGACGGTCAGGTTTTGGTGTATCAGGATATGCTTGGATTATATTCGGATTTTACACCTAAATTTGTTAAGAAATACGGCGAGGTTGGAGAAATAATGAAAGACTGCTTTAAAAAATATCACGAAGAGGTTATTTCAGGCAAATTCCCAAGGGAAGAACACACGTTTAAAATTGATGAAAGCGTTATTGAAAAATTATATTAATACAGGAGAACTGATATGAAGGTTGTTAAAACAATAGATGAGCTTAGAAAAATAGTTAAGGAATGGAAAGGGGAAGGGCTTAGTGTAGGACTTGTACCTACTATGGGCTACCTTCACGAGGGGCATAAGAGCCTTATTGTAAGAGCAGTGGCTGAAAACGACAGAGTAGTTGTAAGTGATTTTGTAAATCCTGCACAGTTTGCGCCAAATGAGGATTTTGAAAGCTATCCAAGAGATATTGAGGCAGATTCAAAGCTTTGTGAAGAGGCAGGTGCTGATGTTATATTTAATCCTGAGGCTGATGAAATGTATGTAAATCCTTTAACCTTTGTTGATATGAGAGAAATTACAAAGGTGCTTTGCGGTAAAACAAGACCTATACATTTCAGCGGTGTTTGTACTGTAGTAAGCAAGCTTTTTAATATTGTCACTCCTGACAGAGCTTATTTTGGACAGAAGGATGCACAACAGCTTTGTGTAATAAGAAAAATGGTACAGGATTTGAATTTTGATATTGAAATTACAGGCTGTCCTATTGTGCGTGAGGCTGACGGTCTTGCAAAAAGCTCAAGAAATACATACTTAAATACAGAGGAAAGAAGTGCTGCACTTTGTCTTTCCCGTTCACTCAATATGGCAAGGACTATGATTGAAAAGGGAGAAACGGATTGCAATAAAATAATTGATATGGCAAAGGCTGAAATTAATAAAGAGGTTTTAGCCAAGATTGATTATGTTGAAATAGTTGATTTAGATACATTAAAGCCTATTGAAAGTGTTAAAGCACCTATGCTTATGGCTGTGGCAGTGTATATTGGCAAAACAAGATTAATTGATAATTTTATTATGGAGTAAAATATTATGGAAATTACTATGTTAAAAAGCAAAATACATCGTGCAAGGGTTGTGCAGGCTGAGCTTGACTATGTAGGGAGTATTACTATAGATTCTGAGCTTTTAGAGGCATCAGGCATTATGGAATATGAAAAGGTGCAGATTGCCGATGTAAACAACGGTGAAAGATTTGAAACCTATGTTATTGCAGGAGAAAAAGGCTCCGGCATGATTTGTTTAAACGGTGCGGCGGCGCGATGCGTTCAAAAGGGAGATTATGTTATTATAATGGCATATTGCAGTGTGAATACCAATGAGGCAAAAAATCATAAGCCTAAGGTTGTTTTTGTAGACGATAATAATAAAATAAGCAAAATATCAAGCTATGAAAAACATGGACAATTGTTTGATATATTTTAAAAGTGAACAACATAGGGGACAGTCCCCTATGTTGTATTTTTAAAACTTTTGTGCAATATTTTAATAAAAGAAAAATCCCTGCAAGTAGCTTACTTACAGGGATTTTATAAAAGCTGATAACGGGAGTCGGACCCGTGACCTCAGCACTACCAATGCTGCGCTCTACCTCCTGAGCTATATCAGCAGATACAACAATACTATACTAAAAATTAAGGCGTTTGTCAATATGTTTTTTACATAGCATTATAAAAATACAGGTATATACGGCGGCAGGGTTTAAAAATATGAATTTTGTGAAAATGTCACAATAAAAATTATTATTTCAATTGTCTTTAAGGATTTTATACAAAAAAATTTATATTTGTTGTATCAATTGCACAAGTGGAAACAAAAATGACTAATAAAAATAATATTACTGTAATATAAAATATAACAAATGTATTAATATTTTAAAAAAACAATAAAATAATTGTGCAAAAATACAACAAATATGCGGTTGTTACTGACATATTACGCGAATGTTAAAAAATGTTAAAAAATATTGAAAAATACTATATCTAGTTTTTCTGTTATGTGATATACTATATTTAGTGATTAAATTCAAATTATGTTCATTGAGCAATATTTATATAAAACCCCATAAATTTGTGATAAATTTGCCATTTTTTCCTATTGCTATTTTTACTTAAATATTGTAAAATAAGTAACAAGGTGGTTGAAAGTGGTTAAAAGTGGTTTGCGTTGGCGAATCGGTGGTTTGAAAGCGGTGGTTTTATGTTTATAGGCGAATATATACATAATATTGATGCAAAAGGCAGAGCAATTGTCCCTGCTAAATTCAGGGAAGAGCTTGGGGACAAGTTTATTGTAACCCAGGAGCTTGACAGCTGTCTTGCCCTTTACACCATGGAAAGCTGGAATGAGCTGGTTTCAAAGCTTAATAAACTGCCTGCCACTAACCGAAAAGCTATGGCTTATAAAAGATTTAAGCTTGCTTCAGCCTTTGAATGTGAGCCTGATGGCAACGGAAGAATAATGATTCCCCAGAAATTAAGAGAATATGCAGGCATTACAAAAGAAATAGTAAGCACCGGTAACGGTAATAAGGTTGAAATTTGGGACAAGGCTAAGTGGGAAGAATATAATTCTTCTTACAACTTTGATGATGAAAGCCTTGATTTACTTAGTGAATTTGGAATTTAATTATACCATGGGCTGTTCTGTTTAAAAACCGGCAGCTTTTGGGAAATTTATATATAAGGATTTGAGAATATGAATTTTGAGCATACACCGGTATTGCCGGAGGAATGTATAGAAGGGTTGAATATTGTACCTGACGGTATTTATGCCGACTGCACTCTTGGCGGTGCGGGACATTCAAGTCTGATTGTATCTAAACTTACAAAGGGCGGTATGCTTATAGGTATAGATCAGGATGCCAATGCAATAAAGGCTGCAGGCGAAAGATTAAAGGACTATACAAATGTTAAGTATGTGAGGGATAATTTCTCAAATATTAAAAATATAGTTTATGACCTTGGGTTAGGTCAGGAAAGTATTAATGGATTTCTACTCGATCTCGGTGTATCCTCCCACCAGCTTGATGAAGCAGACAGAGGTTTCTCCTACAACCACAATGCTCCTCTCGATATGAGAATGGATCAAAGACGTCCTCTGTCTGCTTATGTGGTGGTCAATGAATACACGGCTGATGAGCTTACTCATATAATTAAGAATTATGGTGAGGAACGCTGGGCAAAGAGAATTGCAGAGTTTATCATAAATGAAAGAAAAATAAAGCCTATAGAAACTACCTTCGATTTGGTTTCTGTTATTAAAAAGGCTGTGCCAAAGGGTGCGAGGACTGATGGTCCTCATCCTGCAAAGAGAACATTTCAGGCTATAAGGATTGAAGTTAATAATGAGCTTGGAATACTTGAAGACACCATAAATGATATGGTGGATTTGCTTAAACCCAAGGGAAGGATTTGTATTATTACTTTCCATTCCCTGGAGGACAGAATTGTTAAGAATGTATTTAGAAATATGGAAAATCCTTGTACCTGTCCGAGAGATTTTCCTGTTTGTGTGTGCGGCAGAAAGCCAAGGGTTAGGGTTATTACCCGTAAGCCTGTTTTGCCGGGGCAGGAAGAACTTGCGAATAATCGCAGAGCACATAGTGCTAAACTGAGAATTATTGAAAAGCTTTAGCTTTTTGAAAGGGGGAGAGCTGCATGAGGTCTAACAGGGCCGGCTATAACGGCAGTTATAAGAGAAGCAATAACTCTTTTACTAAAAGTGCATCAAAAGGCTATAGCAGAGCCGGACACAGCAGCTATAACACGGGAAAAAGCTATCATACATCAAGGACAAGCGGTAACATCCGCTATACCAGGGCTACTATGGGAAGCAATGCTGCCAGAGAATACGGATATTACAGCAGCAGCTATAACAGCTATAACAGCAGTGACCTTGCTCATGACTTCTATTATGATACTGAAATACCTGTTAATACAAGAAATAAAAGACGGGTTAAGCGTGCTGAGGAAAAGGAGATTATACAGTTGAATATGCCTAAGACAATAGCTTCCATTGCCGTTGTTTTTGCTCTTTCCCTTGCCCTGCTTTGTGCTTATGCTGTTAACAGCAGTTACAGAGGAGAAATTTCATCCAAACAGGCAGAGCTGGCAGAAATACAGGAGGAAAATCAGTATTTAAAGACTACTCTTGAGGATAATATTGATTTGAGTAAAATAGCACGTGAAGCTGAAAAGATTGGCTTGCAAAAGCCCCAGGCTTATCAGATTACGGAGGTACAGGTTCCTAATGAAAGCTATACCGTACAGTATGATGCTAAGATTTCAACACAGGACAAAAGTGTGTGGGATTTTATAAAGAGCCTTTTAAATAAGTAGTTTACATATTTGCAACGGATTGCGGAGCAATGTTAATTTTGAACATACATTGGTGTTTAACTCTGCACAAAAAGGATTGATAAATTATGAGCAGGAATGCAAGTAAAGCTGCACCTAAGGGTGCAGCTAAAAATATAAGCGGAAAACAATATGTTTCAAGGCTTTCTATCCTATTAATTCTATTAGTTATTGTAATAGGGTTTTTAGGATATTTTCGTGTATTTATGATTAAGATGGACAGAGCGAAGCTTGAAGCAACTGCAATTAATCAGCAGATTAATAAAATACAGGATAAGGTAGTAGCACCAAACAGAGGAGATATTGTAGACAGAAACGGTGAAACTCTTGCTGTGGGCGAAACTGTGTTTGATATTATTCTTGACCCTCTTTTGCTTGTAGATGTGGATAAGGCAGAAAAGGATAAGGCGGCAAAGGCAAGAGCAGCAGCGGCTGCAAACGGTAAGGATTACACAGAGCCTGCTTACTCAAAGGATACAGGCTTTGCTCAAATTGAATCAATACTTGGTATAAGCAAGGATACTCTTGAAAGCTATGTTGCTTTGGATGCGGAAGGCAAGCCTGCCAAAAACAATCATTACTTAAAAATTGCACAGGATGTTTCCTATGAAAACGGTAAAAAAATTAATGATTTAGGTTATAACTGGCTTTACGGTGAGCAGGACACGAAGAGGTCTTATCCTCATGGCAGTCTTGCGGCACAGGTTTTGGGATTTACAAGAGGTGACACATCCTGGGGGCTTGAAAGGTATTATAACAACTATATGCTGGGTATTCCGGGCAGGACATTCAGGACATATGAGTCTGACGGTTCTATTGTTACTCAAAGAGAAAATCCAATAAAGGGGAATAAGGTTGTTACTACTCTTGATGCTCACTTGCAGCAGTATGCGGATGAGGCCTGCAAGGAGGCTTATAATGCCTATGAGCCTGAGTATACTTCTTCTATTATCATGAATCCTTCAACGGGGGAAGTGCTTGCAATGTCTCAGTACCCTTCCTTTGATCCCAATAATCCAATGAAGCTTTCTACAATAACAGATGAAGCTGAACAGAAAGCCTTTGATGCTCTTACTGATGAAGAAAAATATTCTGAGGCAAATAAGGCATGGAAAAACTTTAATATTTCGGAAACCTTTGAACCAGGCTCCATTTATAAGCCTGTAGTAGTAGCCATGGCACTTGAGGAAGGTATAATTTCACCTAATGATACTTTTGTCTGCGGGGGTTATAAAAAGGTTGCGGATGCGGAAATTAAATGTCACTTAACAAGCGGTCACGGAACTCTTGATGTTGCAGGGGTGCTTGCACAGTCCTGTAATGTAGGTATGATGGATATTATAGCAAAAATGAGTCCTGAAACCTACTTAAAATATCAGCATGACTTTGGCTTTGGAGAAAAGACGGGTATTGACCTTCCCGGTGAGTCAAGTGCTGCTAATCTTCTTAATACATTAGATTCTCTTCATAGTGTTGAAATGGCTACAAACTCATTTGGTCAGGGCTTTAACTGTACTGCTTTGCAGGCTGCAAATGCCATGGCGGCAATTATAAACGGCGGTAAGCTTATGCAGCCTTATGTTGTCAGTCAAATCCTTGATAATGACGGCAACATTATTGATGAAAAAGAACCTCAGATTGTAAGGCAGGTTATTTCTAAAAATACTTCCGACTGGATAAGACAGGCCTTGGGTACCACATATACGGAGGGTACTGCGAAAAAGGCTCAGATTACAGGCTACAGCTTTGGCGGTAAGACCGGTACAGCACAGCAGTCGCCCAGAAGTGAGCAGAAATATGTACTTTCTTTTATTGCTTATCATTCTGTTGAAAATCCCGATATTATGGTAATGACAGTCATTCATAAGCCGAGCGGTTACAATGACTCTGGCGGTGAGGCAACACCTGTTCCTATGCTTAAAGAGATATTTGAAAAGATTATAGATTATGAGGCAATACCTCCTGATTTTGATGAAGGCTCCGAAAAGACCGGCAGTGCCGATACTTCTTATACTGTTAAGGATTATACCAATACTAATCTTAAGGATACTGTAAATCAGCTTATTTCAGAAGGCATTGATTTTCAGATTTTAGGTTCAGGCGATACAGTTATAAGCCAGTCACCTGCGGGAGGAACTAATCTGGATGAAAAACCGTCTAAGATTTTACTTACAATATCTGCTAAGGGCAAGACGAAGCTTATTCCTATACCTACTGTTGTTGGACTGTCTGTAAGTGATGCAAAGCAAATGCTTGAATCAGCAGGCTTTAATGTGGATGTTACCGAGGAAAATGACGGTGACTATGGATATGAGCAGCTTAATGAACCTGAAACCGAGGCAGTAACCTCTAAGTCTGATACAACTGAAAATACTTCGGAAAAATCTGTTCAGGAAAATGAAGGCTCATCGTCAAACAGCAGTTCATCGGGGCCGACGGTATATGTACAGATGCCTGAGGCAAATGTAAGGGTTGAAAGCGGTATGACTATTAAAATAAGAGCAAGATAGTAATAGTTTGTGTTTTTTAAAAATAAGATATTGTAGTGGAGTAGTATTTCACTGCAATATCTTTTTTTTGCGGTGAAAACTGACTTAAAACATGTTTCTGATTATCAGCATTTTTAAATCGGGAGGTAATAATGAACAAAAAGGTTTCTCTCGGCGCAAGACGCAGAGCCGTTTTTGTATGCGGATGCATTGAGGTGGTGCTTGTGCTGCTGCTCGTAAGGCTTTTTTACATACAGATGTTTATGGCGCCGAAACTGCAGAAGGCGGCTTATGAACAACAGACAAGGGACAGACTTATTGCTCCTGAAAGAGGAGATATACTTGACAGAAACGGAGTTGCCATAGCAACTACAAAAACAGTAGCATCCATAAGTGTAATTCATGCACAGGTGGAAGATGCCGAAAATGTGGCTAAAATACTTTCTGAGAAACTTGAACTTGATTACAATGAAACTCTTGAAAAGGTTAATAAAAGAGTGGCTCTTATGCGTATAAAAACAAAAGTGGATAAAAAAACGGCTGAGGAAATCGCTGCCCTTAAATTAAAGGGTGTAATGGTAGACGAAGATATACTGAGAATTTATCCTTATAATACTCTCGCAGCTCAGGTTATTGGCTTTGTAGGTAAGGATAATCAGGGAATTATCGGATTGGAATCTAAATATGAGGAGTATTTAAAGGGACAAAAGGGAAAAATAATGACACAGACTGACGGCAGAGGCAGGGAGCTTAAAAACAGTGAACAAAACAGGGTAGCGCCTGTTGCGGGCTATGACCTTGTTACAAGTATTGATATCAATCTGCAGCAGTATGCGGAGCAGACAATTGAAAAGGTGGTAAGAGGTAAAAGTGCTAAGAGAGGCTCTATAATAATGATGAACCCTCAAAACGGTGAAATGCTTGCTATGGCAAGCTATCCCGGCTTTAATCTGAATGAGCCTTATAAAATAAACAATGCTGAATTGGAAGCAAAATGGGATTCAATGTCGCAAAAGGAAAAAAACGATGCACTTAATCAGATGTGGCGAAATTTTAATATAAATGATACTTATGAGCCGGGGTCAACCTTTAAGGTTATAACCTCCTCGGCAGGTGTTGAGGAGGGAGTTGTGTCAGAGGAAACCGGCTTTAACTGCGGCGGGGGCAGAACTGTTGCAGGCAGATATATAAAATGCTGGAGAAGCCCCAGAAGCCACGGCTCGGAAACTTTTGTTCAGGGAGTTCAAAACAGTTGTAATCCTGTGTTTATGGATATTGCGGCAAAGCTTGGAAGCGATAAGTTTTATGAATATATGTTAAAATTCGGCTTTGACAAAAAGACAGGAATTGATTTGCCCGGTGAGGCTGTAGGCATTATGCATAAAAAGGATAAAATCGGCCCTGTGGAACTTGCAACAATGAGTTTTGGACAGAGCTTTCAGATTACACCATTACAGCTTATAAGAGCAATTTCATCAGCAGTTAACGGAGGCAGGCTTGTTACTCCTCACTTTGCAGTGGGGCTTAAAGATGAAAATGGGGAAATGGCTAAAACCTTTGAATACAAGGATGCGGGAAATCCCATTTCTGCCGAAACATCTGAAAGAATGAAGAAAATACTTGAAAGCGTTGTTGCAACGGGAACAGGAAACAAGACTTATATACCCGGCTACAGAATAGGGGGCAAAACTGCCACAAGTGAAAAACTGCCGAGAAAAAGCGGCAAATATATAGCGAGTTTCTGTGCCTTTGCTCCTGCTGAAAATCCGCAGGTAATAGCCATTGTTCTTGTTGATGAGCCTCAGGGGGTGTATTACGGAGGTCAGGTGGCAGGTCCCGTTATGAAAGAGCTTTTGTCAAATGCTTTGCCTTATCTTGGTATTGTGCCTGAGTACAGCGAGGAGGAACTTGAAATGGACGGAGTTGCTCCCGTAACCGTTACATCCTATGTCGGCAAGAGTGTTAATCAGGCTAAGGCTGATGCGGTTAAAGAAAAAATTGCTGTTGAAATTGTTGGAGAAGGGGAAAGTGTTGTGTCCCAGTTTCCTGCAGAGGGGACAGTTATTAATCAGGGAAGTAAGATATTGTTGTATACGGGGTAAAATAAACAACATAGGGGACTGTCCCCTATGCTGTTTGTTAATTTAATTAATAACCCCCTATACAATTAACTAAAAATATTGTATAATATATAATGATTAAGAATGTTTAAACCTAAACAAAAGGAGTGGTATTTTGAAATTAAAAGATATACTTGCCGGTGTTGACGGCAAGCTTATTAATGGAAAAACCGATATAGATATTAATACAATGACAATAGACTCCAGAAAGGCAGGGGAAGGCGTTTTATTTATTGCTATGGCAGGTATGACGGTTGACGGTCACAAATTCATACCATCAGCTTACGAAAAGGGCACAAGGGCAGTAATTACAGAGCATGAATCAGAAAACATACCTGAAGATATGACAGTTTATCAGGTAGAAAGTGCAAGAGATGCCTTAGCTGTAATGGCAGCTAATTTTTATAATTATCCCTCCAGGGAGCTTAATATGATTGGTGTTACAGGTACTAACGGAAAGACCAGCACAACATACTTTATTGAGTCTGTTTTAAATTATATTAAGCACAAGACAGCAGTTATAGGCACTGTTGAAATAAGAATTGGGGGCGAAAAGAGGGAGATTGACTTTGCTACAAGCACAACTCCCGACACTATTGAGCTTAACCAGATGCTTAGAATTATGGCAGATGAAAAGTGCGATGATGTTATTATGGAGGTTTCTTCTCACAGCCTTGAGCTTAAAAAGGTTAAGGGAATTAACTTTAAGGCAGGTATATTTACCAATCTTACTCAGGACCATCTTGATTTTCATAAGACAATGGAAAATTACTGCAGGGCAAAGGCTAAGCTTTTTAAAATGTGTGAATACGGCGTTATAAATGCCGATGATGAGTGGGCAGATAAAATTATGGAAAATGCCGGCTGTAAAATAATGACTTACAGTATTGAAAAGCCGTCTGATTTACAGGCTAAAGATATTGAATATTTAATGGACAGAGTTCACTTTACCGTAAATATTAATGGAGAAGATGTCAGATTTGAGCTTATGGTACCGGGACGTTTCAGCGTATATAACGCTCTTGCTGCTATTGGTGCTATGGTATCAATAGGAGTTGATGCTGCCGATATTAAAGCAGGTATTAAAAATATTAAGGGAGTTCCCGGCAGAATACAGAACATACCTAATGACAAAGGCTTTAATGTAATTGTAGACTATGCTCATACTCCTGACGGGCTGGAAAATATTATAAAAGCAGTAAGAGAGTTTACAAAGGGCAGAATTATAACCGTATTTGGCTGCGGAGGTGACAGAGACAGAACAAAGCGGCCTATTATGGGGCGTATTGTTGCTGAGCTTTCCGATATACCCGTTATTACATCAGATAATCCCCGTTCAGAGGATCCTGATGCCATTTTAAAAGAGGTTGAGGCAGGAGTTAAGCCTGTTACAGACAAATATGAAATGATAGTTGACAGAAAATCCGCTATCAGAAAGGCTGTTGAAATTGCAGAGAAAGGAGACAGCATTATTATAGCAGGAAAGGGTCACGAAAACTACCAGATTTTAAGGGATAAAACCATACATTTTGATGATGGAGAAGTTGCTGCGGAGATTTTAGGAGAGATATAAAATGAAATTAAGATTAAAGGAAATTGCAGACAATATCGGCGGCAGATTGATTGGTGCCGATGTTGAAATAAATTCTGTTTCCAGAGATTCCAGGGATATTGGAGATAACTGCCTGTATGTGCCTTTAAAGGGTGAAAAATTTGACGGTCACGACTTTATAGAAATGGCTTGTGCAGAGGGTGCTGCAGCAGTAATAAGTGAAAGGGCAGAGGAAAATTATCCTGTGCCTGCTATTATTGTGAAGGATACAAGACTTGCCCTTGGTGACATTGCAAGATATTACAGAAAGAGCCTTAAAAATCTTAAGGTAGTGGCTATTACAGGCAGTGTGGGCAAGACTACAACAAAGGATATTGTTGCTTCTGTTATATCAAGAAAGTATAAAACCGTAAAAACACAGGGAAATTACAACAATGATATTGGTGTGCCTCTTACTATATTTAATATTGAGGAGGATACAGAGGTTGCCGTTATTGAAATGGGTATGAATCACTTTGATGAAATTGATTACCTTTCATCAATAGCTTTGCCGGACATTGGAATTATTACCAATGTTGGTGTATCACATATTGAAAATTTAGGCTCAAGGGAAGGTATACTTAAGGCAAAGTGTGAGATTTTTAACCATATGGCAGAGGACAGTCCCAAGATATTAAACGGTGATGATGATATGCTTGTGACTGTTGCAAGAAAGTATAAAAATTTATGCTATTGCAGTTTAAATGAATTTGCTGATGTTCATGCAGGCAATGTTGTTGAAAATGGACTTGAGGGTATCGGCTGTACTATTTATTTGGATGATAACAAAATGGAAATACCTGTTGAAATACCTATCCCCGGAAAGCATATGGTGCAAAATTCCATGATTGCGGCGGCAGCAGGCTTTATGCTTGGACTTAATGCCGATGAAATAAAGAGGGGCATTGAGTGTTTCCACCCTACAGCAAACAGAATGGACATTTTCAAAACTTCAAAATATACCGTTATAAATGATGTTTACAATGCAAACCCTCAGTCTGTTAAGGCAGGTATTGATGTTTTGACTGCCTGCGGAGGGATTTCCTGCTGTATTTTGGGAGATATGTTTGAGCTTGGTGAAAGTGCTCCGAAATATCATGCGGAGGTTGGACGCTATGCCGTAAACAGAGGTGTTGACTGCGTTGTATGTATAGGTGAGCTTTCTGAAAATATGTATGAGGGTGCTGTTGCTATGGGCGGCGGCGAAATTGCGTATTTTAGGACTAAAGAGGAATTTATTGAGAAAATGAATAATATTCTCCCTGAAAAAGCAACCATTCTTGTTAAAGCATCAAGAGGTATGCACTTTGAAAAAATTATTGATAAACTAAGGAGTGAAGAATAATGCCTGAAATTATAAGAGAAAATCCTTTTATTGGAAATTTAGCGTCATCATATATACCTGACAAAACACTTATTATTTGTGCTGTTTTGCTTGCATTTATTGTTACTGTAATACTTTGTCCTATGGTAATACCTGTGTTACATAGAATGAAGTTTGGTCAGCCTATAAGGGAGGAAGGCCCTCAGTCACATAAGAAAAAAGAGGGTACACCTACTATGGGCGGTGTAATGATACTTATTGGATTTGTTATTTCTTCCCTTGTATTTGCGGGAGGAAACAGCGATGCTGCTGCCGTAATTCTGATTACAATAGGCTATGGCATTGTAGGCTTTATTGATGACTTTTTAAAGGTTGTCAAAAAACAGAATGAAGGTCTTACTCCTTTGCAGAAAATTATATTTCAGCTTGCAGTGACAGTGCTTTTTTATCTGTATATTGTTAAATCGGGGGCAGGCACTGAAATTTATATTCCATTTACTAAGGGTATGTTTATTGATTTAGGCGTTTTTTATGCACCCTTTTTATTCTTTGTTATGGTTGGTACCGTAAACAGTGTTAATTTAACTGACGGACTTGACGGACTTGCGTCAGGTGTTACTGTTTTGGTGACTGTATTTTTCCTTTTTGTGGCTATTGGTGCCAATATACTTGGTCTTACTTACGTATGCGGTGCAATGATTGGGGCATTAATGGGCTTTCTTGTGTTTAACTGCCACCCTGCAAAGGTGTTTATGGGTGACACAGGCTCTCTTGCTTTGGGGGGCTTTATTGCAAGTATTGCCATGCTTACAAAGATGCCCGTAATTCTTGTTATTGTTGGACTTATTTATGTGTGTGAAAGTTTATCTGTTATTATACAGGTAACATATTTTAAATTAACTCATGGAAAAAGAATTTTTAAAATGGCTCCAATTCATCACCACTTTGAGCTTTGCGGCTTAGAGGGTATTAAGGTTGTTCAGCTTTTTTGGATAGTAACTGCTGTTATGTGTCTCATTGGCTATATTGGGGCAAAGGGTGCTTTATTTATACACTAGGGGGATAATATAATGAATTTTAAGGATAAAAAGGTTTTAGTCAGCGGTGTTGCCAAAAGCGGTATATCTGCAGCATATTTACTTAAAAAATTAGGTGCTGACGTAACCATACAGGATGCTAAGACTGAAGAAAATCTTGGAGATGCAGTCAATGAACTTAGGAATAATGGTATTAAGCTTTACTTAGGGGCAAATCCTGATGCAATTATTGAGAATATGGATGTTCTTGTAATGAGCCCCGGAGTGCCTACGGATTTACCTTTTGTAAATAAGGCAAGAGAATGCAATATACCTGTTATTGGTGAAATTGAGCTTGCTTATATGTTTTCCAAGTCACCTGTTATTGGTATTACAGGAACTAATGGAAAGACTACTACTACTACTTTGGTTGGAGATATCTGTAAGGCATATTTTGAAAATACATATGTTGTCGGCAATATCGGTAATCCTTTTGCTGATATTACTCTTGATACTGCTAAAGACGGTGCGGTTGCGGCTGAGCTTTCAAGCTTTCAGCTTGAAACAATAATAAGCTTCAGACCTAAGGTAAGTGCTGTATTAAACATTACTCCCGACCATTTAAACAGGCATCATACTCTTGAAAATTATATTGCTGCAAAAGAGAGAGTTTTTGAAAATCAGACTTCCGAGGATTATTGTGTATTAAATTACAATGATGAAACCACAAAAAAAATGGCTGCTAAAACAAAGGCAAAGGTTATATTCTTTTCTCTTAACAATGAGCTTAAAGAAGGTATTTATTCCGATGAAAAGAGTATTTACATAAGAGCCTTTGGTTATGACGAAAAGGTTGTGGATATTGACGAGCTTAAAATTTTAGGAGGACATAATGTTGAAAATGCCATGGCAGCCATTGGATGTACTGCTGCATTTGGTGTGCCTATTGAAATCATAAGAAAGGTTTTAAAGGAATTTACGGCAGTTGAACACAGAATTGAATATGTTACAACTGTAAACGGCATAGAGTTTTACAATGACTCAAAGGGCACTAATCCTGATGCTTCAATTAAGGCTGTTGAGGCAATGAAAAGACCCATATGCATTATTGCGGGAGGCTATGATAAGGGGTCTGACTTTACCGAATGGATTGATACCTTTGAGGGAAGAGTTAAATTTGCGGCTGTTATCGGTGCAGTTAAGGATAAAATTGCAGACACCTTGGATAAGGCAGGCTTTATTAATTATAAGACGGCTGAAACATTTGAAGAGGCTATTGACCTTTGTTATGAAAATGCTGAAAAAGGGGATTGCGTTCTTCTTTCTCCTGCCTGTGCAAGCTGGGATATGTTTAAGTCTTACGAACAAAGAGGAGAAATATTTAAGGATTATGTCAGAAAATTAAAGTAATTTGGAAATTGGTGATTAATATGAATAATTATAGCAACAGAGAGCCTCTGCCTCCCATAAGGAGAAGCTCTTCGGGAAATAGTATGTATTCTTCGCCCGGTACGGTAAGAAACTATGAACCCAAACATAAAAAAGCACCTAAGAAAAGCAATAAAAAAATAAAATACAGAGGACAGATTGATTATGTTATATTGCTTTGTGTAATACTCCTTGTTGCAATCGGTATAATTATGGTATTCAGCTCAAGCTACTATACTGCAGGACAGGGGGAAAATGCAGATATGTATTCTTTTCTTAAAAAGGATATAATATATGCTTCTTTAGGCTTTATGGCAATGTATTTTGTTTCAAGAATTGATTATGAAATTTTAAAGCCTTTTATAAAACCTTTATACTTCGGCTCAATCTTGCTTTTGCTTTTGGTATTTACCCCTCTTGGTGTTGTACATAATGGTGCAAGGCGCTGGCTTAACTTTGGATTTGAGTTTCAGCCTTCTGAGATTGCGAAGTTTGCCCTTATTATTACTCTTGCGGCAATACTTGAAAATAATCCTAAAATGCTTGATGATTTTAAAGGGGTTTTAAAATATTTAGGTATTATGATATTGCCGACAGGTATTGTTGCAATGGAAAACCTTAGTACTGCCATTGTTATAGGCGGTATAAGTGTAGTGCTTTTGTTTGTGTATTCTCCTAAGCTTCGCTACACACTTATTATTGGCGGAATGGGTGCCTCAGGAGTTCTTGCGCTGATTTTTGGCTCATGGCGAAGCGACCGTGTGGAAGCATGGCTGCATCCTGAGCTTGTGGCCAATGAAAAGGGATATCAGGTCTTGCAGTCTCTTTATTCTGTAGCAAGCGGTGGTATGTTCGGCCTGGGCATAGGAGGCTCAAGGCAGAAAATGGGTTATATGCCGGAGGCTCAAAATGATATTATATTTGCCATTATTTGTGAGGAGCTGGGCTGGTTTGGCGCGGCTATAGTTGTGACACTTTTCATTGTGCTTATATGGCGGGGTATATATATAGCTATCAGAAATTCCAATGAGCCCTTTGCTATGCTTCTTGCCACCGGTATTACCTCAATGATTGCAATACAGGTAATAATTAACATTGCCGTTGTTACAAATACTATTCCAAATACAGGTATACCTCTTCCTTTTATAAGCTATGGCGGTACATCTCTTGTAATGATGCTTGCAAGTATGGGACTTTTGATGAATATATCAAGATATCACAGTAAGAGCAATTAATGCTTCTAAAAGGCATGGAGTCTCCGTAAAATATTGAGAGACTCCTTTTTGTTTTAAAATTTATACCTGTTTATATCCTCAAGCTCAATACCGGGATGGAGGGCAATATTTATGCTGTTGGCAATTATATTTACAAGATTTTCTATAACGGCATCAACCTCTTTCGGCGTTACAAACATATTCTCTGTATAAGGGTCAAGAACCTCTTTTATAAGGTTATATTTTTCTTCCCCGGCAGTATCCTTCAGCATATTGTAGAACTGGCTTCCTTTTTCACTTTCATTAAGAAGGGCATCCAATACCCTGTCTATTGTATCATTTGCCATTGTGGCTGCATCAACTACTGTTGGTACGCCTATTGCAATTACGGGAACGCCAAGACTCTCCTCATCAAGGGTCTTTCTTTTGTTTCCCACTCCTGCTCCCGGCGCTACACCTGTATCTGATAACTGTATTGTGGAATTTACTCTGGATACTTTTCTGGCGGCAAGGGCGTCTATGGCAATTACAAGGTCAGGTTTTACTCTGTCTGTTACACCTCTTACAACCTCTGCGGTTTCGATACCTGTCATACCCATTACACCGGGGGCAAGGGCGGCAACAGAGGCAACGGAGTTTGTAATATCTTCGGGTACTGTATCCTTTATATGCCTTGTAACAAGTATTTTATCAACTACCTTTGGACCGAGGGAATCCGGAGTAACCTGAGCATTGCCCAAGCCTATAATGAGGGTTGTATTTATATTACGGGGACAAAGTTCTTTAATGTGAGAGCTTAATATGGAAATAAGTTTCTCATGAGCTTCAATATCGTTTTCTTTTATAAAACTGCTTTCCAAAGTAATATAGTTCCCTAAGGGTTTTCCCAATGCTTCTGCACCTTTATCATTTGTGATACTTACAATGGTAACATTAGTGTTGTCAAGGCCGTAATTTTCCCTTTTCATTTCTATCCCCTCAACACTGCTGTCTTTGCATATGTTTTCCGCAATTTCAAGTGCCAAATCTGTATATGGTGAGAAATTCACTTTATTATCTCCTCCTATTAGTTAGTCTTTATTTTATATTTTTTATAAAAAAATATAAAATATTCATTGACAAAGACTGTAAAATAATATATAATAATTCAAGTGTGATTTGTCGATGCAGTCGTTCTGTGTCTTTTAAACCCCTCTAAGTTCAAATTGCACAAGGTTGAATTTATAAATCAGATATCGTATTTTATTCAGGAGGAAAATTTAATGGCAAATATTAAGTCTGCTAAGAAGAGAATTTTAGTTATTAACAAAAAGACATTAAGAAATAAGATGGTTGCATCTGCAACAAAGACTGCAATTAAAAAGGTTGTTGCTGCTGTTAATGCAGGTGATAAGGCTGCAGCTTCAGATGCTTTAAGGGCTGCAACCAAGGCTATAGATATGGCTTGTACTAAGGGTATTCTTCATAAGAACAATGCTTCAAGAAAGAAGTCAAGACTTGCAAAGCTTGTAAATAAGATGGCATAATTTTATTTATTTTAAAATTTTTTAATTTCTTATTGACAAATTATGTTTAATTGAGTATACTATGTTTATACAATGGCGTTGAAGCTTAAGGCTTCAGCGCCTCATTTTGTTTTATAAGTTTTTTGCAATTCTAAATGTGCGTTGTTTAGATTGTGTACCCCTTTTATTTACTACTTTTACAACATTTGAACTTTGTAAATAAAGACTCCTTCCTCTGTGCTTTTATTTATGTGTTGTATCCGCATTGGTGCTTTGTGCGGTGTCAAAATGAGCTTCAGCGCCTTGTATAAAAAAATAACGGGTTTGGTGGACCCGTTATTTTTGTGGGTATTATCAGTTAAAATCGGCGGTTTTATACTCTTTGTCATCCGCCGTTACCCAAAGAGCTTTAATTTTGTTTTCTTCTGCAAGCCTTTTCCCTTTTTCATAGGGCAGTATAAATAAAGCGGTTGAAAATATATCACCTTCAAGTGAGCTGTCAGCAATAACGGTTACGGACCTGTTGCTGCCGGCAGGCATAAGAGTTGAGCCGTCTATTATGTGATGATATTTTTTCCCCTCATACTCGTAATATCTCTGGTAATTTCCGCTTGATACGGCAGACTGATTTGATATATCTGCTGTGTCTACATATTCTCCGTTATTATCGGGAGAAATAATTCCTGTTTTCCAGCTTTTCTTGCTGTTGTCATTAAGAGCAATTACATTTCCGCCTAAGTTAATGAGCGCTGCACTCACGCCTCTGCTCCTTAAAAATTCTGCGGCGTAATCGGCTGCGTATCCTTTTGCAATTGCCCCCACATCTATAGATGCAGATTCATCGGTAATAAATACTGTGGAGTTTTCTTCGTCAACTATTATATTATTAATATCAGTATGTTTATTGGCGTCTTCCAGCTCAGCTGTATCGGGTATGGCGCTTATTCCGTTATCAAGAGCATTTTCTCTGTACCTGTGCCATATTTTAAGCACCGGGCCCATAGCTATATTTACTGTTCCCTCAGTTTTATTATAAGCCTCTTTACCGGCTTTAATAAGCTCTATAATTTCCCTGTCTGCTTTTACGGCTTTAATTCCGCTGTTGTCATTTATAGTTTTAATATTATTGATATTGTCATAATTGTTGTAAATATCAAAAAGCCTGTTTAGTCTTAAAAGTTCCTTGTGAAGGTCATTGCTTATTTCATTAAATTCCTCACTGTTATTTGTATATATGGTTACAGTGGAATAGGTATCAAACAAATCCAAATATTCCGTGCTGTATTTCTGCGTACTGCAGCCGCATAGTATAAAAAGAAAAAGTGAGGCAAATATTATTTTTTTCATTTTTTTATCTCCTTTAAGGGATATGATAAAACAGGTAAAAGTGTTTTGAGAAGAATTCCTGTTATACTGCCCATAAGTATGCCTGCCCCTATTAAAACAGGGAGGTAATAAAGAGCATATTTGTTGCCGAGTATTATTGTTATGGCAATCAGCTGACCTATGTTGTGAGAGATTGCACCAAAAATACTTAGAAGCATATATGAAATTTTGTCTTTAAAAAGTCCTGAAAGTAAAATAATAACACATATGGATAATATACCTCCGCAAAGACTTAATATGCCGGAGGTTATACCTCTTGTTATAAGTATAAAAACACCTTTGGCTATGTTCAGGCTGAATGCCTGCTTTTTGCCAATAAAGAAAAGAGTGTACATTGTAACTATGTTTGCCAGACCTATTTTTACTCCGGGCGGAAGCATGGGGAAGGGCGGAAGCATAGCTTCGAATATGGAAAGAGCTACTATAAGAGTAAGCAGCATTGCCATGCAGGAAATATATTTTGCTTTTGAAAAGTTGTTCATTTTTTGCTCCTTTCCTTATAAATAAATTAAATGTCATATTTCCGTATCAGCAATATTATTGTTTTTATTGCTTTTTATAACAATAGACATTTTATTTGGCAGACATATGGCAGTTTGTCCTGCTCTTGAAATCCAGCCTGTATTTACGCATATTTTATCGGGGCAGTCAGATTCTCTGAAACGTGCCCTGTTATTCTTAATTTCTATTACGATATTTGTATTTTTTTCAGGCGAATATATGCAGTTTTCATTAAGAGGGAGTTCATCCAGTACTTCCCCTGCATATATGACCCGTACACAGGAACTTTCTTTATTTGTGTATAAAAAGTACACACAAAAGAGGGCCAGAGCCATTATTAAAATAATAGCAATTATTACAAAATCCTTTTTGTTAAAAAATTTATGCTCAGTCATTTTTGTCTCCTTATTTCCATGTTTTTAGTATACAACATTATTTTAATTATGTCAAAAGTTATAGACAAAAGCAATTTTAAATGGTATAATCATATTGGATAATGTTTGAATAGGTTTATTTGTACATTTATTGAGATATATAGAAGAGGTAATTTTAATGAAAAAATTAGTGATTGGTGATTTGACTGCAAGAATTCCTATTATACAGGGCGGTATGGGCGTTGGTATCAGCCTTCATAAGCTTGCTGCGGCAGTGGCAAGAGAGGGCGGTATCGGTGTTATTTCTGCTGCGCAGCCGGGATTTAGAGAGCCGGATTTTTATACAAACACCTTTGATGCCAATATGAGAGCTTTAGCAAGGGAAATAAAACTTGCCAAGGAAGAATCTGACGGCGGTATAATCGGTGTAAACATTATGGTGGCAGTTACCCATTATGAGGATTTTGTAAAGTGCTGTATTGAAAATGGTGCTGACCTTATAGTATCAGGTGCGGGACTTCCTATGGATCTTCCTAAGTTTGCAGCCGGCTCTGATATTAAGCTTGCCCCTATTGTATCATCTGCAAAGGCTTGTAAGGTTATTTTTTCACGCTGGGTTAAAAAATATGACAGACTTCCTGATCTGCTTGTTATTGAAGGACCTAAGGCCGGAGGTCATTTGGGCTTTAAGGCTGAGGAAGTTATGTCTATTGATAATTTTGATGATGAAATCCTTAAAATAATTGAAACCAAAAGGGAATTTGAAGAGAAATATAACAAGACTATTCCTGTGGTTTTCGGCGGCGGTGTATATAGCAAAGAGGATGTTAAGCACTGCATTGAGGACTTGGGACTTGACGGTGTTCAGATGGCTACACGTTTTGTTGCCACTGAGGAATGTGATGCTGATATAGCTTTTAAGGAAGCTTATATAAAAGCAAAGCTTGAGGATGTTAAAATTGTTAAAAGTCCTGTCGGTATGCCCGGCAGAGCATTGAATAATCATTTTATTAAGGATATAGTGCCGGAAGGCTGTAAGGTTTCACGTTGTTTTAAATGTCTTGTGCATTGTGATCCGAAGACGATACCGTATTGTATTTCAAAGGCTCTTTTTAACGGAGCTAACGGTGACATTGATAATGCACTTGTTTTTTGCGGTGAGAATGTATATAAGATTGATAAAATTTCGACTGTTAAGGATATTATAGACGAGGTTTTGGAAAGATAAAAAATAAGAAAGTTAATAGTTGTTTTGATGTTTTCTGAATAAAAATAGTAAAAGTAATGAGAGAGGTAAAAAAATGAATAAGAAACCGGATAATTCTAAACTTGTTGAGGCTATGAAACAGTTTAAAGCTGTCAGAACAGTAATTTTTCAGGAGGAATTTTTTAAGGCTGTAGTAGATACTGCTTTTTATGTGCCTGTCAGCGTTGAAAAAGGTGACAGTCCCAATAAGAACGGTAAGTACTGTGCTTTAATGACCTCAGACGGCAAGAGATTCTTAAGTGTTTTCTCAAGTCCTGAGGAACTTGAAAAGTGTTATGGCGACAGATCAGACATAGTTGGTATTTTACACAATTTTGTAACAATAAGAACAATTGTTACTAATGAGAAAAGCGGTCTTGACGGCTTTATAATTGATTCAAAGGGTGAAAATATGGCTATTCTCAGAGAGGAAATGATTCCAAAGGAATAATGGAGGAATTTTAAATGAATATTCCTATTGATAATACTGCTCTTGTAGAGGCAGCGTTAAAACTTAAGGAAAATGCTGTTCAGGAAAACAGACTGTGGTTTTTGCAAAAGCTTATCAGTGCAAAGTTTATATTGCCTGTAGTTATTATTCCTGAGCCTGTTAACAATAAGATTCCCGCAGATGCCACAGTAAACTATTTTTCCATGACAACAAGCAAGGGGCTTAATTATCTTGCTGTGTTTACAAGCGGTGAGGAATTTGAAAAGTGGAATAAAAATCCTAACAAAATGTATCTTATAAGGGGATATGACAATATTAAAAATATGGTTCTTGGCAGAAAGGGCTATGATGGTTTTGTTATTGACCCTTGCGGCTGTAATTTGGCTGTACAAAACAGTCTTATACAAAATATTGAGAAAGCCAATAATCCTGATGTTGTCATCAGACCTGAGAAAATACAAACAGAAGGAGATATTGGACTCAGACAGGTAAGCAGTCCGCCTGAAAAACTTAAAAAGGCTTTATGTGACTATTTTGATTCCCGGGATAATATAAGTTCTGCTTATTTTATGGAAACAATAAGAAAGGGAGAAGATAAGCCTACTCCCGTACTTGTTGTTGAATTTTGTAAGGATGGCAGCTTAAAAGCTGCTTTTGATGGTATTGCCGCTGTTGCACACACAGTTATGAAGAAAGGTGAAACAATAGGACTTATGCCATCATTTGATAAGGTTGCACAAAAATATATAAAGGAGGCATCTCCTTTTTATAGAAAATAAGAGGTGTTATATGAGCAAAGCATTGGCGGAGAGTATTTTAAGATTAAAAGGGGACTCTTCCGAAAATAATAAAATGGAATTTGTTTCTAAGCTTATTAGTGACAAATTCTTTGTGCCGGTTGTAGTAGAGGCTGACCGGCAAACTCATAATATTACTAAAATGGGATATTACTCCATTGCTGCTGAAAATGGAAGCTTCTTGCTTGTGTTTACAAGTGTTGAGGCTATTGGGGCATGGAGAAAAGATGTTCAGTTTCTTGAACTTGGTTATAATGATATCTGTGGTATTGTTAATGTTGAGGGTGCAGAATATGCAGGTGTGTTAATTGACCATGGAGGAAATAATAGTATGGCACTTAAGAAGGATTTTCTTGATAAGGTTAAAAGTCATATTAAAGTAAAAAAATAAAAAAGATGTTGACAAATTATTTGTAATGTGTTATTATATTAAAAGTGCCGTAGACAGCAGGTGACATTATGTCGTAACGTGTAACTACCTGCCGAGGATACATTTGATTTGTATTTACCTCCCTGTCTGTGACAGGGAGTTTTTTTATACGGCTTATAATAATATAGGAGGTGTAAATAATGGCTAAGGTTGCTGAAAAGCAGGTTATTGTAAACGAAATTAAGGAAAAGCTTGAAAAGGCAAGTTCTGCTGTTTTAGTTGATGCCAGAGGTCTTACAGTTGCAGAGGATACTAATCTTCGTAAGCAGTTAAGAGAAGCCGGTGTTGACTATAAGGTTTACAAGAATACTATGATGAATTTAGCGGTAGAGGGTACTCAGTTTGAGGGCTTAAAGGATTATTTTGAAGGTCCTAGTGCTATTGCTATCTGTTATGAGGATCCGACTGTTGCTGCTTCTATCATGAACAAGTTTATGAAGGGTGCCAAGGCTCTTGAATTCAAGGCCGGTGTTATTGAAGGCACTTGTTATGATGCTAAGGGTATGGCTGCTGTTGCTGATATTCCATCAAGAGAGGTTCTCCTTTCAAAGTTATTGGGAAGCTTCAAGTCACCTATGGGTTCTTTCGCAAGAGTTATCAAGGCTATTGCAGAAAAGGACGGCGAAGCTGCAGAGGCTTAATTTGTGCTTGAGTTTATTTAAGGCAAATTTTATTTACTGATTTAAAAACAAAAATTTAGAAATTATGGAGGAAATTAAAAATGGCTAAGTTATCAATTGAAGAGATTATTGCTGCTGTTAAGGAACTTACTGTTCTTGAGCTTAACGATTTAGTAAAGGCTGCTGAGGAAGAATTTGGTGTATCTGCTGCTGCAGGTATGGTAGTTGCTGCAGGCGGTGCTGCTGCAGGCGGTGCTGCTGAGGACGAAAAGACTGAGTTTGACGTAGAGTTAACTGAGGTTGGCGCTGAGAAGATTAAGGTTATTAAGACTGTTAGAGAAATCACAGGTCTTGGTCTTAAGGAAGCTAAGGAAGTTGTTGACGGTGCTCCTAAGGTTCTTAAGGAAGGCGTTGCTAAGGAAGAGGCTGATTCTATCAAGGCTAAGCTTGAGGAAGTTGGCGCTAAGGTAACTTTAAAGTAATTTAAATTATGATGATTTTTGACGGCTGTTGCATAGGCAACAGCCGTCATTTATATATATTCCGTTTTTATGATACAAATTATATGATGATTGAAATGAAAAAAGGGGACAGGACATTTGACCTGTCCCGCCCCTTTATTAAATATGTCAGTTTTTAGAGCTTATAAAAAAATCTGTAAAATTTTGCATACTGATTAAGAAATATCAAAGATATACTGTTTAAGATTATTCATTTTCATTATTTGAAGCCTTAATTGTATTATCATTGTTACCTTCAATCGTTTCATGAGCTGTATCAACAGCTTCTGCAATTTTTTCGATGACAGCCCCTGCAGTTTCTTCTGCTGCTTCCATAGCTTCACCGGCAGGATCAATAATTATTTCATCTGCGAAATCAGAGTTTTTAGCCCTGGTCTTATATTCTTCAACCTTAGCCTTCCCCTTGTTATAGACTTCTTCGCCCACCTCTTTAGCCTTAGCGGCATATTTCTTTACAACAGGCTTGGCATCCTCAACAATTTCGCTTACTTTTTCCTTAACGCTTTCAATTACATCGCCGGTGTCCATTGCCTTTGCTGACTTAATACTTTCCATAAGCTTTATGGCTTCATCAACGGTAATTTTTCCGTCATTAATCATTTTAAGTATAGTCATTCTTTCCTTTTTCATTTTAATTACCTCTCTTTCATTTATTTTAGTTTTACAATATATAGTTTTTTTTATTCAGCAATGTATGGAGTATTAATTACTGTAACAGACATTTATTAATTATATTTCTTACCCTGTCAGGCAATTGGGCCTGTTCTTCTTTTGACAAAGAGGAAGTATTAATGGGTTCGTGAATGTATAAATTAATTGTTTCGGGCATTATTTTGTAGTTATTTGCTTCCATAATCTTTCTTGTACCGTCAATAGTTATTGGTACAATCAGGCACTTGCTTTTCGTTGCAAGCTTAAAGCTTCCTGCCTTAAATTCTCCAAGCTCACCTGTTTTGCTTCTTGTGCCCTCAGGAAATATTACCATATTAATACCGCTTTTAAGCTGTTTTATACCTTCAATTATAATTTGTGCAGACTGTTTAATGTCATGTCTGTCCATAAATAGGCAGTGAATTTTCTTCATCCATTTGTTAACAAATGGAAAGCTGCCAAGTTCAGTCTTTGCCACAAAGCCTTTGGGTACAGGTAAGTATGACAAAAGCAGAAGTATGTCAAAGTTACTTTGGTGGTTGGAAACAAAAAGTATGCTGCCGTCTTTTGGAAGATTTTCAATTCCATAAACATTTACTTTTGCCCCTGAGTCATTCATTCTGTTCATTGCCCAGTCTGATACTTTTTTTGTAACCAATTCTTCGTATTCTTCATTTTTACCCTGTTCAAGAAGTTTGTCTGCCTTTTTTAATACAGGATTATTAATTATAAGTGAACCTATAAATTTTATATACCATTTAATTGTTCTGAACATATTTAAACTCCTTTCAAAAAATGCTTTTTTATTTATGAAAAATATGTTATGATATAAATTAGATTCGTATATCTATTTGTTTATGTGTTCATTATACATCATTTCTAATAAAAATAAAAGTTATTTTGGAGATAAATTTATGAAAGAAAGAGAAATTGCACTTTTTATATTAATGGATATATTTGACGAAGGAGCTTATAATAATATAATACTCAGAAAAACACTTTCAGCTCATGAAGAGCTTACTTCTGTGCAAAGGGCGTTTATTACGGAGCTTGTCAATGGTACATTAAGAAATCTTATTAATATTGACTATGTTATTAATCAGTTTTCAAAGACAAAAACAGATAAAATGAAACCCTTTATATTAAATAATATCAGAATAGGCGTTTATCAGATTCTTTATATGGATAAGATACCTGTTTCCGCTGCCTGTAATGAGGCTGTTATTCTTGCAAAAAAAAGAAGTTTTTCAACTCTTGCGGGTTTTGTAAACGGTGTTTTAAGAGCAATTGCAAGGAATAAGGATAATATTAAGTATCCTGATGACAGGCTAAAGGCACTTGCCTTAAAATATTCCTATCCCGAGTGGCTTATTAAGTACTGGCTTGAGGAAATGTCCTTTGATGAGGCGGAAAAAGTCTGCTCATCATTTGCCATGCCTCCAAGAATAAGTGTATGTGTCAATACAGTTAAAACCGATAAAAATACATTGAAGAATAAATTTTTTGAAGAAGGTATTGCAGTTGACAGTGATTCTCTTCTTGACAACAGTTTGTATATTTACAGAACACACAATATTTCAGAGAGCAGGTGCTATAAAGAGGGACTTTTTCATATAATGGATGAAAGCTCTATGCTTGCCGTTAAAGTTTTAGCCCCTGAGCCTTACTCAACAGTTGTTGACGTTTGTTCTGCTCCCGGAGGAAAAAGCTTTGCTATAGCTGAGTATATGAATAACACAGGAAGGATTTATTCAAGAGATATATATGAACATAAGCTTGAGCTTATTAAAGGCGGAGCAGAAAGGCTTGGTCTTTCTTCCATAACGCCTCAGCTTAAAGACGGGGCAGAAGAAGATAATGAAACTAAGGCTGATTATGTTATTGTTGATGCTCCGTGTTCAGGCTTTGGACTGGTAAGAAAAAAGCCTGATATTAAATACAACAGGGTTTATGAAGATATTAAGGAGCTTGCCGAGATACAGAGAGATATATTAAGTGCAGCTTCGGCAATAGTTAAGGATAATGGTGTACTGGTTTATTCTACCTGTACCATATCCCGTATGGAAAACATTGACAATGTAAGGTGGTTTTGCAGAGAGCACGGCTTTAAATTAGAAAGCCTGACTCCTTACATTCCGGAAAATATAAGCATCAAAACCGCAGAGGAAGGTTATATTCAGCTTTTGCCCCAGCAATATGGCACAGATGGATTTTTTATAGCAAGGATGAGAAAAAATGGATAAAACAGATTTACGTTCCCTTACACTTAAGGAGCTTACTGCGGAACTGGAAAAAATGGGAGAAAAGCAGTTCAGGGCAAAGCAGATATACGGCTGGCTTCATCAGAAACAGGTAACCGATTTTTCGGAAATGACAAATTTGTCTAAGGCTTTAAGGGAAAAACTGAAAGAAAAATATACAATAAAAAATTTAAAAATAGTTGAAAAATTAATTTCAAAAGAGGATAATACCATTAAGTATCTTTTTGACATCGGCGATAATGTAGTTATTGAAAGTGTACTTATGCGTTATTCTTATGGCAATGCCGTATGTATTTCTTCTCAGGCAGGCTGCAGAATGGGCTGTACTTTTTGTGCTTCTACAGCAGACGGGCTTGAAAGAAACCTTCTTGCCGGTGAAATGGCAGCACAGATATATGAAATACAAAAAGATATAGGCGAAAGAGTGTCTAATGTTGTTATTATGGGCAGCGGTGAGCCTCTTGATAATTATGACAATGTCATGGATTTTTTGGAAATTATACATTCCGGGGAAGGAAACAATTTAAGTCACAGACATATTACCCTTTCTACCTGCGGACTTGTAGATAAAATATATGATTTAGCAAGGGAAAACCTGCAGATAACACTGGCAATTTCACTCCATGCTCCCAATAACCTCATAAGGCAGAACACAATGCCTGTTGCAAGGCGTTATGACTTTGATTCCCTTATAAAGGCTGCCAAAGATTATGCAGACAGTACAAAACGGCGTGTTACCTTTGAGTATGCCCTTATTAAAGGAGTAAATGACAGTGAAGAGTGTGCAAGGGAACTTGCATCAAAGCTTAGGGGTATAATGTGTCATGTAAATCTTATACCCGTTAATGATGTCAAAGAAAATAATTACATCAGAAGCAGTGAGGAAAATATAAAGCACTTTGCCGGGATATTGAAGTCCCTTGGTATTGAAACTACAATAAGACGGAAATTGGGCAGTGATATAAATGCTGCCTGCGGACAGCTTAGGAAAAGCTATAAGGATAAGGTTGAAGGTGTTGAAGGTTTAAACCTCACATTATAATAAATTTAAGGAGGAAATAGTATGTTAGGCTATGGAAAAACTGACATAGGTCAGCAGCGTCCTAAAAATGAGGATTCGTTATATGTTTCAAATGAGCCTATAGGCAAACTACATAACCTTTATATAGTTGCTGACGGCATGGGAGGACATAAAGCAGGGCAGGTAGCAAGCAATACGGCTATTGAGGCTTTTCTTGCTTATCTTAACAAATATCAGCCTGATAGCACGGAAGAGCCTCTTGATATGCTTATCGGCGGTATTAATATGGCTAATGAGGCAGTATATAAGCTTGGTCATACCTATGATGAATATGGTGATATGGGTACTACTATGGTTGCTGCAACTGTAGTTGACAGCAGTATGTATATTGCCCATGTGGGAGATTCCAGACTCTACAGAATATCAGGCGGAGAGATAACTCAGATTACAAATGATCACTCCCTTGTGGCTGAAATGGTCAAAGCAGGTCAGATAAGTGAAGAGGAGGCAAGAGTACACCCTCAGAGAAACTGCATTACAAGAGCAGTAGGTACAGACAGCACCGTTACGGCAGACGGACTGATTGTAAAAGTTAAGGAAGGTGACATTATTGTTATGTGCAGTGATGGTTTAAATACAATGATTGAAGATGATGAAATCTGCAGCATAGCAAAAGCAAAGGTCTTTACACTTGAGGAAAGAGCAGATATGCTTATTAATGCAGCTAACAGCAACGGCGGTTTGGACAATATATCCGCTGTTATAATAGATATTTAAGGGGGTGTTGTTATGGTACTTGAAAAAGGTCAGATAGTCAGCCAGAGATATAAAATTCTGGAAATCATAGGCAAGGGCGGTATGGCTGTTGTTTATAAAGCCAATGATATTAAACTGGGCAGGGATGTTACCTTTAAGGTATTAAAATCCGATTATATAGGCAATGAAGATTTTATTAACCGATTCAGTACGGAAGCAAGGGCAGCCGCGCAGCTTGCGCATACCAATATTGTCAATGTCTATGATGTAGGAAATGAGGGAGATATATATTACATTGTTATGGAATATATAGAAGGCTATACTTTAAAGGAGCTTATATATAAGGAAGCACCCCTTGATAACAGACTTGCCTGCGACATAGCAATGCAGATTGCATCGGGACTTGAAAATGCTCATGCCCATGGTGTAATTCACAGAGATATTAAGCCTGAAAATATTTTACTGACTAAAACAGGAGGCAAGCTTACTGCAAAGGTTACTGATTTTGGTATAGCAAAGGCAAACAGTATTGAAAACACACAGGGAGATTATATGGGCTCCGTTCATTATTTTTCGCCCGAACAGGCAAAGGGCGATGATGTTGACCAAAGAAGTGATATTTATTCTTTGGGTATTGTGCTTTATGAAATGGTAACGGGTCTTATTCCTTTTGAAGGCGAGTCTGCTCTTGATTTGGCTATGAAGCATATAAAGACTCCTATACCTGATCCACGCAATATTAATCCTAAAGTTTCGCCTGAAATAATAGAAATCATAAAAAAAGCCTGTGCTAAGGAACCAAGAAACAGATATCAGGATGCAAGGGAAATGGCAAGAGCACTTAAAAAGGCTATGGAAATTAAAAATAAGACTCAGATTACTCAGCTTAAAAAGCCTGTACCAATTGCTGATAATGAGGATGATGAAGATGATGATTCTCTTGAAATAAAAAGAAGAGAGAGGAATGTTATAATTACTGCTGTTATAACAGGAATTCTCATTATTCTGCTTATTACAATAGGCGGAAGCATGATAAACAATACTCTTTACGGCGATACAATCAAGGTGCCTGATTTTGTGGGTATGACCTATGAAAAGGCGTGCAATAAAGCAGAAAGAAAGGGACTTACTGTTGAAAGAAAAGATGTTTATAAGGCTGATGTGGATGCAGGATGTGTTGCACAGCAGACTCCTGAAAAGGGCGAAAGAGTTAATCCCGGTGATGTGGTTGTGTTATATGTAAGCTTTGGTGCAGGAGATATACAGGTACCAAATATTGTAGGAGAGAGAAAGTCAAAGGGCGAGGAAATTCTTGCAGAAATGGGACTTACATTAGGTAATGTGGAGTATGTAAGCAGTGACAAACCTATTGGAGAAATAATCGGGCAGACACCGGAATCGGGAGAAATGGTTAGCGCAGATGTGAAAATTGATGTTAAGGTAAGTCAGGGGGCTGCAGATGAAGAGGTAATGGTCCCTGACCTTAAGCTTAAAACTCAGGAGGAAGTTTCTCTTATGCTTGATGACCTTGGCTTAAATGCCAAGTTTATTGACGGATATAGTGATACTGTTCCTGTAGGCAGTGTAATTGACCAGGGAATAGCGCCTGAAACCATGGTTGCAATAGGAAGTCAGGTTACTGTTACAATAAGCCGCGGAGTAAGAGCAGAGTCTACTGAGATAACATCAATTAATGTACCTGCGATTATAGATATTCAGGAGCCTTCAACTGCGGTGTCTGTAAGTGAGGCAGTCACAAATGCTCCTGAGCCTGCAACTGCTGCTCCTGCAGACAAAGTTGTAAGTATACCTGTTAATCCGGATAAGTCAGTGTTAACTGATTCAAATACTGTTAAAGTTACTGCCAAGAAAAACGGAAGCGAAATAACGTTAAAAGAACTTACACTTTCAAAGGAGGACTTTCCTTTTGCCGTAAACGATACTTCAGACGGCAGCACAGAGTATACGGTTATTGTAAATGGAGATATAATATACAGTGAAACAAAGTAATATGACAGGAAGAATAATAAGAGGAGTCGGCGGTATTTATTATGTTGCCGCCGGCGGTTCAACATATGAATGCAGTGCCAGAGGCAGATTCAGAAAGGCTAAAATTACTCCTACAGTTGGTGATTTTGTTAAATTTACTGTTATTGATGAGCAAAATAAAAAGGGAGCACTGGATACAATTGAGGAGAGGAAAAATCTTCTTATAAGACCGAGAGCAGCAAATATTGATACGGCAATTATTACATTTGCTGCTGCAAGTCCGAATATTAATATGGATTTGCTTGACCGCTTTTTGCTTTTGGCAGAAACCCAGAAAATACCTAATATTATTATTTGTATCAATAAGTCAGACCTTGCCGGTGATGAGGCTAGGCGGGACTTCAGCCGTATTTACGGCAATATTTATCCCATAGCCTATGTTTCGGCTGAAAAGGGTATGGGCATTGATATACTTAAGGGACTTATTAAGGGAGTTACGGTTTTTGCAGGTCCTTCGGGTGTAGGAAAGTCAAGCCTTATTAATGCTCTTATACCTGAAAGCAACAGACAAACAGGAGAAATAAGCCGTAAAATTGAAAGAGGAAAGCATACCACAAGGCAGGTTGAGCTTCTAAGTATGGATAAGGATACTTATATAGTGGATTCACCCGGCTTTACTTCATTAAGTCTTGATTTTTTACAGCATTCTGATATTCAGAATTATTTCAGGGAATTTGTTCCTTATTTGGGTCAGTGTCGTTTTGTGGACTGTGCTCACATTGCAGAACCTGATTGTGCCGTAAAGGCTCATATAGGTGAAGGTATTTCACAGGAAAGATATGACAGATTTGTAAGTTTATATAATGAGTTAAAACAAAGAAGATAAAAAGGTGGAAGAAAAAAAGAAGAAAGGATAAATACAGACACACATCTTTCACCATTTGTGTTTGTATTTCAAATGAATATTAGGGTATATTCATTTGAAGCTTGGTAGCAAATTATGAATTGTATATTGTCCCCCTCATTACTTTCTGCTGATTTTACTAAGCTTGGTAAGGAAATTAAAATTTGTGAGGAAAATAATGTTCCTTACCTTCATATTGATGTAATGGATGGTATGTTTGTGCCAAATATTTCAATAGGCATACCTGTTGTTAAAAGTATAAGAAAGATAACAGACCTTGTTCTTGATGTACATTTAATGATTGTTAAGCCTGAAAGATATATAGATGCTTTTGCCGAGGCAGGCTCAGATATTATTAATATTCATTACGAGGCAACGGATAATTGTATACCTGTACTTAAGAGAATAAGAGAACTCGGCAAAAAAGCTGCTTTAACTATTAAACCTAAGACAAGCTATGAGGATGTTTTGCCCTTTGCGGAATATACAGATATGTTTCTTGTTATGAGTGTTGAGCCGGGTTTCGGAGGACAAAGCTTTATTGATTCTACGCTGAAAAATGTTGAAGGTCTTGCTGAATATAAGGCTAAAAACAGACTGAATTATGATATTGAAATAGATGGCGGTATAAATACGGACAACCTTACACGTCCTCTTGATGCAGGTGCTAATGTTATTGTGGCAGGCTCTGCTATTTTTGGTAAAGAGGATATAGTCAATAGAATACAGAAGTTTAATGAAATAATGAGCAGGTATTAATACCGGAACGAGGTAGCAATATGAAAACTATAATAATCGGTAACGGCGAAATCAATGATTACGATATAATAAGGGAATATTTTGAGGAGGCATATATTATTGCCTGTGACGGCGGAACAAGACATTGCAGGGCAATGATGATTATGCCAAATGTTATGATAGGAGATTTTGACTCAGCAAATCAGTCAGATGCTGAATTTTTTGATAATTTGGGTGTTCTTAAAATAGAATATCCCTCAAAAAAGGATAAGACGGATATGGAAATTGCTCTTGACCTTGCCATTGAAAAAGAGTCTGATGAAATTTACATTGTAGGCGGTTTAGGAAGCAGATTTGACCACAGCCTGGCTAATGTACATATTCTTTTGAGGCCTATGCGTATGGGCATAAGAGCCTGTCTGCTGGATGAACATAATATAATTACTCTTGTTGAAGACAGTATTGATATTGTAGGAGAAAAGGGACAGACTGTTTCACTTATTCCTCTTACTACTCAGGTTAAGGGTATTACTACTGAGCATATGGAATATGAACTTAATAATGCCACTATGGAAATAGGTCATTCACTGGGTGTCAGTAATATAATGACTGAGGATATAGCAACTGTTTCCGTAAGTGAAGGTATTCTTATTTTAATTATGTCAAGGGATTAATATTTCTGCATATATTTTATTAAATATATTTATAGGGTGTTTTAATTGAAATTTTGCAATATAAGAAAATATATTTTAGGAGCTTTGCTTATTGGCATTGGCATTGGTATTGGCTTATGCAGATGCTTTGGCTGGGGATATTTTTTTACGATTGTGTTTGTCGGAGTCGGAATATGGAGAGTAACATAAAACTGCGTCAGTTAAAACAAGAGGGTGCTGCAGACTGCAGCACCCATTTCAGGCTGTCGAAAAAGTCGACAGCCTTGAAAGAAATGCTTACATTTCTTTCAGAATGCTAATGCAGGAACTACCAAGTTTTCCGCAATTTTGATGTTTAAAACATCAAAATCACAGAAAAGTTCCTGTCCTCGGTCGGGCAAAGCTCGACCTGCGGATTAAAGTCTGCGACGCTTTTTGAACTTACGGTATCGTAAATGATTCACTTTTTTCATAAATATATAATTTTTGGACAATCCGGAATGGGTGCTGCAGACTGCAGCACCCATTTGGTTGTCAGAAATCATAAAGTAATTTAAATGCTTTAATTTGTTAACTCTTTATTCAATATACCTGCTTATTTCATGAGGTATTTCATTATAAGGCTTATTGATACAGGCATTGTATTCAGTATATCCGTCTGTGGTAAATGTAATATCAGCAGTATGGTATTCTGAGTTTTTATCAGACTCATTTAAATAATATATATTATTTTTTAATGCATTGAATATATTTATTGCTTCGTCTGTATTTGTTATATTTACAGTGTGCCCCGTATCTTCCTGTTTATCATAATCATAATATGAGTCAAATACCATATAGACACCTTTAATATTTTCTTCTTTAATTAACTTGTCCGTATATTTTGAAAGCTCATCATTAATAAGTGCAAGGGTATTTTTAAAATACCTGTTAAGTTCAATTGTATCTTCATATGAATAAGTAAAATCTTTTCCCTCATAATTAAGGGTTTCAGTATAATTTATACTTATATATTCACCGCATTCAAGCCCCTTGTTCATATTGTAAATTATTTCATAATCCAGTCCGTCAATATCCTTTTTAAGAGCGTCTGCAAGTTTGTCATAGTCTATGTACCTTAGCTGTATATCCCCTTCTGTTTTTGTATCCCCGCGATAAGTTACACTTCTTATTGTTTTACTGCTGTCACTTATTATAGGATATTTTGCAAGCTTATACTCAGGAGTTTCATAATAAGCCTTTAAATATGTACCGCATAAATCTCCGTCAAGGGTATAGCTTCTCTTCAGGGTCTTGCCGTTTTTCAGATTATATTTTAAATTAATCCAAACAGGATTTTTCATACCAATGACTTTCATATTATTTTCCATTTCTGATTTGTTATCACTTATAAATCTGTGAAAATCTGATATATTTTTTATTTCATTTTCATCTGTTACTTTTATTGCAATTCCCTTTGCAGTACCATAATCGGGAGCCTTAACATTACTGCAGTAATACTGGAAGTAAGTTCTGTCTATTATATTTTCATAAGGTTCTATGCTTTCAATATTTTCAATATGGGGAACCCGCCTTTCATATCCTGTCAGGTCATATGCCAATGTAAGCTTAAAAGCGGCTATTACTGCTATATACAGCATGGCAGGCTTTAATATTCCCTTAGCGGTAAAGCTCTTTTTATTAATCATATTAGCTGCAATAAGTGCTGTTATACCTAAAGGAATACTGCCTAAAAATATACTGTTTATATTTGAAGCCTGATATATAATATATCCGCCGAATAAGCCAAAGCAAAGTGATGCTCCGAACATAAATACAGGCTTAAGGATGTTAAATGCTACAATTTCATCATAGTTTTCAAGCCTTCTTATTTCATAAAGCTTCATACAGCCAAAGAAAAGAATTACTATAAGAATAACATACCAAAGAGAATTATAGCTCCACATGGACTCTGCAGATGAAATATAAATATAATCCATAATTTTAGGATCAATGCCCGGAAATCCATAGAGATTATTTGTTAAAATGTAATTTGTTATATAATATACGAAAGAAGGAAAAATTACAGCCGCTATACTAAAAAGGTAGGCTGCAATTGTATTACCGGAAATCATAACCGTAAATGCAGTTATAAAAAATCCAAGTAATATATAAATACAGCAGGTATAAAAATATTTTAAAGCATATTTCAAAGCTGTAGCTGCCGCATCACTGTAAACGGCTCTCTGGCTTATACCTTCAATACCTATAACTGCACTTGCTATAATAACAGGAATAATCAAAAGTACAACACTTGATAAAATATGAGATAAATACTGTGTCCTTCTTGATATAGGCAATCCGTGTATCATAGATACTGCACTGCCCTTATGAATATATGAAAAAACCATACCTGCCATAAAAAATGAAAATATAAAAGCAAAAACACCCTCATCCGAATTACAGTACACACCGATATTTTTCATGTTTACACTGTCAATAACAACGGCTTTTGGAAGTACTATCATTGCAAGAATAAGCATATATATTACAGGAACCCACCAAAATCTTTTAAAATCAGATTTTACTGTACTTTTGTCAAATAAGTATATTTTCAAATTCATAACCCATACCCCCTAATTCATATATAAAAATTTCCTCCAAAGTAAGAGGAAGAATGTCATAAAGCAACGGTGAACAGTCTTTGCAAACTGCTTTGATTATATCTGTTTTACCTCTTACAATATATGTTTCAACACTGCCGAACTTACTGCTGTGCAATATATTTAAACTCTCCTTAAAAATATGCGGTGTTTCACCGTTAAAAGCAATCTGAAGCTTATGTATTTCTCCTTTTACATCATCAAGGGCCTTTTCAAGTACAATCTTGCCGTTAAACATTATTCCTACATGGTCACACACGTCTTCCAGTTCTCTCAGGTTGTGGCTTGAAACCAATACAGTCATATTTCTCTCTGCCACTTCCTGTAATATTACTGCCCATGTATTTCTCCTCATTACAGGGTCAAGGCCGTCAACAGGTTCATCAAGGACCATTAAATCGGGTCTTGAGCATATTCCAAGCCAGAAGGACACTTGTTTTTGCATACCCTTTGAAAGTCTTCTGCATCTTCTTTTGACATCAATTTTAAATATTTCCCTAAGCTTTTCAAACATATTCCAGTCCCAGTTTTTATATATTCCGGCATAATATTTTGCCATATCCATTATGGAGTATGTTGTAAAAAAGAATAACTCATCGCTTATATAGACTATTTTCTGTTTTAAATACGTGTTTTCATAAACAGGCTCGTTTTCAACAAGAATACTGCCGCTGTCAGGCTTGTAAATACCCGTTAAATTTTTAATAAGTGTTGTTTTGCCTGCACCGTTAGGTCCGATAAGACCGTATACAGAGCCTTTTTTGACACTCAAATTAAGGTTATCAAGAGCCTTAAAGCCGTCAAAGCTTTTGTTCAGGTTTTCAACTCTAATCATTTATTTCCCTCCCAATATATTTTTTTTATCATTTTTTCAATTTCTGTCTCTTCAGTTCCCAGGTATTTGAGCTCCTTAACTATAGTTTCAAGATTTTCAAAAGCTTCTTCCTTTTTAATAGTCTGTACACTTTTTTTCATGGGTGCTACAAAATAGCCCTTAGCCTTTTGTGAATAAATATAGCCTTCCATTTCAAGTTCCTTATAGGCTCTTTGAATGGTATTTGGATTAATAGCAAGCTGGGCGGCTACTTCTCTTACTGAGGGAAGCCTTTCATGTTCGGCCATTGCACCGCTGATAATATATTCCTTTGTTTTTTCTTTAATTTGCTCATATATTGGTCTGTGGTCACCATAATTAAGTTCCATGTTTTCACCTCCCACTGTGTTATCTGTCTATAATTTATAATACAGTTAAGGCGGTGCTTTGTCAAGGGATTTTTACAAATTTGTTTAAATTATTAAATAAATACATTTGTAAAGTAAATTTTTTGTGGAGAAATTGTTCTGTTTAAAATATGGATGGGATGGTTATAAGGAGCAAAATGGAGGGGCAGATTTATATGACAAAATGAAATGCAACGGGGAATTTTTGTAAAAAATTAAAGGGAGACTTATAATCATAGGTTATATAATCTCCCTTTTAATGTTTATAATTTTATTATTTCAGCTTATTCTGCACAAAGCTCTTAAGTTCATTTCTTTCAATAACTGTCTTATGTAAGACTTCTCTTTTATTAATACCCTTAATAGGAGCAGGAATTGCAGCACCGCTGATTTTTTCAAGCTCATCAAGGGCAGCAAAAGGCTCGACATTATCATACTTATTGTCAATTGCCTTTAAAACATCCTTGGCAAATTTATAAGGACTTGCTGTGGAAACAATAACATTAGGAGTATTGTCGCCTGTTTCTGCAACATATTTGTCATAAGATGCCTTTGCAACTGCAGTATGAGTATCCATTACATAATTGTATTCATCAAATATGCCCTTAATAGCTTTAAAAGTTTCATCAACAGTAGCATATTCGCCGGCAAACTCATCCTCAATCTTGAATTCATAGCTTCCCTTAGTATTAAGATCAGTCATCATGGACTTTGTAGCTTCGGCTGAGTTGCTTAAGTGATAAAGCAATCTTTCAAGATTAGATGAAATAAGAATATCCATAGATGGAGATACTGTCACCATAAATTCTCTGTTCTTAATAGTATATACACCGGTTTTAAAGAAGTCATATAATACTTTGTTATCATTTGATGCACAAATCAGCTTATTTACGGGAAGTCCCATGCACTTTGCATAGTAGCCTGCAAGAATATCACCAAAGTTACCTGTTGGTACTGTAAAGTTTAATTTATCGCCCATGGAAATATTACCTGACTTTACCATCTGTGCGTAAGCATAGAAGTAGTAAACAATCTGTGGAGCAAGTCTGCCGATATTAATAGAGTTGGCTGATGAGAATACGTAACCCTTATTTTTTAATTCTGCCTTTAACTCATTGTCGGTAAATATTTTTTTAACTGCTGTCTGAGCATCGTCAAAGTTACCCTTAATGCCTACGACACAAGTATTTGCTCCTGTCTGAGTTACCATCTGGGCTTTCTGAACTGCAGAAACACCATCCTCAGGGAAGAATACAATAATGTTTGTACCTTCAACATCAGCAAAGCCTTCCAATGCTGCCTTACCCGTATCTCCTGATGTAGCTGTTAAAATAACGATTTCCTCATTAACTCCGTTTTTCTTTGCTGCAGTTTTTAAAAGATAAGGAAGAATGGAAAGTGCCATGTCCTTAAAAGCAATTGTCCTGCCGTGGAAAAGCTCAAGGAAATTGTCATTACCTGCTTTAACTACAGGTGCAATAAGCTTTGTGTCAAACTTTTCGTCATAAGCTGAATTAATACAGTATCTTAACTCTTCTTCCGTATAGTCTGTAAGAACCAGTTTTAATACCTGATAAGCAAGCTCCTGATAGCTGTATTCTGTAACAGCATCCAGGGGAAAGTCTATCTTTGGCATTGTTTCGGGAACATAAAGACCTCCGTCATCTGCAATGCCCTTAACAATTGCCTGACTTGCCGTTACTGAGTTTTTGTCGCCTCTTGTACTTTTAAACATAATATTCATAATTAATTACCTCTTTATATAACTTAATAGTAAAATAGTAATAATAATGTTTTATTCTATAATATTTTTACTGCTTTGTCAATTTATTTCATTAAATTGAAATATAATTTTAAATAGAATTTACTTGTAAATAAAATTTCCCCTTGCTATAATCAAAATAGAAAGAAATACAAGGGAGGCTTTAATATGAAATGTCCGTTTTGCGGTAAAACAGACACTAAGGTAATAGATACAAGAACTATGGATGATAATTCTGTAATAAGAAGACGACGCTACTGTGATGAATGCGGCGGAAGATTTACAACATATGAGAGAATTGATACCATACCTTTAACTGTTGTAAAGTCAGATAACACAAGGGAGACATTTAACAGGGATAAAATCACTAAGGGTATACTGATAAGCTGCAGCAAGCGTCCCGTTTCGAGGGAACAAATTGATGATATGGTAACTGATATTGAAAATACTATTCTCAATACCCTTAAAAAGGAAGTGCCAAGCAAGGAAATAGGCGAAATGGTTATGGACAGGCTTAAGGAGATTGATGAGGTTGCATATGTCAGATTTGCTTCCGTATACAGACAGTTTACTGATGTGGACAGCTTTATGAATGAGCTTGGAAAGCTGCTTAAAGATAAGAAATAGGCATGGCTTTACAATACTGAGTTATGTTAAAAATTTACAAAATATAACAATTAATTTATGTTATTTTATATATATAAACTAAATTTTGCAAATTCGACAAAAGGATTTGACAATAATTTAACTAGGTATTATAATCAACGTAATGAAGCATAGTGAAACAGGGGTTAATGAAATAAAATTAATTTTGCTTTTCATTAATCGGTGTATTTACAGATAATAACTATTGCTTACATAATTGACAAGGGAGGATTTAGCCAATGGAGATTTTCGTATGTGTAGGAAGTTCATGTCATTTAAAGGGCTCCAAAACAGTTATTGATAAGCTTACTGAATTAATTAATGCTAACGGACTTGAAGGCAAGGCTGTTTTAAAGGGCTCTTTTTGTATGGGTCAATGCAGTCATGAGGGCGTTTCTGTTAAGATTAATGATGAAATTTACTCCGTAACTGAAGAAGATATTGAAATGTTCTTTAATAAGAAGATTTTGCCTAATGTATAACCGGAGGGATGTATATGAGCTGCATCAGGGTTAGAAAAGCTAATTGTAAAAACTGTTATAAATGCCTTAAAAATTGTCTTGTTAAATCAATTAAATATGTTAATGACAAGGTGGAAATTATTGAGGATGCCTGTATTCTTTGCGGTGTGTGTATGACTACCTGTCCGCAGAAAGCCAAGAAGGTTGATAACGACATAGAGTTTATTAAGGAGTTTGTTGAAAATCCTGATATTACAACTGTTGTAAGCCTTGACCCAAGCTATATTGCTGCCTTTGGTGAAAATGCATCTGCTCTTGCATGGGCATTAAAGAGCTTGGGCTTTGATTTTGTTGAAGAGGCTGCAATTGGTGCCAAATATGTTACAAAAGAATATTTGCGCCTTATTAAGGAGGGTAAGATTGAAAATATTATTTCATCTGCCTGCCCAAGCATTAATATGTATGTACAGAAGTATTATCCGGGTCTTGTTAAATGGCTTGCTCCTGTTATGTCACCTGCTCTTGTTCACGGGAGAATTGTTAAAGAGCAGAGAGGAAAGGATGTCAAGGTTATTCATGTCACTCCATGTCTTGCAAGAATAAAAGAATGCAGGGAAAGCGAATTTGTTGACGGTGTTATTACATATGAGCAGCTTATGAAATGGCTTTTGGATGCTGATATTACTCCGGGTAGTGAAATGGCTGAGGAGCATGAAGATAACGGATTTGACAATGAGGCAGGTTATTCAAGAATTTATCCCATTGTGGACGGTATTGTTTATGACCTGCAGCATCAGTACTGCAAGTTTACGGGAACAGAGTATATAGAGGGTTATGACCTTGTTGCCGTAAGCGGATTAGCCAATGTAACAAAAATTCTTGATGAAATGCAAAAGGGAAATATTAAGCATGCCTTTGTAGAAGCACATTCCTGCTATGGCGGCTGCGTAAATGGCCCTTTTATGCCTAAAATGCGTTCAACAGGCTATAAGGCAAGAATTGAGGTTAAAAATTATGCTGACAGCGCTAATCGTTCAAAGCACTATGATGTGTCAAGTGTTGCTGCTGCTTATAAGCCTGCCCCCGTTCATCAGGATATGCCAAGTGAGGAAGAAATAAGGGCGATACTTGCTCAGATTGGCAAGTATTCAAAGGCACAGGAGCTGAACTGCGGAAGCTGCGGTTATGCTACCTGCAGGGAAAAGGCAATTGCCGTTTATCAGAAAAAGGCTGACCTTTACATTTGTATGCCTTATATGACCGATATTAATCAGGCAATGAGTAATGTTACTTTAAGTCTTACTCCTAATTATATAATTGCTGTTGACAGTGATATGTATATTAAGGAGTTTAATGTTGCGGCACAGAAGCTTTTTAAAATAACAAGGCTTGCTGCACTTAATCAAAAGCTTTCAAACTTTATTGATACCACTGATTTTGAACAGGTTATTGCCAACAAAAGCGGTATTTATGATAAAAAGGTATCATATCCTGAGCTTAATATAGTGACTGAACAGACTATTGTGTATTCAAGTGAGAGAAATATGGCTATTGCCATCATTAAGGATGTAACTCAGGAGGAAAAGGATAATGAAGCTCTTTACAAGCGAAAGTTAGAGTCAGTTAAGATGGCTCAGAGGGTTATTGACAAGCAGATGGTTGTTGCACAGCAGATAGCAAGTCTGCTTGGTGAAACCACTGCGGAAACAAAGGTTACTCTTAATAAGCTTAAGAATTTAATTGATGCTGAGGAAATGAACAATGTCTGATAAGGTTTATGTTGATGCAACCTACAAAAGCTTAATTAAATATAATGAGGAACTTTGCGGTGATAATGTTGAAATTGTAAAAAATGATGACAGGTACATTGTTGTGCTTTCTGATGGATTGGGAAGCGGAGTCAAAGCTAATATTCTTTCCACTTTGACCGCTAAAATTATTTCAACTATGCTGTATGAGGGTTCTTCCATAGAAGATACAGTTGATACAATTGTACACACTTTGCCGATTTGCAATGTAAGAAAGGTGGCCTATTCTACATTTATAATTTTGCAGATTGATTATGACGGAAATGCTTATCTTGTTGAATTTGACGCTCCGGGGTGTATTTTTGTGAGAAATGGCAGGCTGGTGCCTATTGAATATACATATAGGGAGATTGCAGGCAAGGCTATAAGGGAAGCAAGGTTTAAGGTAGAGCCTGATGACGTGCTTACCCTTATGAGTGATGGCGTGGTATATGCAGGTATTGGACATTTAATGAATTTGGGCTGGACATGGGAAAATGTTTGTGAATTCGTATCCGGCAGAGTAAGGCCGGGTATTACATCAGCAAGGCTTACAAGTATGCTTAGTGATACCTGCAATCAGCTTTATATAAATAAACCGGGAGATGATACAACCGTTGCCACAGTCAGAGTTGTGCCTAAAAAGGTTGTAAGCCTTTACAGCGGTCCGCCTGTTAATCCTAAAAATGATGCAAGACTTGTCACTGAGTTTATGATGACGGAAGGTAAAAAAATTGTCTGCGGCGGCAGCTCTGCAAATATTGTCAGCAGAGTTTTAAAGGAGCCTCTTATTCCAAGCCTTGAGTATATTGACCCCGAAATTCCGCCTACTGCTGAGATTCCAAGTATTGACCTTGTTACAGAGGGTGTTATTACACTTAAAAAGACTGTTGATATTATAAGGGCTTACGTTGAGAATCCTACGGATAAAAGTGTTTTGCTTAAGCTTGACAGAAAAAACGGTGCTTCCCTTATTGCCAAAATGCTTATTGAGGAATGCACACATTTTCATATGTTTATCGGTCAAAAAATAAATCCTGCTCATCAGAATCCTGATTTGCCTGTGGATTTAAGTATAAAAATGATTATTATGGACGAGCTTTACAGCCTTATGGTTAAGGCAGGTAAGGTTGTTAAAAGAAATTATTACTAAAGATTTAAGGAGGTTTATTCCGATGGAACAAATTACTGACATTAATCAAATTAAGAATGCCGTACTTTATAAGGTTGCCGAATATGCTTATGAGGGTACTCTTGAGGATAAAATGGAGAGCATTCCTTATGAATTAACTGATCCTATTGCTCCGAGTTTTCGCTGCTGTGTATACAGAGAAAGAGAAATTTTAAGACAGAGAGTAAGGCTTGCTATGGGCAGACTGCCTTCTGATCTGCATTATGAAAAAACAGATAATACACAGATTGTTCATGTTATGAAGGCTGCCTGTGAGGGTTGTCCGATTGACAGAGTTACAGTTACAAATAACTGTCAGAACTGCCTTGCTCAGAGATGTATGAAAGCCTGTAAGTTTGGCGCAATTATTCATACTCCAAATGGTGCATATATTGATAAAAGTAAATGTAAGAACTGCGGTGCCTGCGTTAAGGCCTGTCCTTACAATGCCATTGTTGATATTGAAAGACCTTGTATTAAAGCCTGTCCGGTTAATGCTGTTGATATGGATGAGCACGATCTTGCTAAAATTGATGAAAATAAGTGTATTAACTGTGGTCAGTGTGTGGCTAAATGTCCCTTTGGTGCTATTGGTGCAGCGTCTATGATGACTAATGTTATTAACTCTGTAAGAAGTAATCCTGAGCATACTTATGCAATGATAGCTCCTGCTATTGAGGGTCAGTTTGGTACTGCTACAATTCCTCAGCTTAAAAAGGCTATTATAGATTTAGGATTTAAGGATTGTTATGAGGTTGCACTTGGCGGAGATGCTGTTGCATGGAGAGAAGCTGAAGAGTTAATTGAGAATGTTGAAAAGGGTAAAAAAATGACAACATCCTGCTGTCCTGCTTTTTATAATATGATTATGAAGCATTATCCTCAGGTTAAGGACAATGTTTCTACTACAGGTTCTCCAATGATTGCTTCTGCCAAGGCTATCAGGGCTAAGGACCCTCAGGCTGAGGTAGTATTTATAGGACCTTGTATTGCCAAAAAGAATGAAGTTGTTTCAAGATATATGGGTGAAATCAGTGCAGCAATGACCTTTGATGAGCTTAATGCTATGTTTGCGGTAAGGAATATTGACCCAACAACTTACGAGAGCGGTGAACAGCTTGCTACACGTTATGGCAAGGGCTTTGCGAGAAGCGGTGGTGTATCTGCGGCTGTATTAAAGGTTGTTGAGGAAAAGGGGATTGAAAATAAGCCAAAGGTAAAGGTATGCAATGGTGCTGCTGAATGTAAGGTTGCCTTGCAGATGCTTAAGCTTGGCAGACTGCCTGAGGATATTATTGAGGGTATGGCTTGCGAAGGCGGATGTGTAAATGGTCCTATGCGTCAATATGACCTTATTGACAGCAGAAAGGTATTTGATAAAAATGTAAATGTTGAAAATACTGAAATTATTAATACCTGTAAGGAAAATGGATATGAGGACTTAAATATTCATGTACATATGCATGGCTGATAATTAATATTTATGTTAAGCCTGAGGGGACTGCAGTACAGTCCCCTCAGTTTTATATAGGTCTGAAATTAAATTTGACCATTTATTATGTTGCCTGCCCAATTCATAAGCTGTTCTGAAGCAAGGTCAAAGTCCTTTTCGTAAGTCTTATTAAAATAATTATTTATTATTATTGCGTCAAGCTCTGTCAGATATTCGGCAAGTTCGTGTATTCTTCTTACATACATCCCCTTGTTATAATAGTATTTGGCCTGAAGGGCAAAGGTGGCTTCCTTATACAGTGACTTTAATATATTGACATCCTTTTCATGTATTGCATTGTGAATACAGCTGTGATAAATATTACATACATCAGACTTACAGGAACGCCAGGCATCATCTCTTCTTATTTTTCCGCTTAGCCAGCTCAAGTCGCCGTAAAGGGGATTTGTATCATGATAGAATTGAAACAAGTCTGATGCAATCCAGTTTGAAAGCTCCTGACGGCCTGAAACGAATCCGCATATTTTTTCCCTTTTTTCAAGACCTGATATGGCTTTGTCATACACCTTTAAATCCTGATATGTGAAGTTGTCAAGTATAACAACAACATCAATGTCACTGCTTTCTGTTGCCTCATCTCTGCCATAGCTTCCCTGAATACCTATAAATACAACTCTTTCTTTAAATGTATCAAGCATTACATTTTTAAAATTATCCAGCCATTTTTTCATACACATTTCTCTCCTTTACTTTTGTTTATTATACTCGTCGCACTCCTTATTCAAAAGACAATTTTCACAATCAGGCTTCCTTGCTTTACATATAGTTCTGCCGTGAGCAATAATCTGTGTATTATATCTGCCCCAGTGGTCTTCAGGAAAAATTTCCATTAGCTCAAATTCTATTTTAACGGGATCATCACTTTTTACAAAGCCAAGCTTATTGCTTATTCTTTTAACATGGGTATCTACCACTATGCTTGGAATGTGAAAAATGTGGGTTCTCACCACATTAGCTGTTTTTCTGCCTACGCCTGCCAAAGCTGTAAGCTCATCAATGCCTGAAGGCATTTCTCCGTTATACTCATTAATAAGCTGATTAGATGCTGCAATAATATTTTTTGCTTTATTGTGATAAAAGCCTGTAGAATGAATATCTCTTTCAAGTTCTTTTAAATCTGCCTTTGCAAAAGCCTCAAGGCTTGTATACTTTTTAAAAAGCTCTGCCGTCACCATATTTACTCTGTCATCGGTGCATTGTGCAGAAAGCATTGTCGCAATCAATAGCTCATAGGCATTGGAGTGATTTAAGTAGCATTTGTCCTCTGTGGGGTAAATAGTATCCAGAAGTGACAGCACATTTTCTGCCTTGCTTTTCATTTTCTTTGATATTTTTGCCATTTTAAACCTCCCTTTATAAAAAAATGTTTAATTTAATTATAGTTGACTTGACAAGGGTTGTCAATAATGGTAAATTATAAATAGGAGATGATTTATAATATGAAAGGAGGATAACTATGGGCGCTATGACCTGGGGCGACTGGCTTATATTAATTGTTGTTATTATTGCGGTTATTGCAGGTATTCTTATTTATCTTAATAAAAAGGCTTATAAGAGAATGAATGAGCAGAATGAAATGATTGAGCAGCATAAAATGCTTCAAACTGCTTATATTATAGATAAAACAAGGGATAAAATGTCAAATGTTAAATCTTTGCCTAAAATGGTTACTGATAATGTACCTAAATGGAGTAAATTTATGAAGATGTACTTTGTTAAGGTTAAAATTGGTCCCCAAATTCTTACTCTTATTGCAGACAAACGTGTTTATAATGCACTTCCTGTTAAAAAGTCTGTTAAGATTGAAATCGCAGGTCTTTATATCGTTAATATGATTGGTATGAAGACTCCGGAACAGATTAAGGAAATTGAACAGGCTAAGAAGCAAAAGGCAAAGGAAGAAAAAAAGGCTGCTAAGGCAAACAAGAAAAAACAGTGATGAAAAATATGGTCTTTTCATATAATTACCTATAACAAAAAAGGAGTTATTATGAAAAGACTATTTTTATTTTTATGTATTATGATTTTATCAGGCTGTGTAAAGCAGGAAAGTTCCTATCCCACAATACAGGATAAGCTAATGGCAATGACAGGTTATTCTGCTGACTGCAAACTGACATACATATCAAATAAGGGTGAAACGATATACGAAACAAAGCAAATTGCTGCGCAGGACGGACGCTACAGAATAGAAACAAAAAAGCCTGAGGAATACAAGGATAATGTGATTTTATATGACGGCAAAATGGTATGGCAGTATAATCCAAATCTTAAGGAAAATAAAATAAGTGTTAATCCTCCCGATAAAGCTGCAAGGCGTGAAATTATACTTTTCAGCTTTATTGAAAATTATGTTAAAAGCAAGGATGTAGGTGTTGAAACTGCAAATCTTGATGAAAGCCTCTGTACTGTTCTTGAAGCTAAAATTACAGGTAATAATAAGCTGCTTTCAACTGAAAAACTTTGGGTGGATAATGAAAGTCAGAATCCCCTTAAGCTTGTAATATATGATACCGACAATAAGGAAAGAATAGTTGCGGAATTCAGTAACTTCGTGTATAATTGTAATTTAGAAGATAAAACATTTTTAATGGATAAATAGGGAGTATGATTATAGATGTATGAATACCACAGATTACTGGCAGAAATAAATCTTGATGCCATTGGTAATAACATAAGAGAAATAAGAAAAAGGATAAAAGCCGGCACACGGCTTCTTGCAGTAGTTAAGGCAGATGCCTATGGTCACGGTGCCGAAGAGGTATCAAAAGTTTGTCTGTATAACGGTGCTGACCAGCTTGCAGTTGCCACTTGTGATGAAGGTGTGCAAATCAGACAGTGGAGTATTCAGGTGCCTGTTCTTATTTTAGGAAACACTGTTGAAGGACAGCTTGAAACTGTTGTTAATTACGGACTTACACAGGCAATATTTAGATACGAGACTGCAAAGCTTATGTCTGATATTGCTGTTAAACTCGGTAAAACTGCTCTTGTACATATTAAAATTGATACGGGTATGAGCAGAATCGGTTTTTTGCCCATTGACGAAAGTATTGATGAAATTGAAAAAATTTTTAAGCTTCCTAATTTAAAGGTAACGGGTATTTTTACTCATTTTGCTTCAGCTGATGACAGAGATAAAACCTTTACGATGGTTCAGTATAAAAAGTTCAGATTTGTAACAGATAAGTTAAATGATAAGGGGTACAAAGGATTTATAAGACATTGCGCCAACAGTGCCGCTATTTTGGATATGCCGAATCTGCAGCTTGATATGGTGCGTTCAGGTATTATTACATATGGTATGTACCCCGGCAGTGAGGTAACTCATCCGGTTAATTTAATACCGGCAATGAGTCTGAAATCACAAATAAGCTATGTCAAATTATTGGAGGAAAATGTTAGTGTAGGTTATGGCAGAACTTACTTCACCACACACAAAACAAAGGTAGCAACTATACCTATCGGATATGCCGACGGCTATTCCAGAGCCTTTTCAAATAAGGCAAGAGTTATAGTAAACGGCTGCTATGCCCCTGTCATAGGCCGTGTGTGCATGGATCAGATGATGATTGATGTATCTGATGTACCGGATGCGAAAGCAGGAGACAGTGTCATAATTATGGGAAGTGACGGCAACAATACCGTGTCGGCAGAGGAGCTTGCAAAAATTGCAGGAACTATTAATTATGAAATTGTGTGTAATGTAGGAAAGAGAGTGCCAAGAGTTTATGTTAAAAATGGTGAGATTATAAATACAAAGAAGAGCAACTAAGGTATAAAAATTTTTTAATTGTCAAGACTATCACATAAGAAAAAATTTTACCAAATAAGGTGTGATAATATGATTGTTAAAAGAGGAGATATTTTTTATGCCGATCTTAGCCCTGTTATAGGTTCGGAACAGGGTGGTATAAGACCTGTACTTATTATTCAAAATGATGTGGGCAACAGATATTCGCCTACGGTTATATGTGCAGCAATTACATCTCAGATGAATAAGGCTAAAATGCCGACTCATATAGAGATAGACTGCAGACACTATTCCCTAAGCAAGGATTCTGTTATACTGCTTGAACAGCTGAGGACTATTGATAAACGCAGATTAAGGGAAAAAATCGGCTTTCTTGATGCTGTTATGATGGATAAGGTAAATAAAGGTCTTGTAATCAGTTTAGGACTGCAATAGGATATTACATAAGGAGCTTTCACGGGAAAGCTCCTTTTTGTTGCAGATTTTGATAAACCCGAAAGTTTTTGCGGCAGCTGATTTTGTTATTATTTGGTTAAGCAGGGGCGCATACTTAATCCGCTTATTGCTGTTGTAGAAACATTATGCAAAAGGGCCGATGAGGCAGGAGTGAGTATTCCGCATACTCCGCCAATAATCAGCATAGTATTAAATCCTATAATAAAGCTGTGATTGCTTTTTATTCTTGCAAAAAGGCTTGTACTTAGTTTTCTTAATGTTATAAGTTTCATTAAATCCTCTGAAAGCAGGGAAATATCGGCAACTTCTCTTGCAATATCAGATGCGGATTTCATAGCCACGGAAACATCGGCAGCTGAAAGGGCAGGTGAATCATTTATACCATCGCCTACCATAACTACCTTATGTCCTTTATTTTTCAGAGAGGCAACAACATTGGCTTTGTCCTCAGGCAATACCTGTGCTCTGTATTCTGTTATCCCCAGCTTTTCACAGGCTGCCTTTGCGGCAGCTTCACTGTCACCGGTAAGCATAATTATTCGTTTAAAGCCATGTTTTTTAAGCGCCTTAATTACGTCAACAGCCTCTTCTCTTATAGGATCGGTTATACAAATCATACCTACAAGTTTACTGCCTATTGAAAGATAAAGGGCTGAACAGCCTGCTTCCTCCCTTTTTATTACCTCTTTAATTTCATTGTTAATTTCAATGCCTTCATCTTCAAAGAGAAAATGTGAGCTGCCTATTAATGTTCTTTCTCCGTTTAAGTGAGTAGCTATACCGTGGGCAACGACATATTCAACATCTGCATGTTCTTCTTCATGGTGCAAGCCTTCCAGCTCTGCCTGATGAACAACTGCTCTTGCTATACTATGAGGAAAGTGTTCTTCTATACAGGCTGAAATTTTAAGAACGCTGTTTCTGTCATAGCCGTTAAAGCCTATAATTTTAGTAACTTTAGGACAGGTATTTGTAAGTGTGCCCGTCTTATCAAAAATTATTGTATCAGCCTGAGCATAGCTTTCAAGGTGTTTTCCTCCTTTAATCATTATGCTGTAATTTGTTGCCTCACGCATTGCTGAAATAATACAAATCGGTGAAGAAAGCTTTATTGCGCAGGAATAGTCTACCATTAAAACGGAAAGTGCCTTGCTTACATTACGTGTAAAGGCAAGTGCGGATAAGGCAGTTAAAAGGCTGAAGGGAACAATAGCATCTGCCAGTTTTTCCGCACGGCTTTGTATTCCTGCCTTTAATGCTTCAGATTCATCAATCATGGAAACAATTTTTTGTATTCTCGAATTGTCAGGCAGTACTCTTACTTCAACAGTAATGTTTCCTTCTTCAATTACTGTGCCCGCATATACGCTGCTGCCTCTGTTACGTAAAACAGGAAGAGGTTCGCCTGTCATAGAGGCTTCATTGACCAGAGCTTCACCCTCTGTAACTTCACCGTCAACGGGTATCATAGCACCTGAACGTACACGGATTTTATCACCTGTATTAATTTGAGATAATGGTATTGAAATATCTTCTTTTTCAGTAACAAGCCATACCTTATCCACATTTACAAACAGGCTTTGAGCAAGGGAGGCTTTAGCCTTTTTGTGGGTATAATCCTCAAGCAGACCCGAAATGCCAAGTAAGAACATAATGGAATTTGCAGTAGAATAGGAGCCTGAAGCAATAGAAGCGGATATTGAAACAGCATCAAGAACAGCAACGTCAAGTCTGCCGCTGCCAAGACTTGAAAGTCCCTTTTCAACATATCCCTTTGCTCGCTTTAATGTAAGCAGAAATCTTAAGGGAGCAGGAACAAAAGCTTTGTATACAAAATTTTTGCCTATCATTTTAAGTAATGAGCGCTTAAAGTTATCGTCAAGCTCTCTTAATGAGTTTTCATTTTCGTTACTGATTAAAGGTATTTCTCTTTTACTTAAGGCAGAGACAGTATTTAAAATACTATCCCTGAATCCCTTTTTGTAATATATGAGAATACCTCCGTTTATATATGTAACATCAGCGGATAAAACGCCTTTTGTATTCAGCAGGATTGAAGTAATGCCTGATGCCTGTTCCCTTGAAATATTGCAGCCTGTCAGCCTTATTCTGATACGGCCCGGCTTATCATAAATGATTTGATATTTCAAATACATCACCCTCTTTACTCAGCATCTTCCTCAATGTCTGCTTCCTGCATAGCATCGCAGAATATGTCCTGTGCCTCTTCCTTCATATTTTGGAGTGTGACCTGTGCATCGTGTTTAAGCTTCATACCCTTTGCAAGACCCTGTACACAGGCTTTTCTTGTTTTTTCACTTTTTAAAACCCTGCTGCCGATAATTGCTGTTACGGCACCACAGGTAAAACATATAAATTTACAGCTTTTTAAGCATTTTGATAACATATAAATTCCTCTTTTCTTTAATATTTGGTTAGTTGCGGTTAAATGAGTTAGTATCGACTAATTCTATATTAGTATACATCTATATATTAAGTGATGTCAATAGATATTTGTATTATTTATGAAAAAACGGTATTGACAAAGTTATAAATAAATGATATTATAACGGTGTTATATAACACTGTTATATGGAGGTATACCTTTGAGTGAATTAGAAGCTACTACATTAAAAAATATTTTGTCGGCAGGCAAAAAAGAATTTCTTGAAAAAGGCTTTCGTTCTGCTTCTCTCAGAAATATTGCAAAGGAAGCAAATGTAACCACAGGGGCTTTTTATGGCTATTTTAAGAGTAAAGAAGAGCTTTTTGACTGCCTTGTAGGTGAAAGTGCCGAAGTTTGTATGACAAGATATAAGATGGCACAAAACACCTTTGCTGATTTGCCTGCAGAAGAACAACCAAAGGAAATGGGCAATATATCAGGGGACTGTATGGATAATATGGTTGATTATATGTATGACCATTTTGACGATTTTAAGCTGATTTTGTGCTGCAGTGAGGGCACAAAATATGAAAGCTTTATGCATGAAATGGTAGAAATTGAAGTTGATGCTACTTATCGGTTTATGAATGTGCTGCGAGATATTGGAAGGAGAGTTAATAATATAGATCCCTCTCTTGTACATATATTGGCAAGCGGTATGTTTTCAGCTTATTTTGAAATGATTATACACGATATGCCTAAAAAACAGGCTAAAAGCTATGTTAAGGAGCTTAGAGCATTTTATACGGCAGGTTGGAAAAGTATAATGGATTTTGATTAGAAAATTTTTGGAGCAAAAGCTCCTTAATTTTTAAAAATAAAGTTAGCTCTTGCTAACTGAAATGGAGGATTTATATGAAAAAGCAATCTAATTTATCAAAATTGATGGAATATGCGGGAAATTTTAAATATCTTACATATGCATCGTGGGTACTTTCTGCAATTAGTGCATTAATTGCTTTATTGCCCTTTATTTATGTATGGAAAATAATAAGGGAGGTGCTGGAAATTGCACCTGATTTCAGTCAGGCACAATATATGGTGCATAACGGCATAATGGCAGTTATATTTGCCTTTATATCCCTGTTTGTTTATATTTGTGCTTTAATGTGTTCACACTTGAGTGCTTTCAGAATAGCTTCCAACATACGAATTAAAGCAATGCACCATATTGTTACGCTGCCTCTGGGATTTATGGACAGCTTTGGCAGCGGAAGAATGCGAAGAATAATAAATGAATCAAGTGCCGCAACGGAAACCTATTTGGCTCATCAGCTCCCTGACAGGGCAGGTGCCCTTGTAACTCCTGTCGGGTTATTATTTTTACTTTTGTTCTTTGACTGGAGAATGGGAATTTTAAGTCTTGTACCTATAGCGCTTGCCTTTATTATAATGATGTGTATGACAGGTAAAGGTATGCAGGAGAAAATGAAGGAATATCAGAATGCTCTTGAAAGAATGTCTAATGAGGCTGTGGAATATGTAAGAGGCATACCTGTTGTTAAAACCTTTGGTCAGTCCGTATTTTCATTCAGAAGATTTAAAGCTGCCATTGATGATTACTCAAAGTGGGCTATTGCCTATACAAAAGAGCTGCGCATACCAATGATATTTTATACAACAATAATAAATGGTGTTTTTGCTTTTCTTATATTTGGCGTAATTGCTCTTACAAGAGGTGGAGTAAATGAGGAGCTTTTGCTTAATTTTATATTTTATATAATTATTACTCCCATAATTACAGTGACCTTGACAAAAATTATGTTTTCAAGTGAAAATACCATGATTGTAAATGATGCTATAGAAAGAATAGAGGGTGTATTGAATTTAGAACCCTTGTCCGAAACAGATAAGAGTGTCAATATAAAGGATAATTCCGTTGAGCTTAAAAATGTTACATTCAGTTATGATGGCAAAAACGATGTAATCAACAATGTGTCGCTTAAAATCAATGCAGGGGAAACAGCAGCATTTGTGGGTCCGTCAGGGGGAGGCAAGTCAACACTTGCAAGTCTTATATCCCGATTTTTTGATGTAAAAAAAGGCAGTATATTTATTGGCGGAGTAAATATAAAAGATATTCCCAAAAAGGAACTTATGAATAAAGTTGCCTTTGTGTTTCAAAACAGTAAGCTTTTAAAAATGTCTGTACTTGAAAATGTAAGGCTGTCAAGACCTGAGGCTGCAAGAGAACAGGTCATTGAGGCTTTAAAGCAAGCTCAGTGTATGGATATTGTTGAAAAACTGCCAAAGGGTATTGATACGGTTATTGGTACAAAGGGTGTTTTCCTTTCCGGCGGAGAACAGCAGAGATTAGCTATAGCAAGGGTTATGTTGAAGGATGCGCCTATTGTTATTTTAGATGAGGCTACGGCTTTTGCTGATCCGGATAATGAAAGCAGAGTGCAGCAGGCTTTTTCAAATATGGCTAAGGGCAGAACCGTAATTATGATTGCTCACAGATTATCTACTGTTGTGGATGCTGATAAAATATTTGTTGTAAAGGATGGAAAAATTAATGAACAGGGCAGTCACATTGAACTGCTTAATAATAATTCCATTTATGCAAATATGTGGAATAATTATCAGACCTCTGTTCAGTGGAAGGTTGGAAAGGAGAATTGATTATGCTTAATAAAATTCAAAAAACATTTGCGTTATCAAGGCAGGGAGCAAAGGATTTGATTAAAGCCTGCATTTCATGTGTCATATCAAACATAGCTCTTATGCTGCCTGTAGGACTTTTGTATAGGCTTGCGGGTGATTTAATTAGCAGTAACAATGTAAATATACCTGTGTATATTATAGGTGTTATGTTTTGTGTTTTGTTTATATTTATAACATATACATTTCAGTATAATGCAACATTTCTTGCTACATATATTGAAACCGGAGTAAGACGTATTTCTCTTGCTGAAAGACTAAGAAAAATACCCTTATCCTTTTTTGGCAAAAAGGATTTGGCTGATTTAACCAATACAATAATGGCAGACTGTACTACACTTGAAACTTCTTTTTCTCACTATATACCTGAGTTTATTGGTTCAATGATATCTACTGTTATAATTTCAGTAAGCTTATTTGTATTTGACTTTAAAATGGCTTTGGCTGCCGTATGGGTTGTGCCTGTGTCATTTGCTATTGTGTTTTTATCAACTAAAGCCCAGGATAGTTTAAATCAAAAGCAAACAGCAGCAAAGCTTGCCTGTGCCGACGGCATTCAGGAGTGTCTTGAAGCTGTGAGAGATATTAAGTCAAACAATGCAGAGGAAAAATATCTTGAAGGTCTTGACTCTAAAATTAAGGCAGTGGAAGTAAGGGCTATTATTTCTGAACTTGGAACAGCAGTATTTGTTGTGTCTGCACAGCTTATTTTAAAGCTTGGTATTGCAACTGTTGCATTAATGGGTTCAATACTTCTTATTAAGGGCAGTATTGACATACTTATGTTTTTTATGTTTTTATTGGTTGCATCAAGGCTTTATGATCCGTTACAGACATCGTTACAAAATCTGGCCGCTATTATTTCTACCCGTACAAATGTATCGAGAATGAATGAAATTCTTTATCATCCTATTCAAAGCGGTAATGAAGTTTTAAGTAATAAGGGTTATGATATTGTTTTTGATAAGGCAGGCTTTTCTTACAATACAGGAGAAACTATTTTAAAGGATGTTTCATTTACGGCTAAGCAGGGACAGGTTACAGCACTTGTCGGACCTTCGGGAGGCGGTAAAACAACCGTATCAAGGCTTGCGGCACGTTTTTGGGATATTGACAAGGGCAAAATTACACTGGGAGGTATGGATATATCAAATATTGAGCCTGAAGCCCTATTATCATTATATTCTATAGTATTCCAGGATGTAACACTTTTCAATAATACAGTTATGGAAAACATCAGAATAGGAAGAAAGGATGCCACAAATGAAGAGGTAATGGAGGCTGCAAGACTGGCAAACTGTAATGAATTTGTGGAAAAACTGGAAAATGGCTGGGATACAATGATTGGTGAAAACGGCTGTGAGCTTTCGGGAGGTGAAAGACAGAGAATATCTATTGCCAGAGCTTTTCTTAAAGACGCTCCTGTTATCCTTCTTGACGAGGCTACGGCATCTCTTGATGTTGAAAATGAAACTCTTATACAGTCTGCTTTGTCAAGGCTTATTGAGGATAAAACTGTTCTGATTATTGCACATAGAATGAGAACTGTGGCAGGTGTTGATAAGATTGTTGTGCTTTCTGAGGGTACTGTGGCTGAACAGGGAACTCCTGAAGAGCTTATGAAAATTGATGGAATATATAAACATATGACAGAACTGCAAAATAAGAGCGGTAATTGGGTTTTGAACGGTTAGGAATAATTGAGTAGGCAGGGATTTAATCAAAATCCCTGCCTACTAGGTTATTATTTATTGGAAATATAGTCTTTATATGCAAATATTGCTGAAATAGTCTTACTGTCGCATATTTCACCTTTATGAATAAGCTCAATGCTTTCTTCAAGGGTATAGCGTTCATTAGTAATAAATTCGTCATCATCCATATTATATTCACCTTTTTCAAGGTTTTCTGCAACATAAATGTGTATAACCTCACTGCAAAAGCCTATTGCTGAATACATTTTAAGAAGAAATGTCATTTTACCTGCCTTATATGATGTTTCTTCCTGTATTTCTCTTACAGCACAATCATAAGGGTCTTCGCCGTTTTCAATAGTGCCTGCGGGAATTTCAAGTACTTCTCTTTTTGCAGAATGTCTGTACTGTCTTACGAAAATAATTTTGCCGTCATCATCAACAGGAATCATAGCTGCCGCACCGCCGTGACGGATTGTTTCTCTAACTGTTTCTCTGCCGTCAGGCAATATAATTACATCTTTTTCAAGATTAAATACCTTTCCTTTGTAAACTGTTTCACTGCTTTTTACTTCATAACTCACTTATAACACCTCCGTTTTTTATTAGTATACACCTTTAACCATATTTTAGCAATATTAATAAAAATTTCTCTTTTATAATTTAATTAAATGTGGTATAATTTTATAATAAGATAGCGTAATTTTTGAAGGAGGTAATTTATATGAGATACGCAAGACCAAGAAAGCATTACCGTGCCGCTGCCGAGGAGGCAAAGTCACATGTTTTAAAGGGCACATTTATTCCCGAAGAGGATAAGCCAAAGTTAGCTGTTTGCACATTGGGCATAGCATTCTTAGTATTTCTTTTAGGATTACTTACCGGTGCTGTTGCTAACAGAGATTAATTTTTTGATTATGAAATAGACGGTTTTTCTTACCGTCTATTTTAATGTATAGATACAAACAAAGGAGAAATTTTATTATGAAACTAGGTATTGTTGGCTTGCCTAATGTTGGCAAGAGTACATTATTTAATTCCCTTGCCGGAGGCGGTGCTGAATCTGCAAATTATCCCTTCTGCACAATTGACCCTAATGTGGGCATTGTTCCGGTGCCTGACAAAAGACTTGATGTTCTTGCTGATATGTACACAACTCAAAAGGTAACTCCCGCAGTTATTGAATTTGTGGATATTGCAGGTCTTGTTAAGGGTGCAAGTCAGGGCGAAGGCTTGGGTAATAAGTTCCTTTCTCATATAAGAGAAGTTGACGCTATTGTTCATGTTGTAAGATGCTTTGAGGACAGCAACATTGTTCATGTTGACGCAAAGGTTGATCCTGTAAGAGATATTGAAACAATTAACCTTGAGCTTATGCTTGCTGACCTTGAAGTAGTTGACAAGAGAATTGCAAAAACTCAAAAGCAGGCTATGAATGACAAGTCTTTAGCTAAGGAGCTTGTTGTTTTAAAGGAAATTAAGGCGGCTCTTGAAGAGGGCAAAAATGCCAGAAGTCTTGAATTTGATGATGAGGATGCTGCCTTTGCTGACAGCCTTACTCTTTTAAGCAGAAAGCCTGTTTTATATGCTGCCAATGTTGCAGAAGAGGATTTAGCCGATGACGGAGCATCCAATACACACGTTCAGGCTGTAAGAGAGCTTGCAAAAGAAGAGGGTTCAGGTGTATTTGTTGTGTGTGCTAAGATAGAAGAAGAAATTGCTGAGCTTGAAAATGATGAAAAGCAGGAATTTCTTGCTGATTTAGGCTGTGAATCAAGCGGTCTTGACAGACTTATTAAGGCAAGTTATGCTTTACTTGGACTTATAAGCTACCTTACTGCCGGTGAAACTGAGGTAAGAGCATGGACCATTACTGAAGGTACTAAGGCACCACAGGCAGCGGGTAAAATACATTCTGATTTTGAGAGAGGCTTTATAAGGGCTGAGGTTGTTACTTATGATGATTTGGTAAGACTTGGCTCAATTACTGCTGCTAAGGAAGCAGGTGTTTACAGAAGTGAGGGTAAGGATTACGTTGTTAAGGATGGAGATGTAATATTATTTAGATTTAATGTATAAAATAACAGAGTTTTAAGCTTTGTTAAAATAACTGCCTGCCATTGGTTTACAATAAGCTTTTGTATTGCATAGAAAATTAAACGGGTTCATTTTTGACCTTATCCAACTTGGGTAAGGTCTTTTTTTGTAGATTTTTTTAAATAAGTTTTTGCGAATTTAGCATTTTACAAAAATTTAACCCTGAATTTACAGACAATATATTACATATTTGTTATAATAAAAAAGTATTAAAAGTTTGAAATTGAGATTGTATAAATTTTTGACTGTAAAATTTTGTAGATTATTTACAAGGGATCATTATGAATATGGGTATAGATTTTAGTATAAAAAAGCAATACAATAAACTTACCAAGTCGGAAAAAAGAACTGCTGATTTTATATTGGAAAATATGGGGGATATTTACAAATTGTCCATAGTGGAGGTTTCGGAACTGGCAGGAGTAAGTCAGCCAACAATTATAAGATTTGTAAGAGCAATAGGCTATGATGGCTACAAGGAGTTTAAGCTTGCTGTGGCTGAAGAGGTTGGTTCAAAAAACAAGACCTCTCCTTTATATGGCTTTGATATTAACAAAAATAACAGCCTTGATGAAATTCCCTCAAATATTATAGGAACGGCTGTAGATAAGCTTGAAAAGACACTTAAAACAATATCTGTTGAACATTATAAACAGGCTGTAAATGCTATTACCAAAGCGGGAAAAATAGTGATTTTTTATGTTGAAAATTCTGCCGTAACAGCCTATGACCTAATGACAAAGCTTGTTTATCTTGGCATCAATTGCAATATATATGATGATTATTATTTGCAGTCTGTTGCGGCTAACGGTATGACTGAAAAAGATTTGGCAATAGCCATATCCTATTCGGGCTGCTCACGCAATACTGTAGATGTCCTTAAGGCTGCCAGAAACAAAAATGCCCAAACACTTGTAATCACTAATTTTGAACATTCGGTAATATCAAAATACGGAAATATTGTACTGACCTGTGATAATGAGCAGTTTTTGTACGGCGATGCAATTTTTTCAAGAGTAACACAGCTTGCTATTGTGGATATGCTGTATATGGGTGTTATTTTGAGTGATTATGACAGATATACAAAAATACTTGAAAATAACAGCAGACTTATAAAATCAAGAGCCTATGTGGAGAATTGAACCCCATAGGCTATTTTTTTATTTGTAGAAAAACTACATTTTAAAATGGGTAAAAGCCTGATGTTATCTTACATTTACTTTACATTTTTTTAATATGGATTTTGTTGAAAAAGGAAATTTGAATTGATATATTTACCTTGTTCGAACGCATTGTGAAGCAAAAAAACGGAGGAAATAATTATGCTTGAACTTAAACACATAAAAAAAAGCTTTGATGGTGTTGATATTTTAAAGGACATCAATTTGACAATTAACACAGGTGAAATTGTGTCAATACTCGGACCCTCAGGAAGCGGTAAAACTACTTTGCTTAACATTATTTTGGGTATTACGGATACTGACAGCGGAGAAATTGAATTTGACGGAGAGGATATTACAAATGTACCTATGGAGAAAAGACAGTTTAACCTTGTTTTTCAGGATTATGCTCTTTTTCCAAACCTTAATGCCTATAAGAACATTACATACGGCTTAAGAAATAAGCCAAATATTTCAACTGAGGAAGAGGTTAATGACCTTATTGACCTTTTAGGCTTAAGAGAACATATAGATAAAAATATTGACCAGCTTTCAGGGGGTCAGAAGCAAAGAGTTGCTCTTGCAAGAACTATGGTAATGAAGCCAAAGGTGCTTTTGCTTGACGAGCCTTTAAGTGCTCTTGACGGTGTTATTAAGGAGTCTATAAAGGACAGAATTAAGACTATTGCTAAGGAATTTAATCTGACAACAATTATTGTAACTCACGACCCTGAGGAGGCTCTTACATTATCCGACAAGGTGCTTATAATTAATGAGGGACATATTTCTCAGTTTGACAGACCTGAACAGATTATAAACAAGCCAAGCAATATGTTTGTTAAGGAGTTTATATTAAATCAGCTTGAAATAAAGAGAAATAATATTCTTACTCTTTTCAACAGAAGCTGTGCAGTATAATCAGAGGTGTGTTATGAAAACCAAAAATACTGAACTTAAAATTATATTTGTTTTAATTATATTGTTTTTTGCCGTCTTTTTGTTCTTTCCGGCAATAAAGCTTGCATTAAAGAGCTTTGAATGTGACGGAGGCTTTGGTCTTGAAAATTATATAAATGTAATTACTGAAAAGAATTTTTTAACAGCCCTTTTAAACAGTATTAATATTTCGGTGGTAAGTGCCCTGCTTTCAACATTTATTGCATTTATGATGGCATATACAATTAATTATACAAATGCAAATAAATATGTTAAAAAAATAATAGGTGCCGTTGCCATACTTCCTATGTTTCTGCCGACTATTACATATGGATTTGCCATTATTTATTCCTTTGGTAAGCAGGGACTTGTAACTAAAATTTTAGGCAGACAGCTTTTTGATATTTATGGGTATAAGGGTTTGCTGCTGGGTTATCTTATTTATACACTGCCTATTTCGTTTATGCTTATTAACAATACCATTCTTTATCTTGACAAAAAGTTTATGATAGTGTCAAGAGTAATGGGGGATAATAAGTTAAATACACTGTGGATGACAATATTAAGACCTTTGGCAGGTACATTTACATGTTCTGTTATACAGTGCTTTTTCTTATGTTTTACTGACTTTGGCATTCCGGCATCAGTAGGAGGCAAGTTTGATGTTGTGGCTTCAGTGCTTTATGAGGAAATGCTTGGTGCAATTCCTAATTTTAACAACGGTGCAGTTGTGGCTATTGTTATGCTTTTGCCCTCTGTTGTAAGTATTATAGGTCTTACAATAATTGAAAAATACAATATACGATACAATAAAATATCAACTATTGAGCTTACAAAATCAAAAGCAAGAGATATTTTATGCAGTATATTTTCTCTTGGGGTTGTATTTTCAATAATTACCATATTTAGTGTGATAGTCTTTATACCTTTTGTAAAAGGCTGGCCTTATGACATTTCATTTACATTTGACAATGTAAAGACTGTATTTTCAGACAATAATCTTGTTGGGGTTTATGAAAATTCCCTTATTACAGCAATACTTACGGCCGTTATAGGTACTGTAATAGCTTATGGCGCTACACTTATTACGGCAAGAAGTAATTTGGATGAAAGAATTAAAAAGGTGCTTGAAACCTCATCGGTTGTAACAAACACAATACCCGGTATGGTGCTTGGTATAGCCTTTCTCCTTGCCTTTAAGGGAGGTCCGCTCCATAATACATTTGCAATTATAATACTATGTAACATTGTTCATTTTTTCTCAACACCTTACCTTATGATGAAAAATTCATTGTCAAAGATGAACAGGTCGTGGGAAACTACTGCAAGGCTTATGGGGGATAACTGGATGAAAACTATTATAAGAGTTGTTACTCCCAATGCCTTTACTACCCTTTTGGAGGTTTTTAGCTATTATTTTGTAAATGCAATGGTCACGGTAAGTGCGGTAATATTTATTGCAGGGGCAAGAACTATGGTTATTACAACGAAAATTAAGGAATTGCAGCATTTTGCAAAATTTAACGAAATATTTGTTTTATCTTTATTAATACTTGTTACTAATTTAGCAGCAAAGGTTATATTTAACTATTTAGCAAACAGGAGGAAAAATTCAAATGAAAATTAAATTAACAGCATTATTATTAACAGCAGCAATGTCAGTATCTTTTTTGGCAGGCTGTGGTACAAATTCAGCAAATGAGCAGGTTATCATTTATTCAAATGCCGATGACGAGGCAGTTGAGGCTATGAAAACGGCTCTTGACAGCAACGGCTATGAGGGTCAGTATATGTTCTCAACATTTGGTACCTCTGAGCTTGGCGGCAAGCTTTTGGCAGAGGGCAAGGATATAGAGGCTGATCTTATAACAATGAGTACATTCTATATTGACTCTGCTCAGGAGGCTAACAATATGTTTGCAGACCTTACATTTGATAAGAATACCATTGATGAGGTGGCAGGCTATTGCTCTCCAATCACTGCACAGGAGGGTGCAATAATTGTAAATACGGGACTTATGGCATCAGAAAATTTACCTATGCCGACATCTATAAAGGATCTTGCAAATCCTGTTTATAAGGATAATATTTCAGTAACCGATATTAACAGCTCATCTACTGCATGGTTATTAATTCAGGATATTTTAAATGAATATGATGAGACTGAAGCAAAGGAAATTCTTTCAGCAATTTATGAAAATGCAGGTGTACATATTGAGGATTCAGGCTCAGGACCTATTAAGAAGGTAAGAGCAGGCGAGGTTGCCATAGGCTTTGGTTTAAGACATCAGGCCGTTGCCGACAAGGCAGAGGGTCTTCCTATTGATTATGTTGATCCGGCAGAAGGTAACTTCTCTCTTACTGAATCTGTTGCAGTAATTGATAAGGAAAATGCAAATCCTTTAGCTATGGAAATGGCAGAATGTATTATTAAGAATGGCAGAGCAGACCTTTTAAAGACTTATCCTATTCCTTTATACAATGATGAAACGGCAGATCCTGCAAACTCATCAGGAAATCCCAAGACCTTTAAGGAGCCTTTAACAGTTGACCTTCTTAAAAAGCATCAGGAATTTTCAGACAGCTGTAAATAAATAGAAAATGAGGTATTAAAGAAATGAAGAATTATAAATTGCTTACTCCGGGTCCCCTGACTACAACTGATACGGTAAAAAAAGAAATGCTTTTTGACCATTGTACATGGGATGATGAATATAAGGTTATTACTCAAAATATCAGAAAAAAGCTTTTAAAGCTTGCTCACGTAAGTGAGGATAGATATACGGCTGTTCTTATGCAGGGCAGCGGTACCTTTGGTGTAGAGTCTGTGTTTTCGTCAGTTATCGGTGAAGGTGATAAGGTGCTTATTGCAGCTAACGGTGCTTACGGTGAGAGAATGTGCCATATTGCCGACAGATTAAGGCTTGACTATGCTGCATATATGGAGGCTTATGATAAAGTGCCGTCTGCCGATAAAATTAAGGAAATACTTGAAAAAGACAGTTCAATTACTTATGTAGCTATGGTACACAGTGAAACTACATCAGGTATATTAAATGATATTGAGGCGGTAGGCAGAGTTGTAAAATCTATGGGAAGAAATTACATTGTAGATGCCATGTCAAGCTTCGGCGGTGTGGATATTGATGTTGAAAATATTGGTATTGATTTTATTATAAGCTCTGCAAATAAATGTATACAGGGTGTTCCCGGCTTTTCATTTATAATATGCAATAAGGAAAAGCTTATTGCATCAAAGGGCAATGCAAGAAGTCTTTCTCTTGACCTTTATGACCAGTGGGAAACAATGAATAAGGACGGCAAGTGGAGATTTACTTCACCTACTCATACAGTACTTGCTTTTAATAAGGCTATGGAGGAAATGGAGGCAGAGGGGGGAATTGCTGCAAGAAGTAAAAGATACAGTGAAAATAATGCCCTTCTTATTGAAAAGATGAAGGAATTAGGCTTTGATACATATATTAATAATAATCAGGGTCCTATTATTACTACATTCCTTTACCCTGAAGGCTGTAATTACACCTTTAATGAAATGTATGAATATATTAAGGACAGAGGCTATGCAATTTATCCCGGAAAGGTAACAACTGCCGACACATTCAGAATTGGAAACATAGGTGAAATTTATAAAGAGGATATTTTAAGGCTTTATGAAATCATTAAAGAGTTTTTAGTATCAAAGGAGGAAATATAATATGAAAACAGAGGCTGTTATTTTTGACTGGGCGGGCACAACTGTTGATTATGGCTGCTTTGCTCCTGTTGGCGCTTTTATAAAGGCTTTTGAGGAATTTGGCATTACGCCTACAGTTGATGAGGTAAGGGCGCCTATGGGTATGCTTAAATGGAACCACATTAATGAAATGCTTAAGGGTGAAAGAATTTCTGCTGAGTGGGAAAGAATTTACGGCAGAAGAGCGACCAATGAGGATGTAGATAAGGTTTATGATAAAAGCGAAAAAGCTATTCTTCATATTGTATCTGAATATGCAGAGCCTAAGCCATATGTAATTGAGGTTGTGTCTAAGTTAAGAGAAAGGGGCATTAAAATAGGCTCTACAACAGGCTATACTGATGAAATGATGAATATTGTTGTGCCAAAGGCTAAGGAATTTGGGTATAGTCCCGATTGCTGGTTCAGTCCTAATTCCGTCAGCAACATGGGCAGACCTTATCCATACATGATATTTGAAAATTTGAAAAGGCTTGAAATTTCATCTGTAGAAAATGTTATTAAAATCGGTGATACAATTTCGGATATTAAAGAGGGAAAAAATGCAGGTGTAATTTCTGTAGGTGTTATAGAGGGCAGTTCCTTAATGGCTATGTCTGAGGAGGAGTTTAACAGCCTTTCAGATAATGAAAAGACAGAGATTAGAAATGCTGTCAGAGAAAAGTTTATTGCTGCCGGTGCAGATTATGTTATTGATGATATAAGAGGTGTTTTGGATTTAGTTAAGTAATAGAATTTATTTTGCTTGCACTTCATATATAACTGCGTTATTTCAAATCACAAAAGGGAACAGCTTAGACGGCTCACTGCCGGAAATAAGCATATAGCCGCTTGACAGGGCGGCTATTTTTTATTTGATGTGAATTTTTCAATTAATGATTCTATTATTTCCAATTGAGATTGCGAAAGTTTTGATAATTGAGGCATTAAATCATTTAATTTCTTTGGAGCTTCTACGTTAAAGTCAAAAAAATACTTGGGACTTATTTGTAAATAGTCACAAATGTAAAAAAATGCCTGCATTGATGAGAGTGATTTACCCCTTTCAATGAGATTTATATAGTTTTTATTTTGTCCTATAGCTAAGCTCATTTCTCTGGCAGAAACACCCTTTTGTTCACGCAAGGAGGAAAGTCGTTCAGCAAAATTAAATTCATACATATTTATAATCTCCTATATACAATATTATATATTACAAAAACAAATAAGTACAATATTAAATATTGTATTTTTGTTAACTTGACATATTTAATATGTTATAACTTCAAGTATGACATATTAAATATGTATAATATGAAAAGAGGTTATTTTGATGAATAAATAAAATAAGTTACATTATAACATAAACAATATTTAAAAGTCAAATATTGATGAATTTATTAAATAATGCCGGGAAAATATATAGGGAGCAGATTTATGTCAATAATAAAAATACAAACGTCTATTAGGATTGAACCTACAGTACTTGCTAAAATAAGAAAAATTGCTGAAGAGGATAATCGTTCCGTTGCAAACATGATTGAATATTTAATCATGCAGAAAATAAAAAGCTATGAATATGAAAATGGCGAAATAGAGGCGACAGAGAAAGAAATTTATATTTAAAGTCTTTTTGTAAAAATATTGACAATTACTTGTCAAAATGTTATCATTAACTGGTAAAAGTGGATGATTTTTAATTATTGTTTTAAATAAATTTTACTAGGGAGAAAGATAATTATGATTAATGTAATTGGTTTAGGTTATATTGGTTTACCCACAGCTCTTATGATGGCTGCTCACGGCGTTGAGGTTGTTGGTACTGATTATAATAAGGAATTGGTTGATACACTTAACTCAGGCAAGACTACTTTTAAGGAAGATGGTCTTGATGAACTTTTTGATTCTGCAGTTAAGGCAGGTATTAAGTTTTCAACCGAGTATCAGGTTACAGATGTTTATATTGTATCTGTTCCGACTCCTTATGATGCCTTCAGCAAGAAGGTAGATGCCAAGTATGTCGAGGCTGCTGTTAAGAGTGTTATGGAGGTTTGTCCAAAGGGAGCGACTGTTGTTATTGAATCAACTATTTCTCCCGGAACTATTGACAAGCACGTTCGTCCTATTGTAGAGGCTAACGGCTTTGTTATAGGCAGGGACTTAAATCTTGTTCATGCTCCTGAGAGAATTATACCCGGAAATATGGTATATGAGCTTTTACACAACAACAGGACCATTGGTGCCGATAGCAAGGAAATAGGTGAAAAAATTAAGGCTTTATATGCTTCATTCTGTCAGGGTGAAATTGTGGTTACTGATATCAGAACTGCTGAAATGACTAAGGTAGTAGAAAACACTTTCAGAGATATTAACATTGCTTATGCTAACGAGCTTGCCAAGATTTGCCGTTCAGACAATATGGATGTTTATGAAATTATTCGTATTGCAAACAAGCACCCAAGAGTTAATATTTTAAGCCCCGGTCCGGGTGTCGGCGGTCACTGTATTTCTGTTGACCCTTGGTTTTTAGTAGGTGATTATCCGGGTCTTGCCAATATTATTTTAGCAGCAAGAAAAATTAATGACAGTATGCCTGAGTTTGTCCTTGAGAGAATTCATGATATTATGAAGGAGAAGGGTATGACTGATGTGTCAAGAGTCGGTTTATACGGCCTTACTTATAAGGAAAATGTTGATGATATGAGAGAATCTCCAACATTACAGATGTTAGAGTCTATGGAAAAGCATCTTTGCGGTAATCTTGTTAAAATTTATGACCCGTTTATTGCTAAGGATGTTGTTCCTAATCAGATGCATAATTTGGACGAGTTCCTTAATTCCGTTGATATTGTTGTTTTGCTTGTGGGTCATGATGAAATTAAGGAAAATATGGATAAGCTTAAGGGCAAGATTATTCTTGATACAAGAAATATTTGTGACATTGAGGGCACATACAGACTTTAATATATTTGCGGAATCCTATTAAAAAGTTTCCTTGTGTATGTTTTATACATAAGGAAGCTTTTTTTGCAGGAGCAGGGAGACTTGCCGTGTGTACAATGCCATAGCTATAAAAGTAAATAAAATCACTGACAGGAGGTAAAAATATGTCTATCGAAAAAGTAAGGGATTTCTTTAAGAAAAAGGGTATTGAAAACAGAATACAGGAATTTGATGTGTCAAGTGCAACGGTTGAGCTGGCTGCACAGGCGCTTAATTGTGACGGTGCAAGAATTGCAAAGACCTTGTCTTTTCATGCAGGTGACAAGGTTATTTTAATTGTAGCCGCAGGTGATACTAAAATAGATAATGCCAAGTATAAGGCACAGTTTGGTACAAAGGCAAAGATGCTGGCCTTTGATGAGGTTGAACCTTTAACGGGACATGGAGTAGGCGGTGTTTGTCCCTTTGGAGTAAATGAGGGTGTTGATGTTTATTTGGATAAGTCTCTTCAGCGTTTTGAAACCGTATTTCCTGCCTGCGGAAGCTCAAATAGTGCAATAGAGCTTACAAATGCCGAACTGGAGAAGTATTCAGGCTCTTTGGGCTGGATTGATGTATGTAAGTAAACCGAAATTATTATTCCGTTTTATTTTCATAATTCCTACCAAAACACTTGACATTAACATAGCAAAGTGGTACTATAATAAATGCCGAGGAAATTACTCGGAAATAATATAAAAAGATGGTGATATAATGAAGATATCCACAAGAGGAAGATATGGTTTAAAGGCTATGGTGGATATTGCGGCTAACTGCAGGGAAGGCTGTGTTTCGCTTAAATCTATTGCAGAGAGAACCAATCTTAGTGAAAGCTATCTTGAACAGCTTATTGCACCCCTTAAAAGGGCAGGTCTTGTTAAAAGTACAAGAGGTGCCAACGGCGGTTATATTTTGGGCAGAAATGCAGAAGATATTTCAGTAGGAGATGTTTTGAGAGTTGTGGAGGGTCCTTTGGAGCTTGTGGAGTGTTTATCAAAGAATGAAACCTGCGGCTTAGGCGACTGCAGCTGTTGTTCCACTAAGGATGTATGGGCAAGGTTAAGCGATAGTGTAAGCGAAACTGCCGATAACATAAATTTATCTGAGTTAATATAAGACTTTATAAGGGTTAAATAAATAAAGGAGCTGAATATATAATGGAATGTTATTTTGACAATGCGGCTACTACTCCGGTAAGACCTGAGGTAGCTAAGGAAATTATACCATATTTTGAGGAGAGTTTTGGTAATCCGTCAAGTATTTATAAGATTGCACAGAAGAATAAAAATGCAGTAGAGCATGCAAGGGAGCAGGTAGCCAATGCTATTGGCGCTCAGGTAAATGAAATTTATTTTACTGCAGGCGGTTCTGAGGCTGACAACTGGGCAATTAAGGGTGTTGCTGAAAGCTATGGAGCTAAGGGCAAGCACATTATTACCTCCTGCATTGAGCATCATGCTGTGCTCCATACCTGTGAATATTTGGAAACAAAGGGTTATGAGGTGACTTATCTTCCTGTAGATGAGTATGGTATGATTAGTATTGAAGATTTGAAGAAGGCTATAAGAGATGATACCATACTTATTACAATTATGTTTGCCAATAATGAAATAGGTACTATTGAACCTGTTGCCGAAATAGGTAAGATTGCTCACGAACATGGCATTTTATTCCACACTGATGCTGTTCAGGCGGTAGGTCATGTTAAGATTGATGTTAAGGCAATGAATATAGATATGCTTTCAATGAGCGGTCACAAGTTTTACGGACCAAAGGGCATTGGTGCCCTATATATCAGAAAAGGTATTAAACTTAATCCCCTCATTCACGGCGGTGCTCAGGAGAGAAGAAGAAGAGCAGGAACAGAAAATGTTCCGGGTATTGTAGGTATGGGTCTTGCTGCAGAACTTGCCTCAAAGGAGCTTGACACTGAAATTCCGAGACTTACAGCCTTAAGAGATAAGCTAATTAAGAGTATTCTTGAAAAGGTGCCTTATTCAAGATTAAACGGTCATCCTTCAGATAGATTGCCGGGTAATGCTAATATTTCATTTGAGTTTATTGAAGGTGAAAGTATTTTACTTTTACTTGATTACAAGGGTGTATGTGCTTCAAGCGGAAGTGCCTGTACAAGCGGGTCACTTGATCCTTCCCATGTTTTGCTTGCCATAGGACTGCCTCATGAAAAGGCCCATGGCTCAGTCAGACTTTCTATGGGTCACTTTACCACAGAGGAACAGGTAGACTATGTAATTAAGGAATTACCGCCTATTGTTGAGAGATTAAGACAGATGTCACCGTTATATGAAGAATTCTTAAAAAGCAAAGGAGAAAAATAATTATGCAGTACAGTGAAAAGGTTATGGATCATTTCATGAATCCGAGAAATGTAGGAGAAATTGAGGATGCCAGCGGTGTTGGTACTGTTGGTAATGCCAAGTGCGGCGATATTATGAAGGTTTATCTTAAAATTGAGGATGGTGTTGTCCTTGATGCCAAGTTTAAGACCTTTGGCTGCGGTGCTGCTGTTGCCACAAGCTCTATGGCTACAGAATTGATTAAGGGCAAAACTGTAAAAGAGGCTATGGAAATCACCAATAAGGCTGTTATGGAGGCACTTGACGGACTTCCTCCTGTTAAGGTACACTGCTCATGTCTTGCAGAGGAGGCTTTACATGCGGCTCTTTGGGATTATGCGGAAAAAAATGGTATTGTTATTGAAGGACTTGAAAAGCCTGTTAATGATATAAGCGAGCACGAGGAAATTCCTGAGGAGGAATAAGTATGGCTAAGGTTGTTGTAGGTATGTCGGGAGGAGTTGATTCTTCTGTAGCCGCTTATCTTTTAAAGGAGCAGGGCTATGATGTTATTGGTGTGACAATGCAGCTTTGGGACGGTGCCGACACTGAAGGCAGCTGCTGTGGTCTTGCTGCTGCAGAAGATGCCAGAGCTGTTGCGGCTAAAATAGGTATACCTCACTATGTATTTAATTTTAAACAGGTTTTTAAGGAAAAGGTTATAAGCTATTTTGTTGAGGAGTATTTAAATGCCTCAACTCCTAACCCGTGTATTGCCTGCAACCGCTATGTAAAGTGGGAAGCATTGTTAAACAGGGCAATGGAAATAGGTGCCGATTATATTGCTACAGGTCATTATGCCGGAATAGTTAAGCACCCGGTTACAGGCAGATATACTGTTAAAGCGGCAGATAATAAGGATCAGAGCTATGCTCTTTACAATTTAACACAGGAACAGCTTTCACGTACCCTTATGCCTGACGGAGCTTATTCTAAAAGTGAAATAAGGGCAATTGCTGAAAAAATCGGTTTAAGAGTTGCCAATAAGCCTGACAGTCAGGACATTTGTTTTGTGCCTGACGGAGATTATGGCGCTTTTATAAAAGAAAACAGTGATGCAGTCATTACGGAAGGTGATTTTGTAGACTGTGAGGGAAATGTGATTGGAAAGCACAAAGGAATTACAAATTATACCATTGGTCAGCGCAAGGGACTTGGTATTGCACTTGGAGTGCCTGCTTATGTTACCGGAATTGATAAGGATAATAACAGAGTTGTAATCGGAAGTAATGAGGATTTATTTAAAACCCGTGTTGTTGTCAGGGACTATAATGCTATGGGTCTTGGTAAAATAGAGGGAGAGGTTCGCTGTTTTGGCAAGCTCAGGTATAATCAAAGGAAGGCCCCCTGTGTTATAAGACCCAAGGGTGAATATATAGAGGCAATATTTGATGAGCCTCAGAGAGCTGTTACTCCCGGACAGGCTGCAGTATTTTATGATGATGAATATGTTGCCGGCGGAGGAGTAATTGTAAACAGTTAATATAAAGGCGGGGAGATTTTCCTAATCAGGCTGTCGGTTTTTCGGCAGCCTGACATTATTTAATGGTGCTTGTTTTAATTTCCCATACATCTTAAAAGCTGCTGCATTTGTGCAATGCCTCTTTGCTGAGAAACTATGATTGCATATATGATAGGTTTAAGCTCATTACATATATCATATTGAAGAGCATTTTTAGACATTTCTATTGCGCCTCTGTGATGAGGTATCATTTCACGTATAAAATCAGCATTAATATTGTTTGTATCAGGGGCGTTTTCCATTTCACAAAACATAGTTTTCATTATTTGATTCATTCGCCTCTGATACATACTTAAATCCCGGGGGGAGTTATTAAGGCAGCTGCAGCTGCATAAAATTTTTTCCATATTTTCTATGCTTTTGGTCTGCTCGGATATAATTTGAGTTGCTATATTTTGAAGCGGAATGTTGGTTGTATATTTTAAGATATTTTCCGACATTTCAATTGCCGCTTTGTGATGAGGTATCATCTGCACAATGAAGTTATGAGATATGCTGTCTGTCAGCTCTGCTCCCGTCATACCTTTAATCATCTCATCAAGAATATAGTAAAATATACTTAGATAGTCCTTTGTGACATTACTCAGCTTATATTGTCTGTCCATAGGAAAACTCCTTTTTTATTAATATATGCCTGAGAGATTTATTGTTGCATATAAACACCCGGTTCAATTTAGAGCCGGGTGTTTATTAATAATTATTCGGTTAAAGCTTTGTCCAAAATTTCCATAGCCTTATCAATGTCTTTTTCAGATACAATAAGAGATGGTACAAATCTGATAATAAACTTACCTGCTCCAACAAGTAAAAGTCCCATATCAATGGCCTTTGAAATATAAGGGCCTGCAGCTTTATTAAGCTCAATACCCTGCATAAGTCCCATACCTCTTACGTCTGTAATAAGGTCACTGTGCTTAGCGGCTATTTCTTCAAGTTTTTCTCTTAAATAGGTGCCCTGTTTTTTTACATTGTCAAGCAGTCCCCCTGAAAGCTCATCGACTACTACATTACCTGCCGATGCGGCAAGGGGATTTCCGCCAAAGGTTGAGGCGTGATCTCCCGGAACAAAGGCTTCCGCAACTTTTGCCTTTGCCATCATAATACCGCATGGTATACCGCCTGCAATACCCTTTGCTGTTGACATAATATCAGGCACAACGCCGAATGCCTCATAAGCAAAAAGTGTGCCCAGTCTGCCTACACCGCACTGCACTTCGTCAAACATTAAAAGAATATCCTTTTCATCACAAAGCTGTCTTACCTGCTGTAAAAATTCTTTTTCGGCAGGAATAATGCCTCCTTCCCCCTGTACAGGCTCCATAAGAATGGCAATTGTATTTTCATTAACAGCATCCCTGACTGATTTAAAATCATTAAATTTAGCATATTTAATATGAGGAAGCATATCGCCAAATCCTTCATGATAATGATCCTGGCCTGTAGCGGTGACAGCACCAAAGGTTCTGCCATGGAAAGACTGATGCATGGTTATGATTTCCTGTCTGCCTGTTTTGGAACCGTATTTTCTGGCAAGTTTTAATGCGGACTCAATAGATTCTGCACCTGAATTACAAAAGAATACCTTGTCAAGACTGCCGTTTTCAACTAATTTCTGTGCAAGCTTTACCTGGGGTTCAGTATAATATAAGTTAGAAATATGAATAAGCTTTGACGCCTGTTCAGATATAGCCTTAACAAGCTTAGGATGATTGTGTCCGAGAGAGTTTACGGCAATACCTGCTACAAAGTCAAGATATTTTTTACCATTTTCGTCATATACATACATTCCTTCTCCCTTTTCAAAGGTAAGGGGGAAGCGATTATATGTTTTCATTACATATTTTTCGCCTAAATCTGAAGTTTTCATATATTTATCCTCCTCTATTTTTCTATAAGTGTACCAATACCTTTATTTGTGAATATTTCAAGAATAAGGCAGTGGGCAATTCTTCCGTCCAGAATATGTACATTGTTTACACCTGCTTCAACACCTGCCATACAGCACTGCACCTTAGGGAGCATACCGCCTGAAATTGTACCGTCTTCAATGAGGGCATTAACTTCATCTTCCTTAATAACAGATATAACACTGCCTGGGTCATTTACATCACGCATAATGCCTGCAACATCTGTCACAAATACCAGTTTTTCCGCCTTTAGTGCACCTGCTACGGCTACGGCGGCATAATCTGCATTTACATTATAGCTGTTTCCTTCTTCGTCAACACCAATAGAGGAAATAACAGGAACAAAGTCATTGTCAATAAGAGTGTTAATAAGGTCAGTTTTAACCTCTGTCACATCACCTACAAGACCAATATCCATACCCTTCGGCATAGCTTTTTTAACCTGCATAAAGCCTGCATCTTTACCGCATATCCCCACAGCATTAATACCATGAAGACAAAGCTCGGTGGTAAGATTTTTGTTTATTTTACCTGCCAAAACCTGCTGTACGATTTCCATTGTAGGCTCATCTGTTACTCTTAAGCCGTCCTTAAACTTTGGCTCAATGCCAACTGCCTCAAGGGCCTTGTTAATATCTTTGCCGCCGCCATGAACAACAACAGGCTTAAAACCTACATACTTCATAAGGGCAATATCCTTAATAATTGTGGATTTAATATCCTCGTTTACAAGGGCTGCTCCGCCATATTTTATAACAACTGTAATACCTGAAAATTTCTTTATATAAGGCAAGGCTTCCGTTAAAATACTTGCCTTACTTATTACATCATTCATTTATAATTACTCCTTTAACTACGGTAGTCACCGTTAATTTTAACATAGTCATAAGTAAGGTCACAGCCCCACGCTGTAGCATGACTTGTGCCCTCGTCAAGAATCATATCTATGTAAATAATATGAGCAGAAAGGATATTAGCTGCAAGCTCCTCATCAAATACAATAGGTGTGCCTTTATCCATAAGAAGAATTTCACCATTTTCACTCCTGAATTTAATAGTAACTCCCATTGGGTCAAAGTCAGCACCGCTATAGCCCATGGCACAAAGAACCCTGCCCCAGTTAGCATCCTCTCCGAATATGGCAGCCTTCAAAAGTGAAGATGAAACAACACTTAGGGCTATTTTTCTTGCACTGTCCTTATCAACCGCACCTGTTACCTTGGCTTCAATAAGTTTGGTTGCCCCTTCGCCGTCATCGGCACAGGCAATAGCAAGCTTTTTACAAATATATTTAAGAGCTTCTTTAAACTTAGTAAAGTCCTCATTCTGGGTATTAATCTTTTCGTTTTCCGCAAGTCCGTTAGCAAGACATAATACCGTGTCGTTAGTAGACATATCGCCGTCAACGCTTATCATATTAAAGGTATCCTTAACACAGGCCTTTAAGGCTTTATGAAGCATAGCCTTGCTAATATAGCAGTCAGTAGTAATAAAGCAAAGCATTGTAGCCATATTTGGATTAATCATACCTGAGCCCTTAGCCATACCGCCAATTGTAACTGTTTTACCGTTTATTTCCGTTTCAACGGCAACTTTCTTTGCGTATGTATCGGTAGTCATAATAGCCTCAGCGGCACTGTTACCGCCTTCAATATCAGCGCTTAAAAGGGGATATGTTGAATCAATGCCATTTAAAATTTTATTCATAGGTAAGTTTACGCCAATAACACCTGTTGAACACACCAGTACGTTTTCAGCTTTAACGCCCATTAATGAAGCAAGCTTTTCTGCTGTATCCTCTGCATCCTTCATACCCTGTTTTCCCGTACAGGCGTTTGCATTGCCGCTGTTTACGACAATACCCCTTATGCTGTTTTCTACATTTCCCATGTCCCAATGAACCGGAGCAGCCTTTACAATATTGGTAGTAAAGCAGCCGGCCGCATTAGCAGGAACATCACTTGTAATAATTGCCATATCCTTTTTATCTTTTTTTAGTCCGACAGCATTACCCCAGGCTTTAAAACCTTTTGGTGATACTACGCTGCCATTTTCCATAATTTTCATATTTAAATCTTCCTTTCTTTATTATGCAGGGAAAATAGGAACAAAATCAATACCGGTCTTTTCATCAAGACCAAATAAAATATTCATATTCTGAACCGCCTGACCTGCAGCACCCTTAAACAAATTATCAATAGCTCCTATAACAATAATTCTGTTTGTTCTTTCGTCAATAGCAAAGCCAATGTCTGTAAAGTTTGAGCCTTTTACCCACTTGGTTTCAGGGAAAGTACCTTCTTTGGTAAGTCTTATAAAATATTCATTGCCGTAGTGTTTTTCATAAACTGATTTAATATCTTCATATGTATATTTATTATTTAAATTAGCATAGCATGTGGCAAGAATCCCTCTGTCCATTGGAATAAGGTGAGGAGTAAAGTTAATAACAATATTCTCACCTGCCGCATAGCTTAACTGTTCCTCAATTTCAGGGGTATGTCTGTGGCTTGCAATTTTGTATGCTTTAACGGACTCATTAAGTTCGCAATAATGATTAGGAAGAGAAAGTCCTCTGCCGGCACCTGTTGCACCTGATTTAGCATCTATTATAATAGAAGAATTATCAATAATACCTTCTTTAACCAAAGGATACATTGAAAGAATTGAACAGGTAGTGTAACAGCCCGGATTGGCAACAATTCTCTTATTCTTTATTTTATCTCTGTTAATTTCACAAAGACCGTATATAGCTTCAGGCAGAATATTTTTTGAATAATGAGTTGTATACCATTTTTCGTAGGTATCTATATCCTGTAATCTGAAATCTGCACCCAGATCAATAATCTTTACCTTATTTAATATATCATCTGTAATTTTTTTGCTTGCAACTCCATGAGGAAGGGCAAGAAAAATAACATCGCACATATCTGCCATTTTTTCAATATCTTCTTCCTGACAAATATAGCTGAGATGTCTGTAGTTTGAGTAAACGTCTTCATAAGCTTTTCCTGCATAGCTTTGAGAAGTTAAAGTAACAAGCTCTGCATCGGGATGCTGAGTAATAATTCTGACAAGCTCCTGGCCTGCATAGCCCGTAGCGCCTATAATACCAACCTTAATCATAATAACCTCCAATTTATTTATAACAAAATTCCGCTTTAATCTACTATTATACCCCTAAAGACTGCAATTGTACAGTGTTTTTTGTTAAAATAATGTAAATTAATAATAATTTATGATTATACACCAAGGTTGCATAATATGCAAGCATTATTTATAAAAATTCACTAAAAATATAAAAAAATACATTTTTTTGAAAAAATTACTTGCATATTTACTGTATGAGTGATACAATAAATACAATTAAAATAAAATTTTTGGAGGAAAGTAATATGAAAATTGTACTTGCTTATTCAGGCGGACTTGACACTTCTGTTATTATCCCTTGGTTAAAGGAAAATTATGATAATGCTGAGGTTATAGCTGCTTGTATCAATGTTGGTTTAACTAATAAAGAAACTACAGGTCTTGAAGAGAGAGCTATTGCACAGGGTGCGTCTAAGATTTATGTAGAAGACGTACAGGAGGAACTTATTACCGGCTATATTTATCCAATGGTAAAGGCGGGCTGTGTATATGAGGACAAGTATCTTCTCGGTACATCTATTGCAAGACCTTTAATTGCCAAGAAGCTTGTTGATATTGCAATTAAGGAGGGTGCTGACGCTATTTGCCACGGTGCTACAGGTAAGGGTAATGACCAGATCAGATTTGAGCTTGGTATTAAGGCTCTTGCTCCTCACTTAAAGATTATTGCTGCATGGAGAGATGAAAAGTGGAATCTTCAGTCAAGAGAGGATGAAATTCAGTATCTTGTAGACAGAGGTATTGAAGTACCTATGAAGAAAGAGGATTCTTATTCAAGAGATTCTAACCTTTGGCACATTAGTCATGAGGGTCTTGACCTTGAAAATCCTGCAAATGAGCCTGACTTTGAAAATCTTTTAAAGCTTGGTGTATCTCCTGAAAAGGCTCCTGATACTCCTGCATATGTTGAAATCGGTTTTGAGAAGGGTATTCCTGTTACATTGGATGGAAAGGCTGTTAAGCCGCTTGAGTTAATGACTTATCTTAATAAGATTGGCGGAGAAAACGGTGTAGGTATTACTGATCTTGTTGAAAACAGAGTTGTTGGCATGAAGTCAAGAGGCGTATACGAAACTCCCGGCGGTTCTATTCTTTATGCTGCTCACAGAGACCTTGAATATCTTTGCCTTGACAGAGCAACTACCGATTATAAGGAAACTATCAGAATTAAGTATGCTGATTTAATATACAGAGGTGAGTGGTTTACTCCACTTAGAGAGGCACTTGCCGCTTTTGTTGATGTAACTCAGGAATATGTTACAGGTACTGTTAAGTTAAAGCTTTATAAGGGTAATATTATAAGTGCAGGTGCTGTTTCACCTTACAGCCTGTATAATGCAGAGCTTGCAAGCTTTACTACAGGTGAGCTTTATTCTCATAAGGATGCAGGCGGATTTATTACTCTTATGGGATTACCGTTAACTGTAAGAGCTTCCATGCTTGCAAATTCTGAGAAGAATAAGTAATATAAACAACTGATATCTGTTTTTTTAATGCCGAAATTAAGTTTTCGGCATTTTTTTGTTGTAAAGTTAAATTCTTTATGATATACTTTATATATAAACATTAAAGCAGGAGGTATAAATATATGAATATAAAAAAAATAATTGCACTTATTGTTTTAACAGCAGTTACATTTACTTCACTTCCTCTATATGCAGCGGGTGAAGAAAGTCCGGAAGCGATAAAGTATGACAAAGAGCTTTATTATATAGGAGATGATATACCGGTTGATGCATATGTAGTAATATCTAAAGATGTTACAAAGCCCGCATTTGCAGGAATTTATACAAATAATTTAGGTAAAGGCGCTCGATTTGTTAAAAAACAAAAGGTATTAATAGGCAGCAGTGAAGATTATATATACCCTCATTACTTTGAAAATAATGATTTTTATAACACGGAGGATTTCAGTGTGCCTGATAATCAGGGGAAATGCTGTTTTTCTCAGTATTTTGAGTATAGTGCTTATGTGGATTTAAGTTCTTATAAACAATTACGCGCAAGAAAGGATTTTTTATACCTTGAAAACTGCTATGCGGTATCAGTTAAGGAGCTTGATAAAATTGATATTGACTTTAACAGAGATGGATTTATGCCTTTATCAAATTTTGTAAAAAAAGGACAGACTTACAGGCTTACGGTTGATGAGAATGAAAGAATAGGCTTTTTTGCCTGCTACAAATATGAAAAAATTTCAAAGAAGCTTTTATTGCTGGATTCCCATGTTATTGTGAACAGGCTGTATAACAGCGGTAAAAGTGATTATACTTACGGAAGCAGACTGATTACAATACATGAAGATACGGATGTGATACTTAAAATCGGCTTGAATATAGGGGATATATCAGGCAATATTCTATATCCTTATCAGGGTATTACATATCCTGAAAGCTTTACGGAGAAATATAATTTCAGTGATGTGTCAAACCCTCTTAAAACAGCAGTAATACAGGAATTTAAGGGACTTAGGAAAGAAGAGATTGCTTTAAGAAATATGCCCTCTGCTTTTACTAAGTCAACTACGGAAACAGCTATTGACAGAAGGCGGATATTTAAAAGTCTTGAGGGTTTTGCAAAAACAAGTGCCGACTATGAATATGTTAAATATGTAAGGGAGACCTATGCAATGTATGCCCAGTCACCATATGCGGATATACTTTTGGGCAAATATTTGTACAATGCATCAAGCTTTAAAGACCTTTACGTGCTTTTAAGGTCAATGGCGTATAATGACTATAGGTCACAATATTATCAATACACATTAGAAAGCGGATTAAGTACATTATCAACAACAATAGAACATTAATTTATTATTAAAATGCAGCTTTTGTTGATATATTTCTTTACAAAACAATACGATTTGTGGTGTAATTAATTATAAAAATATTTTGGGGAGGTGTATATTGTTATGAGGTTTAAAAGTATTTTACCGCTGCTCTTGTCACTTGGAATTATTTTAACGGCAATACCTGCAGAGGCGGCAGAAACAGCTAACGGAGAAGAGCCTGTAAAATATGAAAATGAGCTTTATCACATAGGATATGATATTCCGGCAGATTCATATTTCCTTATACCAAAGGATAATACAAAAACTGCTTTTGTCGGTGTATATTCAAATACCGGCAATCCTAAAGCAGAATTACATAAGTATTATGAGCTTTCCGTTGGCACTGAAATTGATTATTTATATCCTCATTATTTTGAGGAAATTGAATCTTTTAGAAAGAAAGCTTTAAAGGCAATTGAAAATGAAGGAATATGTATGTATTCAAGGTACTTTGAATTTACGGGTTGTATTGACTTATCTTCTGAAAGAAAAGCAAATCCGTCTTACAATTTTCTTTATTTGGAAAACTGCTATGCTGTTTCCGTTAAGTATGCCGATAAACTGGAATGGGAGCCGAATAACAATGGCTTTATGCCTGTTTCAGCCTTTTATAAAAAAGGCGGCAGCTATGTGATAAAAGCGGCGGAGGATAAACCCTGCGGTTCTTTAGCCTGCTACAAATATGACCAAATTTCAGGAAGAATGAGTAAATTAGAGGATGAACATGCATATAATCCCCTTTATTTGAGGTATACTCTGTATGATGAAGATGAAAGACCGCCTGTAAGTGGTTTTATAAGCATACCTAGGGAAACGAATATTATATTAAAAGAAGATGCCGATATTTTTGAAACTAACGGAACTCTTCTTTATACGAATCAGGATTTGGCAGTTCCTGACAATTATATAGAAAAATATAATTTTAATGACATTACTCCTGCATATAAAATTTCTGTTATACAGCAGGTATTAAATCTCAATTCTGCTTTTTATACGGAATTCTTTAAATCCTTAACATCCTCCGCTAAAACCGAGGCAGATAAGGAGTATTGCAAATATGCAAGGGAAATAGGTGTTATTGCAGGACCAAGTGTCTGCAATAATATATTTATGGAAAGGTATTTCTCTCCAGCTTCGAGCTTTAAGGAGTTGGAACAGTTTTTAAGATATATGGTTTATTTAAATCCTAATCCGAGAACAGGCGGCCGTTATGACGGAATCACTCCCTATTATGGCAAAACAAGGGTTAATATTGGCAATAATTAAATAATAAATTGTAAGTATTAAAGCACTTCCGGGTATTCCGGGAGTGTTTTTAATATAGTGAAGCTGCATAGATGCTTAGGTATGTTAAATTTAACACTAAGCTGTGGACTTTTTGACATTTATATAAGTTTGTTATCTTTTTGTATAAATATAATTAATCTTGATTTCAGAACATAAAACTTGACAAGAAGCCTATATTAATATAAACTATTACATGTAGAATTATGACAATGCGAGGATATATTATGAAGAATGGGAATATGTTAAAAAATACAAATAACTATAATAAATATTCAATATATTGTTTAATAGTATTAATAGTTGTATTTATAGAAATATTTGTTTTTAATTTCAGATTTTTTCAGGGTTTAAGCTATAAGCCTGTTCAGCTGGATGAAGCTGTCTTAGATTCATCAATTAAGGTTCAGGAAAATTATGTTTTAAAATGTGAAAGCAATGATGCAAAGATTAGATTTGAAAACATTGATACAGAGGTTAAAAATATCTATATAAATATTGAAAATGCACAAAAGTTTCCTGATAAGCCTGATGATTATGAAAAAAAGGATTTGGAGGCAAACAAGCTTATAAAGGTCAAAATAACAATTGATGATGACAGTAACAGTAAGGGCATTCAAATGCCTGAAAGAGGTATTGTGTCAACTGTTGAAAGAACAAAATATATCCCGCTCAGTTTAAAGGGAGAATCCCATACGCTTACACTTGAGCTTAAAAATGCAGAAAACAAAGAAATTAAAATTAACGGCATTACACTTAATAAGGGAGTTCCCTTTCATTTTAGTATTGTAAGAGTTTTATTAATATTGCTTCTTATTATCCTTATATATGTAATAAGACCAAACTCAGTATTTTATGATTACAGACTGAATTTTAAGAAGAGAAAACAGAAGGTTATTTTATCTGCAATAGTAATATTGCAGATTGGTCTGATGTGTCTTGGAAGTTTTATAAATCCTGTTTATGTTTATAATACCGTAAGCTGGCAGTCTCAGTACAATGAACTTGCAGACGCCTTACTGGATGGACATTTTTATTTAAATGATACTCCCGATCAAAGGCTTGGTGAGCTTGAAAATCCTTATGATCCGAGCAGCAGGGATGAGGCCGGCATTAACGTAAGCTGGGACCATGCGTACTATGAAGGAAAATATTATGTTTACTTTGGTATAGTTCCGGCGCTTTTATTCAATATACCTGCAAAATTAATAGCAGATACTGATATTAAGCCTTTTGTATGTATTTTAATATTGATACCTGTATTTGTAATTATGAGCTTTCTGCTGATATATGCCCTTGCAAGAAGATTTATGGACAGGGAAGGGGAAGATGTTCCTCTTTTGCTTTACATATTGTTAACAATTCTTTTTATAAACGGTACAGGGACAGCATTCTTAATGGTATGGCCTGATATGTATACATTACCCATATTTACAGGGCTTACTTTTGGGGTAAGCGGTTTATATTTTTGGATAACGTCTTTTAAACCTCAAAAGGATGATTATAAGCTGAATAATGTGAAATTGCTGCTGGGGTCTCTTTGTCTTTCCCTTATTGCAGGCTGCAGACCTCAGATGCTTTTGGTGATGTTTACGGCAATACCGCTTTTTTGGAAGGCAGTATTTAAGGACAGGAAACTGTTTTCAAAGAATGGTGTTTCCTCAACAGTTTGCTTCTTGCTTCCCATAGTAATATTTGCAGGCTTTATGTTTTACTATAATTATGCAAGATTTGGCTCCGTATTTGACTTTGGTGCAAACTATAATCTTACTACAAATGATATGACATCAAGAGGTTTCAGGCTTGCAAGAATACCTCAGGGTATATTCAGTTACTTCCTGCAGCCTTTGAGTCTTGAGGGTGTATTTCCTTATATTACGACTACAGCATTTGCTACGCAATACATGGGAACAACAATTAAGGAAGGTACCTATGGCGGTATATTATTCCTTCAGCCGATATTGTGGATGCTTTTAATAACTCCAAAAGTCAGAAAAGAGCTTAAAGAAAAAGGTCTTTATATTATAACGGTTCTTTTCATAATTTTTGCGGTGGTAATTGCCGGGGCAGATTCCATAATGGCAGGTATACTTCCGAGATATTTTATGGATTTCAGCTGGTTACTTCTGATTGCGGATATTTTGGTAATATTTGCAGCTTATAACAAATATAAACATAGAGATTACGGCAAATTATTTAATAAATATTTGCCTATATGCTTTTTAATATCAATGTTAATAAACTTAGGAATTACAATAGGAGGAAAATATTATACTCCTGCCGAAACAAATCCTGAAGTATTTTATAAAATAGCGGCAATGATTCAATTTTGGCTTTAGGAGAATAGAAAGGGGATTTACTAATGGATAAAATAGCAGTGTTAATACCATGTTATAATGAAAGTAAAACAATTAAAAAGGTAGTGGAAGATTTTAAAAGAGTATTGCCGGAGGCTGTAATATATGTTTATGACAATAACTCTACAGACGGCACGGATGAAATAGCAAGAGCTGCGGGAGCTGTTGTAAGATATGAATATCAGCAGGGAAAGGGCAATGTTATAAGGCGAATGTTCAGGGAAATTGATGCCCATTGCTATGTAATGACTGACGGGGATGATACTTACCCTGTAGAGCCTGTGCCTGAAATGGTAAAAGAGGTGCTTGAAAAGAAGGTAGATATGGTTGTAGGTGACAGACTTTCGTCAACCTACTTTACTGAAAACAAAAGACCTTTTCACAACTTCGGCAATTCAATTGTAAGAGGCTCAATTAATATGCTTTTTAAAAGTGATATAAAAGATATAATGACCGGACTGAGGGCTTTCAGCTACAGCTTTGTAAAGACATTTCCTGTGCTTTCTAAAGGTTTTGAAATTGAAACGGAAATGACTATACATGCAATTGACAAAAATATGTTTATTAAAAATGTTGTTATTGACTACAGGGACAGAATTGAGGGAAGCGAATCAAAGCTTAATACTTATTCTGACGGCATTAAAGTGCTTATGACAATTATAAGGCTTTATAAGAACTATAAACCTTTCAAATTCTTTGGCTATATATCCCTGGTTTTTATACTGCTGTCAATAGGCTTCTTTATACCTGTTGCGGCTACCTATGTGCAGACCGGAGAGGTGCCTAACTTCCCTACTCTTATAGTATGTGGATTTACTGCTGTTGCTGCAATTCAGTGTTATTTTAGTGGTATGATTTTATCCACAATAGTAAGCAAGGATAAACAGGATTTTGAGTATAAACTTATACAGGTTTCAAAAAAACAAAATGAAAACTAAAATATTTAAATTCAAAAAGGAGCTGTCAATTGACAACTCCTTTTCTGTTATAACCAAAATAAAATAAAAACCAATATAAAAATCTATAAAAATATAAAAATCTATGTTAAAGTTAAATATTACTTACTGATTATAAACGAACTACATTAGCAGCCTGAGGTCCCTTTGCACCGTCAACAACGTCAAATTCAACCTTCTGCCCCTCTTCTAAAGTCTTGTAGCCCTCTGACTTAATGGCAGAGAAGTGTACAAATACATCATTGCCTTCTTCAGTAGAAATAAAGCCGAAGCCCTTCTCAGCATTAAACCATTTAACTGTTCCTTGTTTCATTTAACAGTTCCTCCTAAAAATAAAAAAAATAAAAATTATCATCAGTAAGCAGCTATCCGTTACTCACTGTATTTAAAGAATAACACATTTAACAATAAAAGTCAAACGATTTTTTTGTCTTTTTATAAGGGCTGTACAATTTTTTTACTGCAAAAAAATCAAAAATCCGACTTTAGCTGCCGGGATTACTGCTCTATTATATAATCGGCAAGCTCACTTTTAGGGAATATAAGTACCATTGTAGTTCCCACACCTAATGTGGAGTATACCTTAATACTGCCGTTGTGGGCATCCATAATTTCCTTGACAATTGCAAGCCCCAGACCATTACCGCCCATGGCACGGCTTCTTGCCTTATCAACTCTGTAAAACCTGTCAAATATTCTGTCAAGTGCTTCCTTTGGCATACCAATACCGTTATCCTGTATTTCAAGATGATAATATTTGCCTGTTTCTTTGAGTTTAATGTTAATTGTGGCTTTGTTGTCACTGTATTTCATTGCATTAGACATTATATTTGTAATTACCTGATTTATTCTGCCGGGGTCAGCATATATAAACATAGGTTTTTCCGGAGGGTCAAATACAATGCTTTGGTTTTTATTTTCAGCAACAATAAGATTTTGTCTGCAGCATCCCGAAACAAGGGATACAAGGTTAACATCTTCCATATTGAGCTTGTTTACCTTGGTATCAAAGCGTGACAAATCCAAAAGGTCATCACGAAGTATTTTCATTCTGTCGGCAGCAACATTTATTTCTTTTAAAAATTCCATTGCCACCGTCTTATCATCAATGGCACCATCGAGAAGAAGCTCTGCATATCCTTTTATTGTGGTAAGAGGAGTGCCGATTTCGTGGCTGACATTGGCAACAAACTCCTGCCTCATATTATCAAGCTGTCTGTGCTTTGTAATATCATGAAGTACTGCAATAGTACCGCTGCGTTTTTCCTGCTTCTTTTTCTTTTTCAGGCTATAGGGAATGATTGCAACAGAAATGTATTTATCATCCTTGCCGTTAACAACCAGTTCCTTTACGGAATCCGATTTAAACTGGCTCATGTCAATTTTAAGCATATCCAAAAACCATTTTAATGATATTTTGACATCGTCAATTTCAAGCATATCATAGGAGGAACGGTTTATCTGTATAAGCTGTCCTCCTTCGTCAAAGGCGAGAATGCCGTCTGTCATATTGTGCAGCACAATCTCAAGCTTGTTCCTTTGCTCTTCACTTTCAACAATGGTTTTTCTGAGCTCCTTAGCCATTATGTTAAAGCTCTTTGTAAGCTGACCTATTTCGTCATTGCCCTTTACCGTTACTTTTTGGTCAAGCCTTCCCTTAGCCATAAGATTAGCTTTTTTGGTAAGGGCGGCAATAGGTGTGGTAATTGTGTTTGCAAAAAGAAACCCTAATATAGCCGTAATGACAAGGGCAATAGCTGAAGCCACAAGAATTGTTCTTGTAGTCTGTGCAATACTGTCCTCAATAGATTCGGAATCCATTTGTACATAAACAATGTATAAAACATTGCCGTTACTGTCCTTACAAGGATAGGAATAGCTCATAACTGTTTTTTCCTGTCCTATGGAATCGGTAATCTTGCTCTTTGCTAAAAAGCTTTCCTTGCCGTTTAAGGCGGAAATAACAGCAGAATTTGTATATTGCTGAAAATCAGCTTCATCTGCCACAGTTGAGCTGGCTATGGTTTTCCCCCGGGAATTTAATATGTGGGCACTCATATTTCTTAAGGTTGAGCTTACTATGGATAAATTAATAAGGCTGTCCTGAAAATATCTGTTGTCATACTGCCCTATTACCTGTTCCTCGATATATACGGCACATTGACGCAATTCCTCAGATGCCTTTCTTTGTTCTCTGTTTTCTGTACTGACTATAATAAATGTACCTGTAAGTATCATAACTATAAAAACAAGTGAAAGGTACATGAATACCAGCCGCCAACGAATACTTTTCATATTTTGTCCTCTGATTTAAATCTTAGCTTATACATTTTGCATAATTTTATGAACTGAAGTAATACCCGATACCTCTCTTAGTAATAATAAACCTTGGTTTGCTTGGGTCGTCTTCGATTTTTTCCCTTAATCTTCTGATGGTAACATCAACTGCTCTTACATCACCGAAATACTCATAACCCCATACCTTTTCAAGCAGTGTTTCCCTGTTGAATATTTGAGTTTTCTGTGTGGCAAGAAAAGTAAGAAGCTCAAATTCCCTCATTGTAAGATTGATGGATTCACCTCTCTTGGTTACCTCGTAACGGTCAAAATCAATTGTCAGTTCTCCAAAGCTTTGAACATTGCCGTTTTCAACAGGTGTATCCTTAGCTGTACTTCTTCTGAGATGAGCCTTCACTCTTGCAATAAGCTCTCTGTTGCCGAAAGGCTTTGTAACGTAGTCGTCTGCACCCATTTCAAGACCAATAACCTTATCTACTTCATCAGCTCTTGCTGTAAGCATAATGATAGGAACATTGCTTCTTTCTCTTACTTTACGGCAGACTTCATAGCCATCCATTTTAGGCATCATTATATCTAAAAGAATAAGGTCGGGATTTTCACTTAATGCAAGCTCAAGACCTGCCTCTCCGTCCTCGGCTGTAATAACTTCATAACCCTCTTTTTTAAGATTGTAGGAAATAATATTCACAATACTTGCTTCATCATCCACAACTAATACCCTTGCCATCAAAACACCTCCAAATAGTATATATATCTTAATAGTTATTGAAAGTAAAACTATTTCAATTTCCTATTAGTTACATTATACGCATTTTTTTAGGATTTATCAAGTGTTGATTGATATTATTCCCAAAATATGTTACTATATTAATATTAAAAAGACAAAGGAGCTTAAATATGCAACTTCCTAAAAATGTTGATTATATTTTAAAGGAATTAAATAGTAAGGGTCATGAAGGGTATATTGTAGGAGGCTGTGTAAGAGATTATCTTATGGGAAAGGAGCCTCATGATTATGATATTACAACCTCAGCCCTGCCCGAAGAAGTTAAGGCAATTTTCAGTCACACGGCAGATACGGGGATTCAGCATGGCACCGTTACTGTAATAATTGACAAGGCAGGATATGAAATAACAACATATAGAATTGACGGGGAGTACAAGGATAACAGACATCCCGAAGAGGTTGTTTTTACGGACAAGCTGTCAGGTGATTTGTCAAGGCGTGATTTTACCATTAATGCAATAGCCTATAATCCTCATAAGGGTTATGTGGACCTTTTCAATGGCAGGGCCGATATAGAAAATAAGATTATAAGAGGAGTTGGTGAGCCTGCAAAGAGGTTTCGGGAGGACGCTTTAAGGATGATGAGGGCAGTACGCTTTTCTGCTCAGCTGGATTTTTCTATTGAGGAAAATACTCTTAATGCTCTGAAGGAGAATGCTTCGCTTATTAAAAATATAAGCATTGAAAGAATAAGGGAAGAATTTTTTAAACTTATTTTATCTGACCATAATGAAAGGCTTGATATTTTGCTTAATTCGGGTATGACTGAATATTTTTTGCCTGAAATATTGGATAAAGATATTGAGTATGAAAAAATAAACACCTTAAGCAGGGATATTGTTATAAGGCTTGCCTATATATTTTATGGTATTGAGGCCGGCATGGTTAATAAAATAATGAAAAGGCTTAAGGCTGATAATAAGAGCATAGATGCTGTTACCGCTATTGTAAAATATGCTGACTATGAAATTACGGATTTGTATTCCGTAAGAAAGCTTAAAAACCTTGCAGGAGAAAATGTTTACAGTCTTATTGAAGTAATGGGGGCAGTAAAAAACAGTTCTATGAACAGGGAGCTTGAAATGTTTAAGGCAGTTGAAAATGACTGCTGTACCCTTAAAGAGCTTAATCTTAAAGGTGATGATTTAATAAAAGAGGGTATAAGAGGAAAAGCAATAGGTCAGGCTTTAGATAAGGCGCTTGATTATGTAATGAAGGAGCCTTGTAATAATTTAAAGGAAGTACTTTTGAAATATATTAAGGGGGAATAGTAATGGCAACTGCATTAATAACGGGAGCAAGCAGCGGTATGGGCAGAGATATGGCTGTGCTGCTGGCGGAAAAGGGCTTCAATCTTATATTAGTGGCAAGAAATGAAGCGGAACTTAAAAAGGCGGCAGAAGGAATAAGCACACAGGTAACGATTATTCCAATGGATTTAAGTATAAGAAAAAATTGTTACAAGCTTCACTCAATTGCAAAAAATATTGATATTTTAATAAACAATGCAGGTTTTGGCGCATGGGGTGAATTTTACTATTCTGACTTAAAAAATGAGCTTAATATGATCGACCTGAATATTTCTGCCCTTCACATATTAACTAAGCTTTACTTAAGGGATTTTGTCAGAAAAAACAAGGGATATATATTAAATGTGGCATCCCTTGCTTCCTTTGGCTCAGGACCTCTAATGGCAACTTATTATGCGACAAAGGCTTATGTATATAAGCTGACAACGGCAATAAACGAGGAGCTGAGACAAAGAAGGTCTAGGGTTCATATTTCCGTATTCTGTCCGGGACCTGTTGATACGGGCTTTAATGACAGGGCAAATGTCAGCTTTGCAATAAAGCCTTTGGACAGTATGGAGGCGGCAAAAAAGGCTCTTAGAGGAATGTTTTGGAGAAAAACCGTTATTATACCCGGCTTTTCAAACCGGCTGACAATGCTTTTGTGTAAGGTTGTTCCGTTAAGGCTTGTGCTTATAACCTGCTTTCATATACAAAGGGGTAAAAGTAAATAATTCTTGCAAAATATATCAAATAATGATACAATGTTAACAGTGTGATTTTTTAGAAAGAAATAAACGGAGGTTATGTAATATGAGTGGACATTCCAAGTTTGCCAATATTAAGCACAAAAAGGAAAAGAATGACGCTGCAAAGGGTAAAATATTTACCGTAATCGGCAGAGAACTTGCAGTTGCTGTAAAGGCAGGCGGTCCTGACCCTGACAGTAATTCAAGACTCAGAGATGCTATTGCCAAGGCTAAGGCTAATAATATGCCTAACGATACTATTGACAGAAGTATAAAAAAAGCTGCAGGCAACCTTGAGGCAGTTAATTATGAAGCCATTACCTATGAGGGTTATGGTCCAAAGGGTGTGGCTGTTATTGTTGAGGTACTTACTGATAACAAGAACCGTTCTGCTGCCAATGTAAGAAGTGCATTTACCAAGGGTAACGGTAATATGGGCACTACAGGCTGTGTAAGCTTTATGTTTGACGAAAAGGGTCAGATTATTATTGAAAAGAATGATGATATTGATGGGGAAGAACTTGAAATGCTTGCTATTGAAGCCGGTGCGGAGGATATAAGCGAGGAGGAGGACAGTTTTGAGATTATAACTGCTCCCGAGGATTTCTCTGCTGTAAGGGAAGCTCTTGAAAGTGCAGGCATTGAAATGGCGGAGGCTGAAATTTCAATGATTCCTCAGACATATACAGAGCTTACCGATGAGGAGGATATTAAGAAGATGACAAAGCTTCTTGATATGCTTGATGAAGATGATGATGTTAAAAATGTATATCATAACTGGGATGAATAATTATTGATAAAAGAGGCTGCTTAATTGACGCAGCTTTTTTTATATTTTTGAGGCTGGGGATAAAATGAAAAGTATTGTGAAATATTTGTTTACGGTTTTTATTATATTATTTCTTATTGTTCTTTATGTTTTAAAGCTTACTGCAATGGGAATGGATATAAAAAATATTATTGTTTTTATTCTGATGTTTTTTTCGGCGTCAGTTATATGCTATGGCATAGTCAGATTATTTAATGGAGGAATAAGAAAAAAACTGGATAAAGAGCTTAATTCCGGTGAAAGCTATAGTGATGAATAATCTTAACATAATTTTAATTGTATTTTTTACCATTAAATGCTATAATCAATATCAGGAAGTGAAAAACTTCCTGAGAATATGCTTATTTTATTTTTGATTAAGCAAGAAAATGAACTAATTCGGTTTTTTGAGAAAAATTCTCATTAACCTGTTTAAGGAGGTTTTACAATGGAGGATATGGAAAAAAAGAACTGTGCCTGCGGTCATGAACATGAACATGATGAGGATTGCTGCTGCGGTCACGATCATCAGTATATGACTCTTATGCTTGAAGATAACACAGAGGTTAAGTGTATTGTGATTGGTACCTTTGAAATTGAAGAATATGAGGGTAAGGAGTATATTGCCTTAGTATCTGAGGACGGCGAGGAGTCCTTTGTATATGAATATGCTGAAACAGATAATGAGGACGGTTTTGAGCTTAGAAACATTGATTCCGATGAGGAATTTGAAGCGGTTATAGCTGCTATTGATGAAATCCTTGATGATGAGGAAGAGTGGGACGAGGATGATGAGGACTACGATTACGAAGATGAGGATTAATGCTGAAAAGTGATATGTACCCAGAAATCTGGACACATTGATTTATTAGTTATGCTGAACACATG
>JAUNGN010000013.1 GCA_030524425.1 Clostridia bacterium | reverse complement strand
TATTTTTATTATACATCAGTTTAGAGGTTTACACAAATTTTGGGATAGACCCTAAAAAATCCCAAAAGAAGCCATGAAAAGTTCTTCTTTTGGGATTTTTGTTTATATTGTAATTATTTATTCAAAAAAGTCAATGCTTTTTCAGTGCCCTCTCTCAAATAAAGCGGGGATTTTAAATTTAGCCTAATCTTGCAATCTGTTCCTCAACACTCTTTAACATTGAGCTATACTTTTCAAGTTTAGCCTTTTCTTCATTAATAACCTTTTCAGGAGCCTTGGAAACAAAGCCCTGATTAGAAAGCTTCTTTTCAACTCTTTCAACTTCCTTAATAAGCTTTTCCTTTTCCTTGGCAAGTCTTTCTTTTTCCTTAGCAATATCCACAAGCTCTGCAAAAGGCATATAAATCATACCATTATGAATAGCAGTAGACACCGCATCATCGCTTATACCGCTCTTGTCACTCTGAACGTCAACCTCACTTGCATAGGCAAGAGGAGCAAAGAATACCTTACCCTTTTCAAATATATCTCTTACCTCAGCATTGTCACTTACAACAATAACCTTAGCCTTCTTGCTTGGAGCAACATTCATTTCAGCCCTGATATTTCTGATAGACTTAATTGCCTCCTTCATAAGCTCTATTGACTTTTCATCATCGGCAAAGTTAAATTCTTCACTGTATTCAGGCCACTTGGAAAGCATAATTGTTTCTTCTTCGCTCTGAACTGAAGTAAAAATCTCCTCTGTAACAAATGGCATAAATGGATGGAGAAGTTTAAGAGCATTAATAAGAACAGTCTTTAATGTCCAAAGAGCAGCCTCTCTTGTCGGATCCTCCTGATTATATAATCTAGGCTTAACCATTTCAATATACCAGTCACAGTACTCATCCCATATAAAGTCATATACATTCTGTACTGCAATACCAAGCTCATAAGCATCAAGATTAGCTGTAACATTCTTGGCAAGAGAATTAACCTTGCTTAATATCCATCTGTCAGCAGCCGTTAAGCTGCCCTTATCAAACTTAGGATCACCGTCACCAATATGCATCATTACAAATCTTGAAGCATTCCACAGCTTATTGGCAAAGTTTCTGCTGTTTTCTACTCTTTCATTATAAAATCTCATATCATTTCCGGGAGCATTGCCTGTAATAAGAGTAAGTCTTAATGCATCAGCACCTGCCTCCTTAATAATTTCAAGAGGGTCAATACCGTTGCCAAGAGATTTACTCATTTTTCTTCCCTGACTGTCTCTTACAAGTCCATGAATAAGAACAGTCTTAAAAGGAACCTCGCCCATTTGCTCCATAGCTGAAAATACCATTCTTACAACCCAGAAGAAAATAATATCATAACCTGTTACAAGTACACTTGTAGGATAAAAGTGCTCAAGCTCAGGTGTCTTTTCAGGCCATCCTAAAGTAGAGAAAGGCCATAGGGCAGATGAAAACCATGTATCAAGGCAATCCTCATCCTGTACAAAATGAGTACCTCCGCACTTAGGACAAACTGTCGGAGCAGTCTTTGATACCACAACCTCACCGCAATCGCAATAGTAAGCAGGAATTCTGTGACCCCACCACAACTGTCTTGAAATACACCAATCGTGAATATCCTCTAACCAATGAGTATAAATCTTGCCAAATCTGTCAGGCACAAATTTTAAGTCACCCTTATAGTAAGCATCAAGGGCAGGCTTTGCAAGCTCCTCCATCTTTACAAACCACTGCTTTTTAATAAGAGGCTCAATTACACTGTGACATCTGTCATGAGTACCAACAGCATGATTAATATCCTCTTTCTTAATGAAAAGACCCATTTCATCAAGCTCCTTAACAATCTGAGCTCTTGCCTCATATCTGTCCATACTGACAAATTTGCCGCCGTTTTCATTTATGGTACCGTCATCATTTAAAATATTGATTTTAGGTAAATTATGCCTTTCACCAACCTCAAAGTCGTTAGGGTCATGGGCAGGAGTAATCTTAACAACACCTGTACCAAATTCCATATCAACATAAGTATCTGCAATAATAGGAATTTCTCTGTCAACAAAAGGAACTACACAAACCTTGCCCACAACATCCTTGTATCTGTCATCATCAGGATGAACGGCAATAGCTGTATCACCTAACATAGTTTCAGGTCTTGTTGTAGCAAACTCAAGAAATCTGTCTGTACCCTTAATAGGATATTTAATATGCCAGAATCCGCCCTGCTTGTCCTCATGCTCAACCTCTGCATCAGAAATTGTAGTCTGGCAGGCCGGACACCAGTTAATAAGCTTTTCTCCCTGATAAATATAGCCTTTTTCATAAAGTCTGCAGAAAACTGTAAGTACGGCATCAGAAAGACCCTCATCCATTGTAAATCTTTCTCTCTCCCAGTCACATGAAGAACCAAGCTTTTTAAGCTGATTTAGAATAGTTCCGCCATATTCCTCTTTCCATTCCCATGCTCTCTTTAAAAATCCTTCTCTGCCTACATCTTCCTTATTAAGACCTTCCTCACGCATCTTATTAACAATTTTAACCTCTGTTGAAATTGCAGCATGATCAGTTCCCGGAACCCAAAGAGCATTATAACCCTGCATTCTCTTCCAGCGGATGAGAATATCCTGCATAGTTTCGTCCAAAGCGTGTCCCATATGAAGATGACCTGTAATATTTGGAGGCGGAATTACTATTGTAAAAGGCTCCTTACTCTTGTCTGCTTCTGCATGAAAATACCCCTTGTCAAGCCAGTTTCGGTAAATTCTGTCTTCAATGGAAGGGTCATAGCTTTTCGCCATTTCTTTCATCATTTTTCTTTCCTCCTGATTAATTTTAATAAACTAAAAAACGGATACTTTCATCCATATAAGGACGAAAATATCCGTGGTACCACCTTAATTCTCTCATATAACGAGAGCACTCTTTTGCCCTATCGCAGCAAACGCTGTACCTACTCTATTCAGCACAGGGACTCCGAAGCTACCTTCAATAATCCTTAAATCAAGATATCTTTCAGCCTATGAATATCTCTCTCTTTGAAATGTAATTATTTACTCCTCTTCTTCTCAGTCCATATAAAAAATATAGTTTTATTTATCTCAAGAAAATGCAAAATTATTTGTAATTTTCAAGGATAAGTTAAATTAATTAGCTTAAAAATTCCACAATAGCATCAATAGCTTCGCTTTCGTCTGCACCATCAGCATATATTGTAACATCATGGCCTGTAAGAGTACCGATAGAAATAACACCCATAATACTCTTAAGATTAATTTCCTTATTTTCCATTGTAAGCTTAAGACTGCTTGAATATCTTCCTGCAGTCTGTACCAGCATTGGAATAGGTCTTTCAATCATACTTGAGCCAACTGTAATTTCCTTCTTAATCATTTTAAAGATCCCCCTTTAAATTTTCTGCAATTTCATGAATTTTTTTTAATCTATGATTAACACCTGATTTCCCTATTTTAGGTGTCAGATGTTCTCCCAGCTCCTTAAGGCTTGCATCGGGATATTTTAACCTTACCTCAGCAACTTCTCTAAGGTTATCAGGCAAATAATTTAAGCTCTTTTTATCCATTATATACTCAATGTCCTCTATCTGCCTTACAGAAGTACTGACAATTTTGTTAATATTAGCAGTTTCGCAGTTAACAATTCTGTTTATATTATTTCTTACTTCCTTGACAACTCTAAGGTTTTCAAATTCAAACAAAGCCTTATAGGCAGACATAACATTGAGCAAATCAACTATTTGCTCTGCCTCTTTACAGTATATAACAAAACGATTTTTTCTTTCAACGACCTTCATTTCAATTCCAAAATTACTTATCAGCTCTACAAGATTTTGAGAATGATCATAATCATTATCAGTAAATTCCAAATGATAATGCTTGCTTGGATCATTAACTGAACCGCAGCATACAAAAGCCATACGTATGTACGCTCTTTTACAGCAGCTCCCTGCTACAATAGCAGGATTAATGGCTGAATTAATGCTGAAATCATTACTGTCTTTAATACCCAAAACATTTATCATACTATTAATAAGTACGTTATCTCTTATAACAATTTCATTATTGACATAGTAAGTCTTAATATTAAAAATATCATATATAAGCTGAACAGTCAAATTCAAAATATCAATATTGTCATTATGTATAACAACGAATTCATCATAGCTATCTGTACTTACAAAACCACAAACATTGATAATTGCCGTAAGCTCTGCCATTTTACAATGCCTGCTGTTAATTGTACTAATATTTGAGAGTAATTCAGTCTTTACATCAGATGAAAAAGACATAATACACCTCCTCAAAAACTGCAAAAGGCACATTATAACTAAGTAAAATCGCATCATTAAAAGTATACTACCTCTTTGCGTCTTTGTCAATATCTCTATGGGCAATTATTACACTATGCCCTGTTTTCTTTAAATTATTATAAAGTTCATTGGCTAAAGTGACACTTCTGTGCTTTCCTCCTGTGCATCCAATAGCAATAACTAACTGATTTTTACCCTCTTTTATGTAATTTGGTATTAAAAATTCACATAAATCAGTTAATTTATCCCTAAAAATTTTGGCTTCCTCCCATTGCATAACATAATCTCTGACAGCTACATCATTACCGGTCAAAGGCTTTAATTCATCAATATAAAATGGGTTAGGAATAAATCTGACATCAAAAACCAAATCGGCATCACTTGGTATACCATATTTAAAACCGAAACTCAGAACAGTTATCATAAGACTTTCAAATTCCTTTTCCTCAAGAAAAATCTCACTTAGCTGGGTTCTTAACTGTCTTGTAAGCATATGGGAAGTATCAATAATATAATCCGCCATTTTTTTTATATTTTCAAGCTGGCGTCTTTCACTTTTAATACCGTCAATAAGCCTTTCACCTTTTAAATTCAGGGGATGCTGACGTCTGGATTCCTTATATCTCTTCAGCAATACCTCATTTTCACTGTCAAGATAAAGTATTTCAAAACTTTTGTTATCCTCATTTTTAATCTCAGACAAAAAGTTTGACAAATCACCAAAAAGCCTTCCGCCTCTTATGTCTACACCAATAGCAACATTATTCATATTTGAGTTTGGAGTGGAACACAAGTCTATAAACTTAGGTATAAGACTAGGGGGTAAATTATCCACACAAAAATAACCTACATCCTCTAAAAATTTTAAAACCGTACTTTTACCGGCACCTGACATGCCCGTAACAATTACACACCTCATAACACCACTCCTAATCTTAAGTTACTCTCCAATTATTCTTACCTCAGGCTCTAACTTAACACCAAACTTTTCATATACCTTCTGAGATACCTTATCCATAAGTTCAATTACTTCTTTGGCCGTTGATCCGCCGTTATTTACAACAAAACCACAGTGTTTTGGACTGACCTGAGCCTGACCTACACTAAAACCTCTTAAACCGCTGTCATCAATTAACTTTGCGGCAAAATAACCCTCAGGTCTTTTAAATGTACTGCCTGCACTTGGAAGCTCCACAGGCTGTTTAGAATTTCTCTGCACCAAAAGCTCACTCATTTTAGCCTGTATATCCTCCTTACTGCCCTTTTCAAGCTTAATTACAGTTTCAACCACAATCATATTTTCAGCCATAATTCGGCTTTTTCTATAGCCAAATTCAGAATCCTCATTGCTTATGGTTTCAAACTTACCATTATTTATAACCTTTGTTTCAACTACAATATCCTTCATTTCACCGCCATAGGCACCTGCATTCATACATATTGCACCGCCTATAGTGCCCGGTATACCGCTTAAACACTCCATACCTGAAAGAGAGTTATTCATTGCTGTTTTAGCCGCAGAAGAAAGAAGTGCTCCTGCTTTGGCAGTAATAATATTATCCTTAACCTTAATATCCGAAAAGTTTTTATAAAGCTGAATAATTACACCTCTGAATCCATTATCCCTTACAAGAAGATTACTGCCATTACCAATAATATAGTAAGGAATATTTCTGTTCTTTACATACTCAACACAGGCAAAAAGACTCTTGTCACTGTCAGGCGTAATAAACACATCGGCCTTACCGCCTATTCTAAATGTAGTATGCTTACTCATAGGCTCGTTTTCAATTACATTGTTATCACCGGCTAAAACTCTTAAATCTTCAATAATATTCATTATCAGATTTCCTCTCTGTTTATTTTACCTAACATAGCAGCACCAACAATACCTGCATCATTTCCAAGAGTTGCTACGCAAATCTTAGTCTTAAGGTCGCCGCCATAAACTCTTTCATTTAAAATTTTAGTCAGAGGCTTAATAACCTTATCCCCCTGTGCACATACTCCGCCGCCAATAATAATAGCCTCAGGCTGGAATATATTCACAAGGTTTACAAGACCAATAGCAAGGTATTTAATATACATATCAATTATTCCTAAAGCAACCTCATCACCTAAATCTGCTGCATCAAACACGGTCTTTGCATCAATTAGCTTAATGTTGCCGTCCACAAGGTCATAAATTTTGCTGTTAGGATATTTTGCGGCAGCAATTCTGCCCTCACGTCTTAAGGCTGAAGCAGAGGCATAAGCCTCCCAGCATCCCTTTCTGCCGCAGGTACACTCTTCGCCGTTAGCAACAATTACCATATGCCCTGCCTCTCCGCCTCCGCCAAAGGAACCGTCAAAAACCTTGCCATTTATAATTATGCCTGCACCAACACCTGTTCCAATAGTAATGTATATAAGATTTCTGCTGCCGTATGCAACCCCGCAAACATTTTCTCCTATTGCTGCACAGTTTGCATCGTTTTCAATGTAACATGGCAAATCAATTCTCTTTTTCATTTCCTCAACCACATTTACATTGTAAAAGTTTAAATTATTTGCATAAATTGATATACCTTTCTCCTTATCCATCATACCGGGCATACCAACACCTATTGATTCAATATCCTTTACTTCTAATCTGAACTCCTTTATAAGCTTATTACAAAGATCTGCCATATCATCAATGATATCTGATGAATCTCTGCCATTCATAGTTGGAGTAGAAGTCTTAACAAGAATATTGCCGTTTTCATCAACAATACCAACTGAAATATTTGTTCCGCCTAAATCTATACCTAAATAATACATAATCATCAACCCTTCATTGCACTGTTCATAATTGCATCATTAAGAGCCTGCGCCGCATTATAGCCCATTTTCTTCTGACGACAGTTTACTGCTGCAGATTCACATATTATGGCAAGGTTTCTGCCCGGTCTTACCGGAATGGAGTGGCATATTACTTTATTACCTAAAATGTCCATATATTCCTCTTTTATACCAAGTCTGTCATACACCTTACCCTTTTCCCAGTATTCAAGCTTAATAATAAGGTCAATTTCCTGACTGTCCTTAACAGACTGAACACCAAACATCTGCTTTACATTAATAATACCAATACCTCTAACCTCAATGAAGTACCTTATTAATTCAGGACAGGTGCCTATTAATGAATTGTGAGATACCTTCTTAATCTCAACAGCATCATCAGCCACCAGTCTGTGACCTCTTTTAACAAGCTCAAGAGCCGCCTCACTCTTGCCAATACCGCTTTCGCCTGTAATAAGCACGCCCTCACCATAAACATCCACAAGTACACCGTGCAGTGTAGTTCTTGGGGCAAGCTCCATCTTTAACCACTTTAAAAGCTCGCTTGTAAACTCTGAGGTTGTATCCTCTGTCTGTAATATGGGAATATGCTTTTCCTTTGCATAAAACATCATTTCAGGATGTGGTGTAAGTCCTCTTGAAATAATTACGGCAGGCATATCATACTGGAAAAGCTTTTCAAGAGTTTCCTGCCTGAATTCAGGAGTAAGCTTTGATAAATAGCTGTACTCAACTAATCCTATTACCTGTATTCTCTCGCTGTCAAAATATTCAAAAAATCCCGCAAGCTGTATTGCAGGACGATTTACACCTGCAGTTTCTATATTTATATTATTTATATCAATTTCTTCCGTTAAATTCTTAAGGTTAAATTCTTTTGCAATCTGACTTAAACTTACTGAATACATATGTTCAGCCTCCTTTATCAATGTACATACTAACATATAGTAATTGTAAACCAAAAGGCGATAATTTTCAATCATTTTAGATAATTTTTTTGTAAATTATTGTTTACAGGAACAGCATAGGGGACAGTCCCCTATGCTGAACACTTTCTTTAGATGCAAACACACTTTTGAATTATTAACTTTTAACCCTCTTCAAAAACTCCCATTCCTCATCCGTAAGCCCTGCTTTTTCAATAAGCTCAGGTCTTTTTAAATATGTTCTTTCAAGGGACTTTTCCCTTCGCCATTTCTCTATATTCTTATGATGTCCGCTTAACAAAATATCAGGCACTTTTCTGCCCATAAATTCAGGAGGCCTTGTATACTGAGGATACTCCAAAAGGTTATTCGAAAAGCTTTCCTCCTGAAAGCTTTCCTCCTTATTAAGCACTCCCGGAATAAGCCTTGCAACAGCATCAATAACAGTCATAGCAGCAAGTTCACCGCCTGTCAGCACAAAATCACCTATTGAAATTTCATCGGTTACAATTTCTTCAATTACCCTTTCATCAACCCCCTCATAATGCCCGCAAAGTATAACCACATCCTCCAATTCAGAAAGACTTTGAGCCTTTTCCTGCTTGAAGGTTTTCCCCTGAGGAGTCATATACACAACAGGGCAATTTTCACTAAGCTTAGGCTTAATACTCATATAAGCATCATATATAGGCTGAGGCTGCATAACCATACCTGCACCTCCGCCGTAAGGATAATCATCAACATGTCTGTGCTTATTGTTTGAAAAATCCCTAATATCTATAGCTTCTATACATATTGCTCCATCATCACAGGCTCTCTTGATTATAGAATGATTAAGCCCGTCCATAATCATATCCGGAAAAAGGGTCAAAACATAAAATTTCATTATCTCAAGCCCTCCAGAAGCTTAACAGTCATAGTATTGTTTTCAATGTCAACCTTTATAATACAGTCTTTAATCGCAGGAATAAGTATTTCCTTTCCCTCTTCATTCTTAACAGCATAAACATCATTAGCTCCCGTAAAAATTACATCAGTAATAATGCCCAGTCTTTCGCCCTCAACAGTTATAACCTCCATATCGTAAAGGTCCCTTATATAATATTCGTCTTCTTCACAAGGTACAGCCATATCCTCTGTAATCTTTACAACAGTGCCCTTCAATGTTTCTGCAGTTGTCATATCATCAACATCTTTTAGCTTTAAAAGTACAAACTGCTTGTGAAATCTTACATTTTCAACCTCGTATTCCTTAATATTGCCCTTTCTGTCAACAAAAATATGGTCTAAAAGCTCAAATCTGGAAACATCGTCAACAGCAGGCATTACTCTCACTTCGCCCTTAATTCCCTGGGTATTTACTATATTACCAATAACAAAATAATTTTCCATATACATTACCTCAAATTAATAGAAAAAAGGTGTTGTATAAAACAATACAACACCCAAGTTTATTACATGATTTTAACTACTACCTTCTTGTCTTCACGACCTGCAGCAGACTTAATAAAGGTTCTGATAGCCTTAGCTATCCTACCCTGCTTACCAATAACCTTACCGATGTCATCAGGTGCAACCGTTAATTCAAGAATAAGAGCATCCTCGTCCATTCTTTCATTAACTACAACTGCATCAGGATTATCCACAAGATGCTTGGCAAGTATTTCAAGTAATTCCTTCATGGCAGTACCTCCTGATTATGCTTCAATAACTCCGGCCTTCTTTAATAAAGCCTTAGCAGTATCAGTAGGCTGAGCACCATTGCTTAACCACTTCTTTGCTTCTTCAACATTAACCTTTAATTCAATAGGATCCTTACATGGGTCGTAGTAACCTAACTGAGCGATAGCCTTACCACCTCTTGCATTTCTTGAATCAGCAACAACAATTCTATAGAAAGGGCTCTTCTTAGCACCTAATCTAGTTAATCTAATCTTTACCACTTTACATTCACCTCCTTGGTAATTTTTATCTTTATCTTATTAAAAAGTAATAAGCATTAAAACGGAAACTTAATTTTGCCTCCTCCAAGACCTCCCGGTATGCCAAAGCCTTTCTTGCCTTTAGCAAAACCGTTCATCATTTTCATCATCTTCTTCATTTCTTCAAACTGCTTTAAAAGCTTGTTTATTTCCTGAATAGATGTACCTGACCCTTTAGCAATTCTTCTCTTGCGAGGGCCATTTAAAATATCGGGATTTTGTCTTTCCTTTTTGGTCATTGACTGAATAATAGCCTCAATGTGCTTTGTAGCATTGTCATCAATATTTAAATCATCAATATTGACCTTGCCGCCAACACCTGGCATCATTTTTAACAAGTCCTTAAGGGGACCCATTTTTTTAATCTGCTGGAGCTGATTTAAGAAATCCTCAAGATTGAAATCAAGAGTTCTCATTTTCTTTTCAAGCTCTCTTGCCTGATTTTCATCATAGGCCTGCTGTGCCTTTTCAATAAGACTAAGCACATCACCCATACCTAAAATACGGGATGCCATTCTGTCAGGGTAAAACGGCTCCAAATCCTCCATTTTTTCACCCATACCAACGTATTTAATAGGCTTTCCTGTTACTGCTCTTACAGAAAGAGCAGCACCGCCCCTTGTATCACCATCCATTTTGGTAATGATAACACCATCAACACCCAAACGGTCATTAAAGGTTTCAGCAACATTTACTGCATCCTGACCTGTCATAGCATCAATAACAAGGAGTATTTCCTGAGGCCTTACTTCATTCTTAATATTAACAAGCTCATCCATAAGTTCTTCATCAATATGAAGTCTGCCGGCAGTATCTATAATAACAATGTCATGTCCATTGCTATTTGCATATTCAATGGCCTTTTTAGAAATTTCAACAGGATTACCCTCACCCATTTCAAAGACCGGAATGTTATAGGTTGAGCCTACAACCTGAAGCTGTTTAATAGCAGCAGGTCTGTAAACATCACAGGCAGCCAAGAGAGGTTTTTTACCCTGCTTTCTCAGCTGACCGGCAAGCTTACCGACAGTAGTGGTCTTACCTGCACCCTGCAAGCCAACCATCATATAAATAGTAGGAGATTTTGAACTGAAAGTCAGCTTTGACTGTGAGCTTCCCATAAGCTCAACAAGTCCGTCATTAACAAACTTAATAACCTGCTGTGCAGGGTTAAGACCTGTAAGAACATCCTCACCGACAGCCTTTTCACTAACCTTATTTATAAAATCCTTAACTATTTTAAAATTTACATCAGCCTCAAGCAAAGCTAACTTTACCTCACGCATGGCAGCTTTAACATCCTTTTCCGTCAGCTTGCCCTTGCCCTTAAGGTTTGAGAAAACCTGTTGAAGCTTGTTTGATAAACTTTCAAAAGCCATATAAGCCTCCTAATCCAAAATACGGTCAACCAAACTCTTTACATGAAGCAATTCTTCATTACCCTCACCAATTAATCTGTCCAGTTCTTTAACAATATTTTCAACCTTTTCCTTACGCTTAAGGTATTTGTCCACAAGCATAAGCTTCTGTTCATACTGTTTAAGAAGTTTTTCTGTTCTTTTAATCATATCCTGAACAGCCTGCCTTGTTATGGAATGTTCCTCCGCTATTTCATTTAATGAATAATCATCAAAGTAATAGCTTGACATAACCGACCTTTGCTTACAGGTAAGTAACTCACCATAAAAATCAAGTAAAAGAGTAATGTAATAAATTTTATCCATATTGCACCTCTCAATTCAAGTGCTTATATACTTTGGTGTAAAGTACTTTTCCCTTACACCTCAAATATCATACCACAATCAAAAGGGATTGTCAAGTATTTTTTCTTGACATTTATTTTTTTATTAAAAATGAGCTGAAAAAATTATGATAAACACAGAAAATTTTATAAACGCACTATATTGTTTTTTACAGGAAAACCGATACATAGATAAAACCGACAAAGCCTACCGAAAAGAAACGCTTTTGTCTAATAAATTAGAAAAAATACACAACAACGGCTCTTTGTCCCACAACGATTACAAGGATTTAAACCAACTTTTCACTGATGCTATATTTGAAAACGAAATCAGCGGCTTTATTTCAGAAATATCCATATCAAAAATTATTAATATGTTGCTGTAAAAAATTCCCTTATCCGATAATGTTATTTCGAATAAGGGAATTTTTATACTTTTACGCAAAATACAGCTTATATAAGCAGAATTTATTTATTAACTTTCTTTCTCCAGCCTTCTTTATTTTCCTGTCTGTTTCTTGCAATAGCAAGACTGTCAGAAGGAACATTCTTAGTAATAGTTGAGCCTGCAGCAGTATATGCCCTGTCAGCCACCTCAACAGGTGCAACAAGATTTGTATTGCAGCCAATAAATACCTCATCACCAATCTTACATCTATACTTATTTTTACCATCATAATTAACAGTAACAGTACCGCAGCCAAAGTTTACACACTTTCCTACATCAGAATCACCAACATAAGTCAAGTGACTTACCTTAGTACCGTCATCAATATTGGAATTCTTGATTTCAACAAAATCACCTATTCTGCAATGCTCACCTATACAGCTGTTAGGTCTTAAATAAGCAAAGGGACCTACTGTTGTAAAGCTCTTAACCTTGGCATCTGCAAGAACACTCATTTGAATGGTAACGCAGTCATCAATTTCAGAAGATGTAATTCTGGTATTAGGACCCAGTATACAGCTCTTGCCTATAACAGTCCTGCCTTCAAACATACAGCCGGGATAAATAATTGTATCAGGTGCAATCTTAACATCTTTACCGATATAAGTACTTGAAGGATCTGTAATAGTGACACCCTCAATCATAAGCTTAGTATTAATTCTGTCTCTCATTGCAGCAATAGCCTGTGATAAATGAAGCTTAGAATTTACACCCATAAACTCCTTATCATCCTCAGCCACCATAATACCAACCTTACCGCCTTCATTTTTAATAATTTCAAGAGTATCGGTCAAATAATATTCTCCCTGGGAATTGTTGTTTCCAAGCTTTTCAAATGCCTTATTCAAAGCCTCTGCCTTAAAGATATATACACCTGTATTTACTTCATTAACCTTAGCTTCTTCCTCGTTGGTATCCTTCTGCTCAACAATCCTTGAAAAGCTGTCATTTTCCCTTATAATTCTGCCATAACCTGCAGGGTTATCCACAACCATTGACACAACTGTTACATTATTACCTTCATTTTCGTGTAAATCACAAAGCTTACCAATAGTTTCGGCAGTAATGAGGGGAGTATCACCACAGAGAACTAAAATATTGCCCTCCTTAATGAAATCTCCTGCCTGCATTACAGCATGACCTGTACCTAATTGTTCCTTCTGAACAGCAAAACTTATATTATCGTACAAATCTTTAACGGTATTTTTAACCATAGCAGACTGATGACCTACAACAACACAAATTTCCTTTGCCCCGGCCTCTTGAGAAGCCTCAATAACATAGCCTACCATAGTTTTATCTAAAACTCTGTGTAACACCTTAGGCACGTCAGATTTCATTCTTGTACCCTGACCTGCCGCAAGTATAACAACCTTTAAATTATCCATATCATAGCACCTCTGCTTTTTTATTTATTATGTATATATTAAATACACCTTTTATTATTTATCATTATAAACTCATTTACTTAAAATTGCAACACAAACTTACTAACTGCTCCGAAGTTCTAACAAAATGCTTTACATGGGCAAAAATTTCTTCATTTCTAAAGCCCCACGCAACACCAATAAAATCCATACCAATATTTTCAGCAGTAGCTATATCAACCTCGGAATCACCTACAAAAACAGCAGATTTTCTTTCAGCCCCTATTATTTCAAGAGCTAAATCCACAGCATCACTATGGGGCTTCTTTTTCCTTTTTGATAAATCCGCACCTGCAATTGCATCAAAGCTGTCATTAAAATAATATTTTACAATTTTTTCGGCAGCCCACTGTGCCTTATTTGTAACAACTCCCAGCTTAAATCCATTTTCTCTAAGGACAGCTACAGCCCTTTCAATTCCTTCATAAGGTCTTGTCTTATTACAAAGATTTTTGTTGTAATATTCTCTGTAATACTTCATTGCTTTATCAAAATCAAATTCATTATTTCCTACAGCTCTTCTTACAAGCATATCTATACCATTTCCTACAAAACATCTCACTTCATCAAGGCTGCGTCTTGGAAATCCAAGCTTATCAAGCATATAATTTGCAGAATCACAAAGATCATTTAATGAATTTACCAAAGTGCCGTCTAAATCGAATAAAACTACATTTTTCAAAACTCTCAGCTCCAATCCCTTATATTTTAATTTCAATAACATTCATTGTCAATAAAAAAAGGGACTTCTGATATTTCAGAAGCCCCAAATATATTATGATTATTTTATAGTAATAGGTCCAAAGGTATAACTATCCTCTTTCTTATTATCATCCTGTGCAATAACCACAAATTTCTTTCTGCCATCCTCTATAGGTGAAAATTCAATTTCCCAAATAAGGTCATTTCCGTCCTCATCATCAGGAGTCTTATAAACCTTAGAAAGCTTATTTTCTCCTCTTGCATCCTCAACCCATACCTTAACAGCACTGTTAGACGTTGTTACAGTTATTTTAATATCTTCATCTTCATCAACTGTATCATCTTCAATATCAACATCTCTGATTTCAATTTCTTCCTCAACATCACCGCTAAGCTTAAACTTCATACGGTCATAATCATCGTCATCATAAGCTGTCACATAATAGTCTGCATCTATATCATCAACCTCAAATGTAACCTTATGAGTCTTATCAGTTGAAGATGTTGAAGAAACCTTTTCATCATAAACTGAGCTTGAAGTACCCCTTGTAATTCTTATTCTGTTTACACAGCCTGTAGTTGTAATATTAAACTGAGCTTCTTCTCCCTCAATAAGTGAGTTGGTCTTCTGTTCAATTTCGAGCACGGCAGGCTCAGACTTACTTACTGAACGTCCCTCAAGTCTGAATGTGTCGGATACAGATTCACCATCTTCATTAAATGCTAAAAGCCTAAACTTCATATCACCTGTATGCTTAACTGTAAAACTAAATTCCCAGTAATAATAATTCTTCTTCTTTTCAGCAGTTGAATGAGTTCTTACACCCTCACCTTCATCCTGATCCTCGGTTAAAATCTCAAGATAGTCAACATCAGTACTTGTCTTAACATATAATGTAGTGTCATAGCCCTTATAGCCATAATCATTATTTGTCCACATTTCAATAATTTCAAGATCATCGGAACTGCTTGAAGACTTGTTATTATCATCAACATTTACGCTAAAAGTTTCTGAGTCTTCTTCATAATCACCTGATACATAAAGAGTTACATAAACCTTCCAGTTACCTTCTTTGGTCATTTGAAGCTTACCGTTAAATGTTCTGTCACCGTCATCATCCTCATCATAACTTGATATAACGGCTGACTGACTGTTTGCATTGGTTGTAAGCTTAACCTTCTTAACCTTTGAAGTTGTCTTAACCTTAAACTTAGCATAGTCATCAGTCTTAATTTCGTCACTTGTAAGCTTACAGCTTATCATATTGTCGGATTTATAATCACTGCTGTCTGAGTCTGAAGCATCTTCAGTGGTAGTTTCAGTTTTTTCACCTGAAATCATAACACTGACGCTCTTAGCTGCAGACATTGTTTCATTATAACTGTTGCCTATACCCGGAACAGCCTGAATAGTAACAATTGAGTCTGAATCAGCAGAATTCTCACATTTATATTCCGTAACAAAGCTTCTTGTTCCGTCATCATTTTCAGTATACTTAGATACTGAACCTATATTTGAATTGTCAGTTGTTCTTACAAACTTTACAGAAGTGGTTTCCTTGCTGCACACAGCAGTAATTATAATTTCCGTATCCTTTGCAACGGCAGTATTGGAAGCAGAAATACTGTTTACCACAGCGTTTGATACATTATTGCTGTCTGACTTGGTTGTAATATGTACGCTTCTTGTAGGATCATCCCATGTAACGGTTGCACCAACAGATTCAGCAATCATTCTTATAGGCATAAGTATTCTGTTGTTTGCATTAATAGATGCAGTATCAAATGTAACTGCTTCTCCGTTAACATATACAATCTTGGAACGCATAGTATGTGCAATGGTCACGCCATCCCTGGTCAAAGTCATTGTTTCGGTTTTAGAGTTCCAGTCAATTTCAAGACCGAGAGCCTCGCAAGTCTTTCTTACGGGAACATAGGTTCTGTTATTAATAATCTGCGGTCTTGCATCAGTTGACGGAAAGTCGACAGCTTTATCATTCAGATAAACAGACACATACTCAACCGCATATGCTGTTGCCGAAAAGGCTAATGCTGAAATCAGCATTGTTAATGCTAATAAAATGCTTAGTATTTTCTTCATATTTTCACACCTCTCGTATTTTATGGTAATTTAATTATATCAAAGCCGGTATAATTATGCAAATAACAAATATTTACAAATTTATAACAAAGCTAAATACCGTAATTCTTTCTGTATTCCTTCATTGCGTCAAGGTATTCCTTGCCTTCAATTGTGCCATCCTCAATACATTCAATAATATCACACACTGTTACAATAGGATAAACCTTAATTCCAAATTCGTCATAAACCTCCTGAACAGCCGACTTTTCTCCCTTGCCCTTCTCCATTCTGTCAACAGAAATGATAACACACTCAACCTCTGTATCTGCAGCATTTTTAAGAATAGGTAAAGTTTCTCTTATTGCTGTACCTGCTGTGATTACATCCTCAATAACAGCAACTCTGTCCCCATCCCTAAACTTATGACCGACAATAACACCGCCTTCGCCGTGGTCCTTTGCTTCCTTTCTGTTAAAAGCATAGTTAACGGATTTTCCTGTTTCCTCATAAAGAGCAATTGCGGCAGAAACAGCAAGAGGAATACCCTTATAGGCAGGTCCGAAGAAAACATCTGCCTCAATATTATTTTCCTTAATGCATTCAGCATAAAATTTACCCAGCTTTGCTATATGCTCACCTGTTTTATAATTACCGGTATTTATAAAGTAAGGAGCCTTTCTGCCGCTTTTAAGTGTAAACTCACCAAAAGTTAAAACTCCTGCTTCACACATAAACTTAATAAATTCTTTTTTGTAACTCATTTTAGCTTACCTCCATTTTCTACTTACATTAATACTAACATATTTTTCATTTTAATTCAACTAAAACAACGGCTATTTCTCAACTCTTTCGATATTTTTAATATTTTTTTCAGCCTTAACCCTTGGCACCATAACTATATGGCCGCAGCCGCAGCACTCCATTCTGAAATCAGCACCTATTCTCAGTATTTTCCATGTTTTAGACCCGCACGGATGCTGTTTTTTCATTGTAACAATATCGCCTATTTGAATATCCACATTAATCCTCCTTACTGTGTACCACAATTTGCGTAAACGGTATTTCTATTTTTTCTTTATCAAATCTTTTTAAAATAAATTTTCTTAATTCCCTTTCTATTCTCCAGTTCTCCCCAATTTCACTGTCTGCTGCAACTCTTATTACAACTCCGCTCTCTGCAAGCTCATGAATTCCCCATACCTGTGGTACATCAATAATACCTTCAATAAGCCTGCTGTTAAATATTATCTCAAATTCATCCTTGAGAACCCCAAATACCCTGTCAATATTCTCATCATAAGCAACGGCTATATCCACAATGGCTCTGTTAAAACCCTTACTCATATTAGTAACTATTGAAATCTGTCCGTTAGGCACAATGTGCACATTGCCATCTGCATTCCTTATACGTGTAGTTCTTATTCCTATTGACTCTACCGTTCCGCTGAAACCATTAAGTTCTACAATGTCACCTACACCAAACTGATTCTCCGTTATAATAAATAATCCTGCCATCATATCCTTGACAATATCCTGCGCACCTAAGCCTACGGCAACAGATACTGCACCGCCAAGAGCCAGTATTGATGTGATATTTATACCCCACATTACAAGTACATTACAAAATACTATAAAATAAATAATATATTTAATCATACTTGCCATAAGGGAAGCTGCCGTATCAGAACGTCTTTCAATTGAAAATTTTGAAAATCCTTTATATATAACCTTCTTTGAAATCCTTACAAAAAAATTAGCTATAAACACACTAAAAAACGTCATAACAATTTTTAAAATAAAATATATAATATGTTCAAGCTCAGGTATATCAGCAGCTTCCGCAATCCAATGAGAAATACCCATATAATCACCTCTTCTTTTATATATTATAAGATAAACCATTTATTTTTTCAACAAAATATATTAAATCTTCACTTTATCTTAAGCAAAAAACTATTGTTATTATGACAAAAATCATTTATAATTATATTTAATTTGAATTAAAACATTTAATATTACGCAAAAGGAAACATTAAAATGAGCAGTAAAGATTATCTTCTTGTAGACGGATACAACATAATATTTGCCTGGGACGAGCTGAAAAAGCTTGCAAAGGATAATCTGGAGGCCGCAAAAAGCAATCTTATTACGCAGCTATGCAATTACCAGGGCATACACAAAATGAACCTTATTCTTGTATTTGATGCCTATAAGGTTGAAGGCGGTATCGGCTCGGTTACAAAAGAAGGTGATATCTATGTTGTCTATACCAAAGAAGCAGAAACCGCAGACCAATACATAGAAAAAACAACTCATGAACTTAAAAAGAACTATAATGTTACAGTTGCAACCTCAGACGGACTTGAGCAGGTAATTATAATGAGTCAGGGTGCTCTCAGAATGTCTGCAAAGGATTTATATATTGCGGTTAAGGCAAACAATAAAGCCATTTCAGAAAAAATACACCAGTATAAGCCCGTTAAAAACAATATGCTTATTGATAATCTTGACAGTGAAGCTGCCAATTTCTTAGAACAGCTTAGACGAAAGAGGTGAAAACGTGGAAAAATATTCAAATATGGGTTACGAGGAGCTTGTAAGCCTTGTACAAAACAATAATGACAATCTTGCCCTTGATTACCTTATTAATTATAAGTGTAAAAGCCTGATAAGAAAAAAAACAAGGGGGTATTTCATATTCGGCGCAGACAAAGAAGATGTTATTCAGGAGGGAATGGTAGGTCTTTATAAGGCAATACGGGATTATAAGCCTGACAGGGAAGCCAGCTTTATATCCTTTGCAGAGCTTTGCATTAACAGACAGATAATAAGCGCAATAAAAGCCGCAAGCAGACAAAAGCATATGCCTCTTAATACCTCAATATCAATAGACAGACCGGTTGTAAATGATGACGAGGATTATACCTATTTGGACTTTCTGAGTAAAGCGGGAGGAAACCCCGAAGACGAGGTTATAGGCAAAGAAAACCTTAAAATTCTTGAAAGAGAAATTCTTAAAAATTTAAGCAAAATGGAACAGGAAGTTCTGGTCTATTATTTAAGAGGAAGGAGCTATACCCAAATTGCAGTATTAATGCAAAAAGATGAAAAAAGTATTGACAACGCTCTTCAAAGAATAAAGAAAAAGGTAGCAGGTATTGTACAAAAAAAATCCCTGGAATAACAATACAATTTAATATTTTTTAATGTATGAATAAATTGTTCAGACAAGCAGTTTCCCATTTTAAAACTACAGGCTGTTATTTTATTACAGTCTGTAGTTTTTTTCATTGACACAGGTATATCCCTTGCTTTTACAAATATAATTGACATTAATTAAAAGTCCTTTGGTACCTGCATACTTGTTTTCTGTTAATGTTTTACAAATTTAATAATGTTTTTTTAATAAAAGAGCATATCCCATTTTTAAAATCATATTATATATTAACTAACAAAAAAGTTAGTTAATATATAATATTTTTATAAGGAGGTATTTTATGAACAACGACATCAAAATAACTATTTACAATGAAACCCCTGACGATCAGACAATGGTTGTTTTTAACCAGGATACGGAAATTAACGGTATGTTTACCAAAATTTTCCCCACAGCATGGCAGCAAATACCCTTAGGCGGTTTATCTTCTGCAGAAGCAGGAGCAGGCAATGCATCCTACAATGTTTTTTATTACCCTATCGAAATGCAGGTTGGCGTAAGTGAACATAATACTCCTTATTCACCTAATGAGAGAACAACCACACGCTCCTGCCTGCTTAATTCTAAGTGGGACTTTAGTATTACAGGTGATTATCAGCATTTATCATTAAGAGATGATGTCAATGTTGACGGAACAATTTCATGCTATAACAAATCAGCCAAAAAGGTAGATATAAGTATATGCAAGAATTCAAAGCCTGTTATTGTGTACCGCGGACAAGACGGCAACGGTGTTTGTCAGGGAGATGCCGCCAATCTTCAGATTACACCAAAATTATATATTATGTATGCCTCTGAAATGATAAGCACAACGCTTTTCAATTCTTACATCAGCTCTAATGAAGTTGTTGAACTTGATTTAACAAATACAAAGGAAATTGATGTCAGGCTTACTGTTGCTGATCCAATAAGCGGACTTAAAAAATGGGTCATTTCAAGACGTGAATCTTAATTACATATAATTTACAAGCAAATAGTTTCTATTAATAGTTACAAAATATGTGCAGAATTATTTTTTAATTCTGCACTTTTATTTGGAGGTGACATTATGAGGATTAAATCAGTTCTTTTCAACACAGATACGGCTAAATCAATAAACACTGCATTAAACTTAAGATTTGATTACAAAATACCTTTATCATTTCCTGAATACGACATTACCATAGGTAATAATGCTGAAATTTGCTATGTTTCAGATAAAGTAAACAGTGATTTGGAAATAGAAGTGAACATTGATGAGTTTCCTCATGACCTTGAAAACCAATGGATTACCATTAAAGCCCAATCTTCTGCAAATGCTGATACAATTTTAGGCGACAGCGAAGAAAAACTTATTGGTATTACAGGACAGAGTATTCAAGGCGGAACTTTTAAACTGAAATTCAGTAAAAATAAAATAGCAGAAAACAATATAGGCAAATTCTACTGTATTCTTGATTGGAAATATAAAGCACAAGACAGCACCGACTGGATAGAAATACAGTCTACAGGTCATACAATATATACAATCCCCCATGTACCTTTAAACTCCCCATGGTCTGTAAATGATATGACATCCCGCTCTACTCCATGGGTAACAGCATTAGACTATATTTGCTCTTATTTTGGAAGCGGAAAAGGAATTTTACAAGACAATAAAATATGTGACGAAACAGCAAAATATATAAACAATTACTTTTTCACTTATACGGGAGACTCAAGCTACAGCTCCTTTAATCTTAATTCAACACCTAAAAAAACAATATTTAATCCTGCCCTGTTTATAAGCGATATGGCAAAAGCTTCTTCAAATAATCTGCTTAAGGTAAACTGTAACGACTGCGCAAGTATCAATTCCTTTTTCCTGAGCCTTTTAGGTATAAAAATAAATATACTTTATCTTTCTGATACATATCCTTTTACAAAAGGCTTTACATGCAATGAAATTATATCTATAGGAGGAAGTGACTGGGCTGTGCCCTTTAAAAGCAGTGCCGTGCCCGGTGTATTCAGATACCATGCGGTATGCTCGTCAACAGGTACGCCCGCACCGGCAATAACTGACAGCTGCCTAAAGATTGACAGCGGTATAGACCCCTGGACTATTCCTGCCGCTGCCGATACAAAAGAAGCATTGCTTCCGTCCGGTATGGATTTTGCAGACCCGGCCACAGTCCCTCCCAATAAAATGCCTGCACCTCCTTATGCAGGTAAATTTTATCGGGAAAGACTCTGCACACAGGCTCCAACAGGAATTGAGTCTTGCTGTATTACAGCTCAAACCGATATATTAGAATTTGATATGTCTTTAAAAGCTGATATGCTTTTGAGGCTTAACACTAATCATATACCTGATAATGCCTTAATTAAATACGGTCTGCAAAAGAAAACTTGCAATAATAATCTTATGTTATATAATAATTATACACTAAATGAATACCACAGAGACAGAGCCTATATATCGGCTGATAAGTTAAGCTTTACAGATACCCTTTATTTAAATGAAAGTAAGGAAAGTCAGTTAGAAATAAGTCATTATTGCTGCAGAAGTTATAAGGATGCAATAACGCTCCTTAATAATTACCTGGAGACGAGCTCATGCTTTTATGTTTCAACAGACCGGCTTAACGATATAACGGATATTGCCTTAATTTCAGGTAAGGAAAAAGAAGATTTTCTGACATTTGTCAAAGGAAATGTAGTCATATTTATAACACTTAATGATAACTGCAGTTCAGATATTTTTGAAATTGCAGAAACAATTATAAATGAAATAAAGTAATATTTTTAGGGCGGAGCTGTTAATAGCTCCGCCCTAACACATAAAATTCTGCTTATATCAAAAAATAAACTTAAAAATATATAAAACCATTGACCAAATAACTAACATAATATGCAATGATTTACTCAGCTTTTACCTTATCCCAAAGCTCAGACAGCTTAACTCTAAGTACTTCATTATCCTTAAAAATTTCATCCTTTTCATATCCCACTCTTGGAAGATAAGCCTCATTTTCAAAATACTCTCCGCCCTCACTTGACATTTCATCAAGAACTTCAGCATTTGATGATGCATATCCTACAGCAGAGGAATTTGAATAAGAGGGGTCATAAGTTAAAATATAATTAATAAACTCATTTGCAAGTTTTGGATTTTCAGCATTCTTTGGAATAACCATAGAATCACTCCAAAGGTTTGTACCCTCGTTAGGTGCAAAGAAACCCATATCTTCATTCTGCGATAAAATATAAGCAGCATCACCGCTATATACAACAGCAATATCCTTATTGCCGTTTGCCATGGCGTCAATAACCTCGTCGGTTACATAAGATGGCTCCATAGTATTATTTACTTCCTTTAACCACTCGTAAGCATCATTTATTTCATCTTCATTTTCAGTATTCATAGAATAGCCAAGAGCCTTTAACGCTACCATAAAGGCGTCCCTCTGAGAGTCATAAATATAAATGCTTCCCTTATACTTCTGATTTTTAAGTATATTGTAGCCTTCATTTTCCAAATCCTCTTTTGAAACATTGTTCTTGTTATATACAAGACCGACATTACCCCAAAAATAAGGCACAGAGTACGTATTGTCAGGATCATAATCAAGGTTTTTAACACCTTCTGCAAGATTTCCTAAATTTGTAACAACACTCTTGTCAATAGGCTGCAACATATCTTCATTAATAAGTCTTTCAATCATATAGTCGGAAGGCACAAGAACATCATAGGTATCTCCTGCCTGAAGCTTTGTATACATCGCTTCATTTGAATCAAAATATTCAGATATTACATCAACGCCATATTCCTTTTCAAAGTTGGAAATAACATCGTCGCCAATGTATTCACCCCAGTTGTAAAACTTCAAAGCAGCTGAACCATACTTTGCAGCAGCCTCTTCACTTGTTGCACCTGAACCTCCGCAGCCTGTCAAAACCAAAGCAGAGCCCAATAATAAAGCAATTAATTTTTTCATTTACTCAATTTCTCCTTTTTTATTCTTTTTTCTTTTATAATCGGTGCCATATTGGCAATAATTAAAAATACTGTAATTATAAAAATAATCAATGCAGAAACAGCATTAATGGTAGGATTAACTCTCTTAGCCATAGTATAAATCATAATTGAAATATTATTTACACCATTGCCTGTTACAAAATAAGAAATAACAAAATCGTCAAAACTCATTGTAAAAGCAATTAATGCCCCTGCCATAATACCGGATGTAATCTGAGGCACAATTACTTTAGTAAGCGCCTGTCTTGGAGTACAGCCCAAATCAAGAGCTGCATCAAGAATATTAGGATCAAGAGATCTCAGCTTAGGCAGTACACTTAAAATTACAAAGGGTATACAAAACATAATATGAGCAAGCAAAAGAGTTAAAAATCCCTTTTTAATTGCAAGAGAACTGAAAAACATCAGCAGTCCTATTGCAGTTACAATATCAGGATTCATAATAGGCAAATCATTTACCTGTTCAACTATTCCCCTTAAAACCCTGTTGGACTTTGACAGACCTATTGCAGTGATTGTACCGGCTATGGTTGAAATAACCGTAGCCAAAACAGCAATGATAATCGTATAAAATATTGAATCCATCATATCCGAATTGTTAAACAGCTTTTCATACCACTGCAGTGAAAACCCGCTGAACTTACTCAGTGATTTTGAGGAATTAAAAGAGAAAATCACTGTATAAACAATAGGCAGATAGAAAAAAAACATTATCAGCCCTATGAGCAGCCTTGAAAATATATGTCTTTCCTTTTTATTATTCATTAAGCATTACCTCCTTTTACTGAGATACGCTTATCTATACGTCTTGCAATATACATGGCTATTATAATTATTATAGCCATTATAAGGGAAATGGCGCTTCCAAAGCCCCAGTTGCCCGTAGTCAAAAACTGAGTTTCAATAACATTACCTATCAGTACATACTGTCCGCCGCCCAAAAGCTTAGGAATAAAGAAACTTGATACCGCAGGTAAAAACACAAGGGTAATACCGCTTATAATTCCCGGAACCGAAAGAGGCAATGTTACTTTAAAAAATGCCTGTACCCTGTTTGCACCTAAATCATTTGCCGCCTCTAAGTAACTTTCGTCCATTTTGCTTAAAGCAGTGTAAATCTGCAAAATCATAAATGGTATAAAGTTATAAACCATACCCAAAACTACGGCAAATGTAGTTTCAAGAAGCTTAACAGGGCCAATGCCAAACATACCCAGTATTGAATTAATCAATCCGCCTTTATCAAGTATACCTCTCCATGCATATGTCCTTACAAGCATATTAATCCATGTCGGCAAAGTAATCATAAGAACCATTACCATTTGTGACTTAGGCTTCATTTTAGCAATGACATAAGCAGAAGGATAACCAATAAGTATACAAATTATTGTAGTTAATACCGCAATAATAAGAGAGCGTTTTAAAACATCAATAAAAACCTTATCCTGAAAAAAATAAGCAAAATTATCAAGAGTAAAGCGAATATTCATTACAGAATTACCCTCTTTGGTAAAAGCATACATTATAATCATAAGCATAGGTATCACAATCATAACTGCCGACCATATAATATATGGATATACCATACTTCTAAAATTTTTCATATCAGAATCCTCCCTTAGACATAATGTGTAAATCATCGGGAGTAAACGTAAGACCTACTCTGTCCCCTACCTCATATTTATCAGTCGTATCAATCTTGTACTCAGCACCCAAAGTTTTAAATGTTATATAATAAGTCCCCGGAACAATATTTTCAGGGTCAAAATTATACTCTACATCATTAATATCAATGCTTTCGGAGCCATCCTTTGTCCACGCCTGTGCATTAGCCCATGTTTTAAGATCAGTTTCAAGAGCCATACTTTCCTTAATATCATCAATATCCTTATAAATATTAACAGCATATATAATCTCATCATATTCAGTTGCTTCAACCTTATTTTCATCAGCAACTATAGCCTGAACAGTTTTCATAGTACCTGCTGATGTAGAAAAAGTAACAGGATAACTGCCCTTTTCAGGTAAAATTTCATAATCTACCTTTGTTATTGAAACAAGCTGACTCTCATCAGAGGTTTTCCACGCCTGTGCATTAGCCCTTGCAATAATATCAGCTCTTGTAAGCTCCTCTTCAATATCACTTATATCAAGATAAAAGTCATTTGCTGTCATTGCTTCATCAGCAGATTCATTAACTTCCGGTTCAACATCGTCAACTCTCATTTTAACCGTAATGCTTGTGCCGGATCTTACTTCAACTATGGTTTCATAATGAACACCCTTAAATAGTACAGACTTAACCTTACCTGTTATCTTACCTTCACTTACAGGCACTATGTCAATATCCTCCGGTCTTATGACTACATCAACTCTTTCATTTTTATCAAATCCAAAGTCTACACATTCAAAAAGCTTGCCGTTAAACGCAACCTTATAGTCATCTCTCATAATACCTTCAATAATATTGCTTTCGCCAATAAAGTTAGCAACATACCTGTTAACAGGCTCATTATATATATCAGTCGGAGTACCAGCCTGCTGAATTTCTCCGTCTTTCATAACTACAATCTTATCAGACATAGTTAATGCTTCTTCCTGATCATGGGTTACAAAAATAAATGTAATTCCTACTTCCTTTTGTATTTTCTTAAGTTCTCTTTGCATTTCCTTTCTAAGCTTTAAGTCAAGAGCACCTAAAGGCTCGTCAAGCAAAAGCACCTTAGGCTCATTAACAAGAGCTCTTGCAATGGCAACTCTCTGCTGCTGACCGCCTGACATTTCAGAAACACTTCTCTTGCCGAAATCCTCAAGTCCGACAAGCTTAAGCATTCTCATAACTTTCTGTTCAATAATATCCTTTGGCTCTTTTTTCAGCTTAAGACCAAAAGCAATATTATCATAAACATTCAAATGAGGAAAAAGAGCATACTTTTGAAAAACCGTATTCAGTTCTCTTTTGTATGGCGGCAAATCAGAAATATCCTTTCCATCAAAAAGAATGGTACCTTCATTCTGACTAAGAAATCCTCCTAAAATTCTGAGAAGTGTGGTTTTACCGCACCCGCTTGGGCCAAGCAAAGTCACAAATTCATTCTCGTATATATCAAGGTTAATACCCTTTAAAACTATTTGTCCGTCAAATTCTTTAACTATGTTTTTAAACTGAATAAGTTTGTTCATTTCTACCTCCAAACAAATTATAGTCTTGCGAAGCCGATAAACATTTTGTTTAGAACGGCTGCACTTAGTCACTCAAACATTATTTTAATTAATTACAACGTAAAAACATTATAACTTTTATGTAGATAAATTGCAATAAAAATATTTGTAAAATTTATCTTTTTCTATTGATTTTTTATAATTGCCGTGTTATAATAAATATTGTTAAAAGATTAACAATATTTTCTTATTTATTTATTGGAGGTATGCTTTATGATGAGATTTACTTTACCCAGAGATTTATACTATGGCAAGGACGCCCTTGAAGTTTTAAAGACTGTTAAAGGCAAGAAAGCAATAGTAGTTGTTGGCGGCGGCTCAATGAAGAGATTCGGATTCCTTGACAAAGTTGTTAATAACCTTAAGGAAGCAGGTATGGAAGTTCAGCTTTTTGAAGGTGTTGAACCCGACCCATCTGTTGAAACAGTTATGAAGGGTGCTGCTGCAATGAGAGAATTTGAGCCTGACTGGATTGTTGCAATAGGCGGAGGTTCTCCTATTGATGCTGCAAAGGCTATGTGGGCATTTTATGAATACCCTGACTGTACATTTGAGCAGTTAATTACTCCGTTCAGCTTCCCTGAATTAAGACAAAAGGCTAAGTTTATTGCTATTCCTTCTACATCAGGTACTGCAACGGAAGTTACAGCTTTCTCTGTTATTACAGATTATTCAAAGGGTATTAAGTATCCGTTAGCTGACTTTAATATCACTCCGGATATTGCTATTGTTGATCCTGCTTTAGCTGAAACAATGCCTCCTAAGTTAGTTGCTTATACAGGTATGGATGCACTTACTCACGCTATTGAGGCTTATGTATCAACTCTTAATTCACCATTTACCGATCCATTAGCTATTAAGGCTATTCAAATGGTTAATATGTATCTTATTAATTCTTTCAACGGTGATATGGAAGCAAGAGAACAGATGCACTACGCACAGTGCCTTGCAGGTCAGGCATTTAGTAATGCATTATTAGGTATTGTTCACTCTATGGCTCATAAGACAGGTGCTGTATTCTCAACAGGTCATATTACTCACGGCTGTGCTAATGCTATGTATCTTCCTTATGTAATCAAATACAATGCTAAATGTGCAGAAGCAAGATATGCTGATATTGCAAGAAGTATTGGTATTGATGGTACTGATGCAGAATGTGTTCAGGCTCTTTGTGATAAGATTGATGATATGAATAAGCAGATGAACATTCCTAAAACTCTTAAGGAATTTGGTATTATTGAAGAAGAATTTAAAGAGAAGATTGCTGAAATTTCAAAGAATGCAGTTGGCGATGCCTGTACAGGTTCTAACCCAAGAGAAATTACTCCTGAGGTTATGGAAAGATTGTTTACCTGCATCTACTACGGTACTGAAGTTGACTTCTAATAATTAATATTACAAGAGACTAATGCTTCTTTTTGCTATGTTCACTTCGTTCACATAGCACTTGGCTGACGTCTCGGTAACTTATCCTCACAAATCGAAAGCAAGCTTTCCTTTGCTTCGTATAAGTTATAAAATATACATAAGCATAAAACAGTCCCTAAGCCAAAGCTCGGGACTGTTTTCTTTATTTTGCCTTTGCAAGAATTTCTTCAATATCAGCCTTTATTCCTTCAATATCGTCAGCAGCTTCCATACAGTACTCCAGTATAAAATCAGCAGAAGGCGTAAGAGTAATTGCATCTCTCATAAATTTTTCAAAGTCTATAGTACCATTATGAATTCTTAAATGACTGTCATGGACTCCGTCATTGTTATGTAAATGATATGCAACAATCTGTTCCCTAAGCATTTCCATTACATAGTATAAATCCCAGCCGTTGGCATTTGCATGACCAATGTCTATAAGCACCTTATACCCCTCTTTTTTACAAAGCTCTATAAACTCATTTTGATTAAAAAGCATATTTCCTCTGTCTGTAACACCTGCATTTTCAACCACAACAGGAATATTATACGGAGCAAACATTTCATTAATTTCTCTGTAATTGTCACAGGATATTTTAATCATTTCGGATTTTTTATCATCATCTACTTTACAGTTGTTATGATGAAAAACCATATATCGGCTGTTTAAAAGCTTACAATACTCCAATGTGGTTTTTACCATATCCATTGTTTTTTCATATGCTTCACTCCCCTTTGGTGCAGAGTGCTCCGCACAATAATAAGGACCGTGAAAACTCACTGCTGTTTTTTTAAGACTAAAGATTTGCATTTTAAGCTCATCTTCATATCCATCCTTATGAAACAGAGGAAGTATTTCAACCCCAACCTTATCACCGTATAGGTTTAAGTATTTTTTTATATTTTTAAGCTTTCCCAAGCCGTACATATTTGTACTTATAAATAATGCCATATATTTTCACTCCTATTCAGAGGCAAAATTGTCAGGAAGTTCAGCCTTCACATTGTAAAGTTCAACAGGATAACCAAGAGATTTTTCAGTTTCTCTGTCAAATAAATGAATTTTATCAAAACCAACATTTATGTATACGGTTTCACCCTGAGCAGGAATATTTTCGCCGGCTATGGCAATTAATTCATTTTTATCACCCCTGACCTGAACATAAACACCATAGTTATTACCATAATCCTCAACATATTTAACAAGACCCTCTATTGAATGCGCCTGTTTTTCACGGCTTAATACAACGTGCTCCGGACGAACACCGATACAAAGCTTATCTTTTCCATGCTTGTTTACAATTTTATTCCACATATCAGGAAGCTGTATTTCCTGATTTCCAAGTTTAAGTACGCCTGCATTATAATCAACATCAACAATATTCATAGATGGTGAACCTATAAAACGTGCACAAAAAATACTTGCAGGTCTGTTATATACATTTGACGGAACATCAAGCATTTCCATTTTTCCCTTATACATAATGGCAACTCTCTGTCCAACAGTCATTGCTTCAATTTGGTCATGGGTTACATAAACCAAAGTCTGATTATAAATTTCATGTATTTTAACAAGCTCCTTTCTGGCTCTCAGCCTTAACTGTGCATCAAGATTTGAAAGAGGCTCGTCTAAAAGGAAGTAATCGGAACGCTTAACGACAGCTCTTGCAAGGGCAACTCTCTGACGCTGACCTCCTGATAAATCCTTTGGCTTTCTGTCCTCAAGTCCCTTTAATTCAAGCATTGCAAGAACCTCTTCTAATCTGACTTCAATTTCTTTAGAATTCATTTTATGAGCCTTTAAGCCATATATAATATTATCTCTTACAGTCATATGAGGAAAAAGTGCATAGTTCTGAAAAACCATTGAAACTCCCCTGTCACCGCAAGGTACATCATTTACAACCTTTCCGTTCATATGTAATTTACCTGATGTAAGTTTTTCAAAACCTGCAATCATTCTTAGAGTTGTAGATTTACCACAGCCTGAGGGTCCAAGAAGTATAAGCCTTTCCCCTTCCTTAATTTCCATATTCAGATTTTTAACAATAACATTTTTGTCATAAGCCTTTACGACATTTTCAAATACTATATTTTTCATAGCTCCTCCTATTTAACCCTTTATACCTGACATTGCAAAAGTATTAATAATATAACGCTGGAATATAATGTAAAGCACTAACGGAATAATCATAGTCATAACGGACACAGCCATAGCAATAGTAAACTCTGTACCGCCTTCGGCACTGATATACATCTGAAGTGCAAGAGAAAGTGTATAATTTTCCTTGCTCTTTAATATAAGTACAGGCCATACATATTCATTCCATGAATTAATGAAGAAAATAATTCCTGTTGAAATAATTGAAGGTCTTACAAGAGGAATAATAATATCTCTCATTATCTTTAAGTGCTTAATATTATCAAGTCTTGCTGCCTCAATAAGTGCCTTTGGAATACCACGCATTGACTGACGGAGAAGAAAAATACCAAGTACATCAGCAAGCTGAGGTAAAGCAACACCCCATATATTATCCCTAAGACCGATTTTTGAAATCATAAGATAATTAGGTATCATTGTAACCGTAAACGGTATAAACATTGTACTAAGCATAACAAAATATAATATCCCTTTGCCCTTAAAATCAAAATATACAAAGGAGTATGCAGCAAATACACTTGTTAAGGTTTTAAAAAGCGTAACTGTAGCAGCAATAAGAAAAGTATTTATTGTTATACGCACAAATGGCAGCTTTTGAAATACGTGAATATAATTCTGTACAGTTGGACTTAAAGGTATAACCTGAAATACCGTATTATAAGCATCCTGTAATGTTTTAAATGAATTTGATATGGCAAATACTATTGGAATAAGCATTAAAAACACTATAACAGCCAAAAGTGTGTGCCAGCCAAGCTGTAAATCTTTAGTTTTCATAATATACTCCCTTCTCAACAAACTTAAATTCCAGAATTAACAGTATAATGAAAAGCAGCATTGTCATTACGGAAACAGCAGCAGATGTACCTGTGCGATATAATGTAAATGCCTCGTGATATGACATATAAATCATATTGGAACTGGCATAATTAGGTCCGCCCTGTGTTACAACCTTTATTGGCGTAAATACATATTGAAGTCCCTGAACAATGGTAGTAATAAATACATATATGCCCGTTGCCGAACTCATAGGAACAACAATATCCTTAAATATTTTCCACATCGGTACATTATCAAGACGTGCTGCCTCAATAACCTCTGTTGATACACCTGACACACCTGCAAGTATAATTATAAAATTATAACCAAAAGTTTTCCATGTAGTGATTATACAAAGTACGGCAATAACCCAGCCCTCTGTTTTTGACCAAAACGGTATTGATAAGCCTAAGAATTTTGCTATAATAGCCACCGGACCGGAAATGGGATTAAGTATCCAAATATAAAGAATAGAACCTACCACTAAAGAAATAACACTTGGTAAAAAGAATACTGCCTTGTAAAACCCCTGTCCCTTTTTAATAATATTTGAAAGTATAAAGGATAAAATATAAGGCATTACAAAGTTAAAACCAAGAAGAATGACTAAGTATAAAACCGTATTGCCAAATATTTTCCATGTAACAGGGTCCTTTAATACAGCTATATAATTAGCAAGTCCCACAAATTCCTTTACAGGCTTTACCATATTCCAATCAAAAAAGCTTAAATAAAATGTATAAAAAAGCGGATAAAACATAAATACGGCAAAAACCAAAAGTGACGGTAATAAGAAAGCATAGCCAAGTATACTCTGCTTTTTATCTTCAAAGTTCAATCTCATTCACCTCCAAAAAATATCAGCATCCTCAATATTATTAAGGATACTGACTTTATAATTAGTTACTGCTGTGCAGCAAGAATTTCATTAATTGCATCCTGTGTACTCTTCATTCCCTCTTCAGCAGAAATCTGACCACCAAAAATCTTATCCCTCATATCAAGAAGCATCTGTTCTGCCTGCAAGCCTGCGTCACCCGGGAAGGCTGTCCATGACACAACACCGTCCATCTGGTCAATGGCTGCATTCATCATTTCATTTTCAGCCAAGAAAGTTTTAAGACCGTTTTCTGCATCCGCAACATCATTTCTGGGAGGAACATAGCCTGTACCCTCAGTCCATGCTGCCATAGATTCCACACTGTATAAGTACTTTTCAAATTCCCAAGCTGCCTTAATCTGTTCATCCTCCTGAGCAGTAATTGCAAGGAAACAGCCTCCTGCAGGTACTTTTCTTTCCTTGTCACCCCATAAAGGAGATTTTACGGTAGCAACATCAAACTGAGCACCCTTCTGTACTGAAGCTCTTCTTGCAATAGTTGTATAAAGCATTCCGCAGTTACCGTCAATAAAGCTCTGGCAGCCTTCATCCCAAGAAACGTGTAAGGCTGAACCACCCTTAATCATATCGGCTGCAAGCTGCATAGCTTCAATACCCTCGTCAGATGCAAATGTTGCCTCAGTATTACCATTTTCAGTATTTATCATACTTGCACCATTACTTTCAATGATACCCTGCTGTGCCCAAAAATCGGCAGGCTCCTGCATATAAAAGCCATACTTTCCTGTTTTCTCTTTAATTGTATCAGCAAATGTCTTTACCTCATCCCAAGTTTTAGGACCTTCTTCTGAAAGACCTGCCTCTCTTAAAATATCCCTGTTTATATAAAGAACCGGAGTACTTAAAGAATAAGGAATACCAACCTGACTTCCCTCTGCATTAACGGCAAGCTCCAGAATATTTGGAAGGAACTTGTCCTGAAGGAATGTGGCATCCTCAGAATCGAATTTATTAATAGCCTCCTGTGGCTCTGTGTAAGCAAAATTGTTTGAGAAATAATCTAAAAATGCCCAGCCAATCTGTACAATAGCAGGAGTATTGCCTGTTGCAGCCTCTGCCTGGAGATTTTGCATAAGACCCTTATACATATCAGGATTATACTTTGCCACAACCTCTATATGGTCATTGCTTTCATTAAAATTCTTAACTAATTCATCTACAGCTAAACCGCCCTGATTTTCAGCATTACAATGCCAGTATTCAATAACTGTCTTTTCTCCTGATGCGGATTGACCTTCCTCTGAATTTCCATTAGAACCGCAGCCTGTCATAACTGACATAATGCTGACTGCCGCTAACGACATTGCCATTAATTTTTTTAAGTACTTTTTCATTTTTGTCCTCCTAAAAAGTTTATATATTTCAACTGTATTTTATATGTTAAATGTAAAATATAAAACCTATGTATCGTTAAATAGTCAAAAATTTTTTGTAAAATTTTCAGCTATTTCCATTCATCATACAAATCTTTAATGGAATTAAATATATAATCGGGTCTGTAATTATATTTATTCACGTCATTTGCTGAGGCCTCTCCCGTCAGCACAAGAGCAGTTTCAATCTCTGCTTTATATCCGCATAAAATATCCGTATACAGCCTGTCCCCTACAACAAGAGTTTCTTCTTTTGAAAAGCTGTTTATTTTTAGTACCCAATCTATCATGGCAGTTTCAGGCTTTCCTATAAAACAGGGAGTCTTATTAACTGCATTTCCAATCATCTCACAAATTGAACCGCAGTCAGGTACAAAGCCAAATTCAACAGGACAAACCAAATCAGGATTTGTTGCAATGTAATCAACCTCTTTAGTACTTAATATTTTACAGGTGTCCCTTATTCCCTTATATGTAAGCTCATCATTATACGCAGCCAGTACACAGTCAATATTTTCATCATTACAATCTGTTGTAACATTTACACCATTTTTAACAAGTTCATCTATAAAAGCTTTTGTACCAAGAACATATATTAATTTTCTCTTGTACCTTTCCTTTAAATACTTTACTGTAACATAAGAAGCAGTTATAAAATTACTGTTATCTGTTTCAATACCCAGTTCGTTAAATAAGCTAATATATTGTTCAATACTTTTAGTTGTATTGTTGGTAATAAACACAAACTGACCCTTCCTGTTTTTTATTTCACTTAAAAATTCCTTTGCTCCTTCTATAATAGTTTTTCCTATACACACGGTACCATCAATATCCAAAAGAAAAAGTCTTTTATTTTTTAACATAACATTCTCCCTTCTGTTTTTTAATATACTAACTTTGGATATAGTATCATATCAAAATAAACAGCTCTACCGTTATAAGGTATAAAAGATGTTAATTCACCGTAAAAAAAAGGGGTTAGCTTACAATAAGCATAACCTCCTTCATATCATAATAACATATTTTATTTTTCTCTGCCCTCTGAAATAAACAGACCAATTAATGTTAAAGCTGTACCAATTATAGCCATAACCCTTATCTTTTCATTTAAAACAATAACAGAAGTTACAATAGTAATAACAGGAACGGCATAAATATAGGCACTTGTTTTTACTGCTCCCAAAATTTTAACTGCATAATTCCACGTAACAAAACACAATGCAGATGCACCTAAACCTAAAAACAGTAAATTCACAAAATACACAGGATTTATAAATCTTACAAAATTCCATTCAAAATCAAAAATAAAAAGCAAAGGCAGCATAAATATAATACCATACATAAAAATTATTCTTGTTGTCTGAATAGTATTATAGCCATAACCGCTTATTTTTTTGGTAAGCAGAGAATAGCATGCCCAAACAAAGGCTGCAATCAATGCCAATATATCCCCTACAGGCTTAACTTCCAAGTTTTTTCCGTTAAATCCTATTAAACATATACCTATCATTGCTGTTATAAATCCAAATATAAAACAAATACTTAACCTTTCTTCACCTTTTACAAAAATATGAGCTAATATAGCCGTAAATAAAGGTGCAGCAGAAATAATAACACCCACATTTGATGCAAGAGTATATGTTAAAGCAATATTTTCCAAAAGATAATACAAACAAATTCCGCATAATCCTGCGGCAGCAAAAGTCATTTCCTGCCTTATTTCTTTTACATTAAATCGTTTCGGATAAATAATTTCCAATACTGCAAAGCCTATAACAAACCTAAAAAACAATATTTCCAAAGGCTTAAAACCATTAAGGAGTATTTTTGTAGATATAAAGGTTGTTCCCCATATTAAAATCGTAATAAATGCCGCTATATGCCCAAGTGTTCTTTTATTATTCATTATTAGTTTCCTTCCCTGTAAATATGTTTCTATAAGCAGCCGGAGATATTCCTATAAACATATTAAAAAAATTAGTAAAATGACTTTGGTCCGAAAATCCCGTTAATAGTGCAGCATCAGCAGGCGAAATACCTTTTTCCAAAAGCACTTTTGCCTTATTTATGCGTATTGTCTGCAAATAGCGGTAAGGAGTAACTCCTTTAGATTTTGTAAAGGCACGCAATAAAGTTGATTTGCTTAAATTACTGCATTGACATAACTGCTTTAAGGATATATGTTCATCAAAATGCCGTTCCATAAAACTGCAGGCTAAATCAATTTCCCTTCTGCATTCAGAAATATTATTATCAAAAGGCTGTCCATATTGTTCAATTAATGAGGAAATGAGAAAAAGCAATATTTCCTCCTTTTCAAATTCCTTTGACTCCTTCATAATCATTTTATGTAAGCTTAAAATATAATGCTTTATTGCACTGTTATAAATTACATTTTCAGAAAAAACATTAAGCTGTCTTTTCCCTGTAATTTCTTCAGTTAAATTCAGCATTTTATTCTCTGGTATATTCAGACCTTTGTAATATAAAGTACCTCCGTCATTCTGAGTACAACTATGGTTATCATTGGGATTAAACAATAAAATGCAATCCTTGCCCACAATATATTCACGATTTTTGCAATATAAAAAACGCTCCCCCTCTTCTATTAACCCAATAACATAATGGTTATGAAAGTGATTTGGAAATGCCTGTATAACCCCTTCAAAACTATAGGCTTCAATCTCCAGCTCCTCATCATAAGAAATTTTTCGTATCTCCTTTTTCAAATAGACACCTCCTCGCTTTTTATTTTAATATATTTAATTGATTTTTTCTTGTATAATATCTCCATTTTTAATAAAAAACAGGCATATCATATTAGATATACCTGCGTTACATTAATTTTTATTATTTTTTCCAATAGGAAGCTGCACAAGTATGACCGCCCAAAAAACTATTACACACCCTAAAACCTGTCTGAAACTTAAACTTTGGTCTGCTGCCAAAAATCCAAAGCTGTAAGCTGTCACACCGGCAATAGCTGCTATAACAGATTCAAGGCTTAAAATAATTGCAGCAGTAGTAGGATTAACGCCCTTCTGCCCTATTATCTGCAATGTATAGCCTACCCCGCTTGATATAAAGCCTGCATAAAGTATAGGAACAATACCCGTTTTAATCTGTTCAATACTTGGTTTATCAAAAATAAGGGAAAGCACTGCACAAATTACAAAGCATACAAAAAACTGTATTGCTGAAATTATAACACCATCTGTTTTAGGCGAAAAATAATCAACTGCCAAAATATGTATTGCAAATGCAATGGCACACAAAAATACCATTATATCACCTTTGCTTATTGTAAAGCTTTCGTTCATGCACAAAAGATACATACCTATAGCAGCAATTAATGCACTTATCCATACAATAAAAGGTGATTTTCTACCAATAAATATGCCCAAAATCGGCGTAAAAATAATATAAAGTGTTGTAATAAATCCTGCCTTGCCTACACTTGTGGTAACAATACCATACTGCTGAAAAAGGCTGCCTGCAGTCAATGCAATTCCGCACAGAACACCTGCGGTAATGGTTATACTCCAATTTATACTATTTTTTTCGTCCTTTTTTCTTCTGTAAAATATAACAGGCATAAGAGCAATTACAGCCAAAATATTTCTGCTTGCAGTAAATGTAAAGGGCTTCATATATTCCATTCCCTTTGACTGCGAAACAAAAGCAACACCCCATACAAATGCAGCCAAAAACAAAAGAAAACAATTTCTGTACTTACTCATAGCTTTTTACTTCAATACCGACTGTATAAATGACCTTGTTCTTTCATTTGCAGGATTATTAAATATAACCTCCGGTGTATTCTCCTCCAAAACAACACCCTCATACATAAATACTACCTTATCGGCAACTTCTTTAGCAAATCCCATTTCATGAGTTACAATAACCATTGTAATACCCTCCTTGGCAAGGTCTGCAATAACATTTAAAACCTCTCCCGTAAGCTCCGGATCAAGAGCTGATGTAGGCTCATCAAAAAGTATAATTTCAGGATTTCTCATTAATGCTCTTGCAATTGCAACTCGCTGTTTTTGTCCTCCTGAAAGGGTCGAAGGCATAACATCAAGCTTATCCTCAAGACCTACCTTTTTAAGCATTTCAACAGCCATATCCTCTAATTCTGTCCTGCTGCCCTGCCTGTTAAGCATTGGTGCACACATAAGATTTTTCTTAATAGTCATATGAGGGAATAAATTAAAGTGCTGAAAAACCATACCGGCCTTTGATAAAATTCTTGTTTTTTCTTTGTTGTGAGGGTATTTGCCCTCATTACACAACTGCTCTCCCGCAATACTTATTGTTCCGTTATCAACAGTTTCCAAGTCAATTAAACACCTTAAAAATGTACTTTTTCCGGAGCCTGAAGGACCAAGTATGGCAACAACCTCTCCCTTTGAAACATTAAGGCTTACATCCTTTAATACTTCAAGCTCACCAAAGCTCTTTTTAACATTTTTAGCTTCTATTTCATACATACTTAACCCTCCTTCCTAAAATGCAAATTTCTTTTCAAGCTTTTTAAATAACACAGATAATAAATAACTCAAAATTAAATAAAATGCTGCTGCAACTGCATAAGCCGAAACATTTGTAGTTCTGTTTACAATATTATTTGTTACCTTTAACAAATCAGACAAACCTAGAGTGGTAATTAAAGCAGTATCCTTCAAAAGGATAATAGTCTCATTAGCAACAGCAGGCAATGAAATCCTGAACATTTGAGGCATAACTATTTTAAACTTAGTCTGCATATCACTTATACCAAGCACCTTGGCAGCCTCATACTGTCCCTTATCTACAGACAATATGCCTCCTCTGAAAATTTCAGCAAAGTAAGCAGCATAATTAAGTATAAAAGCAATAGCACCTGCCGTAAATCTGTCACTTATTACAAGATACTGACCAATTTTAGGAATAAAAGGCAAACCAAAATAAACAAAGAAAATCTGCAAAAGCAAAGGTGTTCCTCTCATAACAAGAATATAAACACCTAAAATTTTATTTATTACTTTACTTTTACCTGTATATAAAAAAGTCATAATTAAACCCAAAGGTATTGACAGAATTATTGTAACCAAAAACAGCTCAACAGTAAGTCTGCATCCTGTCATCATTTGGCTTATCCATGATATTAAATCCATAATTTATCTCCTTACAACAAACAAAGAAAAGGGGCTGTATTGCCAGCCCCATTACTAATTTTTATTAGTTATTCTTAACTACTATATCTTCACCAAACCACTTTTCAGAAATCTCAGCAGCAGTGCCATCAGCTGATAATTCATCAAGAGCTGTCTGAAGCTTGTCAATTAATTCAGTGTTGCCCTTCTTTGCAGCAATGCCGTATTCCTCTGAACCAAAGTCATCATCAAGTAAAACAAATTTCTTATCAGGGTTCTTTGAAATGTAATCCTTAACAACTACCTCATCAATAACAACTGCGTCAACTCTGCCTATCTCAAGGTCAGCAAGAGCTAAAAGATTAGTATCATAAGTTGGCATTGAAGCAAACTGTGTATGTATTTCATCACCTTCAATAGCGTCCACAGCAGATGAACCATCCTGAACACCTACGTTCTTGCCTGCAAGGTCAGACTTTGCTTTAATATCAGAACCTTCAGGAACAACAATAAGCATTCTGTTGTTAAGATATGGTTTTGTAAATTCCATTGCCGCAAGTCTTTCATCAGTAATTGAAAAACCGTTCCAAATTAACTGAATTTTATCTGAATTAAGCTCAAGCTCCTTACTGTCCCAGTCAATAGGCTGAAATTCAACTTCAACACCCATCTTTTCGGCAGCCGCCTTAGCTAAATCAATATCAAAACCAACTAATTCGTTATTTTCATCTCTGTATCCCATTGGAGGAAAACTGTCATCAAGACCAATAACAATCTTATCCCCGATTGCAGTATCTGCTGCGGCAACATCAGCCTCTGTTGCAGGCTCACTGCTGTCACCCTCTGCAGCACCGCCTCCGCAGCCAACCATAGTAAAACCTAAAGACATTGCAAGTAAAACACTTATAAACTTTTTCATAAAAACTTCCGTCCTTTCAAAATAAAATTGCAAAGCTCAATATCTCTGCCCTATGAAAATAATATATCATACTTTAACAATTCTGTCAATTAAAGTAGTAAAAAACAAATTAAAAAGTATTTCTTACACAACCGGCAGTTAAATACTGAATCAGCTTAAATAAGTATTCAAACCCTCACATTGTTATTAGCTTTTACCTGCTTAATTCATTAATCCATTCTTTAATTTCTTCCTCTGCCATATTTGAATTCAGTCTTCTTCCGCTTAACCAATTTGCATCAGCAAGTGATTTAAGGGTATTTTCACTCTCAGATATACCGCTGCCTCCTGATGTGCAGAAAGGAATCAGGGTTTTGTTTGTAAAATCATAGCTTTCCATAAATGTACATATTATTTTTGGACAATCTCCCCACCATATAGGGTATCCAATGTATATAGTGTCATAACCCTCCATATTATCAACAATACTCTCTATTTCAGGTCTTGCGTCAGGGTCATTCTGCTCACGGTTTGCTCTGCAGTTATCATTGTTATAATTTAAATCATCATCTGTATAAGGTATTTTTGCCTCTATTTTAAAAATATCCCCATTTGCTGCCTGTGCTATTTTTTCTGCTGCTTCTTCTGTATTTCCTGTGCAGGAAAAATAAGCTACAAGCACTTTTGAATCAGTCAACTCATTTGTTTGTACAACAGTGCTTTCTTCCAATACCCCTGTTGTTAATTCCGTTGATGCCTCTGTAAGCTGTGCTGAAATGGTAATTGTTCTGCTTTCACTATCCCAGTCTGCAGCAAAGCCAAAGCCTTCGGCAATAAATCTTACGGGAAGCATTGTTCTGCCATTAACAATTACAGGAGATGCATCAAGTTCCGCACTGATGTTATTATAATAAGCTGTATTACTGTCAACAGTAAGCTTTATTTCATCATCGCCATAGGTTAAAACCGCTGTTTTTGTTTCATTGTCCCAGTCTGCATTACCTCCGATATTTTCAATCAAGGCTCTTACAGGAATAAATGTTCTGTCACTGATTATTACAGGAACCGTTCCGTTTTCATCAATACTTTTATTTACTCCGTCAACTGAAATTTCGGGATTGTCAATCTGCATAATAATTGTTTTTCCGCTTTCTGCACCAAAAGCAAAAGCTGAAAAAGTAAGCATAAATACAATTGCTAATATAATTGTACTAAAAAATCTGCGCATAAAATTTCCTCCTTAATAAAGCATTTAAAACACTGTATGCTTTTCCTTAAATATACTTTTTAACCCAAGCTGATAACTCTGCTCTGTCAATATATCCGTTCAAAAGTCTGCCCTCCTTAATAATGGTGTCATGCGTCACACTTGTCTTAAGGTTTTCTGCAGTTTTTCCGAAACCGCTGCCCCCTGATGTGGCAAAAAGAATAATTGTTTTTTCTGAAAAATCATAGCTTTCAAGAAAAGTGTTTATTATTGTGGGCGCTACATACCACCATATTGGAAAGCCTAAAAATATTCTGTCATATTTAGTCATATTTTCACACATTTCAGCAATTTCAGGTCTTGAAGCCTTATCCTTCATTTCAACACTGCTTCTGCTGTTTTTGTCCATCCAGTTTAAGTCCTCTTTTGTATAGGGTATAGCAGGCTTGATTTCAAACAAATCTCCGCCTGTCACATCTGCAACAGCCCTTGCTGCTCCTGCAGTTACTCCGCTTGCCGAAAAATAAGCTACCAATGTCTTTTTCATTTTAAATTCCTCCCTCATTTATTATCTTCCAGCCACTTTGCAACATCATTCTCACAATTATCTGCATTTGAACCGCCAATTTGCAAACCATTTTTAACATCAGCATCAGGTTCAAGTGTCTTTATATCATCAACGGATTTGTCAATACCGCTGCCTCCTGATGTGCAGAAAGGCAAAATGGTTTTATCCCTTAAATCATAGGTATCAAAAAACGTATTCATAATTTTTGGCATTGTACCCCACCATATCGGATAACCAATATACAGCCTGTCATAAGAGTCAATATTCTCCAAACTGCCTGAAATAGCAGGACGTGCAGTATCATCATTCATTTCTCTGTTAGCCCTGCAATTATCATCACTGTAATTCAAGTCATCCTCAGTATAAGGCTGTTCAGGTATAATCTCATACATATCAGCTCCTGTTTGCTTTGCAATTTCCTCTGCTGCAGTCCCGGTATTGCCTGTGCAGGAAAAGTATACTACTACCGCCTTTTCCTCATTTTCCAAGTTATTCTGTTCACTGTCTGAGGTTTCAGCAGAGCTTTCTGTTACAGTTTCTTTATTCTGTAAAGCTTCAGCAGTACTTTCTAAATCGTTACTGCCCCCTCCGCAGGCTGACAATGTAAAAAACGATACTAATATTAATAATGCTGTCAATATCTTTTTCATTTTAAACTCCTTTCAATTAAATATGATTTATTTCTTTTCATCCAGCAGCATAACTCCCTGTTGGGGATTTTTATCTATTGCTCCCACAACAGGATGGGGAACATAAAGCTCCTCTAAATATTCTATATCCTTTGGTGTAAGCTTTAAATCCAATGCACCGACAGCATCATCAAAATACTGTGCTTTGGTTGCGCCTATAATAGGAGAAGCCACACCCTTTGCCCACTGCCATGCAATAGCAATTTGTGACATTTTACAATCATATTTTTTAGCAAGCTCACTTACACGCCTTACTATAAATATATCCTGCTGTTCCATAGAGTCATATTTACCCTTTGCCACACTGTCTGTTTTACCTCTTAAAGATTCAGATGTCCAATCAGCTCTTGCGAGATGTCCCGCAGCAAGAGGACTGTAAGGCATAAGTGAAACATTCATCTGTCTGCAAATAGGTATCAGCTCCCGTTCATCTTCTCTGTAAAGCAGATTGTAATGATTTTCCATTGCAGAGAAAGGTGTCCAGCCATTTTTTTCAGCTGTAAGCTGCATATTATGGAACTGATAGCCATACATAGCCGATGCACCGAGAGCACGTACCTTTCCCGCTTTTACCAAATCATTTAATGCCTCCATTGTTTCTTCAATGGAAGTATCATAATCAAATCTATGTATAATGTACAAATCCAAATAGTCTGTGCCAAGACGGTCAAGGGTTCCGTCAATTTCTCTTAAAATTGCTTTCCTTGAAAGACGTCCTTCATTAAAATAAACCTTAGATGCAATAACTACCTTATCCCTTGCTATATTATTTTTAATTGCTCTTCCCAAATATTCCTCGCTTGTGCCTGCAGAATAGCCGTTTGCTGTATCAAAAAAATTAATGCCAAGCTCAAGGGCATGCTTTATTACTTCTTCACTTTCACGCTCGTCTAAAGTCCAGTCATGCATTGTTCCCGCTTTGCCAAAGCTCATACAGCCAACGCATAGCTTTGAAACCTCAATATTGGTATTGCCTAATTTTGTGTATTTCATATATTCAAACCTCCTCCGGCTAATCATAAATAGTTTTCACTTATATAATATTTACAATAATTCCGCTTAAAAGAGCAAAAGCCATAACAAATATCAGATAAATTACAAAGCTTTTTGCTCCCAAAACAATTTTTAAGGCACCAAGATTTGTAATTTTTGTAGACGGTCCCGTAATCATAAATGCTGCTGCGGAGCCCATACCCATACCCCTTGCAAGCCATTGCTGCAGCAAAGGTATTGTACCGCCGCCACAGGCATATAGAGGCACGCCTATTGTCGCAGCCATTAAAAGACCGAAACCCCTGTTATTTACAAATAAATCTGCAAAAGCTTCTGCCGGAACATATCTCTGAAAAAGTGCAGAGAGAAAAATACCAAAAAGAAAATATACACCTGTTGCCCTTATATTTCTGCCTATGTTTTTTATAAGTCTTAAAAACATATTGGGATCCGTATCATGGTTTTCATGGTTTTCATGGTTTTCTATTTCATTAAAGCCTTTAAAATCAAAAAATTTTTTATTACCATAAAAAATTCTCACCATAATGCCTGCCGTAATGCCACACAGGAAACAGGATATAAAACGAATACACAGAGCAAAATTACCAAGAGCTGAACTATATATTAAAAGCTGAGGATTTAAAAGCACAGAGCTCATCATAAATGCCGCAAGATAATCATCTCTCATACCCTTTTGTGAAAAAGAGGCTGCAATAGGAATTGTGCCGTACATACAAAGAGGCGACACTATTCCTAAAAGACTTGAAGGAATTATTCCCAAAATACCTAAGTGCTTATCCTGTATGTTAGAAAAAACCTTATGTATTTTATTCTTACCAAATACGGAAATCACCGAACCAATAACAATGCCTAAAGCCCAATAAATAAATATCTGCCTTAGCTGTACCTCAAAATAGTACCACACATATATAAATTCTCTTTTCAGAATTTGAAAAAACACTGTATCACCTCTTAACAGCCAAATAATTCTTTAGCCATTTTCATCTTTTCAATTATATTAACTTCAAAAGGACAGTTGCTTTCGCATTTCCCGCACTCTATACACTCCCCTGCGTGGTGAGCAAGGAGCTTGTAATGGTCCGCAACCGTTTCGGGTACTTCACCCTGAGCCAGTGACAAATTAAGATATTTATTCACATCTGCTACATTAATTCCAACAGTACATGGAGCACAATGACCGCAATACATGCAGTTTCCCTTAAACTTAAATTTCTCCATTTTAGACAGCACAAGGGAATAATCTCTTTCTTCCCGTTCTGCATCAAAATAAGATACAGCTTTTTCTATCTCCTCTATTGAATGACAACCTGCCATAACAGCAGCTACTCCCGGTCTTGTAAGGCAATATTCAATACACTGATATTCATTAAAAGCAACACCAAAGGGCGAAAGCTCTGCACTTAACATATCTCCGCCGCCAAAAACCTTCATAACATCAATGGCAACATTTTCTCTTTCACAAAGTTCATAAAGCTCCTGTCTGTCGGGATCAATATTAATAAGCTGATTTTTATAATTTTCGGGATTCCAAAGCTGTTCCACATCCTCGTTAGGAGGCTGCATATCATAAGCGGCATTTACCGAAAACATAAGTACATCAATAAAGCCGGTTTCAACAGCCATTTTTGCCGCAATAGGATTATGGGAGCTTAAACCTATAGCCCTTATTATCCCCTTTTCCTTTAAATCAAGGCAGTATTTAATAATATCACCTTCAAATACTTCTTTAAAATCTTCAGCACCGTCAATATAATGAATCATACCAATGTCAATATAATCAGTGCCAAGCCTTTTCAATTGATCTTCAAAAGCTATCTTTGTTTTATTTAAATCCCTTGTTCTTAAATACTGTCCATTTTCCCATGTGGAACATATATGCCCCTGAAGTACTATTTTATCTCTTCTGCCCCTTATGGCATATCCCATATTATCTCTGAAATCGGGATTTGAAGTATACATATCAATAAAATTAATTCCAAGCTCCATTCCGCGGTCAAGCATAGCCTTAAACCGGTCTTTGCTTTTTCCCATAAAACCCTCACAGCCAAGGGCAATTTCACTGACCTTTACATTACCGCATCTTTTTAGTTCTCTGTATTTCATAAGACTGTCTCACTCCAATTTAATATCTGATATATCAATGCTATTCTCTTTTGAAATTTTTTCAAGGTCGTCATACTCAGCCTTTCTTTTGACAACTCCATACCCACTTGATTTTTTTATTCTTATATCACCATAACTTGTGGTTACTAATTCTTCTGTTCTGTCAAGAACATAGCGATTTGAGATATTTTCTCTTATACCAATAGTTGTGGTATGCTTAAAAATAAGATGAATCATCTTATCCCTTTTATCCTCACTGCAAATGCAGGTCAATAAAACTGCGGGACGATTTTTCTTCATAAATATAGGGGTTGTAAATACGTCAAGGGCACCGCCGTCAAAGAGCCTGTTCACTGCAAAGCCTATTCTCTCCCCTGTCATATCGTCAACATTGCAAATAAGCTCAATCACCTTATCTGTCTTATCTTCTGTTTCACCTATAAATGCACGTACACAGTTAGCTGCTTCAAAATCCTTTGTACCCAGACCATAGCCTGTTTTCTTTATTTTCATAATAGGCATTGATGCAAATTTTGACACAAAATGCTTTAACAATGCTGCACCTGTGGGTGTGCAAAGCTCTCCTTCAATATTATTGCTGTAAACCGGCACATCTCTTAAAATATATGCTGTTGCAGGTGCAGGAACAGGCAGTATACCGTGAGCACACTTAACCTGACCCTTACCTACATTTATGGGCGATGCAATAATTTCATCAGCTCCAAGCTCATTAATAAGCATACATACACCTGTAATATCTGCTATGGCATCCATTGTGCCGACCTCGTGAAAATGTATATTTTCAATATCGCAATTATGTGCCTTGCTTTCAGCCTCAGCAATAAGCCTGTAAACTGAAATCACATCATTATGTACCTTTTGGGGCAAATTCAAATGTCCAATTATATGCTCAATATCACTTAAATGGCTATGATGGTGGTGGTGATGATGCTCGTGTATATGTTCATCTTCGTCAATGCCCCCTACGGTTACCTTTATATGAGTACCCGTAATACCGCACTTTTTATCGGTTGTCTTTTCTATATGTACATCGGGAATATTAAGATCATTTAATCGTTTTAAAAAATCCTCCTGATTGGGATGAAGCTCCAGCAGTGCCGCCATAAGCATATCCCCCGCCGCACCCATATTACATTCTAAATATAATGTTTTCATACTATTTTTCTCCTATATGATTAATCATACTTGCCGTATAGGCAGCTCCAAAACCGTTATCAATGTTTACAACACTTACTCCGCTTGCACAGGAATTAAGCATTGACAAAAGTGCGGATAATCCGCCGAAAGATGCACCATACCCAACGCTTGTTGGCACTGCAATTACAGGACAGTCGGCAAGACCTCCCACAACACTTGCAAGGGCACCCTCCATTCCTGCAATGGCAATAATAACCTTAGCCCTCATTATGCTTTCCGAATTAGCCAAAAGCCTGTGAATGCCTGCAACCCCCACATCATAAAGCCTTTCAACCTTATTTCCCAAAAATTCAGCCGTAAGGGCAGCCTCCTCCGCAACAGGCATATCACTTGTACCCCCTGTTACAACAAGTATGGTTCCCTCAGTTTCAGGCTGTGGAATTTCTCCCAAAATGCCGATATTTCCAATTTCATAATATTTTAAAGCCATATCCCTGCTTATAATATGAGCACTTTCCTTAGACAGCCTTGTTATAAGTACATTTTTTTGACCATAGTTAATTAAAGACTTTGAAATTTCAATTATCTGCCCGGGAGTTTTCCCCGCACCATATATAACTTCCCCTGTTCCCTGCCTTAAACCTCTGTGATGATCCACCTTGGCAAAGCCAAGCTCTTCAAAGGGTTCTATTTTAAGCTTCAGTGTTGCTTCTTCAGGTGATATTTTTCCTTTTGCAACATCTGAAAATAATTTTTTAATTTCTGTTTTATTCATTATTCTGCCTGCCTTTCAAATCCATCAATATATCATCAAAACAAACCTTTAGTCCGTTATAAATTTCATTTCTCATATTAAAGGCTTTTTCCATTTCACTTTCTTTAAACTGTAACTTAGCTGAGTCATAATACATTCTTACTCTGAAACCTGTAAAGCCCATATTAAATAAAATATTTTCGCCTTTTTCTATTTTCAAAAGCCTTTCTCCTGTTATTTCATTTCCCGTACTGACTCTCGTTGCCAGGCAGGCATAAGCAGGCTTATTCCATGTAAATATTCCTGCCTCCTTTGAAAGTCTGCGCACATCTGTTTTAGTCAAGCCACACATTCTGAGAGGTGATTTTACTTCAAGCTCACAAAGAGCCTTCATACCCGGTCTGTCATTTGAATCATCAGAGGCATTTGTACCGTCAATTATTGTTGTATAACCGTCTGACAACGCCTGTTCCTTTATTAATTTAAATATTTTATTTTTGCAATAATAGCATCTGTTTTTCGGATTTAGCCTTATTTCATCATACTGTAAAATATCGTAATATAAAACCGTCATTTTAACACCTGTTTCATTTGCAAGCCTTTTTGCGTCCTCAAGCTCAAAATCAGGCTGAAACTGAGTTTTTACATAATAGGCTCTTATATCGGCACCGTATTTTTTTGCCTCATGCAAAAGATATGATGAATCGGTACCGCCGGAAAATCCAAGGGCTATTTTATTATTTTCTTCAAAAAAATCTTTAAGGTTCATAATAACCTCCAATTTTTATAAAAGACGGTTTCCTTTTACAAAAACCGCCTTTTACAATTTATTTTTTCATAAGGGTATTTTTATCAACACCTTTTGGGTTCTTAACAAACAGCATAACAGTATTAATAACAAATGCAAATACCGTTATAAGCCATTTAATATTATCCCTCCTGTTTTATGGTTCTCTTTACTAAGGCATTTGAAGCAATTACCATAACTGCCCACACTACTGTAACAAGTACAGTCATTCCGACTCCCCCTGTTGCCATTTCATGAAGCATCTCAGCCCTATTCACAGGATTTACTGCATTTGTTAAAAATGGAAACCACGGCACAATTTCCCCATGCCATAAATGTTCAAAGGCAAGTAATGCTGAACCTCCCCATAACATTTTGTTAAGCCATTTAAGCTTTCCTGAAAAGCCTGTTCTTACCTCAGCCTCTCCCTTATTTTCCTTCTTTTCAATAACCTTTGTTGCAACGGTTGTTACAACCGCCTCCACTGCAGGTACTACAAAACATGCCATAATAAAATCCTCCTTTAAAATATATTTATATTAAAAATTAATCAATACTTACCAGCTCATAAGTACGGCTTCCCAAGCCTATTTGTTCAGCCTGTTCAAGGGTATGCAAGCCGTTTCTTGACTCAATACGGTCAATTAATGTACCGCTTTCCTCTCTGTCTGTATTGTATACAATGTCAACACAAGCCTGATCAAGGGCAACAGGGTCATAGGATGCAAGAATACCCACATCATGCATATCAGGCTCCGCAGGATTACCGTCACAGTCACAATCTATTGAAAGCCTGTTCATTACATTAATATAAACAACCTTGCCGTCAAAATAATCAGCTACACCTGAAGCAGCATCTGCCATAGCTTCACAAAATTCGTCCTGAACACCACCCATAAACGATGTACTGCTCTTTCCGCCTGTATGAATATAGCATTTTCCCTCAGCTGATGCAATACCTATTGACATATTTTTTATTGCACCGCCAAAACCTGCCATTGCATGACCCTTAAAATGTGCAAGAGAAATAAGGCTGTCATAGTTAGCAAGATTAGCACCAACATAATCCTTTTGTATTCTTGTACCATTTGCAATAGGGATTTCAATAGAACCGTTTTCATCCATTATATCAACGTCGGCTATTTCAGTAAAACCATGATCCTTGGCAACCTGCTTGTGCATTTCTGTTTCCGCTCTTTGTCCGCCGTATGCAGTGTTGCACTCAACAATTGTACCGTCAACCAACTGCACCAAATCCTTAATAAGCTCAGGTCTTAAATAATTGCTGGCAGGAGGCTCGCCTGTAGACATTTTAACGGCAACATTGCCCTCCGCATTAAAGTCAAGCTTTTCATATATTTTAACAAGTGCCTCCGGAGTAATATCCGTAGTCATATAAACAACAGGCAGCGAAGATTCTGTTTCTGCTGTTGTGCTGCTTTCTGTATTTGTTGTCATATGGTTTTTTTCCTCATCCGTGTTGTCAATTAAATTAGCGGTTATGGTTACAGTCCTTGCTTCTCCGTTCCAATCGGTTTCAAAGCCAAAGCCTTCAGCAATAAAACGTATGGGAAGCATTGTCCTTCCGTTAATAATTGCAGGCGGAGTATCAAGTGTGTATTCAATATCATTAAGATATGCCTTTTCGGAATTTACCGTAAGGCGAATAACATCACTCTTGTAAGTAAGCTCAGCTTCCTTAAGCTCCTCATTCCACGCAACACTTCCTCCTAAGGCTTCAATAATTGCTCTTACGGGAACAAGGGTTCTGTCACCTATAATAACAGGTGTTGTTCCGTTCTCATCAATAGTCTGTTCTTCACTGTTTATCCTCATAACAGGGTTGTCAATTTGAAGCGTAACAACAGTCGTTTCATCTGCCGCAAATGAATTTTGCCTGCTGCTTAAAATTACGGCAGTTCCAAATGCAAAGCATACAATTAAAACTGTAAGAATAAAGGCTATAATCCTATTGTAATTTTTATTATTTTTCATAAAAATTCCTTTCTCATTATTTTACATAACAGTTTTCATTTATTACTGAGGCTTTAATGGTCCATAAAAATAACTTGCCGTTGCTCCGCCGTCGCACATAAAATCCGTGCCTGTAATAAATGCACCCTTATCACTCAATAAAAGTTCCGCCACATTTGCTACCTCATCTGCCGTTCCAGGTCTGCCGGCGGGGCATTTTGCAAACATATTTTTGTAAAAATCGCCTCTCGGACCATTAAACTCGTCAATAGCAAGAGGAGTTACAATAATTCCCGGTGAAATAGAATTTATTCGGGCACCTCGTTCACCCCACCTTACAGACTCAGCCATAACCCGCTTTTCATTACAGCGTTTTGCCAGCTGATAAGCATGAAGGGTGTCCTTTATATTTTCAGGATCCAAAATTTTAAGACCTAAAAGTTCCTCTGTTGGTGTACAGGCAAGCTGTTCGTCTTCCTCTGCCGTAAGCTGTGGCATACGTTTTCCTGACTGACTTGAAATAGTAACACCGACACCGCCTTTTGCAATAACATTGCCTGCCTCCTCCAGCAAAACAGCAGTTCCGTATAAATCTACCTTCAAAATTGTTTCAACAGAAGCCTGACTTGGTGAAACTCCTGCCCCATTTACAAGCATTTTAATATTACCGTATTTTTGACCCTCTGCAATAAACTCTTTTATAGATTTACGTGAAGACAAATCCATCTCCGTGGGTATTACATCATAACCTGCATCATTCATAATTTTTGCCGCAGTTTTTGCATTTTCTATTTTTTTGTCACCCACAATAATCTTCATTCCATAACCCATCCTACGGGCAATTGCCATACCAATCTGACCTGCACCTGCCCACAGCATTACATTATTCACAAAAGTCATTCCTTTCTGGATTAAAATTCCAATAAAGCTTACATTAACAAACTTTTAAAGCAGCTCTTTGCAAACCGTATCAAGACAATCCCTGATTTTAATATGCTGAGGACATACTGCCTCACATTTACCGCATTTAATACATTCAGATGCTCTCTTTCTGCCATGACCTCCTACAAGCCACTCCTCCTGATGCTTTGCCTGCGCCTTATCATTATACAAGGTAAGCATATTCATAGCAGTAAATGAACCTGAAATACCAATTTCCTTTGGACAGACCTTAGCACAGTAATTGCAGGTTGTACATGGAATAAGGGGTATACTGTTAAGAGTTTCCTGAGCCTTTTTGAGAACTTCTCTCTGAGTATTGCTAAGACCGTTAAAGTCCTTCATATATGAAAGATTATCATCCATTTGCTCTATATTGCTCATACCTGACAAAACAGTAATTATGCCCTCTAAATCAGCAGCAAAGCGTACTGCCCAGGATGCAGCAGAAGAATCAGGCTCTGCAGCCTTAAGAATATCTTTAACACTTTGAGGCGGATTGGCAAGAAGACCTCCCTTTACAGGCTCCATAATAATAACAGGCTTGCCATACTTTCTTGCCACTTCATAACAGCCTCTTGACTGAATTGCAGGATTATCCCAATCGGCATAATTTATCTGTAGCTGAACAAACTCCATTTCAGGATGCTTTTTAAGTATTTCCTCAAGCTCCTCCGGAGTTGAATGGAAAGAAAATCCGATATGCTTAATAAGTCCCTCTTTTTTCTTTTCCTGTGCCCAGCTCCACATATCAAAATCATCAAAAACCTTTGTTCTGCTTTCGCCAAGGTTATGTAAAAGATAAAAATCAAAATATCCCGCACCCGTCTGCTTTAATGAGGTATCAAACTGTGCAATAGCTTCTTCCCTTGTTTTGCAGTTTATCCATGCGGCATTTTTGGTTGCAAGCTGAAATTTATCTCTTGGATAACGCTCAACAAGTGCCTGTCTTATTGCATCCTCACTGCCTGCATAAGCCCATGCGGTATCAAAATAAGTAAAGCCTGCTTCCAAAAACATATCAACCATTTTCTTAGTCTGTTCAATGTCTATTTTGCCCTCCTGCTGTGGTAAACGCATAAGACCAAAACCCAACTTTTTAATTTCTTCACCTAAATAAGCCATATAATCAATCTCCTTTCTTTTTTTCTTTGCCCCGCTTTTGCAGGGAAAAGCTTTTATACCATAATTATACAACTTAGAGTTAACTTTAAGTCAAGAGAAATTAATAATTTTTCTGATAATTTTTCCATTTTCATTTTACTTTTGAAGGCAAGTATAATGGGACAGGTTAAAACCACCGAAAAACACTGCTTCATCTGATTTTATTATTTTTTATATCTTATACTTTGTCCTGTACTTACTTGGCGAACATTTCATTTTTTCCTTAAAACATTTGCCAAAGTAACTCTGCTGGTTAAACCCTGTCATGGCTGAAATCCGACTAATAGGCAAATCTGTTTCTTTCAGCAATCTTTCCGCCCTTGACAATCTATAATCCATAAGATATTTATAAGGCGTAGTTTGCAAAGTTGCTTTAAAACATCGCAAACATTCAGATTTACTCACATTTGCACTTTTAGCCAAATCCTCAAGAGTAATTTCCTCAGAATAATGCAATTCAATATACTGTAAAAATTTCATCATACGGGTGCTTATTGTATTATCGGGAAGCTCATCCGACATATGTACATTTTGTAACATTATTAACCAAAGGGCAGACAGTCTTAAAAGCACCTCATAACAATACAGACCGTTTTTATCCCTTTCAAGCAATATCAACTCTTTCAGAATTTCAAGAGCCTTGTTTGACCATTGATTTTTGTCATAAAGAACAATGACCGATACAGCCCTGTTTTCTGTAATTTTTTGTGTCAGTCTTGCTGCCGGACTTCCCATGTAAAAAGACACAAAATAATCCGGAAACAAAAAGCTCTTGTATTTACAGGCTCCAGCTTTCTCCACCAAATGCACTACATTTTTATTGATAAAGATACCCTCTCCGGCAGAAATAATTTTTTCATCCTCCAAAGTCTTAACACGCACCATACCACTCGTACAATATATAAACTGCAAATCCTCATGCCAATGCATAACACGGAACCCTAGATTTAATGGATAGGAATTATCATTTTCCACATTGAGAACAAGATAAGGAAAATCTGTATTTGCATTAAGATTGAGAGAGTTTATATAATTCTCCTTGTCATAAGCCATATTCAACCCTCCTTTTGGAGATATATTAATAATTTTTGGCAATATTTTAATATTATTTCTCCTTTATATGCGATATAATTATATCATAGCTTGAGCTATCCGTAAAGGAGGTTAAGAAATCCTGAAATGAAAGATTACGCACAAAAGGGGAAATCATTATGAAAAAAATATTAGATGAGTATTTAATATATGAAATTCTTTCCGTAGTAGAAGAAATTCCAAAAGGCAAAGTTGCCTCTTACGGGCAAATTGCAAAACTGATTGGAAGGGACAAAAATTCCCGTCTTGTGGGAAAGGTACTCAGTATGTCAGAATATTATGGCAGCTATCCCTGCCATCGTGTTGTAAACCATGCAGGAAGATTAGCTCCACACTTTATGGAGCAAAAATTTCTACTTTCTGAAGAAGGTGTCAAATTTAAAGAAAATGGTTGTGTTGATATGAAAATTTACCAATGGGACTGTTAAGTATATTGCTTTATATAAATAAAAAAATTAACACAACAGAAAAAATTTATAAAGGAGAATAATTATGTGTGAAGTAGTTGTATTATTTGAAGTCAAGCCGACAAAAGAAGGTATGAAAAAATATCTTGATCTGGCTTCAATGCTTAAACCTATGCTTAAGGGATTTGAAGGGTTTATAAGGGCAGAGCGTTTTACAAGCCTAAATGAAGAAGGAAAACTTCTCTCAATGAATGTTTGGACAGACGAAAATGCAGTTGCCCGTTGGAGAAACCAAACAGAACACCGCATGAGCCAAAAAGAAGGTCGTGAAAAATTGTTTGAAAGCTATCAAATAACAGTCTGCTCTGTTATACGTTCATACAGCAATACGGATAGAATAGAAGCCCCTAATGATTCTAATCAGTTTATGGAGGTATAAAATGGAATATACTCATCATTACAATTCACCTCTCGGAGGCATTACACTGGCAAGCAATGGAAAAGAATTAATAGGACTGTGGTTTGATAATCAGAAATACTTTGCAGATACACTTTCCAAAGAATATGAAGAAAAAGAGCTTCCGGTTTTCTATGAAACCGATAAATGGTTGGATATATATTTCAGCGGCAAGGCACCGGACTTTACTCCTCCTATTTATATGAAGACTACCGAATTTAGAAAAGCGGTCTGGAAAATTATGCTGACAATACCTTACGGAAAAACTATGACCTACGGAAAAATTGCCGAAATAACAGCAAAACAAAAAGGGTTTTCAAAAATGTCAGCACAGGCAGTCGGCGGTGCAGTAGGACATAATTCCATTTCACTGATTATCCCCTGCCATAGAGTAGTAGGCACAAACGGCAGTCTGACAGGCTATGCAGGAGGCATTGATAAAAAAGTAAAATTGTTAACCATGGAAAAGGCAGATATGTCACAATTCTTTGTCCCTAAAGATTATAAACCACTGTGAAATATCCGGAAAATTAATATTAAGAAAGGTGGTAAACACTATGAAACCATTAAATTTAGAAGAAATACATAAATCATTTAATACCCAGGCTCCATGCTTTGAGTCAGAAAAATTTCATCTTTCCAGGCAGGAATACCCCAACTACATTGTTGAAAAAACAGCACCGCAAAAAACAGATACGGTCCTTGAAGCAGCTGCCGGAACCGGTGTGTGCGGCCGCAGTTTTTCGCCCTATGTCCGCCACATTACCTGTCTTGACGCTACCTCAGCAATGCTTGAAATAGGAAAAAAAGAGTGTGAAAAAGAGGGAATTGGAAACATTACTTTTATCAAAGGCTATGCAGAGGATTTGCCCTTTCTTGACAAGAGCTTTGACATTGTTATTTCAAGATTAGCCTTTCATCACTTTACTGATGCAGACGGCATATTTAAAGAAATGGAACGTGTACTTAAACCAAACGGCAAGCTTGTATTGGTTGATATGATATCTGATGATGAAACACTGCGTAACGAAGTAGACCGAATTGAAAAAATAAGGGATTTTTCCCATGTGCGAAACTTAAGCCTTTCAGAAATGCATAATCTATATACAAAAAACAACTTAACCTTAGAATTTCAGGAACAAACAGATATTCCCGTGTCTCTTGAAGCATGGATGGAATTAACTGAAACACCGAAAGAATCCCGTGAAGAAATACGAAACCTTATGTCAGCTGATTTGGATAAAAAATATATTACAGGCTTTTTCCCTTACCTCAAGGATAATGACATATATTTTAAACAGCATTGGATTCTTAACATAGGCAAAAAACAGAAAAACTAAGACTGCTTTGTTTTTATAAAGGAAGAAAATTAAACGCCATATATACACAAAAAAGAAAAAGGCTGCTTCAAAATGAATTGAAATTATTCATTTTGAAGCAGCCCTTTAAAAACTAATCTTCTGTTGTTATATCTTCATTTTGTCAGCCTCAGAAACATGAGCAAACTCACCTGCCTGATTAAGACATGCTCTGAACACATCACCTGTAACCTTTTCTCTTTCAATTAACAGCCCTGAAAATTTTTATTAAAAGTTTTTGTTGACAAAACTACAACAATTAATTATAATAATTGTTGTGATTAGTTTACTTATATTTTATTTTTATGTAAAATTATGCGGACATGGCGGAATTGGCAGACGCGCTAGACTTAGAATCTAGTTCTCAGGAGTGGGGGTTCAAGTCCCCCTGTCCGCATTAATAAATTTACTCAGTTTCCCCCTAAACACAAAAGTAATTAAATATTTTATGATGTCGGCTCGTGTTGCCAATATCAACAACCTTTTAGCCTGTATATTTATTTATACAGGCTATTGTAATAACAGTAATAAATTTTTCCGTTTAAAAACAAAAGTGTTTTTTGTATATATTTATGTTATTATATAATTAATATATAATAATAAACAATATGAGCACCGTAACCCATAAATATGATTTAGAGGTATAATTATGGATTCAATAATAAGATTTTTTAAACACATTTTTAATAGAATAGGTAAACTTTTAAGATGGATTGGATTTTCACTATATACAGGCATTATACTGGGTATAGTATGTGCTGCCTTTTCATATTGCTTAAGAGAAAGTATAAGTATGAGAAATTTAAATCCACAGCTAATCTTTTTACTTCCTGTGGGCGGTGTACTGATTGTAGGATTTTATAAGCTTTTGGACTATTCAAAGGACGGAGGAACCAACCTTGTTCTTGAATCAATACAGTCGGGCAAAGAAATTCCCCTTAGAATGACACCTCTTATATTTGTATCCACAGTCATTACGCAAGCCTTCGGCGGTTCGGCAGGACGAGAGGGAGCCGCTCTGCAGATTGGAGGCAGTATAGGTAATTTTTTAGGTAAGCTTTTCAAGCTTAATAATGAGGATCAGAAAGTATTTATTATGTCCGGCATGAGTGCCGCCTTTTCAGCATTATTCGGCACTCCAATAGCAGCTTCCATATTTTCAATGGAGGTTGTAAGTGTTGGCATAATGCAATATTCAGCCTTAGTTCCATGTACAATAGCCTCCCTTGTGTCAAGTGCTGTAGCTGTAAGACTTGGCTCAATACCTGAACATTTTGTGGTTACGGACATTGTGGACTTCTCAACCATTACTGCCTGTAAAACCATATTTTTAGCTTGTCTTTGTGCCGGCATAAGCGTGCTTTTCTGTATACTTCTTAAAAGCACAAATAAGCTTTTTAACAGCCTTATTATTGGTAAATTCTGCCGTGTAATTTTTGGTGCAACATTAATAATTATGTTCACTGTGCTTCTCCGCACATGGGATTATACGGGAACCGGAATGGAACTTATAGAAAAGGCAATTGAAGGTGAAGCAAGGCCCTATGACTTTATTTGGAAAATGTTGTTTACATCAGTTACACTAGCCAGCGGCTTTAAGGGCGGAGAAATAGTTCCTTCTTTCTGCATTGGTGCAACCTTTGGCTGCTTTTTCGGACAATTTATGGGGATGTCTCCTTCTCTTTGTGCCTCAATTGGCATGGTATCCCTTTTCTGTGGCGTTACAAACTGCCCTATTTCCTCACTGCTAATTGCTCTTGAGCTTTTTGGAATAGAGGCTATTCCATATTATTTACTGGCTGTTTCAATCAGCTATATGCTTTCAGGCTATTACGGTCTTTATCATAGCCAAAAATTTGCGTTTTCAAAGTATCAGGCTAAGAAAATTGACAGCAGTGTACACTAACTTACAGATTTAATAAATTAACCGACAATTATCTTAAAATAATTGTCGGTTTTATAACAGCTATCTTTCTTCAATTTTATATATGAAACCACTTTCCTCCATAAGCCTAAGATACGGCATAGGGTCAAAGTATTCAGGAGAAAATACGCCCTTATCCTTCCAGATTCCTCTGCCTATAAGCTCTATGGCTAAAGCCGCACCAAAGCCCGTTTGTGCAACAACAGCCTGAGAACCCCACTTTTTCATTGATTCCTGATTATCAAAAGGCTGATACATAAAATATTCTTTATTTCTGCCATCCTTTTTACCTATACAATGAACACCAACAATCATTTTGCCAGTCATCTCATCTCCAATATCCTTTGGCTGAGGAGCACAGGCAGCCACAACATCTCTTGGCACAACCTTTACACCATTAATATCTACGGGATGCAAACTTCTTAGTCCCAGCTTGTCTATAACTTTAAGGGCAGTTATCAAATTTTCATCAAGAGAAATTTTAAATGTACATCTTTTAAGACCATATTTCTTTAAGTATTTTGTCATTGTTACTACTTCTTCATGTTCAACCTTAACAAGAATGTTTTCGCCTATACCTTCAGGCATTATAAATTTTTCCTGACCTGCAAAGGCTTTTTCAACTATAAATCCGCCACTTTCTTCATTATATTCAACATTTGGGTTCATTACCTCATCAAGAACAGTCCAAACATTAAAACCAAAAATAATATCATCAGCAGAAGCGGAAGGAATTGTAAGATTGCCTCCGTCCTTAACATGAATTTCAGTAGTTTCATCAAGTAAATTAGTGCAGATATACTTTGCAAATACATTTACAACACCCGGATCAATTCCCATACATATTAAAGCCATATTCCCCTTTTCTTTCCACTTGTCATGTCTGTCAAAGTTATACTTTGTCATTGGCTCAATATAACTGTTTTCAATGCCAAGACCAAGCTTAGGATTATCCATTGGCACAGACCAAGTACCCATATTTCCGTAATTTACACCTGCATCAAAAGCGGCATCAAAAATAAAATTACTTGCAAAGGGCGGAGCGCAATCCATAACAAAATCAATATCATATTCCCTAATAAGCTTTGTGATTTCAGCAGCAGAAGTTGCATTTATACTATGGGGAATAAATCGATTACCGTCACCAAGCTTACAGCAAACGTCTTCTGCCCTTTTAATATCACAGTCACACACAAGAGCAAATTTAAACCAGTTATTCTCTCTATCTCTGAACTTAAGTATTTTCAGAATACTTTCGCCTACAGCACCTGCCCCTACTAACATCATTCTCATAAAAATATCCCTCCGAATTTTATATGTTAATTCGATTTTACTATAAATAAATATAAAGTCAAGTACATAATTAATATGAATCAAGGAAAAATAAATAAAAATATGTAAAGGAGCTAAAAAATGTTTAAACATGAAAAGCAATTATTAAACCCTGTAGCAGTAGAAAAACCAAACCCGCAATACGCAGCCCTTATGCAGGAACAGCTGGGAGGAGGCAATGGCGAACTTAAAGCAGCAATGCAGTATATGTCACAAAGCTTCCGAATAAAGGATAAAGAAATAAAGGATTTGTTTATGGATATTGCAGCAGAAGAATTAAGCCATATGGAAATGGTTGCTGCAACAATTAATCTTCTAAATGGTCATGATGTCGATTACACGGAAACAAGTGCAGGCGAAATAGAAACCCATGTTCTGTTAGGCTTGAATCCGGGATTAATTAATTCATCAGGTTATTCATGGACAGCAGATTACGTAACCGTAACAGGTGATTTATGTGCAGATCTTTTATCAAATATTGCTTCAGAACAAAGAGCAAAGGTTGTATATGAATACCTCTACAGACAAATTAAAGATAAAAAGGTGAGAGAAACCATTGACTTTCTTTTAAACAGAGAAGAAGCCCATAATGCTCTTTTCAGAGAAGCCTTTAACAAAATACAGGATACAGGCTCTAATAAAGATTTCGGCGTAACTAAGGATTCAAAGCTGTATTTTAACCTATCAACCCCTTCACCTGACAACAGTATGAGAAATTTTGAAGCCAATCCTCCAAGCTTTAGATAAAAGTGTAACACCCAAAAATAACGCAGATAAAAGTCAAGTATAATCTCAGAAATTTTTTATAAAAGTTTATAGTCATGACTACCCGCTAAATAGGTGGTCATGACTATATTTAAAATGCCATTAATACATATTAGAAACTTCCAATACCTGTTGCCTTAAACGTCAACATTCGACAAATATTACATATTGTATTAATGTAATATTTCAATTTTTATATAATATGAAGTGCATTTCATATGCATACACCCCTACCCCTGATAAAATATTTTTATATACATTATCAAAATTTAGGAGGAAATTAATTATGAAACAATCGGATTCAGATAAGAATTTAAGCTTATTAAAACAGGTTTACAGTGAAATCCTTATTTTAAGGAGAAATGAACTGGGTTATACTCAAAAGGAAGCAGCAGAAAAGTGTGGAATTACCACAAAGCAATATTCAAATATAGAACGCCGGGAATGCCTTCCCGGTTCACAAACATCATCAAATATGAAGATTGCTTTAGTCATTGACCTTAATAAAGTTGTTGATTTAGCTGTTGAAAAAGGTTATTTTGTTACAGATAAGTATAAATAGATATAATATTATGGGGGAAAATCCCCCATAATATTGTAAATAAATCCCACTTTTACTCTAATGAAATGGGGTTTATTGACAATATTAATTATTTTTGTTTTAATACCATTAATAATTTTAACTTCACAAATATTTTTTGAAAAATCTAAATTTAGTTCTTTTAAATTTAATAAAACTGATGTATAATTAATATTAGACATAAGCTGCCGCCTTTCAAGATTTGGTTTTGACATAAAGCGGAGCTTATGTCTATATTTTTTTAGTCATAAAAATATTTGGTGTGATTTTTCATAACCACACCAAATATTATACAACCTTTAAAGTTGTAAAATACACTTCAATTAGTGTCAACAAACAAAGAGCCGTTATTTTTAATATCCAATAAAACTCTTTGTTCATCCTTTGTAAACTCTTCAAAACTGTTTAAAATTTTAATATCTTCCGAATAATTGGTTATTTCATCAATTAAAACACTACTGTTTTTTAGTAAAACTTTACACTTATCCTCCTCATCCATATCGGTATAAGTAACAGCATATTCATTATCACCTACAACATAAATCTTATTATCTAACACATCCCAGTAAAAACTATTAAGAATTATATTCTGAACTTTATTATATTTAGTGTACATTATAAGATTAAATCTATCATCAACTTCTGTAATAACAAATTTACCTCCATTTAAAACAATTCTATCCTTAATTACATCTTGATCATAGTAATTTGAGTCTGTAACTTTATCATTTATTGCATATGTCAAATTTTCGACCCATTCAATACCTGAGTTTGCTCCTGTATAAAATAACATAAAAAAAACTAATAAAATTAAAAACATAAACAATGGTGTACCACATATAACTGCCAATATTGCAATAATAATCCTAATTATAATTTTTTTTATTTTTAACACCTTTTTCAAAACTATCTTCCCTTCCACAAATTAGACTTTAATTGTAATATTAAATTTTACAACGATATTAAATTCATTTATTGCACCCATCTTTTGACTTATAGTTGCAGCATCATTTGCAAAATTAGGAAAGCTTATTCCTTCTGTCATTAACTTAAACTCTGTATAGTCATATGTATCATATAAATAAAATTCTATATACTTAGTATGCTCATCAAGATCATATATGTAATAATCTATTGTAGCATTATATATTGAATAGTATAAATCCTTATTATTAGTAAATGATATACCAAATGAGCCAAACTTTTCATCACCACCCAGTTGATTAAAGCTCTCTTTAAACTTATCTGTAAATTGTTTATCATTCTGAAAAAGGCTATACAGTAACAGACGAAAATAATTAATTACTTTTAAAACATTACAATATCAATACTATATAAGTAATAATATATCAATACATTATTACAAAAATAATGTGCAGTATTAACTGCATGCTTAAACAAGGATAGAACATTTCTTTATTCTATCCTTGTTGTTAAAAATATAGGTTCCTAGTGCTTATATAAATTTTTTAAACGTTCAATATTAAAAAGTATCTCACTTAGGGGTAACTTATCGCAATTATAATATATTTAAATAGAATATTAATACTTTCAAAAATAGACGCTACAAAAAATCCATAAGTGCTTAACGATAAAATTTAAAGTTTGTAATTTGCTAAGGTGTTATCTATATACAGATCAGTAAGATAATAGCGAAGTACTATCCTCTAGTAACGCAAATATTTTTAAAAATCTTAACATAATTGTTGTTAATCTGTTATTTTTATTTTAATACCATTAATAGTTTTAACCTCACAAATATTTTTTAAAAATCTAAATTTAGGTCTTTTAAATTTAATAAAACTGATGTATAATTAATATAGACATAAGTTGCCGCCTTTCAAGATTTGGTTTGGTCGCATTAATTTTGACATAAAGCGGAGCTTATGTCTATATTTTTTTTAGTCATAAAAATATTTGGTGTGATTTTTCATAACCACACCAAATATTATACAACCTTTTATTGTTATAACTTATAAAATTACAAGTTTTTTATTCTATAATGTACTGAGAATGTTCATCAAAGTGTCTATCTACAAATAACCTTTTATTTATATCTATTAAATACACAAAAACAGTATTTTCATTAAAATCATTTTGTAAGTAAGCTATTCCTGAATAATTATAAATTAAAAACGGTAAAAATACATTCTGTTTTCGATAAACAATTTTATTTATTCTTCTTCCATTAGAAAGGACAATCGCATTTCTATTAAAATTAACTTTTGACAACTTTTCTAAATCAAGCTTTAAATATTTATTATAATCTAACAATTCCTCCTCACTTCTTATTACTTCCCACCAAGGATAATTACCAAATCCGCTTGTTCTTATGTCCGTGTAATAAGTCATCTTAATGCCATATATTCCTAAAAAGCTCCATACAAAAAACAGTAATCCGCCTATAAAAAAAATAAATAATAGCTTTTTCTTCATAACCCTTTCTCCTTATCATGCAACAGGCTCTGATTGTTCATATGTTAACTTGTTGCCATTAGCATCGTATAAACCATAGCAATATCCAGTTACAACATTTCTTATCTGTATATTTCCAGTTGATTTGTCACGTTTATATACAATTTGACCTTCTGGACTTCTTTTAGGTCCAATCAAGTTGCCATAAAAATATTGCTGTTTTGAAGCTAATTGTGGATTTCCTGTTATTCTATTCCAATCCATGCTACCATCCCAACCATACACATATTGAACATTTTGATTTGAAGCAAATTCATATGCTATATTATTATTTAAACGGTCAAGATTAGCCGAATTACAAGAAAACAAATGAATAGAATAAATTTCTTTTTCATCTAATTCTGAAATACGTAAATAAGTATTTGCCTGTGGATGTGAATCTGTAACAATACCTCCATCAACAGTAATCAAAGCCCGTGAATTTGAATGCACATATAACGAAACTTTTGTAATAGCTTTACCATTATTGTCCATGCTATTCCACGCCTTTTCAAAATCTTCTTGTGTTAAAATACCTTTAATTTCAACACTGAAGTCTGTTTTATTTATTAAGTAATTGTATTCCTTATAAGCTCTATCTGCTAATGATCCGTTAGAGCTATCACCTTTATAATAAATAATGTAAATATCACTTAATCCGCTAGGATCACAAAATATCACAGGATTGCCACCACAATAACTATACCAATTACTGCCATTCTTAATAGGATCCTCACTTATAAATCTGCCTGTTTCAGGATTATAATACCTTGCCCTCATATAA
>JAUNGN010000012.1 GCA_030524425.1 Clostridia bacterium | reverse complement strand
AGCTTTTGGCTATCGTTCATTTTATAACTTTAGAAACAGAATACTTATAATGAATTACTTAATTTGCATAAAGAAAGCGGTGTAGAACAAATTAATCTACACCGCCGGAGCTGTGATTTTTATAAAACCACACCAGTTGACAAAGAACCTTTTAAAATTACTGAACAAAATTACTTCCAAGAATAAGCAAAACATATACAACAGCTACAATCTTAGTATAAAGCTCTAACTTTCCTTCAATTGAATTTTTCTTGTTCTTGTCCCAGTAAGTCTGACTGCCTGAAGAACCCATGCCACCAATAGCACTTGTAAAACCTGCTGCCTGCTTCTTCTGCATAAGAATTAAGGCAATTAAAGCAAAACTTGCAATAGCAATTAATACACATATAATAATAAATGCCGGACTCATAATTTGCACCTCCTATAAAACATTAAACATCTTTTTAACTATATCACATTATTCTAAATTTTTCAAGTATTTTTTTAGAAATAACCTATTTTTAGTAATATAAGATTTTTCTAATTTTTAACATTAAACTTATACCCCACGCTCCATATAGTCATTATGCTCCAGGGATCATCCTGATTAAGCTTTTCTCTTATTCTTTTAATATGGACATCAACAGTTCTCGTATCGCCTACAAACTCATAACCCCATATTTTATCAAGAAGCTTTTCTCTTGTAAAAACCTGATTGGGATTCTGAGCCAAAAAGCTTAAAAGTTCAAACTCCTTGGGAGGAAGAGACATATCTTTGCCGTGATATGTAACAAGATAGGTACCCTGATTGATTACAAGGTTAGGATAAACTATCTTTCTTATTTCATTTTCCTTTTTAGTATCATAACGCCTTAAAACCGCCTTTACCCTTGCGACAAGCTCCTTTGAGTCAAAGGGCTTTACAACATAATCATCGGCACCCATTTCAAGACCTAATACTTTGTCAAATGTTTCGCCTTTAGCCGTAAGCATAATAATAGGAGTATTACTTATCTGACGGATTTTTCTGCATACCTGATAGCCGTCAATTCCCGGTAACATAATATCCAAAAGTACCATATGGGGATCAAATTTCTTAAAAGCTTCAAGTGCATCATCTCCGCTGTGAACTTCATATGTTTCATAACCTTCTTTTTCCATATATAAAGAAACCAGCTCTGCAATATGCACATCATCATCTACTATAAGAATTCTTAATTTAGTGTTACCGCTATCCATGTACTCATCTCCTCCATTATTTCAACTCAACAATTGTTACACCTGCCTCACCCTCGCCATACTGACCAAGACGATAGCTTTTAACTCTGGGATTGCCTCTCAGATATTCATGTACAGCTTTACGCAATGCACCTGTACCCTTGCCGTGTATAATTGTAACAGGTGATACCCCCGCAAGGTAAACATCATCCAAATACTTATCAAGCTTATCCAGCGCTTCAAGAGAAAGCATACCTCTAAGGTCAACTTCAGCAGAAACATTGCTGCGCTTTTTTCTTGAAATATTATTGGCAAATTTCTTAGGCTCATAGGTAAGCTGTTCCTCACTTGTGTCAAGTGACAAATCCTTTATATTAACAGTTACTGTCATTATTCCCGCCTTAATAATTACGTCACCGTTTTTGTTAGGCGGAACAGATACAATGCCCCTTTGATTAAGTGAATGTATTTTAACCCTGTCCCCCTTAACAAGTTTATCGGGAACTTTGTAAGTTTTCCTTGTCGCAAGCTTACTTTCAACCTTGCTCATTTTATCCTTAAGCTTTCCTCTTTGTTCTTCAAGTGCCTGAGTGTTTGTACTCTCCTTCTGAAGCTTACGCATTTCTTTAATAATAGAATCAGCCTCATCCTTAGCATCGCTGATAAGTGCCCTCGCTTTTTCATTGGCTTCTCTTATTATTTTTTCTCTTTGTTCATCCAGCCTATTTCTCTGTTTCTGAGCCTCACTTTTAAGTCTTTGAGCTTCTTTTCTGTATTCCTCGGCCTTTTCCTGTTCAATAATAAGAGATTTCCGGCTGATTTCCAAATCCGTAATTACATCTTCAAATCTTAAATCCTCATGACTTAATACTTCTTTAGCTTCATTTATAATATATTCAGGCAAACCAAGCCTTTGTGAAATGGCAAAGGCATTACTCTTTCCGGGTACACCAATAAGAAGCTTATAGGTAGGCCTTAAAGTTTCCACATCAAACTCACAGGAAGCATTTTCAATGCCGTCTGTTGTCAAAGCAAACACTTTAAGCTCACTATAGTGAGTAGTTACGGCAGTCCTTACACCCAAAGCATGCAGATACTTAATTATGGAAATAGCTAAAGCGGCACCCTCCGTAGGATCCGTTCCTGCACCAAGTTCATCAAGTAATACCAGACAATTTGGAGTAATATTATCCAAAATTCTTACAATATTCGTCATATGGGAAGAAAAGGTACTAAGACTCTGTTCAATACTCTGCTCATCACCAATATCAGCAAAAACATCATCAAATACAGCAAGCTCAGAATTGTCAAAAGCTGATATGTGCAAACCGGCCTGACCCATAATTGTAAAAAGTCCAAGAGTTTTTAAACTTACGGTTTTGCCGCCGGTATTAGGACCTGTTATAAGTAATGTATTAAATTTCTTACCAATATAAATATCTGTTGCTACAACAGTTTTACTGTCAAGCAAAGGATGCCTTGCCCTTTTTATATTTACATATCCTTTTGTATTAAACCTGGGTTCTACTCCATTCATTTTGATTGAAAGCTCACCCTTTGCGAACACAAAATCTATGTGTGCAAGAATATCGGCATTAGAAAGTATAATTTCTCCGTTATCCGCTACTCTTGAAGAGAGCAAAGCCAAAATTCTTTCAATTTCAACCTTTTCTTTATTGTGTAATTCCTTAATTTTATTGTTAAGCTGAACTACACTAATAGGCTCAATAAACACAGTTGCACCGGTCGCAGACTGGTCATGAATAAGACCTGAAAATGCATTTTTATATTCCTGCTTAATAGGCACACAATATCTTTCATTTCTTATGGTAATTACAGCTTCCTGAAGCATATTTTTATAGGTATTTGAATGAATAATGGAGTTTAACTGTTCTTTGATTCTATCATTTGCAATTTTTATATTACGTCTTATTTCTCTTAAAGCTCTTGATGCATCATCAGCAATTTCATTAGGGGAAGGAATGCATCTTTCAATTTCCCTTTCAAGATCATTAACGGTTTCAATAGCATTAAACTGAGGTTCCAGAACAGGAAAACTGTCATTTTTACTTTCACTTTTCCCATAATCCTTAGCACGTCTTGACACTCTTAAAAAATCACCAATGTGAATAAGCTCCTCAATGTTTAAAACACCGCTTATATTGACTCTCTTAATATACTCTCCCACATCTCTCAAACCGCCTAAGCCCAATGAGCCCTTTTTCAAAATCATAGATACAGCTTCAGACGTTTCCTTTTGATTAAGAGAAATTTCCTGAATATCGGTACTTGGCTCCAATTTATCAACAATAGATTTTCCTAAATCTGAGGAAGCATATTGTCTTAACATATCAACTATTTTATTAAACTCCAAAACTCTGAGGGTCTTACTGTTCATATACGTATACTCCTTCATTTTACTGATTTTATTATAACATAAATATGTTAATAAAAGCAACAAATTATTATCAAAGTCTACAATATTTTAAAGCTTTTACAGCAAATTTAAAACTTTCTTAATAAACAAAAAGTCCGGAATCTGCTAATATATATTTAAGCAGAAAACCGGACTTTATTCACAATTTTATAACGAATGATTCCTTAAATACTCAACAACCGCAAATATGTACTCACTATTTGTAGGACGCTTATTGTCATAGGCATTACCAAAGCCCATTTTGGAATAAAAGCCGTTGCCCCCGCATTTATTCCAAGCTGATTCTATTGCGTGCCTGATAGCTCTTTCTACCCTATCTGCAGTTGTATTATTATTTTTTGCAATCTCCGGATACAAAAATTTTGTCACTGCATCAAGCATTTCATTTTTTGTATATCCGCTTACAATAGCCTCTTTCAGATATTTATAGCCTTTCAGATTAGGTAAAATACCTGAACCGTTTAAAATAGCTGAAGTCATTCTTTCAATATACATAACCTTATTTTTACTTTCAAGGTCTTCATTTATAACTACGCCTGCAACGCTTAAGTCCATTACCCTTTCAACAAGAGAATTAATATCGTAAGGTCTTACCACAACATAATTTATACCAAAACGAAAAGCGGCTGAAGACATTACATCCTCATCTTTGTTAGCTATCAGTATAATTTTTACTTCCGAATTTTTGTCTGTTATTTCCTGTACACAAGACAAGGTTTCCAAAACATTTCCTTTAAAAATTTCCAAATCAAAAATGGCAGCCTTAGCAGCACCCATTTTCAGTTTCGAAATAGCCTCCATTATATCATCTACCAACAAAACTTCCTTAATAAATTCAACTTTTTTAAAAGCCTTTTCTAATTTAGATTTTTCAACTACATCGCTTATAGATAATAAAACATTCATAATTAGCACTCCAATTCATATTATAACTATTTTTTATTTACTTTTTGTCTTGTATTAATTTTATCATACTTTTAGAATTAGTCAAGTACTTTTTTAAAAATCCATCATATTTTCTATAAAAATACCATAACCTTTAGTTGGATCATTTACAAAAACATGTGTCACAGCTCCAACCAATTTTCCATTCTGTACAATAGGGCAGCCACTCATTCCCTGAACAATCCCCCCTGTCATATTTAAAAGATTTTTGTCAGTAATTGTCAAAACAAAGTTTTTGGTGTCACTTGTATTATACTTGTTTATGCTATCAATATGAATACTGTATTTGTCGACAAATTTATCATCTATATTGACATATATTGACGCATTTCCAATTTTTACGTCATTCTTGTACCCAATGGGCATCTCAATTCCATTAATTTCTTCACACATACTGCCGAAAACACCATTATTTTTGTTGCTTTCCACATAACCAATAGTCTTATCAAAGTAAATGTTTCCCACTAACGCTCCCGGAACACCTGCTTTACCCTTTTCTGCCCTTTTTATTTCAGCCTCTAATATTTCTCCGCCTTCTATTTCCATAAGTTCCCCTGTATCTACATCATTTATAGGATGTCCCAATGCGCCAAATTTGTTGTTTTCTCTGTCATAATAGGTAATTGTACCAATTCCCTGTGTGCTGTCCCTTATCCATAATCCAAGTTTATAGCTGCCGTCATCAACAGACTTAACCGGCGTTACTTTTTGAATCATGGATTCATCTCCTCTTAAAATCTGTATATTTACCGTATTGCCATTATTAATAAGATTCATTAAATCTTCTTTACTTCCAACATTATTGCCATTAACCGACAAAATTATATCCCCTGATTTTAATAAGTTCTTGCAGGGCATATAATCCTTATTATCATAACCCTTTACACTGCCTACTCCAAGAACCAGCACACCCTTTGTGTCTACACATATACCAACAGTTCGTCCTATTACTTCAACCTTTTTTTCTGGCATGAAACAAAGTTCAACCTTTTTTATGGGCAGACCCAGAAGTTTCACATTCATATCTGCTACAGTGGCAGTATCACTGCTTATAACATTTTTATCCTTTAAGCTTACTTCAATATTATCACTTACTTTTTCATTATTAATATTTAATACTTCATCACTTTCAATCTCACCATTAAAGGGTGCAGATATATTGACAACATAGCTTTCACCTGTAGTCATATAAATATTTTTAGGTATAAAAATGTATTCAATTACAAAATATAATAAAATAAAAAATAAAATTATTCCCAGCAAATAAAATATTTTTTTATTTTGCATTTAACTCACCTCACAATATTAAAATCTCCTCTGTTAAATGCAATTATACTGTCCTATTTAGACAAAAAATGGGACAGGTTTCCTCCTGTCCCAAAATTTAAAAAATATTATGTTATTTTATTTTATAATCCTTTAATATATACTATTTCCTCAGCCGTAAGATATCTGTACTTACCTTTTTCAAGTCTGCCAAGCTCAAGATTACCCTCTGCAATTCTTTTAAGCCTTACAACATTACAATTGATTGCAGAACACATCTTTCTTACCTGCCTGTTTCTGCCCTCATGTATCTTTATTTTAAGGGATGTAAGCCTGCCTTTTTTAATAACTTCTATTTCAGCAGGTGCAGTTTTTCTGCCGTCAATTATAAGTCCGTTTTTAAATCTTTCCATATCACTGCTGTCAGGCTCTCTGTCAACATCAGCAATATATGTTTTTTCAATATTGTGCTTAGGATGAGTAAGCTTGTATGTAAGGTCTCCGTCATTAGTAAGAATAAGCAGACCTGATGTGTCATAATCAAGTCTGCCCACAGGATAAACTCTTTCCTTAACATCACTCACATAATCGAGTACGCTTTTTCTGTCAAACTGATCCTTGACTGTAGTAACACAGCCTTCAGGCTTATTAAGCATTATATAAATCATTTTTTCACATATTTGAACCCTTTTACCGTCAACAGTCACAACATCGCTGTCACTTTCAACCCTAGTACCAAGTTCTGCAATTGTTTTGCCGTTTACCTTAACTCTTCCCTGTAAAATTATTTCCTCAGCCTTACGTCTTGAAGCAACCTGAGCCTCTGCAAGATACTTGTGTAATCTAATTAACATACTAATTTTATCCAATCCTTTATAATTTTATTAAAGCTGCTTCCAAGACTATGTTTTTCTATACTCTCAGCCGCAATTATATCAACTTCCGCTGCCTTTTCATTTCCAACATAAATTTTGCCTATACCTATTTTATCACCCTCATTAATTGGAGCTTCAATCATATCAGGTAAACTGTTTTCAAATTTAACGCTGTTTCTCTCATTTTCATTTAAAAGAAGCTCAACACTGTTTTTGTATTTCAGTACTGTTTTACTTACCTTAGCCTTGTCAACGCAAATATCTGTATTATCACCTATTATACTATATTTTTTATAATTATCAAAGCCATAATTTAAAATTTCCCTTGTATCACTCCACTTTTTTGCCTTACCTGCTGTTCCCCATCCGCTTGCAAGAACAACGGAAACAAGAGTTACATCTCCTCTTTTTGCCGCACCTACAAAGCAATGTCCCGCTTTACCCGTAAAACCTGTTTTTATGCCAATAGCACCACTATATGAATTTAAAAGCTGATTTTTATTTACAATGGAATAGCTTTTTTTATTCGATGTAAATGAAATATTTTTAGTATTGCTTATTCTTATAAATTCCTCATTTTTAATTGCATAAGCACCTATTAAAGCCATATCCCTTGCCGTGGAATGATGGTTGCCCTTATCCAGTCCGTTTGGTGTAACAAATTCAGTATCGGTACAGCCAAGCTCCTTTGCCTTTTTATTCATCATTCCACAGAAGTTTTCAACACTTCCTCCAACCTTTTCCGCAATTGCAACTGCGGCATCATTGGAGCTTTGCATAAGCAAAGCATACAAAAGCTGTTCAAGAGTAAGCTCCTCACCCTGCTGAAGATGCATTTTAACAGGAGGCGCAAGTGTGGCATTTTTAGATACAGTAACCTTTTCCTGTATATCAGAATTTTCAAGAGTAATAATAGCCGTCATAATTTTAGTAGTACTTGCCATTGCCATAGGTTCATTTTCATTTTTACCCCATAGAACCCTTCCCGTATCCCCATCAATTAACACAGCTGACAACGCATTAACATCAGGAGTATTATCTGCACCATAGCAGTTTACACTAAACATAAGACACATTAAAAATATCATCTTTTTTAGCACAAAATCACCTCTGTAATTAGGTTTTACATATATTACAAGTTATATTCAAAAAACTTAATATTTTCGTAATTGCTTTATATTGTCAAATAATATATACTAAGCTATGAAGGGAGTGTAAAATTATGAAGAAAAAACTTTTATGCACATTAGCACTTATAGGGGCAATGAGTACGTCAGCCTTTGCTGCCACATCAGCAGCTATTGACGGCAAAATTGTTGACAATAGCAGTGTAATTGAAGAAAATGGGACTACATATATTTCAGTAAGACCTATTGCTGAATCTTTAGGTTTAGATGTGGAATGGATTGGAGAAACAAAAACTGTTATAATCTCAAACGGAGGTCCTCTCTATATTACATTCAGCATTGGTAAAAATGGCTATACATTTGCTAAAACATCACCTATGCCATTAAGCGGTGCACCTATTGTCGTAAATTCTGCAGCCTACGTACCGACAGATGTTTTAACAGAATTACTTTCTTATAAAACTGAAGAAAATGATAATATATTAAATATTATCACAAATTCCAATTCTCAGGAAGATGAAACAACTTCAGGTCAAGCAGTTAATACAGATAAAATAAAAGCTGACGGCTATGCCGGTATTGTAACAGAAGTATCTGACGATGAAATTCTTTTTAATGATTCTGTAAGAGGTGAAGTAAGACTTAGCAAAAGTAGTAATGTGAAAGTTACTGACCTTAACGGAAATACAGTTGATATTGATTCTATAACAGTTGATACAAAACTTGTTGTGGAATACGGTGAAGCTATGACTATGAGCATACCTCCACTTAACAATCCTGTATCTATTGTTGTCTGTAAATAATTTTCAGGGGGCTGATTACAGCCTCTTTTTTATTTACTTATTATTTACATAACTTTGCAGGACAAGTTTACAAATTTTATTTATAATTAATCCTGCATAAAAATGAAAAGAGGAATAAATAATGAGCAAAGACATAAGCTACAACCAAATCAAAAAAAATGATATGATTAATCACTACATTGACAAAGCAAATTTTGTAACAGGCGCAATGGGCTTTACAGAACATTCAAGGGCACATGCCGCCTTGGTTGCAGAAACCGCAGGTAATATCTTAAGAAAGCTTAATTTCTCCAAAAAGGAAATAGAGCTTGCTAAAATTGCAGGATATATGCACGACATAGGCAATACCATTAACAGAAATGACCATGCTCACAGCGGTGCTGTAATGGCATTCCAAATTTTAACTAATATGGGAGTTTACTATAAGGATGTTGCAACAATATGTTCAGCAATAGGACAGCATGATGAAAAAACAGGTACAGCAATTGATCCGATTTCAGCCGCATTGATTTTAGCTGATAAAACTGATGTGAGACGTAACAGAGTATGTACAAAGAAAAAATCCGACTTTGACATACACGATAGAGTTAATTACGCAGTTACCAGCTCTAACTTAACTATTATACCTGAGAAAAAAACAGTACAGCTCGACTTAACTCTTGACTACAATATTTGTACAGTAATGGATTACTTTGAAATTTTCCTAGGCAGAATGTTAATGTGTAAAAGAGCTGCCGAAATATTGGGACTTAAATTCAAAGCAAGAGCAAACGGCACAAAAGTTTGTTAAATAACGTACATATCGCTTACTGAAAATGGAATTACGGAAATTTTGCTCCGCAAAATCTCCAACTTACCCTTGACAACTTTTTTAGGCAAAGTGTAACCAATCATTGACACCTCAACAAATTTGTAACCTTTTTACGGAAGTTTATCCTTGACTTTTGATGTGTATAGCTGTATAATAACAATGATATGCACCCATAGTTAAACGGATATAATAAGCCCCTCCTAAGGGCTAGTTATGGGTTCGATTCCCATTGGGTGTATAGTAATGGCTGATGCAAATTTTGCACCAGCCATTTTATATATCAACAATTATTTAACTATATCTGAACAGCGTACTTTTGCTTTACCATATCAATTTTCTGCTGTCCCGCCTGCTCGGTTGGATACCAGCCTTTTTCTGCCATTTTTTTGTAAATTTCATCCTGTATAGCTAACTCTTCACATAAAGCCTTTTCAAATGCCTCATAAACATTACTTGTATTTGACTCAATAGTGCCATGCATATATAAATCACATACGCCCTTTGTTGACATTAAAAGGCTTTCCATTAAATATTTATCTTCCATTCAATACAATCTCCCATGTTAAAATTTGTACCAACAAAACTATGATCTTTTTGTTTAAAGCAAGTTATAAATATCTTTAAATATTTCATCATGCTTGTTTACAAGCTGTGTAACATAAGTTTTCAATTCAGCATCCTGAATATCGGCCGATGCTTTCTGACACTGACTTTTAAGATATTTTTCATGACCTAACGCATCTTCAATATACAATAATTCTTTAGGACTCATACCTTATCACCTCCGATAATAGTATTTACCAAAATCTTAAACAGTATCCAAAAAATTACCTGTGAGCTTTATTTTCAGATAAAACAAGACCTGACAAAGTAAGCAAAGTACCAATAACAGACATTATAGTAAGCCTTTCTCCCAATACAAAAAATGAAACTAAAATAGTAATAACCGGCTGTAAATAAATATAAACACTCGTCTTAACAGGTCCCAGTATTTTAACAGCACAATTCCATGTAACAAAGCAAATCCCTGATGCCAAAATACCTAAAAAAAGAATATTTACTAAATATACCTTATTATTAAAATAACTCAAATCCAAATTAAAGTCTAAACAAGGCAGTAACGGCAGCATAAATAAAAGTCCGTATATAAAAATCCTCCTTGTAACCTGAATAGTGTTATAGCCATAATCACTTATTTTTTTAGTAATTATGGAATACATTGCCCATATTGCACCTGCTAAAAGAGCAAGCAAATCCCCTAAGGGATTTAACTCCGGTTTATCTCCGCTAAAACTGATAAAACAAATACCCATTATAGACATAATACAGCCAATAAAAAAGGTAATATGTATCTTTCCCTTATTTTTAAAAAATATATGTGAAAACCCCGCAGTAAAAAGAGGAGCTGTTGATACTATAACAGATACATTAGATGTCATAGTATAAGTTAAAGCTATATTTTCAAAAAGATAATAAAGAGTAACACCGCAAAGACCTGCTCCCGCAAACAACAACTCTCTTTTTTTCTCTCTGACAATAAGGCGATGGGGATAAATAACCGTTAAAATTAACAATGCTATAACAAATCTGTAAAACAATATTTCTAATGGATTAAAGGCAGACAATAAAACCTTTGTTGATATAAATGTGGTCCCCCATATAAACACAGTAAAAAAAGCGGTCAAATGTCCTATTGTATTTTTATTTTCCATATTTCCTCCTGTTAACGCCTGTCAAATACATTTAAATCCTGAAATAACAGTCACTTAAACATAAATATTGCTCAGTATTAAAGCTACTTAATGCCCCTGAAAAAATTATATACTGCCTCAGCAGAACTGCTGTCCATACCATCAATATTTTTAAGCTCCTCAAAGCCTGCATCCTTAATTTTCGAAATATCTTTGAAATGTGCCATTAAAGCTCTCCTTCTAACCTTGCCTATTCCCTTAATATCTTCAAGAATGCTGTGCACCTGCTTTTGATTTCTAAGCTGTCTGTGATAATCTATGGCAAAACGGTGTACTTCGTCCTGTATTCTTGTAATAAGTTTAAATCCCTCGCTATGACTGTCAAGCTCTCTTTCCTCGCCTTTATAGAGCAAAGCTCTTGTTCTGTGATGATCATCCTTAACCATACCGCAAACAGGAACTACTATGCCCAAATCATCCAGCACTTCTTTAACTGCAGATATTTGTCCTTTACCGCCATCCAGAAAAATCATACTTGGCAGACGGTCAAAGCCTGCTTTTTTCACCTCAGGATTAGTGGTTTCGTTAATATATCTTGTAAATCTTCTTGATATAACCTCTGACATACTTGCATAATCATTTGCACCAATAACAGTTTTTATTTTAAATTTTCTGTAGTCACTTCTCTTTGGCATACCATTTTCAAAAACGACCATTGAAGCAACAGATTGAAATCCCTGAGTATTTGAAATATCATAGCTTTCTATTCTGTTTAAGTCAAAATCAATTTCAAGAGCTGCCTTAATTTCCTCAAGAGCACCAATTGTTCTCTGATGCTCACGCATTATATTAGCACCAAATTTGTCAAGAGTAATTTGTGCGTTATTCCTTGCCATATCCACAAGACGTTTTCTCTCACCCTTTTGAGGTATAAGTATATTAACCCTTTGCCCCTTTTGTTCACTTAACCACTGACTTATTAAATCAAAGTTATCTATATCACACTGCAGTATAATTTCCTTTGGTATATAAGGCGTTCCGCTGTAAAACTGTTCTATAAACTCTGAAAGCATTGTATTATCAGGGGCATCCTCACAATTTTCAGGCATAAAATGTTCTCTGCCCGTTATTTTTCCTCCTCTTATAAAGAAAATCTGTACAACACATTCCCCGTTATCACCTCTTACAAAGGCAATAACATCTCTCTCATTAATATGCATATTTTCAATAATCTGCTTTTCATTAAGAGCTTTAACATTTGCAATAGTATCCCTGTATTCAGCCGCCTTTTCAAACTCCAGATTTTCAGATGCCTTAAGCATTTTTTCCCTTAGTTCTTCTATAACTTTATCTGTTTTGCCGCTAAGGAAATCTAAAACACCTCCAATCATAATGTTATATTCTTCTTCACTTATCATTTTGTTGCAGGGTGCTTTACATTGACCTATATGATGATTAAGACAAGGTCTTTCCTTGTTAAAATCTCTTGGAAAAACCTTGCTGCAACGCCTTAATTCCCATATTTTATGAATAAGTTCAATATTTTCCTTAACAGTAAGCCCGCTTGTAAATGGGCCGAAATATTTAGCTTTATCCTTTAAATGCTGCCTGGTCATAAATACCCTCGGAAACATTTCATTTGTCGTAACCTTTATATAGGGATAGGTTTTATCATCCTTAAGCCTTATATTATACTTTGGACTGTGTTTTTTTATGAGATTATTTTCAAGAATAAGAGCTTCAAGCTCAGAATTGGTCACAATATATTCAAAATGGTCAATATGACTGACCATAGTTTTTACTTTTACGGAATGATTGGCAGAATTCTGAAAATATTGTCTTACCCTGTTTTTAAGTACTTTAGCCTTGCCAACATATATAATTTCATCTGCTTCATTACGCATAATATATACGCCCGGCGAATCCGGCAATTTTTTCAATTCAGCTTTAATATCAAACATAATCCGCCTCCGTCTGTATAAATTTTAATTACTTAGTTCAGTACTTCTGATAAGCAAAATTTACTTTTTAACCCCAAGTTCAAAATGATTTTTACTGAAACTCAATATACCTTCATCTCTAAGCCTGCACAACTCCTTTGACATAGCACTTCTGTCTACGGCAAGATAATCAGCAAGCTGTTGTCTGTTAAAGGGAATATTAAATTGACTGCTGTTATTTTTTTCTGATTGCAGAGACAGATAACTCATAATTTTATTTCTTGTGGTTCTCTGCACCATACACTCCATTTTATTTGTAAGCATAAGATTTTTGCCTGCAACAACCGAAAGTAAATTTTCTATAAGTCTTGAATAAAATTTACATTTATCAGTACAAACAGCAAGAACCCTGTTTATATCTATTTCAAGTACTGTACTGACCTTAACTGCCACTACATTAACCTGCAGAGGAATATTTTTTAAGCAGGCATAAGTTTCACCAAATAATTCACCAACACCTATTTCAGTCAATATACTTTGATTCCCCCAATAATCTTCCTTAAGTATGTGAACAGCGCCTTCAGCCACCATATTTACGGCAGTCAGCCTGTCTCCTGCTCTTAATATAAAATCACCCTTATTATATTTTCTTTCCTTTATTAAAAGACAGTTAATCATACTTTCAATATCCGATTCACTAATATTATTAAATAACTTTGAATTTTTCAAAACTTCTACAAAATTTTTCATATTATTCCGCCTTTCGTTGTAAAAACAACAGACTTTATTATGTTATTGTATTATACTGTGAACATAAAGTCAATAAAATATTCAAATTTACGGAGGTATATTATGATAAGAAGAATAATTCATATAGATCAGGAAAAATGTAACGGCTGCGGTGCCTGTGCCAAGGCTTGTCATGAAGGTGCAATAGGTATGATTAACGGAAAAGCCGTGCTTTTAAGAGATGATTACTGTGACGGTCTTGGTGACTGCCTGCCGGCCTGTCCGGCCAATGCAATTTCCTTTGTAGAGAGAGAAGCTCTTGCCTACGATGAAGAGGCAGTCAGGGCAAATATGGCAAATAAAAAAACAGGATTTACCTGTCCCGGCTCTATGGTTAAGAATATAAAAAAAGAACCTGTTGAAAATAAAGCAGAATTTTCTATTGAAAGTCAATTAAGACAGTGGCCTATACAAATTAAACTTGCACCTGTCAATGCATCGTATTTCAGCAATGCCCATTTATTAATTGCGGCAGATTGCTCAGCCTATGCTTACGGTGATTTTCACAATAAGTTTATGAGAAATAAAGTCACACTTATAGGATGTCCTAAACTGGACTCTGTAGATTATTCTGAAAAGCTGACTGAAATAATAATAAATAATGACATTAAAAGTATAACCGTCGTCAGAATGGAAGTCCCCTGCTGCGGAGGAATTGAAAATGCAGTGAAAAAAGCATTAATTGAAAGCGGTAAACTTATTCCATGGAGTATTGTTACTGTTTCTGCAGACGGAAGAATAATTGAATAAAAGGTATTCTGTTTTTATAGTTCCTTATATAATCAGTCCGACTCTTTAAATTTTTCTAAAGGAAATTCAGAGAGCCGGACTATTTCTTTATAAATAAGGTACTGCAATTATCAAAATTCCGACTAATTGCCAAATTATGTGCCTGCCCTGAACAATAAGGTAAAAACAATGGCAACTGCAATATACAATATAAAATAAATATCTGCAAATCCTTTTTTGTCTGATTTAATTTCATCAATAGCTATCTCAAATTCTTCAGGCTCTTTTTGCAATATTGACAGTTCATAATCAAGCTTATGATTTTTATTATGCTCCATAAACTTCTTGCTTACCATTATTAAAATGGGCGTAGCTATGACAGTAAAAAATATACCTGCAGCTATTGCTTCATAGCTGTCACTCGGCTGACCGGTCTGCTCCAGCATTTCTTCCATATTAAGATTCCCAAAAACGCTTAATATAAGCTTTGTATATGCCACTTGAGTTCCGTTTATAATGAAATGTGAAAGTATTGATGCATATATTGAATTTGTATATCTCACCAAAAATGAAAAAAATACACCGGCAATAAAAGCATACCCCATTTGATAAAAATCCATATGAAACAAACCAAAGAATAAACCTGAAACCAAGGCTGCCTTTAAAAGGCTTACAGATTTATAATTACTTAATATAACCCCTCTGAATACAAGTTCCTCAAATACTGCCGGCATAACGGCCAGTGCAAGCATACACAGTGACAGAGGCAGTTTATTAATATAGTCATAAATTTCAATATTAATATCAGCAGGATAAAACAGTGTTGTTACAGCTGAAACCACCATTATTATAGGTGCTGTCAAAACAGTAAGCAGTATTATATACAATACGTTTTTAACAGATAATCTCTCATGAGGGATAATATTTAAAAATCTTGTATGCGTAACCATGCAGTAAACAACTATGGGTATTAAAAGTATTATTAAATCCTGAGTGATTATTAACACAAGCTGAGCTTTATCAATATCAGCTCCGCTTTTTAATATCACAAAAGAAAGTACAAAAGATGCCAAAACTGAAAAAATAATTAAGGCAAGAACAAATATATTAGCTTTCTTCGGATTGTTCAATGCATATCACCTCCTCTGCAGGATACTTCTTTTTATAAATTCTGTCTATAAATTCAAACAATAGCCTGAAAAGACAAGCAAAAACAGGAACGCCAAAGAACATGCCCAAGGGGCCCGCAATTGCTCCTCCCACAATAATTGCAAAAATAACACCAATAGGTTTAAGCCCTATTGATTCTCCCAATATCTTCGGACCTAAAATCATACCGTCAAACTGCTGTAAAATTATAATAAATATTAATACCCATAACCCCTTTACAGGTGATACAAGCAGTGTAAGTATAGTAACCGGAACTGCACCGATAAAAGGACCAAAATAAGGAATCATATTTGTAATTGCAATAATAATTGAAAATAAAAGCGGATAAGGTATATTAAGTATCACCGCTCCAATAAAGAATATAATTCCTATAATAAGGGAGTCTAAAGTTTTCCCCGTAAAAAAACTATTAAAGGTATCATTTATAATTTTGACATTATGTATTATCATAACTGCGTGTTTTTCAGGAAGTATACTCTTAAGAACAATCTTACCAAAAGCTATAACCTTTTCCTTATCTATTAATAAATAGAATGCAATGATAAGACCCATTATTACATTTACAAGTGAGGATGCTATACTTACGGCATGAGTTACTATTGACCACACCATATCAGGCAGATATTTCAGCCAGTCCGTAAATGTCTCCATAATATTATTAATAGATGTAATAAGGGAATTATATGCCTCAGAACCTAATACTATGTGATTTTGTATCAAAAAATTGTCAACCCACCTTTTTATGCCCGAATAATCAAAGCCAATTGCTATATTTATTATATTCTGAACAGATGACATAATTTCAGGAATTATATAGGATACAATACCAATAATTACACCTATTAAAATTATTAAGGCAATAGTTATTGATAATATACGTTCTCTTTTTTTAATTTTAGGGTCATTTGTTTTGAAATATTTAATCCTGCTGAAAACACGCCTTTCAATACAGCGTGTTCCTATATTTAATAGATATGCCATAACGGCACCATATATAAAAGGGGATAATACATTAAATATAATTGGTATAAAAGCAGCTATCTTTACATTTTCAGTGTATCTGTAAAAGATAATGGCAATTATTATTATACCTAATGTGTACAGACTTTTTCTTAAATTATAATTATTTTTGAAAAATTTGTTCACAATTCTCACCTCAAATACTTTTCTACTGACTTTCTAATATGCTTAAATATAATAATACACTTATTTGAGCACAATTTCTATATTTATTCAAAAATGAAATAAATTCTTAACATTAATTGATGTATAAACAGCGACAAATGTAAACAAAGTGTAAATAAACAATATTTTTAGTAAATATTAATAAAAATATAATTATAAATAATGACAAAATATGCATATTATTGTATAATTGAATAAATTGACATGGATTAAATTGTCATTAAATAACGAAAGGAAGATACATAAATGAATATTGTTGTATGTATTAAACAGGTACCTGCAACATCTCAGGTGGAAATTGATCCTGAAAGCGGTACTTTAAAGCGTATGGGTGCTGAATCCAAAACAAATCCCTATGACCTTTTTGGCATAGAGACTGCTCTTCGTATTAAGGAAAAGCTTGGCGGTACTGTTACGGCGGTAACAATGGGACCTCCCCAGTCCGAGGAAATGATGAAAGATGCCTTTAGTATGGGTGTTGACAGAGCTGTAATATTATCGGATAAGAAATTTGCAGGCTCTGATGTTCTTGCTACCTCTTATACCATATCCCAAGGTATATCTGCTATTGGCGGTGCTGATATTATTATATGCGGAAAGCAGACTACAGACGGTGATACTGCACAGATTGGCCCTGCTATTGCAGAACATTTACATTTACCTCATGCCGCATGGGTAAGTGAAATTGTATCAATAGATAATGAAAAAATTTCAGTAAGGCAAAATTTGTCCGATTTGACTCAAATTTCTGAAATGAGTTATCCTTGTCTGATTACTGTTGACAAGGATATTGTCGTTCCCAGACTGCCTTCATACAAGCTTATGAAAACAACAAAGGATAAAAAGGCAGAGTTTTTATCCTTTGAGGATATGCCTGACAAGGACTTATCCCGTTATGGTCTTGTAGGTTCTCCTACTGTCGTTGAAAGAATATTTCCTCCCGATAAAATGGAGGAACAGGTATATATTAAAGGCAATGCAGCTGAAAAGGCTAAGGCTTTTTATGAAATACTTACAGCTAAAAAGTTTGTATAGGAGGAGCAGATATGGCTTTATTAAAATTTGACGCCGGCAAATGTAATCTTTGCGGTATATGTATAAATAAATGTCCCTTTGGAGCTCTTTCCATGGAGGCTGAGGGAATTGATGTAAATGAAAAATGTAAAATGTGCGGTGTCTGTGTAAAGACATGCCCTGAAAAAGCAATAAGATTTGAGCAGAAGGCCGGCAGTGTAGACAAAAGTGAGTGGAATGATATTCTTGTTTACGGTGAGCAGACAGACGGCAAAATTCATCCCGTTGTTTTTGAGCTTATTGGAGAAGCACAAAAGCTTGCCAAGGTTAATAACTACAATGTAAAGGCCGTACTTACAGGCGGCAGGGGAACTAAAGAAAATGCAGAAGAGCTTTTAAACTATGGTGTAAGTCATGTATATGTATATGAGCATGAAAACTTTACGGGGTTTAAGGCGGACTGTTACGCTGATGCTGCAGCTGACTGTATAGCAACCGTTAAGCCTTCGGTTGTACTTATAGGTGCAACACCTTTGGGCCGTTCTCTTGCACCAAGGCTTGCAACAAGGTTTCACACAGGATTAACGGCTGACTGTACTAAGCTTGAAATGAAGGAAAATACGGATTTGGTTCAGATAAGACCGGCCTTTGGCGGCAACATTATGGCACAGATTGTAATATCCAATTCAAGACCTCAGTTTGCAACTGTAAGGTATAAGGTTATGGATACTGCAAAGAAGGCTGAAAACCCTAAAGGTCAGGTTATAATGTGCAATGTGACAGAGGATTTGGTAAAATCTAAAATTACGGTAAGTGAAATAAAGAAAATAATAAAAAACAAATCTATTGAAGAGGAAGAAGTACTTGTTGCAGCAGGCAGAGGTGTTAAGAGCGAAAAGGATGTTGAAATGGTGAGAGAGCTTGCAGAGCTTTTAGGCGGACAGCTTGCCTTTACACGTCCTATGGTTGAGGCAGGCTTTGGAGATACAGCTCATCAGATTGGCTTGTCAGGCAGAACTGTTAAGCCAAAGCTTATTATTACTGTTGGTGTTTCGGGAGCTATACAGTTTACAGCCTGTATGAACAGTGCAGAATGCATTGTAGCCATTAATAATGACCCTGATGCACAAATATTCGGTGTTGCTCATTATTGTATTGTAGATGATTTATATAAGATTGTGCCTGAACTGATTGAAAACATAAAGAAAGGAGGCATATAATAAATGCCGTATCCTTATAACAAAATTAAAAGTGAAGATATTGAATTTATTAAAAAAGTTACATCGCCCGACAGAGTGTGGTCAGGCGATGATATAAAGAAGGAATATTATCACGATGAAATGCCTGAATATGGCGTATATCCTCCTGACTTGTATGTTGAGGCTGTTTCTGCAGAGGAAGTTTCAGCAATTATGAAGCATGCTTATGAAAGAAACATACCTGTTACTGCAAGAGGTGCAGGTACAGGTCTTGCAGGCGGTGCAACCTGCAAATTCGGCGGAATTATGCTTTCTCTCATGAGAATGAATAAAATTTTGGGTGTAGACAAACAAAATCTGACTATTACTGCTCAGCCGGGTGCTTTGCTTACGGAGGTTGCTGATGCAGCGGCAGCAGAGGGACTTTTTTATCCTCCCGATCCCGGCGAAAGAACTGCATCAATAGGCGGTACAATTATTACAAATGCAGGCGGAATGAAGGCTGTACGCTATGGTGTGACAAGAGATTATGTCCGTTGTATTGAGGCTGTTATGCCTGATGGTACAATAATGACCTTTTCATCAAATGTAGTTAAGAATACAACGGGATTTGATATTAAGGATTTAATTGTAGGTTCTGAAGGTACGCTTTGTATAGTAACGGAGCTTACATTAAAGCTTATAATGCCGCCAAAGTGTACCGAAACCCTTGTAATGGTGTTTGATGAAATTAAGCCTTGTATTGAAACAGTGCCAAAGCTTTTACAGACACCATACATTCCCACAGCTATTGAATTTTTGGAAAGAGAGCTTCTTGAAATAGTTGAAAGATGTCTTAATAAGCCTTTTCCTGTTCCTGAAGGCAATGACTGCCTTATAGTTATGTATGACGCTTCATCTAAGGAGGAGCTTGAGGCTGCTGCTGAACAGGCAGCAGAAATTGCACTTGAAATGGGTGCAAGTGATGTTAAAATATGCAATACTCCTGAAAGAATAGGCTCTGTCTGGAGTGTAAGAGGAGCTATACTTGAAGGCATGAAGGCTGACAGTCAGGCTCAGGAGGAATGTGATGTTGTTGTTCCGAGAGCTAAAATTGCTGAATTTGTTACTGCGGCAAAGGAAATTGGTAAAAAATACAGAATTAGAGTTATTGTCTGCGGTCATGCAGGTGACGGTAATATACATACTGAACTTTTAAGACAGAATTTAACCGATGAAGTATGGGAAACCAATACTAAGGCCTGTCTTAAAGAGCTTTATGCTAAGAGTAAGGAGCTTGGAGGTCAGCTTTCGGGAGAGCATGGCATAGGTAACGGCAGACTTGAATACTTTGAGGACTTTATAAGTAAAAGACTTTATAAGCTCCATCAGGACATTAAGCTTGCTTTTGATGATAAGCTCATACTTAATCCGGGTAAGGTAATAGAATTTAAATAAAAAATACAGAGGAGAAAAAATTATGATTGATAAAAATAAAATGCCTTTGGCAGTCGGTATAGCATTTGTAGCCTTTACAACACAGTTTGGCGGTGGTTTTGCATCAGGTAATCAGCTCATTCAGTACTTTGTTGATTATGGTATATGGTCTTTGGTGCTTCCTCTGCTTGCACAGGGATTATTGGCATTTTTCTTTTGGTATGGATTAAGATATGCCTATGCTAACAAGACTTATGATTACAGGAGTTTTTCAGACAGCTTTTACGGAAAATTCGGCATTATTTTTTCAAATTTGTTTGAAATAGTTTATTTAATTCTTATTGGTACCGCAACATCTGCTGCATTTGCAACAGGCGGTGCAACTCTTGAAAGGCTGGTTGGAATTCCTTATTGGGTTTGTACTGTTATAGTAGGTGTGTTTATTTTTATTGTGGCAATGTATGGTACTGATATTGTCAGAAAATGTGCATCAACCCTTTCTGTTTTGATTATAATTGGCTTACTGGTTGTTTTAGTTCCAAATATTATTGCACAGTGGGATACAATTACAGCTAACATAGTTTCCATGGCAGGAGGCAAAATGCCTGTTTCATCAACACAGACGGGTGCAGCGGCCCCTGCTGCCGGAAAGGCGGTTTTATATTTCCTTTTCCAGCTTGCATCAGTTGGTCTTATGTATCAGCACGTTAAACCGTGTACAAGTGAAAAGCAGGTTGACAGAGCTGCAATATATATGTTCATCGTTAATACCGTTACTATGATTTTAGTTGTAATAGGTATGTGTGCTATTGTATATTTACCCGGTTTAATCAATAATGAAACATCAAAGCTTATTGATGTACCTATGATTTTATTTGTGGAAGAAGGTGTAGGTGCATCCGTATTAAAGCCTGTTATTTCAATTCTTATTATTTTGGGTTCTGTATCTACCGGCGTTAATATGATTGCAGGTATTGTTACAAGATGTGTAAATCAGGTTTGTAAGAAAGAAGATGAAGAAAGCTCTAAGAGAAAATTATGGAGTATAATTTTTGCTGTTATATTTACACTTTTTGCTCTTGCAGTTGCACAGACAGGTCTTGGTGCTATTGTTAAAACAGGTTACAAGTGGCTTGGATGGTCAGCTTGTATTGTTGTTGCTGTTCCTTACATTATCCATATGATTACACATATTGGTAAAAAAAGTTTCTAATCCGCAAGGAGGCGGCTGTTAATTCAGTTGCCTCCTTTTTGCATATAAAAAAGTAATTCCTTTATTAATAAATATGTTACAAGTAATGTTACAGCCTATATAAAATGTGATTATAGGCAAGTTCTCCGCAAAAAATTATACTGATTGGGAATATAATATAAAATTTAATTAAAAATAATAAGGGGTGGTGTTGTTAATGAATATTTTTGATATTTTAGGTCCTGTTATGGTAGGTCCGTCAAGCTCACATACTGCAGGAGCTGTAAGGATAGGTGCTATTTCAAGAAAATTATTGGCTGATAAGCCTGTAAAGGCTGAAATTTATTTTCATGGTTCCTTTGCTTTAACAGGAGTAGGTCATGGCACGGATAAAGCCATTGTTGCAGGTTTACTGGGCATGGAAACAAATGATATGAGAATACCCGAAAGCATGGAAATAGCAAAGGAAGAGGGATTGGAATTCAGCATAAGCAAAATTAATTTAAAAGATGCCCATCCTAATTCTGCACTGATTAAGCTAAAGGGAGAAAACGGAAGAGAGCTTGAAATTTTAGCTGCATCCGTTGGCGGAGGAAGAATAAGCATTGAACAAATTGACGGTATTGAAACCCATTTTTCGGGCGACTACCCTACTCTCATTGTTCACAACATTGACCAGCCGGGACATGTAGCTGAAGTAACCTCTGCCCTGTCACATCATTCAATTAACATAGCAGCATTAAACCTATACAGAAATAAAAGAGGCGGCTATGCCGTTATGATTGCAGAAACAGATCAGCCAATACCCGATAGTGTTGTCAAATGGCTTGAACACTTGGAGGGTGTAATTAAAGTAACTTATCTTAATATGTAAAGGGGAGAATATATATGAGTTTTGACAGCGTTAAAGAGCTTTTAGAGCTTTCCAATAAAAACAGCAAAAAAATATGGGAGCTTGTATACGAAGATGATTATAACGAAAGAAATGTGTCCCGAAAAAACTCATGGGATAAAATGAGAGCAATGTGGATTGCAATGAAAGCATCTTCAGATAATTATGACGGCAAGCTGAAATCTCACAGCGGATTATCCGGCGGTAACGGCTTAATAATGAGGGAATATAAGGATAAGTGCATAAGCGGAAGTTTTATGGGGGAAGTAATGGCTGAAGCTATTTCCGTTGCTGAGTCAAACGCCTGTATGAAATGTATTGTTGCCGCACCTACGGCAGGTTCCTGCGGTGTTTTGCCTGCCGTACTCATACCTTATGTTAAAAAACATAATACAGATGAGGACACTATAATTAAGGCTTTATATACAAGTGCAGGCTTTGGTCAGATAATTGCAAAAAGAGCTTTTATTGCAGGTGCATCAGGGGGATGTCAGGCTGAAATAGGCTCTGCGTCCGCAATGGCAGCTGCTATGCTGGTTTATCTTGAGGGCGGAACCAATGAACAGTCAGCAACGGCAATGGCATTTGCCCTGAAAAGCCTTTTAGGACTTGTGTGCGACCCTGTTGCAGGACTTGTTGAAGTGCCTTGTGTTAAAAGAAATGTTATTGGTGCAGTTAATGCAGTTACCTGCGCCGACATGGCAATGGCAGGTATTAAGTCAGTAATTCCCCCCGACGAAGTAATTGATGCTATGCGGGAAGTAGGACTTTCTATGCCAAGTGCCTTAAGAGAAACAGGTGAAGGCGGACTTGCAGCAACACCTACAGGCTTAAGGATTGCTGCAGATATGCCCGGGCTTGGAGAATAAATTTCAAGCTTTAATTATGCTGTACTTACGGTCAGGATTATATTTGCCGTTCCCCTTTACAGGTAACAAAGACGCTAAACATAAGCTTTGCAATACGTTATACCTGTAAAAGGGAAATGACATCTGTTTTAAATTCCTATTTAGGATATAATTCCCTTAGTTTCATGGCAAGCATAATGGAAAATCTTTCCTCAAAGCTTGACAAATCACAATTTAAAAGGCTTTCTATCTTTTTAATTTTATAGTTTATGGTATTTCTATGTATATTCATTTCCTGAGCCGCTTTGCTTACACTCGCATCATTTTCAAAATAGCACTTAAGTGTTTCATAATAATTGGCATTGTTTTTATTATCCCACTTTAATACTGCTCCTATAACATTATCACAGTATTCCTCGATTTTATCCTTATCCTTAATTTCCAGTAATATTTTATACTGCTCATTTATTTTTAATGCATCACTTACATCTGATCTTCTGGATACCATATCAGCTTCTGCCTGTTTATAATACTTGCTTATGTTTCTTATTCCGGTTTTAACTTCACTTCTTCCCGATGAAGTAATTTTACCTGCAACATTTAATATAATATCAACCTCCCGGTCAAGAATTTCCTTATTAAGGTTTGCCATAATTACAACAAGCTTTTTTTCAATATGGGTAATAAACACACAGCTTGTAATATTAACAAGGTTGTCCCTAATCTTATTAACAAGCTCAGAAGCATTATTTTTATTAACATTTGTAATATCACCGACAACAATACCATAAAACTTATTTTCCTTAAAACCGTATTCGTTAAACAGTGCTCTGTTAGCTTTGCTTTGATTAGGCACAAGAAGAGCTATGCTCATGGCATTTTGCATATTTGTTCTGAATCTCTCATCCTCAAGCAATGCAGCACTTACAGCTCTGCCTACATTCACTAATTTTTCCGTCCACGGTATTTCAAATAGAGGCAGTCTTATTTCATCACAATATTTAATAACCTGTTCGGGTATTTTTTTTATGTATTTACCGCAATTAATAATTATACCAGATGTACCATGTGAATAGAGGGCATCAATGAATTCAATTATTTTGTCTTGATTCTCTCCAAGCTCAATTCCTGTTGTAAATATAATTTCATTGCCTATTATAAAATCAGCAATACTTGTATCCTCTGCTATATGATACCATCTTACAGTTCTGTTAAGTCCTCCTTCACCGGCAGCAAGAGTAATATTAAATTCCTTAAGTTTTTTCAATAATTTCCAAACATACATACACACTCCCCCATAACAAAAAAAGAAGCACAGGACAATAAATCCTTTGCTTCTTTGCTTTTAAAGACAGTATACAACTAAATCATCAAAATATCAACTAAAATAAATTTAAAATTTCCTCTTTTGAAATAACACCAACACTTTTATTTGCCACTTTGCCCTCTCTAAAAGAAATAAGAGTCGGAATAGACATAACACCAAACTGTTGTGCAAGCTCAGGCTGTTCATCCACATTAACCTTTCCGACTTTAATTGCAGAATTCTCCTCAGCAATCTGATCCACAACAGGCGAAAGCATTTGGCACGGACCGCACCACACAGCCCAAAAGTCCACAAGCACAGGCTTGTCACACTTTAAAACTTCAGCTTCAAAATTTTCCTTAGTTATAGTTACAACAGACATAAAAACACCTCCATTATTATCTTATCCACACTTTAACTATTTACAAACTTTTCTTTAATTTTTTCAAAGGAAACAGGACTTATAACATGCTCAATTCTGCAGGCATCCGATGCTGCGGTTTCCTCGTCAACACCCAACGAAACCAGAAACTTTGTAATAACCTTATGTCTTTCATATATTGTTTCTGCAATTTTTCTGCCTTCATCTGTCAGCAAAATCTGATTAAGTCCATCTACATCAATAAGTCCTTCCTTTTTTAAGACAGACATAGCCCTGCTTACACTTGGTTTTGAAACCTTAAGTTCATTTGCTATATCAATTGATCTGACATAACCCTTTCTTTCTTTTATTATAAGTATAGCCTCAAGATAATTCTCCCCTGATTCCTGTATAGCCATTTTAACACCTCCGTGATGTTATTTAATGATGTTATTTAATAATAACATATTTCACCATCTTTTTCAATGATATTTTATTGAACTTAATTTTTATATGTGGTATACTAATAACATAAAATAGATAATTATGTTATTAGCAAGGGGGACTATTAATTATGATACTGGATTTATTTAAATTAGACGGCAAAACAGCTATTGTTACGGGAGCTAACACAGGACTTGGACAGGGAATGTGTGTTGCCTTGGCAGAAGCAGGTGCAAAGGTATGCGGTGTAGCCAGAAGAAGCTGTGACGAAACAAAAAAAATCATTGAAGAAAAGGGCGGCGAATTTTTTGAAATTATTGCCAATCTGGGTTCAACAGAGCAAATTGACTATATTATTTCAGAAGCAAAAAATAAATATGGTAAAATTGATATCCTTGTTAATAATGCAGGCATTATTTCAAGAGAGGATGCCATTAATGTAACTGAAGCTGACTGGGACAAGGTAATTGATATAAATGAAAAGGTTGTATTTTTCTTAGCACAGGCAGCCGCAAAAGAATTTATTGCTCAGGGCAGCGGCGGTAAAATTGTAAATATCTGCTCTATGTTAAGCTATCAGGGCGGTATAAGAGTACCGTCTTACACTGCAAGCAAGTCTGCGATTTTAGGTCTTACAAGAGCATTAGCCAATGAATGGGCAAGCCATAATATTAATGTAAACGGTATTGCCCCCGGATATATGGCAACTAATAATACAAATCAGCTTAGAAAGGATGCTGACCGTTCTGAGGCTATATTAGACAGAATACCTGCAGGGCGCTGGGGCACACCCGATGATATGATGGGAGCAGTAATTTATCTCTGCTCAGATGCATCAAACTATGTCAACGGCTTTACATTAGCAGTTGACGGCGGCTGGTTGGCAAGATAAATCAAGCCGGATCTAATTTAAAATAAAAATAATCAGATATAAAAGCAATTTTTATAAAAGCAATTTTCTGAAATATAAAAATCGGAGGATTATATGTCAGGCTTATTTATTACTATGGAGGGTACCGACGGTGCAGGTAAAACCACACAAATTAGGCTTCTTGAAGAATATCTTTTAAATAAGGGCTTTAAGGTAGTATGCACAAGAGAACCGGGCGGTACTCCCATAAGCGAAAAAATCCGTGAAATAATAATAGACAAAAATAACAGTGAAATGACAGATATAACAGAAGCCTTTCTCTATGCTGCCGCAAGAGCACAGCATGTGGATGAGGTGATTTTACCTACGCTTAAAGAAGGCGGAATTGTAATAAGCGACAGGTTTGTTGACAGTTCAGTTGTATATCAGGGCTTTGCCCGTTCTGTTGGTGAAAGGCTTATTAAAAATATCAATAAATATGCTGTAGGTGAACTTGAACCTGATATAACCTTTTTCCTTAAGCTTAAACCCGAGGACGGTCTTAAAAGAAAAAAGGAACAGGCAGAGTTAGACAGACTTGAAGCCGAAAAATTCAGTTTTCATCAAAGAGTATATGACGGCTATGTAAGGCTTTCAAAACGCTGCAAAAACAGAATACAGGTAATTGATGCCTTAAAAAGTGTTGAAGAAATACATAATGACATTGTTAGAGGCATAAACAATCTTTTGGAAAAGAACGGTATCTGAGGTAAGATATGAATTTTAATCAAATTGCAGGTCACGAAAAAATAATAGAACATTTAAAAACCTCTATTATTCACAACAGAATAAATCATGCCTATATATTTGACGGGATAAAGGGTGTAGGAAAGAAAACTTTATCAAAGGCATTTGCAAAAGCCTTAAACTGTTGTGAAGGCAGTGCAGATGCCTGTAATCATTGCATAAGCTGTAAAACCTTTGATGAAAACAATAATCCTGATATAATATATGTTACTCATCAAAAACGTGATATAACCGTTGCAGATATAAGGGAGCAAATTGTTAAAAATATTACATTGAAACCTTACCGAAATAAGTATAAAATATTTATAATACCTGAAGCTGATAAAATGAATGTACTGGCACAAAATGCATTTTTAAAAACACTGGAGGAGCCTCCTGAGTATGGTATATTCCTTCTGTTATGCGAAAACTATAACAAATTTCTGGTCACGATTCTGTCAAGATGTATTATGTTTAAACTCCATCCTCTGCCCTATACCCTTGTATCAGACTATCTTATTAAAAATTCGGATATTACCCTTGAACAGGCACAGCTTTACAGTATATATTCTCAGGGAAGCATTGGCAAGGCAATGGAGCTAATTAATTCAGATGAGTTCAGGGATACAAGAGATTTGGCAATAGAAACTGCCGTAAAGCTTGAAGACGCAGACATGATTGAGCTTTACAGACTTGTGGATGATTTAAAAGAACACCGCCCCGTCCTTGATCAAATACTTGAAATAATGTACCTTGTATACAGAGATTCCCTTGTCCTTAAGCAGACAGGATGCAGGGATAAAATTATACAAAAGGACAAACTCATACAAACAGAAACAATAGCAAAAAAAGCAGCAATACACCAATTAATAAACCGCTGTGATTCCATAAATGATACAAGAAATAAGCTTAGCCACAACGGTAATGCACAACTTTTGCTTGAAACGCTGTTTTACAAAATAAAGGAGAAATAGAATGATAGTAGTAGGAGTCAGATTTAAAAAAGCAGGTAAAATTTATTACTTTGACCCTGAAAACACTGATTTTTCTTATGGTCAATATGTAATAGTAGAAACTGCCAGAGGTATGGAATTTGGTACAGTTGTTATACCAAACAGAGATGTTAATGACGAGGATATTATCCCGCCTCTTAAACCGATCACAAGAAAAGCAACTGATGAAGATATTGAAAAAAATAAACAAAATAAAGAAAAAGAAAAGGAAGCATTTTGCGTTTGTATTGAAAAAATTAAAAAACACGGACTTGAAATGCGCCTTATTGCAACAGAACTTACATTTGATAATAATAAGCTTATATTTTACTTTACTGCTGACGGCAGAATTGATTTCAGAGAGCTTGTTAAGGATTTGGCATCCATATTCAGAACAAGAATTGAGCTGAGACAAATAGGTGTAAGAGATGAGGCTAAGTATGTAAATGGTATAGGTATTTGCGGCAGACCTCTATGCTGTGCCACCTTCCTGGGTGACTTTCATCCTGTAAGCATTAAAATGGCGAAAGATCAGGGATTATCCCTTAATCCGACTAAAATTTCAGGTGTTTGCGGCAGACTTATGTGCTGTCTTAAATACGAACAGAATGCCTATGAAGACCTTTTAAAAAATCTTCCCAAAGACGGAGATATTATTGACACACCCGAAGGTCAAGGTGAAGTATTGAGTGTAAATGTGTTAAAGCAGGTAATAAAGGCCGCTATCAAAAAGCCGCCTAAAAATGATATAGGCATAAGCTTTTTCAGTCCCGATGAAATCACAATTTTAAAAAGAAGACATCGTAAGGAAGAAAATATTTCCAAAGAAGATTTAAAGGATATACTTGATTAATGTTATTAGAAAACGAAAGAATAGATGACCTTCACCGTAACGGCTATAAAATAATACAGAACAGTAACGGCTTTTGTTTTGGTATTGATGCAGTTCTTCTAAGTGACTTTGCTAAAGTCAAAAAAAATGAAACTGCTCTTGACCTCTGCACGGGAACAGGTATTGTCCCCATACTTCTTGAAGCTAAAACACAGGGTAAACATTTTTCAGCTATTGAAATTCAGGAACAAAGTGCTGATATGGCAAAACGTTCTGTAAAATTAAATAATTTAGAAAATAAAATTGATATAATAACCGGAGATATTAAAGAGTGCACAAAATATTTTAAAATGTCAAGTTTTAATGTAATTACCTGCAATCCGCCTTATATGGCTATTAATTCAGGCTTTATAAATGACAGCTCTCCTAAAGCACTCGCAAGACATGAGATACTTTGCAATATTGACAATGTATTTGAAGCAGCCAGCAAAATGCTTAAATATGGCGGCAGAATGTATATGGTGCATCGAAGCGAAAGACTTGCAGATATATTTAATTCTGCAAGAAATCACCGCATTGAGCCAAAAGTCATGCAGTTAATTGAACCTTACTCAGGAAAATCCCCGGAGCTTGTACTGCTTGAGTTTTCAAAAGGAGGCAAAGCAGGACTAAAGGTGCTCCCTGCACTTATTATTTATAAGGAAGACGGCACATATACGGATGAAGTCTACTCTATTTATTATGACTAGGAGAAAACAATGCTATATATTTGCGGTACACCAATAGGAAATATGGAGGATATGACACTAAGAGCAATAAGGATACTGGGAGAAGTTGACTTAATTGCTGCCGAGGATACAAGGCAAAGTGTAAAGCTCCTTAATCACTTTGATATAAAAACACCTCTTACAAGCTACTATGAACACAACAAAGAGGTTAAAGGACCTCAACTTATAAAAATGCTTAAAGAGGGTAAAAATATAGCTCTCGTTACTGACGCCGGTATGCCGGGAATCTCCGACCCCGGAGAAGACCTTATAAAACTTTGCTATGAAAATAATATTGAAGTTACAATAGTTCCCGGCCCTACAGCTGTTATAACTGCTCTTGTTTTAAGCGGACTCAATACAAGAAGCTACATATTCGAAGGCTTTTTGCCAAAGAATAAAAAGCAGAGGACTGATGTTCTTGAAAAACTAAAAAACGAAACAAGAACAACTGTATTTTATGAAGCACCTCATCATTTATTAAATACTCTAAATGATATATATAAAAATGTTGGTAACAGACAAATTGCTGTTGAAAGGGAGCTTACAAAACGTCACGAAACAGTAAACAAGGGAAGTCTTTCAGAAATAATATCCTACTTTCAAGAAAACGAGCCGAAAGGTGAGTTTGTAATAGTTTTGGAAGGTGCTGACTCAGATGAAATTAAGTCACAAAAAATAGCTAAAATAAACGAAATGTCAATAACAGAACATTTCAATAGCTATATTGCTCAGGGCTTAGATGAAAAATCAGCAATGAAACAAGTGGCTAAAGACAGAGGAATCGGCAAGAGAGATGTATACAGGGAATTAAAGGGTTGATAAAATGTTAAAAAAGCTTTTAGTTGTATTTGGCTTTATTTCATTGATATTAGGAATTATAGGCACACTATTGCCTGTTATGCCTACTATTCCTTTTTTGTTTGTTGCTTATTTTTGCTTTTCAAGAGGCTCAGACAAATTCAAAGAATGGTATTTGCAGTCAAAATTTCATAAAAAATATTTAAAGGCACTTGCTTTCTATAGGTCAGTGCCTTTGATTTATAAAATATTGTATGTCATAGGTGTACTCTGTTTCTTTATTGCCCTTGGTACTGTTTATTATTTTTTTTACGAAAGAATTATGGGATTTTTATTTGGAATATTCAGGTGATTTATTCATAGCAATAAGGGCTTCCATAGTTTTCCTTATAAATATACCATACTTGTGCATATGTTTTAAAACTTGGCAGTTCCTGCTTTAGCCGAAAGTGCTGACAAGCTTTTCAAAGCTATCGGCTTGATTTTTTCAACAGACTTAACTCCCCTTTTAAAGGGGAGTCTTTATAGTCATATTATTACATTTTTATTTATCTGTTAAACAGCTTACAAAGATACTTCAATTCCTTAGCCATATCTTCCTTAAGCATATTCTTCTCAAATCTGAATTGCCAGTTTCCCTCACCTACACCGGGTGTATTCATTCTGCTGTCACTGTCAAGTCCCATAATATCCTGAACAGGAATAATTGCATACTTAGCACTTGATGAAACGGCAAGTCTTATTAAATCCCAGTTAATATTATCACCGCTTACATTCATATATCGTCTTATATAGTCCTTATCTTTTTCGCTTTGCTCCTTATACCATCCTACAGTAGTATCATTATCATGAGTACCTGTATAGACAACATAATTATCTTTTTCATAATTATGAGGCAAATAAGAATTGGAGCAGTCATTAAACGCAAACTGTAATATCTTCATACCCGGCAAATTAAGCTTATTTCTAAGTCTGATAACCTCATCATTTAAATCACCCAAATCCTCAGCGATAATATTTAACTCACCAAGTTTTTCTTCAATGGCATCAAAAACCTCTGTCTGGGGTCCCTTATTCCACTTACCGTTTACTGCAGTTTCTTCACCCATCGGTACAGACCAATAGCTTTCAAATCCTCTGAAATGGTCAATTCTTACTATATCCACAAGCTTTAATATATTTTCAATTCTTCTTACCCACCAATCATAACTTTCAGCTTTATGATTTTTCCAATTGTAGAGGGGATTGCCCCAAAGCTGACCGTCTTTGCTGAAATAATCAGGCGGAACACCTGCAGCCTTTGTTGTAAAGCCCTTTGTATTAATATAAAAAAGTTCCCTTCTGCTCCATGTATCAGAACTGTCACTTGCTACAAAAATAGGGATATCTCCTATAATTTCTATATCATTTTTATTAGCATACTCCTTAAGCTCAATCCACTGTCTGTTAAATTCGAACTGTAAAAACTTATAAAAATTAACATCATCAATAAGCATTTCCTTATACTCTTTAAGTGCAGATTCTTCTCTGTCCCTTAAATTCTTAGGAAAACTGTTCCATGCTCCACCGTAAAAGCAGTCCTTAACCCCATTATTATCCATAAATTTAATTGCAGTTTTATAATAAGCTTTATATTCCTTGCTCTCATAAGTATTTCTTCTCTTTGCAATAAAATAATTTTTGCAGGCCATAAAAAGACTGTAGTCATCAAGCCAAAATTCGTTTTCCTTACAAAATTTTATGTATCCCCTATCATTTAAATCGAATTTATCAAAAGCTTTTCTGTAAAGGTCATATTTATAATCAATTACTCTTCCGTACTCAACATATCTGCTTTTAAAATCAGGTACATGTTCAATATCCTTTTCCTCCAGCAAACCCTCCTCTGCCATAATTTCGGGACTTATAAGCAAAGGATTGCCCGCAAAAGTAGAAAAGCTCTGATAAGGCGAATCACCAAACCCTGTATGTCCTAAAGGTAAAATCTGCCATACTTTCTGTCCTGCATTTTTTAAAAAATCCACAAATTCCCTGGCATAAAATATATCACCTATTCCAAATTTTGAAGGAAAGCTTGTAGGGTGAACCAAAATTCCGCATTTTCTCATAACTAACACCTTTCTTATGTAAAAATTTTCTAATTTATATTTAAACTTATTGCATATACTAAATATTGAGGAAAACCTAAAATAATTAACCTAAGGAGGAAATCAATATGTTAAAAAAGTTATCATTCCTCGCACTTGTTTGTTTAACCTTAACTCTTGTCGGTTGTGGTTCTAAAAATAATAATACCACAGGCACCGGCACAAATGCAAGTGATACAACCAATGATAGGGGTACAAATAATGGTGGTATAACCGACAATGGTACAGGCACAGACAACGGCGGCACAACAGGCAATATGACAGGTACTGACAATACCATAAACGGTAATGGCGCAGGTACCGGCACAGGTGTAAATAACGATATCAACCACACAACAAACGGTACAAATAACGGTATTGGCAATGACGTTGGCAATGCTGTTGAAGATATCGGTGATGGAATAGGCAATGCTGTTGAAGACATTGGTAATATTGGCAATGATACAACAAATTACAGCAATAATGCCAACACCAATAATAATTCAGCACGCTAGTATTTTCTTGGCACCCATAGGGGTGCCTTTATCATTTATTTAATTATTTACTTAAATCTGCATAAACACCGGTGGTAAATATTCAGTCTCATTGTTTACATATAATTACGTTTTTCAATACTTTAACACTCCTATATATATCTTATCATAAAATCCTCATAATTTATACACTTTTTCATAGAATATTTTAAAGCACATAAGGAGGACAATATGTACAGACAAACTATTATAAAGGGTGCAATAATATTAACAATAGCTAATGTTATAACAAGAATAATAGGTTTTTTCTACAGAATATATATGGCAAAAACCATTGGCGCAGAGGGAATGGGATTATATCAGCTGATAACTCCCTTGTATTTATTGGTATGGTCAGTTTCCTCCTCAGGCTTATCCACCACAATGTCAAAACTTACAGCACAGGAAAAAGCCAGGGGAGCAATAGGCAATGTAAAAAGACTGCTGCACTATTCCCTTGCAGCAACTATAATAATAGCACTTACTTTCAGCCTTGTAATATACAATTTTTCAGAAGAGATTGCAGAAGTGATAGTAAAGGATATAAGAACTGCTCTTTCATTAAGAATAATAAGTCTGTGCTTTCCCTTTATGGCAGCAGGTTCAGTTTTAAGAGGATATTATCTTGGACTTCAAAATACTTCAATTTCAGCCATCAGCCAGGTTCTTGAACAAAGTATCAGAATGCTGGTAATTTATCTTCTCGCACATACTTTTATACCTAAAGGTCTTGAATATGCCTGCGGAGCAGCAGTCTGCGGAATGGCAGCCGGAGAGATAGTGTCCTTTCTTTATGTATTTGTTTATTACATATTTAAGAGAAAAAAATACACTCCGCCTATTATTACACCAAAGGGTGCTATATCAATGATTGGAGCTATGGCAATCCCTCTGACCCTTAACAGAATGGCAGGTTCTCTTTTTTCAACAGCAGAAAATCTGTTGATTCCTCAGCAGCTGCAAATATATGGTATGACACAGACAGAAGCTATAAGCCTTTTAGGCAGACTTACAGGTATGGCAATGCCTCTTATAACTTTTCCGTCTTCACTGCTTACAGCCCTTGCAACTGCCACAATGCCTGCCATATCGGAAAGCTATGCACTTCACCGCCATGACAGAATAAAAAGCACTCTCAATCAATCCCTTACAATCACAGCAATAATAGGAGTATTTACAACAGGTATGTTTATGGCGTTTCCCACAGAGCTGGGTATACTTATATATTCACAAAGACAAATTGGCACAATGCTGAAAACTCTTGCTATTATGTGTCCGTTTATGTACATTCAGGTTACAATGTCAGCTGTATTAAACGGTCTTGGTGAACAGCTTTTTATATTCAAAACCGGACTTTTTTCATCTGCCATAAACCTATTTGCAATATGCTTTATAATTCCGTTTTACGGCATATACGGCTTTATATATCCATGGATAATGAATTCAATAGTCATAACCTTTATAACAATATACAGAGTAAGCAAGGTGCTTCAAATAAAAATTCCTCTTTCTAAACAATACATAAAGCCTGCACTGGCAATAACAGCAGCCTGCCTTTGCGGTAAACTGGGTTTTCACCATATATGGAACAATATTGAATATAAATATTCCATAATTGCAACCCTGGCTGCTGCCTTTCTTATATACATTTTTTTGATTTTTCAGCTTGGCTGTATAAGCAAAGAAGATTTAAAAATATAACAGTCAAAAAACGACAAAAAACAAAGGATGCTTTTCAGCATCCTTTCCGCAGTTAATTTTCCTTGTCCCTTACCTCAATATCAGTGTCCACCTTAACATCCTGACTATTATCATCACTTAAAAGTGACTGCAACAGATTATTGTAAATTGAGCTTACATTTTGTTTCCAGTTCTTTTTAACCTGTTTGGCCATTTCCTTATTAACAACTGTAATATTAAGCTCCATTAAAGTAACATCATCCTCAATAAAGCTGCACTTTACAACATATTCATCCTCATCATACATGAAGTAATTTGCGGAAACCGCATATTCCTTTTTAATAACACCCTTATTTTTACGAACATAGGATATTATGCTTTTTCTCTTGGATTCAGGAATAAGCTTTGAAAAAGTATTTACGGTTTTCTCTCCGTCATCAGTAAGACTGTAATATGTAATGGTATCTTCCTTATTTGTTTCTATAATACCATTTTGCTCCATTTCTGTAATATAGGTCTGAAACTCGAAATAATCCATATAGTCATTAACCGAAAAATTATACAAATGTTCCCATGACAATGGCATATCCATCTGATACATTAAATATAAAATTATCAATCTGTTTTCCGTAACCAATCTGTTAGACTTATACATAATTATAATTCCTTCTTAAAAAGTGAAATATTAATTATTATACTTCATTTTGTCGAATATGTAAATCAAATTATTCATAAAAATTTATATGAATATTTTGTGTAAATATACTAAATTTTTTGCTGATTAACTATTTATTTACAGATTTTCTGCAAATTTGTATGTTTTACACATAAATTATACTCATAGCTTTTAACAAAATCCTGCAAAGCTTCCCAAAAGGTGTACAATAAAAGCTGCCAGCCAAGCAATAATGCACTGTAAAATTACAACAATTAAAGCACCTTTTCTTCCTATTTCTCTCTTAACGGCACCAACAGCTGCCACACATGGAGTATACAAAAGAGTAAATACAAGAAATACAAATGCTGTAAACGCTGTAAACATACTATGCAAAGCATCGGTATTTCCTCCCATAAGCACTGTAAGTGTACTTACAACACTTTCCTTTGCCGTAAATCCTGTAATAAGAGCAGTTGAAATTCTCCAGTCGTTAAAACCTAACGGCTTAAATACAGGAGCAATAAAACCGCCAAGTAAAGCCAAAAGACTGTTTGACGAATCCGTCACTACATTTAATCTGCTGTCAAAAGACTGCAAAAACCAAATTACAATAGCTGCAAGGAAAATAATTGTAAAAGCCTTGGTAATGAAATCCTTAGCTTTTTCCCACATAAGTCTTAATACATTTTTATAGCTTGGCAGTCTGTAATTAGGCAGCTCCATAACAAAGGGCACAGGATTACCTCTGAAAGCCGATCCCTTTAATGAAAGAGCAAAAACAATACCCACACCAATACCTATTATGTACATTGATATCATTACAAGTACCTGATACTTGGGGAAAAATGCAGCAGTAAAAAAAGCATAAATAGGCAGCTTTGCTGAACAGCTCATAAAAGGAGTCAAAAGTATAGTCATTTTTCTGTCACGCTCAGACGGCAAAGTTCTTGTTGCCATAATTGCAGGAACGGAACAGCCAAAACCAATCAGCATAGGTACAAAGCTTCTGCCGGAAAGACCGATTTTTCTAAGAATGCTGTCCATAACGAAGGCTACTCTTGCCATATATCCGCTGTCTTCCAATATTGATAAAAAGAAAAAAAGTACAACAATAATGGGCAGAAAGCTTAACACACTGCCTACGCCTGCAAAAATACCATCAATAATAAGAGAATGAATAACATCATTTATTCCATAAACAGCAAGCGCAGCATCACATACATTGGTAACTGCTTGTATTCCAGCTTCCATAAGGTCTGATAAAAAGCTTCCTATTAAACCAAATGTAAGCCAGAACACAACCCCTAAAATACCAATAAAAGCAGGTAAGGCTGTATATTTTCCCGTTAAAATTTTATCTGCAGCCACACTTCTCTTATGCTCAATACTTTCATTAGGCTTTACTACAGTTTCACTGCACAGCTTTTCTATAAAGCTAAAACGCATATCTGCAAGCGCCGCCATTCTGTCCTTACCGCTTTCCTCCTCCATCTGAGTTATCATATGTTCAAGAGTTTCTATCTCATTTTTATCAAGGTGTAATGCCTCTAATATGAGCTTATCACCCTCCACAAGCTTAGTAGCGGCAAATCTTGTAGGTATACCGAACTTTTGGGCATGATCCTCAATTAAATGGGCAACAGCATGTATACATCTGTGCACAGCTCCGCTGCTCCCGCCGTCAGCATCGCAAAAATCAAGCCTGCCCGGTTTTTCGCCATATCTTGCTACATGTACGGCATGCTCCACAAGTTCATCAATACCCTCGTTTTTTGATGCGGATATTGGAATAACAGGTATTCCCAGGGCAGCCTCCATAGCATTAATATTAATTGTCCCGCCATTTACTCTTACCTCATCCATCATATTAAGAGCAAGAACCATTGGAATATTAAGCTCAATTAACTGCATTGTAAGATAGAGATTTCTTTCAATATTTGTAGCATCAAGTATATTTATAATACCATTAGGTTTTTCCTTTAAAATAAACTCTCTTGTTACAATTTCCTCACTTGTATACGGAGACAGAGAATATATTCCCGGTAAATCTGTAACTGTGGCAGACTTATGATTTCTGATAAAGCCATCCTTTCTGTCTACAGTTACGCCGGGAAAATTTCCTACATGCTGATTAGAGCCTGTAAGCTGATTAAATAATGTTGTCTTGCCACAATTTTGATTGCCTGCAAGAGCAAAAGTTATGGGCTGACCCTCAGGAATTTCATATCCGCTTTTTTTTGGCTTATAGGATCTGCTTTCTCCCACCCTCGGATGACTAACCTTTGCAGCAGGCTTTGAAGCTCTCTTAAAATCATGCATATCATGAATATTTTTAAGGGTAATTCTTGCTGCGTCAGCTTTTCTTAAAGTAAGCTCATAACCTCTTACCCTAAGTTCAATAGGATCGCCCATAGGGGCTGCTTTAACCAATGTAACCTCAGTATTGGGAGTTAAACCCATATCCAAAATGTGCTGACGTAAGGAAGGCTCTTCACAATTTACAGACTCAATTACGGCATCCTTGCCTATTTCAAGCCTATCTAAAGTCATCATTTAAACTTTTCCTCCCACTCCTTTTCCCTAAAGCCCGTGAGTATAAAATCTTCACTTACAAGAACAGGTCTTTTAACCAGCATACCATCACTTGAAAGAATATCAAGAGCCTCATCCTCACTCATATTGGGAAGTTTATCCTTTAATTCAAGCTCTCTGTACTTCATACCGCTGGTATTAAAAAACTTCTTAATGGGCATACCGCTTTTGTCAATCCAAGCTTTTAATTCTTCCTTTGTTGGATTCTGTTCAGCAATATGTCTGTCAATAAATTCAATACCTCTGCTTTCAAGCCAATTTTTAGCCTTGCGGCATGTACTGCATTTAGGATATTCTATAAATAACATAATATTTTCCTCTCTTTCCAAATATTTATCAATTTATATAAGTATATCACATATATAAAGTTTTTTAAACATTATTTTTAGTAAAAACACTGCAATTCTATACCTTTAAATTACTTAGCAAAACCTTTGGCACTGCTTTGAAACAAAAGCGGTAATAGGCTGTACAATAGCACAGCGGTTAAATTCGAAATTACCGAAAAACAATTCTATAATCGGGAGATTGATACATCTTTGCCTTACTAAATCCCCGAATTATTTAATATAGCAATTGCATTCAATATGACTTAAATGTAATTCGTGATTTAATAGTTGAAATTGTACAAATACTGCGAAATGCATAATACTTATAACGAGCCAAAAACAGACATTTTATTTTAATTTTCGATTTTTTTGACATAATTTAAGTGTTATGATTGATAATAATTTATTATTGTGAATAATGGTTGTAAAATATTTGGTGTGGTCTGAAAATCACACCAAATATTTTTTTGACAAAAAAATATAGACATAAGCTCCACTTTATGTCAAAATTAAAGTGACCAAACCAATCTTGAAAGGTGGCAGCTTATGTCCAATACTAATTTTACATCATTTTTATTAAATTTAAACGACCCAAATTTAGATTTTTCAGAAAAAATTTATAAAACCGAAATCATTAAAGGTTATCCTTATGATAATGCTGTTGCTGAATCTTTTTTCAAGTTTTTAAAACTTGAAGAACTAAACAGACAAACTTTTTATACCAAAGCACAGCTTGAACTTTCTCTTTTTGAATATATTGATGGGTTTTATAATAATAAAAGACCTCATTCTGCTAATAGTATGCTTTCGCCAAATCAAAAAGAAAAGCTATATTTTGACAACTTGAATAAAAGATTAAACTGAATAAAGACCTTGGGGCTGCCCGCCCCAAACCCCGGCAAGCGTACGGACGCTTGACCCCGGTAGGTTATTTTTTTCTTTTTTTACTGTCTACTTTATTGACTATATTTCATTATAAAGCTCTTTATCTTCATTATTCAAACTGTCTATAATGTCCGTTATATACTCAATTATATACCTTCTTTATATTCTTATACACCACTACAAAAGTATCCTGGATAGCATCATTTGCCCTATCTTCATTTTTAAGTGCAAAAGCTAAATATCTGAATACGTATTTATAATATTTTTCACAGATTTCTGTAAAAAATGATCATATCTATTCATTTTACATCACCTCATATATATAATTGTAGCAAAAATTCCCACTGGACTTTATCGAACATTTGCGTTATAATTAAATAAACATTTGTTTGATTGGAGTGGTTTTATGGACAGAGTAATACTGCATTCTGACCTTAATAATTTTTATGCATCTGTAGAATGTATGGAAAATCCCGAATTAAAAAACAGACCTGTTGCCGTTTGCGGTAATCCCCAAAACAGACACGGCATAATTCTGGCAAAAAATATACTTGCAAAAGAAAAAGGAGTAAAAACAGGCAACACTCTTTGGGAAGCACAGCAAAAATGCCCTGATATAATATTTATACCTCCAAGATTTGATAAATATATAGAAATTTCCAAGGCAGTCAGAAAAATTTATTATGATTACACAAATCTCATTGAACCCTTTGGCATTGATGAATGCTGGCTTGATGTTACAAAAAGCATCCCTCTCTTCCCCTCAGGTAAATATATTGCAGAAAAAATATGTCAAAGAGTCAAAAAGGAAATTGGCGTAACCGTTTCAATAGGTGTATCCTTTAACAAAATATTTGCAAAGCTTGGTTCAGATATGAAAAAGCCTGATGCAATTACTGTAATAGATAAAAATAATTTCAAAAGCACTATATGGCAGCTTCCCATAAGTGAGCTTCTTTACGCAGGGCGTGCCACCACAAAAAAGCTGGCAAAGCTTAATATATTTACAATAGGCGATATGGCAAAAGCAGATCCTGTTATTATAAGTCAGCATTTAGGCAAAAACGGAGTAATGCTGCAGCTATATGCTCAGGGAAGAGATGAAAGCCCTGTAAAAAATATAGACCATTCACGTGAAATAAAAAGCATAGGAAATGGTACTACTATGCCATTTGATGTTATAAACTATGATGATATTAAAATTGTGCTTATACTTTTAAGTGAAAGTGTATCTAAAAGACTTAGAGAAAAAAATCTTTACTGCTCAACAGTCCAGTTAAGCATTAAATATAATACATTGGAAAGTATTGACAGACAAGCACCTTTAAGCATTGCTTCAAACAGCGCCGGCATAATATTTAAAAAAGCCCTTGAAATATTAAATAATGGGGAAATACACCACCCCATACGAGCTTTAAGCGTAAGAGCCTGTAATCTTGTAAATGAAACCACATTTCAGGAATCTCTCTTAAACCATTATAAAATAATGGAAACAAACCAAAAACTTGATAATATGAGTGACCAATTACGAAAGGAATTTGGATGGTCAAGTATTCAAAAAGGAATTATGCTTGTAAACAAAAAACTTTCTCACCTAAATCCTGCTGATGACAATACACTGCAAAAAATTGCATTTTTTAAAGGATAGCAAAAGGACGGAATTAACCGTCCTTTAAAAATTATCCTTAACAAATTTTTCAATTCGCCTTGTACCCTCAACAATGTCCCTCATACCGGTTGCATAAGAAATTCTTATATAATTCTTATATCCAAAGGCATCTGAAGGCACAACAGCCACATTATACTTGTCCATAAGCACATTAGCCACATCAGCACTGTCATTAAGTATAATGCCGTCAATTTCAGTACCTAACAGCTTAGATATATCCACAAAAAGATAAAATGCACCTTTAGGTATCATACAGCTTATTAATGGAATATCAGATATTCTCTGAGCAATATAATCTCTCCTATGCTGGAATTCCTTCAGCATTTCTTCAGCCACATCATCACCGTTATCAAGAGCTTCAATAGCTGCAACCTGTGCAATAGAATTAATGTTAGACGTAGAGTTTGACTGAATATTGGCAATTGCTCCCGCAACCTCAATATTAGAAGCAGAAAATCCTACTCTCCATCCTGTCATGGCATATTTCTTGGAAAGACCCGTAATAACAATAGTTCTGTCATAAATTTCCTTACCAAGACTTGCTATACTTACATGAGGTGTCTTTTTACTGTAAACAAGACAACTGTAGACTTCGTCGGAAATAACAAAAATATCCTTTTCAACAGCAAACTCTGCTATTTTTTCAAGCTCATCTTTGGTATACATTACACCTGTAGGATTATTGGGACTATTTATTATTATTGCCTTAGTCTTTTCATTATAGGCGGCTTTAAGCTCATCAATAGTTATTTTAAAAACATTTTCTTTCTTTGTTTCCACCACAACAGGAACACCATAAACCATATTAATAATATCTATGTAACTGTTCCAGTAAGGTGCAGGCACAATAACCTCATCACCCGGATCAATAATAGCAGAAAAAGCATTTTTAAGGGCATGCTTACTGCCATTGCTGACAACAATCTGTTCAGGACTGTACTCCAGTCCCCTCTTTGCAAGTGCATCTGATACAGCTTCTCTAAGTTCAAGAATACCTTCATAAGGGGTATATCTTGTAAAATTTTCATTAATAGCTGAAATTGCAGCCTCCTTAACATTACCGGGTGTATCGTAATCAGGCTCACCGGCACTAAAATTAATAACATCTATATCCATAGCCTTTTTCATATTGGCTTTGGCTGAAATAGATAAGGTTTGTGATGGTCTGACCTTTGATGCAATTTTAGATAGCTTCATAAACAATCCCCCTCTCCACAATTATACACTAATTTTACACCATAAGACAAAATATTTCAATATCAAATTTTGTCAATGAAAAAACTAAACATATTATTGTAAAAAATATTATCGGCAAGCTCCCTGCCCCAAACTTCTTTAACTCTATTATATAAAACACAAAGCTCAGTTACATCAGATATATTTTCAGGACAAAGGCTTATACCGTCAAAATCACATCCAATACCAATGTTTCTGTCTCCTATTATATTCATAATATAGTCAAAATGCCTTATAATATTATCAAGACTTCCCTTATCTCCATCCACAAAAACAGGATATAAATTAACACCAACCATAGAATTTGTTTCAGCTATAGCCTTAAGCTGGTCATCATTTAAATTTCTTGGATGACTGCAAACAGAAAAACTGTTTGAATGTGTTGCAATAAAAGGTTTCTCCGTATTCTTATAAACATCCCAAAAACCGTTTACATTTAAATGAGAAACATCAATTATCATATTAAGACTGTTCATTTCCTTAATAACCCTTTTACCAAAGTCAGATAAACCTTCATCAAAACCTGAAAGCGCACCATTGCCGATTTCATTTTTATAGTTCCATGTAAGAGTCAAAAGTCTTACACCTTTTTCATAAAACACTCTAAGCTTTTCAAGGCTCCCTTCAATAGCTTCTCCACCCTCAATGGATAAAACAGCACCGATTTTATTTTCATTTATACTTTTTGAAATATATTTTTGATATTCATCTAATTGATTGTTAAAAAAATCAATAGTCTTTAATGTATTTTTATATGCTTCACCAAGATATTGTTCATCAAGCCATATGGCAAAAACCTGTACAGCCTTTTCAAATGTTTTAAGTTTTTCAATATCTATATGTAAATTATTTTTATAAATATTTTGCTGTGACCACATAGCCTTTGTAATTGTATCACAATGACAATCAAAAATTTTAAACATAATTTTTACTCCGAATATTTTAATTAATAAGGGACAAACTATTATTGGAGGTGATATTAATGGCAGTAAATAATTCAATTAAATGTCGAGTAGATTCATGTAAGTACCATGATAAGTCAGCAGAATATTGCACACTTTCTGACATTGTTGTCGGAAAGGACTGTAACTGTGCAAAGGATTGCTGCGAAACCGAATGCTTATCTTTCGAGTATATGTAAGTTTGCTTTATTGTTAAAGCAGAGTAAAAAGTGGGTTTAATACCCACTTTTTTAATTAATGTTTGTATGACCAAAATGCAGATGCATTTTGGTCAGGGAGCTAAGGCAGGAACCAGTTGCTTGGGCGGCCTCAGAGGAAGTGAATTCTATCAAACAACTTTGCTCCGCAAAGCAAGCCCCGTACTCTTCGGGGCTGCAAACCTGCGGATTTTAGTCTGCGGCACAAAACTCTCAGTCACTGCGTAACAGCTCCCTTAAAAGGGAGCCAAGCAGGCATTTTTTAGTACATCAGCTGGTAAAAGAACAGTTACTTGGCGCCCCTGCAGGGGAGCTGGCCGGCTCTTTTAGCCGGACTGAGGGGTTATAGCAAATGCTCGCATTTGCGTCTAAAACTAAATTAACCAGTCCTATAAACATTAATTTATCCTCATAGTAAGTGAAATCCTATGCTTTTTAACATCTACACTCAAAACCTTTACATCCACAATATCACCGACACTTACAACCTCCAAGGGGTGTTTAATATATTTATCGCAAATCTGTGAAATATGAACAAGTCCATCCTGGTGAACACCAATATCCACAAATACACCAAAATCAATTACATTTCTCACGGTACCTTTAAGCACCATACCCTCCTGTAAATCTTCCATTGACAAAATGTCAGACTTTAAAATAGGCTTAGGCATTTCATCTCTGGGGTCACGTCCGGGCTTTTCAAGCTCTTTAATAATATCCTGTAACGTGGGAACACCGACCTTCAGCTCTTTAGCTATTTTTTCAATATTTCCAACTGCCTTTCCAATCCCCTTTATACCGCCTTTTTTTACATCGTCAATACTGAAGCCGCACTTTTCAATAAGGCTTTCAGCCACTTCATAGCTTTCAGGGTGAACACCTGTGCTGTCAAGAGGAGCTTTACCGTCAGCAATTCTCAAAAAGCCTGCACACTGTTCATAAGCCTTTGGACCAAGCTTTGATACCTTTAAAAGCTCTTTTCTGGACATAAACCTGCCGTTTTCCTCCCTATAGGAAAGTATATTCTTTGCCACTGCTCCGCTTATACCCGAAACATATGAAAGTAATGACGCTGATGCAGTATTCAAATCAACACCCACATTGTTAACACAGCTTTCAACTACACCTCCCAAAGCCTCACCAAGTCTTTTTTGATTCATATCGTGCTGATACTGTCCTACTCCTATACTTTTAGGCTCAATTTTAACAAGCTCAGCCAATGGATCCTGTAGTCTTCTGCCAAGGCTTACGGCACTTCTTAATGCCACATCAAAGTCAGGGAATTCTTCAGAACCAAGCTTTGATGCTGAATAAACAGAAGCCCCGGCCTCATTTACTATAATATAAAGCACCTCTTTGTTAAGCTTTTTAATAAGATTAACAACAAACATTTCTGTTTCTCTTGATGCTGTACCATTGCCTATTGCAATTATGTCAACATTATGTGTTTTAATCATATTTGCAATTATTTTTTCAGCCTGCTCAATCTTATTATGAGGCGGTACAGGATAAATTACACTCGTATCAAGAACCTTGCCTATACCGTCAACAACAGCAACCTTACAGCCTGTTCTGAAACCGGGATCAAGAGCAAGAATAACCTTATCCTTAATTGGGGGCTGTAAAAGAAGCTGTTTTAAGTTTTCACCAAACACCTTTATTGCACTTTCCTCTGCCTTTTCTGTTAAATCATTTCTTATTTCTCTTTCAGCCGCAGGAGCAATAAGACGCTTATAACTATCCTCAATAACTTCCTTTAAAATATCATTAGTATATTTATTATCTCTAATTATTTTATTATCAAGCTGTTTTAAAATATTTTCTGCAGGAGCTTCAACCTTAACACTTAATACCTTTTCCTTTTCACCCCTGTTAATTGCAAGCACTCTGTGTCCCGCAATTTTCTTAACAGGCTCGCTGTAGTCATAATACATTTCATATACCGATTCAGCTTCTTCATTAACAGCTTTAGTTGAAATGAGTCCTTCATTATACGTAAGCTTTCTTATAAGTGCTCTGTAGTCAGCATCATCTGAAATCATTTCAGCTATTATATCCTTTGCTCCGTTAATTGCATCTTCTGCACTTGCAACTTCTTTTTCTTCGTTTATATACTTTTCTGCCTCTTTTTCAACAGGCACCTTTGTAAGCTGTAATAAAATCAATGATGCAAGGGGTTCAAGTCCTTTTTCCTTTGCAATAGCAGCCCTCGTTCTTCTCTTAGGTCTGAATGGTCTGTATATATCATCAATTTCAGTTACGGTTACAGCCTTATCCAAAGCTGAATTTATTTCATCAGTCAGCTTTTCCTGTTCAGCAATTAAATTTCTGACCTGTTCTCTTTTTTCATCCAGATTTCTTAGATAATTAAGTCTGTCAAATAACTCTCTTAAAACCACATCATCAAGAGAACCTGTCATTTCCTTTCTGTACCTGGCAATAAAAGGAATAGTATTACCATCATCAATCAATTTTACTGTATTTTCAACCTGACCTGCTTTAATATTAAATTCATCTGCCAATGTTTTTATAATATCCATTTTTATACCTCTGTTATTTATATTCAACTAAACTCGGTGTAACAACACCATCTTCAATTTTAATTATTCCATAGCTATAAGTACTGCTTCCTCTTGGTGCAGAAAGACTACCCGGATTTAATATAACAATACCGTTGTAATTGTCAATATAAGGTACATGAGTATGACCATACAGGCATACATCAGCACCAACCTCAGCACCCTTGTAGCAAAGCCTGTCAATGCCCCAGTTCACTCCATACAAATCTCCGTGAGTAACAAAAAACTTTTTTCCGCCCAAAACAAAAACCTCCTCATTAGGAACAGACGACCCGTAATCACAGTTACCCCTGACATTGTAAACTTTTAAATCAGGGTATCTTATCCTTAAAGTATCAGCATCTTCAACTACATCCCCGCAATGAATAACACCGTCAATCATATTTGAAATTGAGTTTATAACCTTATAAACCCTGCTTAAATTACCATGTGTATCACTAATAACCAAAATTCTCATTTCATTTCCTCTAATATTTCTCTAACCTTGTCAAGTGCCTTACCTCTATGACTGATTTTATTTTTTTCCTCCATAGATAACTCGGCAGTAGTTTTATTTAATTCAGGCACAAAAAAAATGGGGTCATAACCAAAGCCGTTACCTCCTGCCGTTTCATAGCCTATTATACCCTCAATAGTACCCCTTACCACCTTTGTTTCCATGTCGGGACAGGCAACAGCCATTGCACATACAAAACGAGCTGTTCTCTTATACTCAGGCACTCCCTCAAGCTGCTCAAGTATTTTAGCATTTTTATAATCATATGATGTATCGTATCCCAAGTATCTTGCTGATAAAACTCCGGGAGCCTTGTTAAGATAATCAATTTCAAGGCCTGAATCATCAGCTACAACTATTTTATTGCAAACCTTCATAATTTCCTCTGCCTTTATTACGGCATTTTCCTCAAATGTTTTACCATTTTCCTCAACATCAATATCTATTCCAATTTCTTCCATGCTCTTAACATCATAGTCAGGAAGTTTAGCCTTTATTTCCTTCATTTTACCCATATTTTTGGTGGCAAATATAATAGTCTTCATTTTATTCCCTCTTTTCCAAAGTAGCTTATTAATATTATACCACATTAAAAGCCTTATTTCCACTTATTTACATTGTAATAGATTTGAAATATTTAATTTATGTTACAAAAATGGAATTTATGCCTAAATACCTTGACAAGTTTATAAAATTTTTGTAAAATAGGTTGTAACATTTACGTAACACATTTAAGAAAGGAAGTTGTTTATGTTAAAGTTCAGACTATTAACCAAGACCATTTCCGTTGGCTGTATCCTTGCCTTATTTATAACGGCTACAGCTCATGCGTCAAATTTGGCCAAGGTTACAGCCACTTCCGTTAATCTTCGTTCATATAATTCTACTGAAGCAAGAGTAGTTGGTACTGCCAATACAGGTGATGTTCTGACTATTATAGGCAATGCGAATAATGGATGGTTTAAAGTCAGCAAAAACGGTGTAGGCGAAGCTTTCATAAGCTCTCAATTTATATCCATATATCAAACCGATGCTACATGTATTGAAGACAATGTTAATGTTCGTACAAGCCCTTCAGCAACTGCCGCAGTTTTAGGCACAGCTAAAAAGGGACAGGTTTTCGTTACCTCCGGTAAGAACAATGATTGGTATCAGATTAATTTTAACGGCAATACCGGTTACATTCACTCTGATTATATGCAGGGCAGCCTGTTAAAATATCTGCCTGCCGTAAAGGCTCCTACAGCTTCAAATGAAGTTACTGCGGAAGCTCTTGGTAAATCAGTATCAAATGATATATATGCCGTTGTTGAAGTTCCTTCTCTTAATCTCAGAAAAGAACCTTCAACTGATGCTGATATTATTAAGTCTTTAACAATCGGCTATAACTTAAGCGTAGCCGGATATGAAGACGGCTGGGTGCTTGTATCTGACGATGATAATAATGTTGGATATGTTAAGGCAGAATACATAAAGCTTAAAAACGGTGTTAAGCCAAGTAATGATTTTGTTGACAATGATAAGTCAAGCTTTGATTTTGAACATGAAAAGAACTATGAAAATAAAGGTCCTGTTAATTGTTATGAATTAGTTGAATATTCAAAGCAATATATTGGTACACCTTACGTTTGGGGCGGTACTGATTTAACTGCAGGTGTTGATTGTTCCGGATTTCTTTACAGCGTTTATCAGCATTTTGGCATTACACTTAACAGAACATCAAGGGATATGTATACTCAGGGTATTCCTGTTGCAAAGTCTGAATTGGTTCCGGGTGATTTATTGTTCTTTAATACAGGCGGTGATTCCGTAATATCCCATGTTGGAATGTATATAGGAGAAGGTAAATATATACACTCAACAAACGGCGAGGGAAATGGTGTTGTTATTTCCAGTCTGAGTGATAATTACTCAACAAGCAACTATGTAGGTGCTAAAAGAATACTTGAATAAAAGATTTCTAATTTAGACTTGTACATTTATCGTACAAGTCTTTTTTTATCCTTTATTCAAAAACAAATCTAATAAGACAATCTTACCCCTGCATACTTTGTAAGGGGTGATTTTTTTGAGCAGAACTAAATTTGCCATAATAGGCGGTGACTACAGATACAAACTGTTAAAAGAATTGCTGGAAAAAGATGGTTATATTGTATCAATATACGGCAATATTTACTCAGAAAGTACCGATAGCTTAGACAGCTGTATATTCAACTCAAAAGCTGTAATAGCTCCTATACCAATAACAAAGGATGAAGGCACAATAAATATGAGTGAAAATTTTAAAATATCAATAGATGAGCTTTTTAATTCAATGGCTTCTCATAACGTGAATATATTAATAGGCGGTGTAATTTCATCCAAATTTCAGGAAAGAGCATCTCTTATGGATATAAACTCAATTGATTTATTTTCAATGGAAGAAGTTGCCATAAACAATGCCATACCAACTGCAGAAGGTGCAATAATGACAGCCATTCAGGAAAGTGACAGAGTTTTATTTAAAAGCAATACTCTTGTCATAGGCTTTGGCAGATGCGGTAAAATTCTTGGAAATATGCTGTACGGAATAGGTGCCAATGTAAGCATAACTTACAGAAAAAAATGTGATGAGGCCTATATTAATGCAGCAAATTGTACACCAATAAATATAAAGGATTTTGACAGAGATTTGTCATCCTATGACTTTATATTTAACACTGCACCTGCACTTACACTAAACCGGGAAATACTTAAAAGAATACGCAAAGACACTGTAATAATTGACATTGCTCAGGCTCCCGGAGGAGTTGACTACAATTATGCAAGAAAACTTAATTTAAAAGCACTATATTGTCCGGGATTACCCGGAAGGGTTGCCCCCTACTCAGCCGCAGAAATATTAAAAACATCAATTATAGATATTGTTCTTGACAGCTAACTCACCTAATACCTTTATATATCATAGTATACAAAAGGAGGTGATACAATGGACCTACAGGGAATAAATCTTGGTCTTTGTATGTGTGGCTCCTTTTGTACCTTTAACGAGGTCATAGGAGAAGTAGAGGCATTAAGCAAAAGAGGAATAAATGTCTATCCCATTTTTAGCTACAACGCAGATAGTATAAGCACAAGATTTGGAGCTGTAGAGGATTTTAGAGATAAGCTATATGATATTACAGGCAATAATATAATATCAACAATAAAAGAGGCTGAACCCATAGGTCCTCAAAAGCTGCTGGATATAATGCTTGTTGCACCCTGCACGGGTAACACTATGGCAAAGCTTAACAACGGAATAACAGATACGCCTGTTACAATGGCATGTAAGGCACACTTAAGGAATAACCGGCCTTTGGTAATAGCACTGGCAACAAACGATGCCCTTGGTATAAGTCTGCAAAATATTGGCGGACTTATGATACGAAAAAATATATATTTTGTGCCCTTCGGTCAGGATAATCCTGAGAAAAAACCATTGTCAATGATTGCTGATTTTAGCAAAATTTATGATTCATTATCACTTGCAATGGAGGGTAAACAAATACAGCCTATAATTTTTTAGTAAATATTTACAAATCTAAGACACTTTGACATCTGTCATGGTGTCTTTTTGTATAATGATATAAATTTACAATAATTTTCTATTACAATATTTTCAATATTAAATGCAATAATCCAAAATATTTTGTCACAAAGTTATTACAAAATTATTTCATAATTCGCAAAAACTTTTTCCATTTACAGCCAAATACTTGACATTTGCAAATATTTATTATAGAATATCATCCGTAACATTTGCGTAACATTTTTAATATTTTAAATTAAATTGTGAAACAAATTAAATGGAGAGTGATATTATGAAAATTATTTACAAATTAAATTCAATTATTATTTTAAGTATTATGGCTTCGGCATTATTATCAGTTAATGCATATGCAGAGGACAGCTTATTTTACAATATGATTAAAAATGACGAAATTATAAACGCAATGCCTGCAAAAAACACAAACCCGAATATATATGTTACCTGTAAGGCATCAGTGGATATGAACTCCGGTTCTTCCAGTAGTTCAAAGCAGATCAGATTATTGCCTTCAGGTTATAACTTAACTGTTTTAGGTGCAGAATACGGCTGGGTTTATGTTCAGGATGATGAGGGTAATAAAGGCTATGTTTATTCGTCAAATGTTACATTCAAAAACGGCGTTAAACCTGAAAATGTTGACCCCCTGGAAAAGAAAGGTACAGAAATCGTAAACTTTTCAAAGCAGTATATAGGCACACCTTATGTATGGGGCGGTACCAGTTTAACATCAGGTGTTGACTGCTCAGGCTTTGTTTACAGCGTCTATAAAAATTTTGGTATTACATTAAGCAGAAGCTCAAGAGGTATGTATTCCTCAAACGGAGTATCTGTCAGCAAATCCGATTTAAAGCCCGGAGATTTATTATTCTTTAACACAGGCGGAGGCGGTGTATCACATGTAGGTATGTATATCGGTAATAGTCAGTACATTCACGCAGCTACTGTTAATGTTAAAATTTCAAATTTAAATGACGATTATTCAACAAGAACTTATGTTGGTGCCAAAAGAATACTTGTATAAGATTAAGGGGAGTTTAAAATTAATTTTTTAACCTCCCCTTATTTAATTAACAAATATATTAAAAAGGCTGTATCCAACATTCATTATTAAATACAGCCCCAAAAAAAGGATTGAAAAATAAGAATTATTCTTTAATTATTTGTGTCTTAACAAAACGGACACATCAAACTTCTTATCAGAAATCAATTACATTTCCAACATTTATATCCTTATAAGATGTTTTCTTATAACGTGTCTGTACAGATGAAACATTAAGATTAATACTATCACTGCTTTCAAATTTTAAAACATCTATACTCGGACTTTCGTACATCTTTTTATTCATAGCAGTACCCCCTTATTTCAATGTTACTTCCACAGGCGCAGAATAATATGTACCGCCATCTGTTATCTTACAGAATGTATATACATATACCTTATCTGCTTCTTCTATATCATTAAGAACAGTACCATAAATATAATTTCCATCAACAGAATACTTATTTCCATCATATTCAGCTGATTCATAAACAGTTGTTGTTTCATCAGCAACTACACAGCCGGCAAGATCTCCCACAACACCTGTAGTATAATAAAAACCAACACTTTCAATATTTCCAACAAAATCACTTGGAACAGCACCATAAATCATTATTTCACTTTGGTCGCTGTTAAGCACTGCATCTGCTTCAATAAAGGAAGCATCAGCATAAGCAACATCTATTGACTTATACCATAAGTTACTTCTTGTAGGAGTATAAACAGTAACCTTATCCCCCTTATTAACCATTACAGTAAGCTGTATTTCTTCACCCTGTACAGCCGTTGTAAGATTAGGTGCATAATTATCATTTACTTTAAGTATAAGCTTATCTGCATTGCTTACAGCTGTGTTAAATGTAACTGTGCAGGAGCCTGTCTGCTCTGCATTAAATGATATAATATTATTTGAATTTGTCTTAACACCATACTGTTTATAGGCATCAGTCATAACAATGCCTGCAGGATGAACGGTTATTCCGCTGTAAGGATCAGTTAAATCACTGTTGCCATAGCCCATTGCTTCAAGATAAGCCTTATAATCATCATAATATTCCATAAAATCCAATGGAAATTCAAATATAAGTCTTGACAATATAAGGTTAGCAATACCGCTTTCGTCAGTAACAATATCTGTTCCTGTATAAACGCCTTTATCGCCCCTTGCAGTTATGATATATGTTTCACCAACAATAAGGTCAATACCTGTTGTCCTGTACTCATCAACTCCAACTGTAAGAGTTTCTGTTTCACCCTTTAATGTAATAATAACATTTGTATCGTCATTTTCAACTCCTGTAATTTCACCTGTAAAGTGCACCTTTACATCATTTGGAAGTTCTTCCTTCTTAATTGCTGCTTCAGCAAGATAGAAATTATTGGCTGCTGATGTTGCAGCATATAATACTTCAGGCGTTGAACTTGTCTTTTTATAAACAACAGTACCCGGAACAGTACCGCTTACAACACTGTTTGTACACTCTGCATCAGTATATAAGCTAAGAGTACCATTACCTGTACCAGCCGTTACCGTAATAGTATACATAGCTCTTTCATCAGCAGTAAACGAGAACACAGGCTTGCCAACACTTGCCTTTGTACCATACTGAGCCTGACTTGCATAATACTGAATACCGCTTTGGTATACACTTACATCAAAGCTCTGACCCTGTGCATTAGTATATGTACCTGTGCATACACCGCCGGTATAAGTAGTTGAAGCATCAGTTTCGTACATCTTTAAAGCTTCGTCGGTTGCAAAGTTAAGTAAAATATTCTTTGGTACAAAAGATGAAATTGTTATTTCCTTAATATACATATTACCTGCATCAGGTGTGGCAAAGTAAAGTACCTCAGGATCAGAACCTGTTTTCTTATATACAAGGCTTTCAGTTGACACCGCTGCTGCAACTGCATTTGTGCAGACTGCATCACTGTATAATCCTATAGTACCGCTGCCTGTTGATGTAGTTATATCTATTGTATATGTTGCCGCCTCACTTGCAGTAAATGAGAATATAGGTTTATTTGGACTTGCCTTTGTACCATATCTTATGTCACTGTTATAATACTGAATACCGCTCTGATAAACACTTGCTTCAAACTCTCTGCCGTCAGCATTTGTATAAACACCTGAATATACGCCATCTGTAAATGTATCGGCTGCATTTGTTTCATAAAGAGCCAAAGCATCATCAGTCGCAAAGTTAAGCATAATTTCATTTGGCTTAACTACAGGTAATTCAGCCTTTTCAATAGTTATATTTGAAATATACATATTATTTGCTGCTGAAGCCGCAAAGTAAAGTGTTTCTACACCTTCTGTAGTCTTTGTATAAACAATGCTGCCCGGTGCTGTTGCTGCTGCAACTGCATTTGTGCAGGCTGCATCATTGTACAAATTAACTGTACCGTCACCTGTAGATGCTTCTACATTTATAGTATAAATACCTGTTCCTGTAGTATCAAATGAAAATACAGCCTTACCCGGTGTTGCCTTAGTACCATATTTTGACTGACCGCCATAATATTGGATACCTGACTGATATACCGCTGTCTTAAATTTCTGACCGCTTTCATTTGTATAGGTACCTGAATATACACCGTCTGTATAGGTTTCAGAAGCATTTGTTTCATAAAGTGTTAAAGCATCATCGGTTGCAAAATTCAATGTAGTCTTTAATACCACACCTGACAATGAATCGAAAAGCTCCTGACCATATACTGACCAATAGCTGTTTTCAATATAGCTGTTATCCTTAGCAGTAAACCGGGAATTCTTTATAGTAAAGATATAATTTCCGTCAGCGTTTTCGCCATAAACATTTTCAGGCTGAATAACATAAGGTGAAACTGAAATTCCTGCATTCTGAATCCACTTAGCAAAAATACCTGCCTGAATTACACCTCCTGTTTTATTGCTGTGAGTCTTATCACCCTTTGCCATTACAGCATCGCCGTTAGCGGAGCTGCCTCCTGCCTTATATGCCTCTTCATAAAGAGATTTTGTTAAATTAAAGGCATCAATGTAAAGAACACCCTTATCCTTATTTTCATTATATAATTCCTCACAAGCAGTTACATAAGCATCATTTGATGTTAAGTAATCCATAGTAGGCTCATAATCTGTCATATTTGCATCATGATGAGCCTTTATGGTTCCGTCGGAATTATAATATAATCTTGCTACAGGTGATACAATTACAGGAATTGCACCTTTTTCAAGTGCAATATTAATATACTGCTGTAAATATCCCTTATATGTAGCACCGCAGTCCCAAGAATAATATGTACTGCCATAGCTTCCCTGTAAAGCTGTAGGTGTAGCAACCTTCATATCTTCTGTAGGAACTATTGTAGGGTATGTATCCCCTGCAGGATTGTCCTTTGTATAAAGAGGAGCAAATCTTTCCTCATAATAGCTTGCACCGTTTGCACAGTCATTATGTCCGAACTGAATAAGAAGATAATCTCCCGCCTTAATATTGCTTGCAATAGTATCAAGCTTACCTTCATTAATAAATGAACGTGAGCTTCTGCCGCCCTGAGCATAATTATTTATGGTTACATATCTTTCATCAAAGAAATTCTGTAAAAATTCACCCCATGAGCCTTGGTCAAGAGTTTTCCCGCCGTTGTAAATACCTGCAGCTGAATAATCCTTAACTGTTGAATCACCTGCAAGATAAATATTAATACCTGAGCCCGGTGCAATACTGCCCTCATTATCAGGGTCAGACCAAGTATTGCTTACAGGCTTTTCTTTATCAATAATATACTTTGGAGTACCTGTAAGACCACTGTTTGTAATAGGAGTTACAACTGCCATAATATACTTGCCTGCACATTCCATAGGAATTTGGAATTTGTTTGTGCTTACAGCAGATGTTGTCTTTAATAAAGCTGCATTTTCAAGAATTGTGTCAAGGCTAGTATCATCATAGCCTTCTGTTACTGCATACCATGATATTCTTGAAGCATCTTCATTTGACCAATCTTCACCTAAGGCATAACCAAGTGTAATTGTTTCACCCGGATTTGGTGCATTTAAGTCACCATTTGATGTCATGGTAGGATCAGATGCAAATTCAGGTACAGTTGACGCATCTCCCGTATAATATGAAGGAGTCCATCCATTGTTTATAAACACATTTTCAACGGAATAATCATAAGCATTGATACTGTCCACAGCGCCATTTACTCTTGATGATGTATCAACCTTTTCACCGTCATATGTTGTGTTGTATTCTCTTAATGTAACAGTTGATGCACTTGGATCAACTGTCATTGCATACCAGCCAACACCTTCAATCATATCACTTTCCTGAAGCTGAGTATTTATGAAAGCAACCTTTGCACTGTCACCCCACATTCTTCCCCAGTAACCCGGTGTGGTATCTCTCTCCCCATTATATGAAATATAACAGCTTCTGAAAATATAGCCTGCTTTTGCCATATCACCTGATGAACAGGAGTTTGCCGTAAGATAACCTGCCGCCTTAGTTCCGTCATAACCGCAGAAATTAATTTCACAGCCGTCAAATATTACATCACCGGTACCATATATAAAGTCTGTCTGACCTTCAATGTAACAGTTCTTGTAATAAGAATAGAACGCTGACTTGTTTGAAGTATAAAGTGTATCCTGACTGCCTATAAATGAGCAGTTTGCAAATTCCACCTTATCGGCATAGTTTACAAGAGCTGCAGCTCTTTCTGTTGCTGTTCTTGAATCAACATTAGTTGTTTCCTTTCTTGCAACCTTAATAGCCTCAAGTCCGTTTGGTTCTGCACCATCAGCCATTTCCTCATCTGTCATATATTTATTAAATGAGTTTTCAAAACAAATATTATTTGCCTTAAAGCCTGTTGCCGTTGCATTGGTAATAACCGCAGAGCCCCAATATTTAACTACATTTCCCTTTTCAAATTTATCATAATCAGCATAAGGATCATAGTAACTGTTTACACAGCTGTAATACTTATAACCGATACCATAATACCATGTAATCTTAGTATTATCTCTTGTGCCGCCGTTACTTTCAAGAGTAATGTTAGGTGTATTTATAACTACCTGCTCCCTGTATGTACCCGGGTCAATCTTAATTGTAACCCTTTCACCATTACTTCTTGTCATATTGGTAACTGCATCAACAGCAGACTGAACTGACTTATATTCCTTGTCACTTCCTACATATATTGTATCTGTATATTCGATATTTTTACTGCTTATATCCTTAAGGAGCAAATCTCTTGTTACTGCACCATCATTTACTGCAACGTGAGTTGATGTTGAATAATTATCTGAAACAATGGAAGCAACATAGCTGCCGTTTCTCAATGATACGCTGTACGTACCGTTTGATACTGTTCCACTATATGTATAACCATCCTCAACATTCTTAAATGATATTGCTGTGGGATTAATATTAAGAGTTTCATACTGACCTCTAACCTGAGTAAGACCTAAAAATTTACCGCTTACTCCATAGGTTGGAACAGCAGTAAATGCCAAATCCTTAGTAACTGCAGTTGAGTCAACATTATTTACCTTAATTTCATTTGCAAGCTTATAATCATAAGCACCTACAATTGTAAGTGTATAATTTTCATTAGCTACAAGCTGAGCAGAGTATTTCATATTTGCCATGTCAATATCTGCCGTAACATTTTCATAGCTTGTTGTGTCCTCAGGAACAAAAACAAGCTTTGTATCCTCAGGCAATACACCTGTTATACCTGTCAAAAAACCTGAAATCTTATAAGACACACTTTCCTCAATAGTAAGGTCAGCTGTCTGTGACTCAGCCTGTTCAACATTAATAAGTCTGGTATCATTAGTAAATGAATAGCCCACAGCATTACTGCCTGTAAGGGCTGCTGAATACTGATAACCCGGCTTTAATAAAATTGAATAGCTGTTACCGCTTACTACAGCAGATTTACTTTCTCCCGTTTCTTTGTTAGTAAACTTAATATCATAGCTTCCTAAATTAAAGCTGTCATTAATTGTACCGCTTAAAGGTGTATAAGGTACATATTCGGCACCATAACAAAACATCTTTGAGCCTGATAAGGTTATGTAATAAGTATATCCTGCCTCAACCTCTATATCTAACGTTGCCCATGTTGTTCCTTGAGTAACCTTAAAGCCTGTTGAGTCATAGCTGTCACTTCCCCCTGGAACAAATGTACCTACAGCCTCACTTTTTCCATTTGCATCAGTTCTTGATACATAACCCTGCTTTGAACCGGCATTACCTACATATACTGTAAGTGTACCGTCAGCATTTGGTGTAAAGTCGCAATAAGACTTATTGCTTGTTACAACTATACCATTTGAGGCTGAACCGTTTGTATTATTGGACCTTACATAATCCTTACCGCCGTTACTGCCATATGTAAGTATGGTAGTTGGACTGTAATATGTAAATCCAATATCACCATAGGTTGCCGTACCGCTTGACGTGTCATTTGTAACAGTCCATAAGCCCTGAGTTACAGTATCTGCTGCAAACACAGTAAAAGAACAGGTACTAAGCACCATAATCACAGATAAAAGCAATGAAACAAAACCTTTTAAACTGTGTTTCTTTTGATTTGTCATTATATCTCCTCCTTAAAACTTTCTTTGAACACACAACAATAAATACCCCAATTTACTCAAAATGCAGCATTTATTAATTATGCGCCCAATATTTCGACAACTTTATATTAACCCCTGACATAATGTCATAGTCAACTATGACATAGGGTCAATGTCGTCATTTTTTTTAAAAATTAATAAAATTTTTTAAATTTATATGTTATTATTAAAGCATATAAGAAATAAATGGGGTGGTAGCTATGAGATATTTAACAAATGATTTGGCAAAACTTTTGGGTGTTACTACAAATACAATAAGACGCTACGAAAACAGCGGATTTTTAACACCCGAAAGAGATGTTGCAAATTACAGATATTATAAAGACTTTGATATAAGCAAAACTGCTATAATAAGGCTGTATATCAAATGCGGGTTTTCTCATTCTGAAATAAGACAAATGATTGGGAACAATAATGACAAAATATTTAATATATGTGATAACAGATTACAAGAAATTGATTTGCAAATAGAAAGACTTAAACGTCTCAGACATTGGTTAAAGGACAATATGCAGCTTATGATAACCATAAACGGAATAAGAAATAATTTTGTTATAATGAACTGCCCTGCCCTAAAATACATTATATATAGTATTGGAGATAATATCCTAAATGATAAAGACAGGCTTAACATCATAAATAAGTTTATGTATGATGTACCGGAAGTTCAGCTTATAACTATTTTTAAATCAAATGACTTAAAAAACGGACATTTTAAAGCATACAGAGGATGGGCAGTAAAAGAAATTGATATTGAAAAGTTTAATATTGAAAAACTTGTTAACAATAATTTTATTGAAACCTACACTACGCAAAAATGCCTTTACGGCGTAATTGAAATTCCTTCCGAGTATATATATGATTTTGACAAAACAAATGATATAAGAAAAGAATATTTAAAAAGGGTCAGGGAATTTATTGATGAAAGAGACTTTGCTATCACAGGAGATATGATAGAATTTATTGTAAACGCATTAGGCGATACTGTCAGCATATTAGCCTGTATACCTATCAGTGACAAAAATTGATATAATTTTTTCTAATATATATAGCCGGGAATACCTTACAAAACAGGTAATCCCGACTATTTTGCCGGTATATGAAAAACATACCAAATAAACATTTTCTATTTAACTTTGGTTATTCTTATTGCATTAAGAACAGCTATTAAAGACACACCAACATCAGCAAATACAGCCATCCACATATTGCCATATCCTAAAACAGTAATAACAAGCACAAGTATTTTTAAAGCAATAACAACAAATACGTTTTGTCTGCAAATACTTATTGTCCTTCTTGCAAGCTTAACAGCTACAGAAAGCTTAGATAAGCTATCCTCCATAATAACAACATCCGCTGCCTCTATAGCTGCATCTGAGCCAATACCGCCCATTGCAATGCCTACATCAGCTCTTGCAAGCACTGGCGCATCATTAATACCATCACCTACAGCTGCAACATATCTGCAGTTTTCATTATAAAGTTTCTCTATCTGTTCAACCTTATCCTGAGGCAAAAGCTCTGCATATACATTATCCACACCTACGGCATTGCCAACCTTTTCAGCAATTCTCCTCTTATCACCCGTAAGCATAGTTACATTTTTAATGCCTGCTTTCTTCAATTCTGAAACAGCTTTAGCACTATCTTCTTTAATAGTATCCTCAACATTTATATAACCTATGCACTCTCCGTCAACAGCAACATAAATGTTTTTGCCTTCCGTAACAGATATATTATTATCTGTCATAAGCCTTTCGCTTCCTACAAGAATACTTTTATCATCATAAATTCCCTTAATACCAAAACCTGCTATATTTTCAACATTTTGAACAGGTATTTTTTCACCCTTATAATATTCAGTAACGGCAACAGCCATAGGATGAGTTGAAAAGCTCTCAAGAGAAGCTGCATATTTTAATGTATCTTCTCCGTTAACCTCAGTCACCTCAAACTTACCTTTAGTTATTGTACCTGTTTTGTCCAAAACAATGGCTTCAATGTTGCTTAAAGCCTCTAAATAGTTTCCTCCCTTAACAAGCACACCGTGTCTTGACATTGTACCTATACCGGCAAAAAAGGTTAATGGTATAGAAAGAACCAATGCACAAGGGCAAGATGCAACAAGGAAAGTAAGAGCCTTATATAGCCATTCCTTAAAGTCATATCCCATTAATGCAGGAACAGCAACAAGAGCAATAGCCATTAAAACTACAATAGGAGTATAAACCTTAGCAAAACGTGTAACAAAGTTTTCTGCTTTGGACTTATTCCCCGAAGCATTTTCAACCATATTCATAATCCTTGCAACAGTAGAATCCTTATATTCCTTGTCAGCCCTTACATAAATCACACTGCTGTTATTAATAGAACCACTTAAGACAGTATCTCCATCTTTCTTTTCAACCGGCAATGACTCACCTGTTAACGCAACCATATCCAAAGTAGTCTCGCCTCTGACAATAGTACCATCTATTGCAACCTTTTCACCGGGTTTAACAACAATAATATCTCCTATATTTATTTCCTCCGGAGCTTTTTCAACAATGCTGTCATTCACAAGAACATTAGCCTTATCAACCTGCATTTCCATTAAAGATTTAATTGACTTTCTGGATTTGTTTACAATTGTTTCCTGTAAAAACTCACCTATCTGATAAAATAACATTACAGCTACTGCCTCTACAAATTCTCCAAGACAAAAGGCACAAATAGTAGCAAAGGACATAAGAAAATGTTCATCAAGAGCCTTGCCCTTTATTATACTTTTTACTGCATTAATAACAACATCGTATCCAAAGATTAAATATGCAATTATATATAATCCTATACTTATGTAACCCTCAGTAAAAATTGCTGCAGCAAGAAAAATAACCCCTGATATAATTCTTTTTATTCCTTTTTTAACATCATCCTCATCATGATGATGGTCATGCCCGCAGCCACAGCCATCTCCATGATAATGTCCATTGTGATCATGTCCGCAGCTGCAGCCATCTCCATGATGATGTCCATTATCTCATCCTCTTCCTCTCTTCTTGGGATAAAATCCGTGTTTTCTATGGTATCCCCGATTGAAAACGGCACATTTCCGAAGACCGCGATATTTCATATATCGGGCGTCATAAAGCAGTTTTATCACTGATTATCTTACCTCATTTGGAAACAGATGTAAATCTGTTTATTTGTCATGCAATGAGAAAATTTCCCTGTGATCCACCTAAAGCCAATCCGGCACCGGTTTCTTAAAATCTCTTCTTTTTGACTTTCAGCTTTTAGCAATACCTCTCCTCTCACTCCGGCTAAACTAAATGACATTGCTGGTTGAACTGTTACAAATGTGAAAAATTGTAACTAAAAATTATTCAAAAAACCATTGATTTTTGTTCATAATAAGTTATAATACCTGACTTTCAGAGTTAAATAGTCAAAAATAGTGTTAAGCCACAGTTTAGAATCTGTGACTTAACATTTTTTTTATTTGTGATTCAGTCAGGAAATAAGAGGTTAAAGGGAGTCTGGTTATACCGGCAAATTCCTTAATAAATGTTGAACTTTTGGTCAGATTTATGTATTTCCTTTCAGATACCCTTGCTACCTTGAATTGCTTAAAAAATCCCAGTATATCTTCTGAACAGTAGCTGTTTCCTAAGATTTTAAACTGGAGCAGCCTGGTCAAAAGAACAGTCAGGTAACAGATCAAAAAATGTCCAGTGATCGTATCCTCTTTTTGAAGGTATACCGGTCTTGCATCCAGCTGCGATTTCATGATCCGGAAAGATTCCTCAATACGCCATAGATTATGGTAGGTAGAGTAAACTTCTGTATCTGACATATGGATCTCTGATGTGACCAGAAGGTTATATCCGGCAAGTGATAATGCTTTCTCAATCGCTTTTTCGTTGATCGTTACCATTATTTTATCTTCGGATTTTTTTCCTTTTTCATCTACTGCCTGAAATGTTACATATTTTGCACAATCCCCGTATTCTGACTTTTTTGCCTGGCTTGCTTTTAAGCTCTTTGCTTTTTCGACCTGTCTGCTGATCTCAGCCTTCTGTTTTTTCGCCAGCTGCGGGTTGAAGGTGGCAACACGTTTTTCCTTTAACCGGATGGTTTTCTTTTGTCCATGATCATCGGTATATTCATAAGGAAAATCATCAACACATTCTTTGATCTGATAAAGGAGCTCTCCCTTTTTATTTCTGACGTCCCGGTAATCATTTTCCAGCCGTACCCAGGTCTGTTCTGTTCCCGGCAGCTGCTTTACAGATTTTGAGAAAAGGTATCCATCCCCAGATCTGAGTGCATGAAGGATGTTCTCAGCGCAGTTGAGCCCTTTATCCGCGACCTGAATGGTCCTGCCGGATATATTGTTCCGGCTTTTAAGGTCATCAATAACTTTACGGAGCACAGGCTTTTCACTTTCATTACCGGGATAAAGCTTCATTCCGACCGGTATCTGGTGTGCATCCAGCAAAAGCCCCAGACCGATGATGGGATCCTTCCTGTTTTCTTTGGAGGGTCCTTTCCGGCGGAAATCATCCTCCCTGTCGATCTCAAAATAGAAGTTAGTACAGTCAAAATAAGTACGGGAAGTATCAAAAGGATACTTGTGACTGATCTGATGATTATAAATTTCAATGATCTTCTCGTATTCAGAGCCAATGTATTCCAGACCGGAATAAAGCTGGTTCAGTGAGAAATGGCAGGGCTCAAAGAGCTTTGGCAGGATATCCTCAAAAGTTCTGGATTTTGAACAGGGGCAGGCTGCGCGTGCGTAGATCAATGAGGAGATCATGGAAAAGACGTTAAAGTGGAAATCCGTGGCAGTCTGCATAAGGTCCAGATATTTTTTTACGCCCAGGCTTTCGTTGATGTTTTTCAGTGGAAAATATCCCGGAAGTCTTTCGGGAGTCTCGTCAGAGATCTGTCGTTCTTTATCTTTTTTAAGCTGTTCGTTGCGCTGTCGGTTAAGCCTGTCAACTTCATCTTTGTAGAAGGAAATGGGATCATCAATGCCCTTATCCATAAGTTCATGGACATAGCCAAGAGCTTTGTAAGAATGATGAACAGACCCCTTTCGCTGAGGATCATAAAAACTCTCGTAAATCTGTAAATAAGTACCTTTTTTAAGATTAGATTTTTTCAAAAAGTAAGCCATAAAATCACCCTGTTATATTATAGCACCATAACACCATTTAGTAAAGGGATAAAAAAGTTTTTTGTCAAGTTTTTTGAAATATAAAAAAGCCAGCAAATATGCTGACTGTAGAAAATCAAAATTTTATTTACTCTGAAAAAATGTAGTGCTAAAACTGAAAGACGGGTGGGATTTTTCTGACACGCGGCAGTTCAGCCAGCATGAATTAATGGGTAAAAATCGTGCCCGCACGAATTTTTATCCTTTGATTCATGCTGAGGGAGCGCCATTTCATGAGCAAAAGGAGCAGCAAAAAGTGTCGCAAGCGACACTTGGCGGTAAGCGCCGCAGGCGCGGTTTTGCGAATGACGCGGCTGAAATGATAAATATTACGGGACAAGTCCGCCGCATCCTGATTTTTCAGGTTGCAGTTTCCCAAGTGTGATGATATACTTTTAAAGGTGTAATACAATCAGAGACAGAAAGGTGCCTGATGCATTCTGCATTGTCACAAAGCAGCAGTTTGTGGTTCAGGATAATAGGGAATCGGGTGAAAGTCCCGAACGATCCCGTCGCTGTGTAAGCGGAGCATTTTCTCAGGCGGAAGCAGCCACTGTGTTAGCATGGGAAGGCGAGAAGATGTGTTAAGGCTGAAGTCAGAAGACCTGCCTTTCTGTCAGGAATCATAAAGTCTGCGATGGACGGATGCTATGAGGCTGCTTTCTGTTTCTGTGAAAATGACAGAAACGGGCTTTCTTTTGCTACCTGTTTGTGCCGCGGGCTTTGTGTGGTACAGATGGGTTTTTTTGAATATACCGCTTCGGCGGTTTCCCAAAAAGGAGGAGCATATGAAGGAAGCGGTTCTTTTGGTCA
>JAUNGN010000074.1 GCA_030524425.1 Clostridia bacterium | reverse complement strand
TTCCGTTTTCAGTCTTCTTTGCCACATTGCCGTCATAATTGTACGTGTAATCGTATTTTAAGCTTAAATTAAGTTTTTCAGTAATTCTGAAACGTAACCTGTTTTGTTTTTATTTAAATCCATTTTTTCTAATTGAGTAACTAATAAAAACATACTTAACAAAATTCACTAATATAACACTTAATAAAAGTCGAATGATAAAATCAACTATTGATTTGTTCATTAAACAAATAGTAATTAAAATCATTACAAGTGGCACGAAAATTAAATAAAAAAATCTTTTATCATATTTAATATCATTAAGTCTATATACCTTACCGCAAAAATCACACTTAACTTTACTATTACTGTGAAGTACTCTAAATTTATAATGCATTTTCTTCTTACAATTTTTACAAAAAACATTCATAAATTCTTTCCTACTTTAACATGCGAATTATCAAATATACTACTTTATATTACTCCGCCTCCATGGTACAGTTTGCATTTTTTTATTATAAATCTTATCCGTCCTATATTTATAAATCTCAAAACAATTAACTGTAAAATCCTTAAACCCTGGTAGCAATAAATACTTTTTTATAGCTTGTATAGCTTGTAATTTTGTTGAATATACCCCCAACATTTTGATTTCTTTGTATTCATTATTTTTACCATAATAATATAGATGTTGTAGCACATAGACAAATCTTTTCATTGTAACAATCCTTTCTTTTATATACCTAAAAAGCTAATAAAAGTTTATTCAATCTCCACAAATCCTTTTATCCACTCTCCTTTATCAACCTTATACTTATTAATAGAAAAACATTCAATCGGATAATCTTTAAATTCAGGTAATGTAAAACATTTCTCTAATGCTCTTTGAACTTGTAACTTAGTTGAAAAAACACCCAATAACTCACTTTTTGTATGCCCTAAATTTTCTCCGTATTCATAAGAATGTTGTAATATATAAACAAATCTTTTCATTACTTTCCACCCCTATCTCCATACTTTTTTAATTGATTATATTCACTTCCAGGACCAGTTTTATAATTACCTTCTCCATATTTACCATCCATAAGCCTTTTAGCAAAATCTTTTCCGCTTTCTCCCTCTTTAGGTTTCTTACCTTCTGCCCAAGATGGAATATCATTTGCTTTATCCTTATCACTAGATTTTGATTTTTTAGCAAAATTTACAATAGCTTCGCCCACAAAATCTCCAACAACCGCCCCTGCAACTGCTCCTATAATAACCCCCGCAAACGTTCCCACAGGTCCAGCCGCAGAACCAACTTCTGCTCCAATAACAGCTGGTGAATTCCCTGAAGAATCTTTATATCTTGTCGGATTATTAATACAATATATATATAAGTTACCAGATCCTATTATATTGTTAATTTTAGGGTACAAAGTAATATGTAAAGTATATTTAATATTAGAACTGTTTAATGTGTTATCAGATACTATATAGATATAATTATCTGTGTTTTCAAAATAGTTTGTATTAATATTATTAATTTTATCTATATATAAATCAAAATAATAAAATTTATTTTTCAATTCAATTTTATTATTTGATCCGTAGCTAATATTTACATTTTCACCTTTTTCATTTTCACTTTCCCCATAAATCATATTATCGATATTCCAATAAGTATCTTCATTAATAAACCTACCCGTACTGCTGTCATAATACCTGTTCCTCAGGTAAATAAGTCCGCTTTCCTTGTCCCTGTACTCACCGCAGTACCCCCATGGATTGTAGC
>JAUNGN010000073.1 GCA_030524425.1 Clostridia bacterium | reverse complement strand
TTTCATTGATAATAGCTAATTATCCACGAAAATTATTTTAACTCATGTTTTTTAGGAGAAAAAATGGATTTTTATGAAAAAGAACCAGTGAGTTTATATTTGAGTGATTTAGAACTCTTAGAAAAACTGTCAACAAACCAGCAGCAAATCATCCTGTGCAAACATCCTTTTTTAGGGATTGTTTTGATAATTAATGGAGAAATACAACATATTGAAAAATATCAATGTCCTTATCATGAACTTTTAGTACATTTACCTGCAAGTTTTATCCCAAATCCCAATAAGGCATTGATTATTGGCGGCGGTTCACTATTTGCTGCTTATGAAGTATTGAAATATCCTTCTATTGAAAATGTTACTTTATGTGACCATGATGCCAAAGTACTAGAAATAATGGAAAAATACTATGTTCATGCAAGATGTGTAATGAGTGATTCGAGATTCCAATTTATAGAAAGTGATGGACTGGAATTCGTTGAACATTGCAATCATAAATATGATCTTATTATAAATGACTGTTTTAATTTACTGAATATCAGTGTAGAAAAATGCTTTCCAATATATCTCAAATTAAAACAACTATTAACTCCTTCTGGATTATGTTCTGATATTATTTATCGGCATATTTTTGATGGTGAAATTACAAATGATTCCATAAAAGAAATTAAAAAATACAGTGATATCGTGCTTTCATTAGTAGCTGTACCTGAATATCCAGGAATTTTACATATAGAGACTATTTGGGGAAATAATATTAATTTATCCCAAACATGCAAACATGCAATAAACGAGTATCATAAAAAAATTATAAAAGGAGAAAGTAATCCTTTTGAATTCTTTTCTCCTAATAATTTACCCTTTTATTTATATATTCCACCATATATCAAAAATAAAATTACAATATAAAATTATTTGTAAAACTCATAGTGGGTGTCGGCGCTTTAATTGCATCATAAAAAACTTTAACCTTTTCCCAAGAAGGGGAAGATATGATATTCTTAACGCAAGTGTCCAGTTCTTCTGGATTACTAAAATATCCATATTGAACCAAATAAGGTTCCTCAGCATCAGAGATAGCCGCCCACGGGGATCCTAATAAAGAACAAATATTATCACGTTCTTTACGATACAATTTAATTGAATTTATTTTCAAATATGGAATATCCTTATATTGATCAGTATTTAGTGATATCCCCACTTTTTGAAACATTCCTTGCGCTACAAATCCGTGCTGTGAAGGACACTTAGATAATGTTGCGGTCACTCTCACATGAATACCATAAAATGATTCTGAAAAAAATTCTGGAACATGCTTTAGTAAATATGAAGTTGATATAACGCCCAGTACTCCTTCCCCAATGTAACCATATCTATTATATAATCCAACTAGAGTTTCACCATTTAATGAGCCAGTACGTATAGTCTCATCTGAACCAGCATAAAATTCTAAATTACGGAATTCTTTTGCATTTATTTTCCCCTCAAAATTATAAAGAGTGTTCCACCGTACAGCATTTTGATAAGGGTCTCTTGGAAAAAGTTGTACATATGGAGATAATAAACCATCAAAGGAAATTGTGTCTCCAAAACTTACATTTTTACAATGTATACCGCGTTGCCAAAGATCAAATGCTCCGTCAAAAGAATTTTCTTTATAGATTCCGTTTTTCAGTTTATCAAAAGTGTATCCAGCAATCGCACCAACAAAAGTTTGTGCAGCTGCCTCTAGTAATGGTTGTCCTATTATTTCTAACATTATTTTTTACCTGTACATATTCATATTTTATAAGATAATTAGCTATTATCAATGAAA
>JAUNGN010000046.1 GCA_030524425.1 Clostridia bacterium | reverse complement strand
GCTCCAGCCCCTATATGTCAGTTTTTTGAGTTTACACAAAATTTGAAACGGTCTCTTCACCAAATTTATATATGCTCTTAAACCATATTTTGTATATTTTTTACATTTTTATACTAAATTTGTACAAAATGAATATCATTTCCATGTTCCTCAATAACCTTAATCAAATCCTCAAATCCAAGCCACACGGTAGCATTATTCAGATTAGGGTGAAAGCCTACACACTTTTCCCCTATTAATGCCTTGTCAAACACAAGTTCAACTGCTTTGTTATCATCATTTAATATACCAAAAGGCGAAACAGAGCCTTTAGTCAGCTTCATACATCTTTCAAGCCTTTCCTCTGAACCAAAGCTTAAACGGCTGCACCCAATCTGTGCCCTGATACTTTTTAAATCCACTTCCTTGTGTTCAGGTGCAACAACAAGAAAATGCCTTTTGCCGCTGCCATCTCTTAAAAACAGATTTTTACAGCCAACACCCTTATTAAATATGCCAAGCTTATCTATTTCTTCTATAGTACAGGCAGCAGGATGCTCCACTGCCTCGTATGTAATGCCAAGCTCATCAAGCTTGTCATAAACTTTTTGCCTAACGTCCATTACCCTCAATCCTTTCAATACAATTTTCAACCAGTCTTGCTGCAATAGTTGCTTCCCTAAGCTTTTCAAGAGCCTCCTCTATAGGAAACCATTCCGCACTTTCCACTTCGTCAGACAGGCTGAAATCCTTCTTCTTTATTTTTGCCATAAAGCCCAGCATAATCATTTCTTTCTTATTAAATGTATAGCTATTTATATATTCGACGCAATACGGCTTAATTCCAAGCTCCTCCTCAACCTCTCTTGAAGCACATTCCTCGGCATTTTCTCCTATCTTCAAATATCCGGCAACACAAACATAGCCTTTCCTGCCATAACTCTGCTTTATAAGAGCAGCTTCATTATACTCATTTACCGCTAAAGTTATAGTACAGGTCACAGGCATATCAAACATGGGCTCTCTGCATTTATCACAATACGGCACCATGCCTTCATCTCCAATTTTTTTGCTTATAAGCTTACTCCCGCAATGGGGACAATAATCAAACTTCACATGAAACACCTCTCATTAAATAACTGCCTGTGCTAACGCCTCGGTAACTCATATCCTAAAGCCGAGAACAGGCTCTCATTTTCCTTGGATAAATTATAGTATACCACAAATTTATACTTGAATATATACTTTTTAAATATTTTGTGCTATACTAAATATTAATTAATTATTTATTATTTAGAATGGTGATATTATGACTTACGAAGAAGCTATAAATTATATAAACAAAAACTCAGAAAATAAAATAATTCCCGGCTTAGATAACATGAGAAAACTTTGCAGTCTTTTAGGCAATCCTCAAAAAAGGTTAAAAACTATTCATATTGCCGGTACTAACGGTAAAGGCTCTGTAGGTGCATTTATTACAGAAGGACTTATACAAAACGGCTATAATGCGGGCCGCTATATTTCTCCGTCTGTTTTTAATTACAGAGATAAACTTACCTATAACAACCAATGGATAAGTAAAGAGGACTTAACCTCGGTTGTCAGCGAAATAAAAAAGCTTATTGACAATTCCGAATGCAAACCTACAATATTTGAGCTTGAAACAGCCATTGCCTTTTATTGGCTTAACAAAAAGCAATGTGACTTTGCAGTCATTGAAACAGGTATGGGAGGCAGACTGGATGCAACAAATATAACGGACAAAATACTCTCCGTTATAACTCCCATTGCAATTGACCATACAAAGTTTTTAGGCAGCAAAATAGAAGAAATAGCAAGAGAAAAGGCGGGAATAATTAAGGATACGGCAATATCATCCCAGCAGCTTTCTCAGGTAAAAAGCGTGCTTGAAAAAAGAAGCAGGTCAATAACCTTTGTTAACAACAACGACATTAAAAATATTAAATATAATATAGAAAAAACCACCTTTGACTACAAGGAATATAAAAACATTGAAATATCAATGCTTGGCAAATATCAGGCTGAAAATGCTTGTCTTGCCCTTGAAGTATTGAAAAAACTGAATTCTATGGGTTATAAAACAGATAACATTCCTAATTCCATAAAAAAAACACAGTGGCCTTGCCGTTTTCAGGTAATAAGCAGGAATCCTCTCGTTATTATTGACGGAGCACACAACCCTCACGGAGTTAAAGCATTAAAGGAAAATATTAACCTGTATTTAAAAGACATGGACATTGTATTAATAACAGGAGTTTTAAAAGATAAAGACTATAACTCTATTGCAAAAATAATATCACCCCTTGCAAGTAAAATATACACAATTCAGTCGGATAGTCCAAGAGCATTATCCGCTTTAGATTATGCAGAAGTTATAAGTAAATACAATAATAATGTATTTGCATGCAATTCTATAAAAGATGCCGTAAATTCAGCTCTTAAATCCGAAAACATATTGGTTTTTGGTTCACTCTCCTTTATGGGAGAAATATACAAATGTTTTAAGGAGGCATTATGACAAAATACAATAAAATAATTGAAAACAGCCTCTTTAAAAATGCACTATCAGAAATTATGAAGAAGGAAAAAACAAGAATCTTTTGCAGACACAGCATGGAGCATTGCCTTGATGTTGCAAGAATAGCTTATATCCTGACTCTTGAAAACAATATTGACATAAGCCGGGACTTGATATACTCAACAGCCCTTCTGCATGATATAGGCAGAGCCTTTGATGATAAAGAGCATGACAAAATGGGTGTTGATTTAGCTGAAAAAATACTTAAAGAATGTGACTACAAAGCTGATGAAATATCAGAAATAACAAATGCAATACTAAATCACAGAAATGATGTAACAGCCTTAAACTCTTTAAGCGATGTAATATGCAAAGCAGATAAACTTTCAAGACAATGCTTTGACTGTAATGCTCAGGCAGAATGTTACTGGACAGAGGAAAGACGCAATAAATATATAAAATACTAGGAGAAATAATATGATAATCGGTAACAAAGAATTTAAAAACAGAACCTATGTAATGGGTATACTTAATGTTACACCTGACAGTTTCAGCGACGGAGGTACACACAACACCATTGATACCGCCTTGAAACACACGGAAAAAATGATAAATGAGGGGGCGGATATAATTGATATCGGAGGGGAATCCACAAGACCCGGCTATAAAATGATAAGTGATAACGAGGAAATTACAAGAATCGTTCCTGTCATAGAAAAAATAAAAGCAAACTTTGATATTCCTCTTTCAATTGATACCTATAAGTCCGGTGTTGCAGAAGCCGCCGCTAAGGCAGGTGTTCACCTTATAAACGATATATGGGGCTTTAAATATGACGAAAAAACAGCAGAGATAACAGCAAAATATAACTTAGCCTGCTGTCTTATGCATAACAGAAATGAAGCAGTTTATAGCAACTTTCTTGAAGATGTTGTTACAGATTTAAGCGAAAGCATTGCCATAGCAGAAAAACACGGAGTAGACAAAAATAAAATTATAATTGACCCCGGTGTAGGCTTCGGAAAGACCTATGAAAATAATCTTGAAATAATAAACAGAATTGAAATATTAGACAAACTTGGTTATCCTGTTTTGCTTGGTGCCTCAAGAAAGTCAGTTATTGCACTGACACTTGACTTGCCGGTAAATGAAAGAGTCGAGGGAACTATAGCAACAAGCGTAATTGCCGTTATGAAAAATTCCCTGTTTGTAAGGGTACACGACGTTAAGGAAAACAAGCGGGCAATACTTATGACAGAAAAAATATTGGGCAGGTGGTAAAGTTGGGAAAAATAACTATAGACAGTCTTGACTGCTACGGCAGACATGGTGTATTAAAAGAAGAAAATATACTCGGACAGCGATTCTTTATAAGCTGTGAAATGGAAACAGATTTTGAAATTTCCTGCGAAAATGACGATATAAATAATACCGTAAACTATGCAGAGGCGGCAGAGCTTATAACAAGCTATGTCAAGAACAATATTTTTAAGCTTATTGAAACACTGGCATCAAAACTTGCTGATGAAATACTTACTAAATTCAATGTTAAATCAGTAAATATAAAAATAGAAAAACCTTCTGCACCAATTGGATTACCTTTAAAAACAGTTGCCGTTGAGCTTAGCAAAAAATGGAACAGGGCCTACCTGAGTATCGGCTCTAATTTAGGAAACAAAAAAGCATATTTAGATTTTGCTGCAGACTCCCTTAAATCTGACAAAAACATAAAGGTACTAAAGATTTCAGACTATTTAAAAACAGAGCCTTACGGCAATACAGAACAGGATGAATTTTTAAACGGCTGTATTGAAATAGAAACAATATATTCTCCTCACAAACTTTTAAACGTAATAAACGGTATAGAAGCAAATGCCCACAGAAAAAGAGAAGTACACTGGGGTCCAAGAACTCTTGATATTGACATAATTTTATATGAAAATGTAATTATAAATGATGATAAGCTTACAATTCCCCATATTGATATGGAAAACAGACTTTTTGTGCTAAAACCTTTGTCTGAAATTGCGCCTTATGCAATTAATCCCGTTAAAAATAAGTCAGTAAAAGAAATGTACGAAAAGCTGAAAAATTAATATTTCTTTAATGTTTTTTTAATGTTAACGCTATTGCTTCATTCATTTTTTAGGTATATACTTAATTAATAAGTTTATGTAAGGAGGTTTGGCTATGAAACTTAAAATGTTAGCCGCTGTTACACTGGCAATAACTGCATCCCTTTCCCTTAATGTACATGCTTCCGGCAATCTTAACGTGTCAGAATGGGTTGATGACAAGGGCCCTGTCGAAAAATATAATATTTTAACTAAACCAAATGGCTTAAAGGGTGTAACCAATAAAAACGGTGACGAAATAATAGATGCAATATACAAGGATATAAAACTTTTACCTGACTGGGATAAGTTTGCAGTTCAGGATAAAAACGGCAAATGGACAATAACTAATGTGGGCGGCGAAAGATTTTTTAAAGACAAATATGACTTTATAGACACAAAATACTATGATAAAGGCTTTGTTGCAATAGGCATCAACGGTGAAAATGAATTTAATAATAAAGCAGGCATAATAGATAAAGATATGAATATGATAGTTCCTGTAGAATATCAGTCTTATCTGTACACCGGCAGCAAACTGTTTGTCGGAAAACTCAACAGCAATAATGAATATGACTATTATACACTAAACGAGGACAACTCCCTTCTATACACTGCAACCCTTCCGGGAATATTAAGTTCTAATGCTGACAATACATATTATATAAACTCCTATAGAGTATGCAGGGAACATAATACCGATAATAATCAATATTCAAGCGGCTATATTACAACAATAGGTTTAGCAGATAATGACTTTAATGTTATAATTGAACCTGTTTATGAAAATAAAAGCTTTGCCTTTAACAACGGCGTTGCTATAGTAAAAAAAGGAAGTACAGCCTATACTATATCAAACTCAGTTTCAGAAAAAATCGGAAACGGCAAATACGGTATAATTGACAAAGAAGGAAATGAAATAACAGAATGCAAATATGATTCCATTACAAGAATTGGCAATAGCTATACTCTTACATTAAATGGCGAAAGGGAAGCCCTTAAACTTAATGAGTTATACAATAATACCGGAGAAATTAAAATAAAAGTAAATGGAATACAGCTAAAATCACATAATTCTCCCGTTGTTATTGATAATAGTGTTTTGCTTCCATTAAGAGATATAACAGAAGCTCTTGATGCAAATTTAGAATGGAATAATGAAACAAAAACCGCCGTAATTACAAATAATAATAAAACCGTGTCCATATCTGCAGGCAGTAATGAAATTCTTGTTAATAATAAACCCGTACAGCTTTCCACTCCCGCTCAAATAATAAATAATATTACCTATATACCTGTAAGAGGCATATCAACAGCCCTAGATTGTAAAGTAGACTGGGACAGTAACAATAAAATAGTAAGTATAACCAAATAGATATCAAAGAGGCTGAGGCTGTTGCAAAATAGGAAACTATTTTGCAACAGTTTTTTTATATTTAAAAGAAAAACGGGTTCCGAAGAACCCGTAAGTGTGGTATAATAAAAATATGAACAAATATTATACCTTTAAGAATTATAACAAATTTGAGTCAGGATTTCAACTGGTTTTACCATTAAATTTAGAAGTTTTAATCCCTGATGATGAGTCTGTCAGACTGCTGAGCCAAGAACCGGAGGATTTAGATTACACATTATTATATAAGGCTTACTCCGCAAAAGGCAGAAATCCGGTAGTTGACCCAAAGACCATGTTCAAGATTTTAACTTATGCCTACTCACAAAATATCTATTCAACCAGAAAAATTGAAAAAGCCTGCCGCAGAGATATAAACTTTATGTGGCTTCTCCAAGGGCAGAAAGCTCCTGATCATAGTACAATATCAAGATTCAGAACAGGATATTTAGCCAAGGCTTGTGAGGATTTATTTTATCAGTATGTACGCAAACTTGCGTATATGGGTGAGCTGGGACAGGAAACTGTATTTATTGACGGTACAAAGCTTGAAGCCTGTGCAAATAAGTATACATTTGTATGGAAGAAGTCTGAAATAAATGGGAAGAAAAAATGCTGCCCAATATTCAGAAAATAGTTAATGAAATTAATAATGAATATTTTACAAATTTTAAGATTACACCGGAAAACAGAACAGCAGACTTACAAAGAGGGGTTGATTATCTGTATGAATACTGTTATGAAAATAATGTTGCATTTGTATTTGGCAGAGGGAAAAGGAAAAGCAGACATCAGAAATTTTATGAAATAACAAGAAAATTTCTTGACAGGCAGTTACTTTATAACCTTCACAATTCAAAATTCGGGAATCGAAACAGCTATTCAAAAACAGATGTATACGCTGCCTTTATGCATATGAAAGATGATCACATGAGAAATGCCCGGCTTAAACCTGGGTACAATGTTCAAATTGCTGTGGATAGCGAATATATGGTTGCTACGGATATTTTTCAGGAAAGAAATGACATATGGACATTAATTCCGCTATTAAAGACAATGGAAGAAAAGTTAAAATTTAAATATCCAAGTGTAACAGCAGATGCAGGTTATGAGAGTGAAGAGTCTTATTGTTTTCTTGATGAAAATGAACAAAAATATTTTATAAAGCCGCAAATGTATGACAGATGGAAAAAACGCAGTTTTAAGAAAGATATAAGTAAAAATGATTATGAGTTTAAAAGATTTTTGCTAAAAGGAAAAACCAAAGTAAAATTAGAAATTCTTTTGCTTTGTATTGGTTACAACATCAATAAACTACATTCAAAAATTCAAAATAACAGAACCAAAAGCCATCTTTTTAAGAAAGAGTTAGCTTAAAAATAAAAGGGAAATAACATACCCCTTATTAAAGTACGCCCCAAATCAGGAAATTTGCAAGAGATATTCACAATTAATGGATAAGCTCTTATTTTTTTATCTAAAATAATTAAAAAAGATAAAGCTGTTGCAAAACAAATGAAAAATCATTTATTTTGCAACAGCCCCTTTGATATTATACAAATTATATAGCAAAACGTTTACTTTGTAACTTAGGCAGTCTAATCATTTATTCAAATATAAGAAAATATATAATACAAAATCTAAGATAAATATGAGTGTAAATTACAAAGATTAATAATTTAAATCTTAAATTATGTATGGTGCAGCATATACATTTCTCACTTTAAATACATTATTAAACTGCCTAATGATAAAAAATTTGTTACAATATAATTATACAACCTAAAGCCTACTTCAAGTCAATATAAAAATTAATTTTCAGCAAAATAAACAATCTTCGCCTGTTCTGTCCCATTGATATTTGTATATATTTATTTTAACATAACTCACATTTATAACATATAATTTTTAACCCTCTGCCCTGAGCATAAGATACACCAACATTATCCTCATCGGTTAAAAGTATACCGCTTCTGTCAATCATATATTTTTCTCCGTATTTATAACACATAAATTCACTATATTCATATCCTGACCTTAATATTTCCACAGAATCGCCAAGAGAAATTATGTCAGAAAACATTTTTTTCATATCCTCATCCCAATTATCAGACTGTCCCTCCCATGGCAATACTATATGCAAATTAACATCTTCATAAATTTTCCTTAGTTTAATTATGCTTAAAGCTATCCACATAACAATTCCCTGCTGACAATTGCAATAAAAATCCTTAACACCGCTTTTATAAATCATTTTAAGCAAATCAAATATTTCGTTCATAGCTTTAATGTTATTATCAACTCTATAATTAAATTTTTCAACCTGTTTTCCCAAAACAGCACATGCAGAATAATTACAATCACTCATATTATACAAAACTCCTTCCTATAATCCTAATAAATCATTTTTATTATACTCAATTTTTTGAGTATAGTCAACACCTTTGGCATAAATTATACTAAAGTAGGTGATAAAATGATTAGCTATAAACCTTTATGGAAAACCATGGAAAAAAGAAACATAACCTCCTATACTTTAATCAATAAGTATAACATCAGTAAAAATACAATTTACAGATTAAAGCATAATGAAGGTATGTCTACTACTTTACTTAATGATTTATGCAGGATTCTAAACTGCAGAGTTGAAGATATCTTACTCTATGTACCTGATGACAGCAATCTTTAAATAAAATTTTTATGATTTGCCGTCTTTTTGTTATGCAATAAATTAAATCATAATATTACATTTAAAAGGAGACCAGCAAGCAGTCCCCCTTTTAATATTCAATATATTGTAAGTAATATTTTATAATTTATCGGATTTCAAAACTATCTTTCGGCTATATTCATAATAATATATGCTGCTTCAGCTCTTGTTACACTTTCTGTCATATTAATTTTATTGCTATTTCCTATTGGCAGTATTTCAGTTTTTATAATCCAATTTACATCATCTTCTGCCCAAGAAGATACATTTTCAGCAACTATATTCAGATTATCATTGTTTTCTGTAATATAATTTTTATTTTCTATGTATCTTTTTATAATAGCAGATATCTCTTCCTTTGTAATCAGCCTGTCGGGAGCAAATTCGGTATTTGTTATACCCTTTACAATATTGTTGTTTTCTGCCCACACAACCGCTTCACTGTAGTAAGCGTCTTTATTAACATCATTAAACTTACTTTCCGTTTCTGATTCAGGCATTCCTTCCATTCTCCATAAAACAGCTACAAGCATAGCTCTTGTAAGAGGAGCATCAGGATCAAATTTATTTAATTCAACACCCTTAAATATACCTTTATCCGTAACAAATCTGACTGCTTCGTAAAATTCGCTGTCTTCATCAATGTCTTTAAAAGGATTGTTCCAAGACTCAATATTATCCTCTTCATCAATATCACTGTTGTTGTCATCCGCAGCAAGAGTAGTTACTTCTGTTGTGGTTTCTGTTGTAGTTGTTGTTTTGCTTGAGCCTGAACCGCCGCCTCCGCCGCTTGAGGATTTCTTTACAGTGGTTGTTTCTGAAGATGTTTCACTTACGGCAGATACAGTCGTAGTTTCTGTTGCTGTTTCTGTGGAAGTTATCGCAGTTGTCGTTTCGTTGTAAGTTGTTTCGGCAGATTTTTCTGTCGTTGTTTCTGTTAAATCATCTGCTGCTTCCGTTGTTATTTCCGTGCTTGTTTCTGCAATAGTACTTTCTGTTGTAACAGACTTGTTGATAACATCTCCCATAAATGTTTTATCTGATGATTGCGTAATACCTGTAAACACATTTGCACTTGCCGTAGGTGTAAAGTCATTTGAGTACGATGTTTCTGAACTATTATTATTGTTCATTCCATCACCAAAGCTTGGAGCATTATTCATTCCTCCGCCAAAGCCCGGAGCATTATTCTCTCCGCCCATTGATGTTCCTCCAACTGCATAACACTGCTGAATTCCTCCTGCAACAGTAATATTATCAGTATTATATATTACTCCTTTTGTAAATTCTCCATCAATGGTTCCTCCGCTTAATACATAATATGTTGTACCATAGCTTAACACAGGACTTGATATAATAACATCGGTATATTCCCTTTCGGGAGCAATAACAAATACAGGCTTTTCACTGTCCTTAGTCATTATTGTAATTGGCAGTGAATTGGAAGTTTTATATGTAAGCTGCATAAACTCCTGAGCAGAGCTTTGATCAACATTGTCATTTCTGCCGCCAAAGGCAGCTACAACACCGCCGTTTATTAAAATCGTTCCATCTGCATCCAAGCCTCCGTCCGATACATTATGGGCATAGGATATTAACGTTCCTCCGTTTATACATAAATCTCCGTTTGAGTCAATACCGTCGCCCTCACTTCCGTTTACTCCTGCACTGATATGAACATATCCGCCATTCATTGTAAATGTACTTATATAATCTTCATTTACATTAATACCATCATCTTTTGATACAATATTAATATTACCGCCATTTATTGTCAAATGAAGCTCACTGTCAAGACCTTCATTATCTCCGTTAATATTTAATGTACCCCAGTCAGACTCATTGGAACCTTCACTTTGCACTATCATCGTTTGCTTGCTGTAAAATGCACCGTCAAATTTATACTGCTTCTTTGAATATGTTGTATCTTTAAATGTTTTGCCTACGTGACTTCCATTTATGGTATTCACAGAATTATCTGCTATTGTTACAACAGCACCTGCCGTAGTTGCCTGTTCAGCAGAAGTACCGTCATAAGGCTCATACACACTGTAAAATATAACTGCCGGAGCTACAGTACAGCTTATGTTTGCATTGTCCAGAATAAGCTCAACACTGCACTCATCACTTGATACATCCTCCAGTTCAACAGCTATTTGTCCTGCCGATAATGTTCCCGATATTCTGTAAGCACCGGGCTTTGTAATATGTACAACAGTATTTGCCGCCGCTTCTTCCTCACTGTGTATTTCATCCTCTGATAAAGCGTCATCTCCACCTGATGTATAATAATACCCATTGGAGTAATCATCTCTTACACAAATAATGTCATTTGCAGTGTATACACCATTAATAGTGCTGCTGCCTAACAATATGCCGTTTACATATATTCCATTATCACTTAATACTATTGATGATTCATCACCTACAGAAATTTTTGTAGTTGTTTCAATTGCTGCAGCTGTAGTTGCCTCTGTAACAGTTTCAGTTGTAGTTACCGTAATTGCTTCCGTAGTATCATTATCAGAAGAACTGCCGGCACTTAATACTGTTCCGTCTGCCAATGTAATTGTATATCCGTTAAAATTAACCGTGCCGTTATTTGTTAAGCTTGTAATTACACAATTTCCCGTCAAATTCCACACAGAATTTTCATCTATTGTTATTACAGCATTATTGCTTACGGCAGTACCTCCCTGTTCATTTTCTTCTATATTAACAGTACCGGTAAATACAGAATTATTTGTAAGACTCATATCAAGGGTAGAAATTGTGTCAACACGAATATCACCGTCAAGAATCTGATTATCGGCAGTAAATTCTGTCTGTGAACCATTTGAACCGGCACTTCCCCAGCCGTGTCCACCACTATTGCCCGTTATGTTAAGCAGGTAGCCGTCAGTTTCATTGTTTACTATATTAACATTAGATAAATACAAAATGCAGGCAGTATTTGTAATATAAAACATATCTCCATTGTTGCTTGTCAATGAACCGTCTGTCATTTTAAATTGAGATGTACCTGTTTCCGCATCACCTGACATTGACTGATAAATCATAACATTATGAACATTTTCATCTGAACTTGTTCCCTGTGTATCACTCATATTGCCTGAAACATTACAATTTTCAAGTGTAATTGAGTTTTCACCTTCAATAACAAGAGCTTCTGAATTGTTGGCTGTAAGTTCTGCATTTTTAACAGTTATTTCAGCAGTAGAATAAACAGCAGGAGAATTATAGCCATTTGAAATGTAGCTTCCTCCATCCACATTAACAGTACCGCCGCCTCTGTCAGAACGAATAGCCGCTGATGAACTGCCTTCTGTATTTACTGTCAGATTATAGGCATTGGTCGTGCCGCCTCCTGTTGTCTGTATACCGCCTGAATTATCAGCTGATGTATTTATTACCGTGTCATAAATATTTACAATCGTACTGCTTCCGTAACTGAATATACCGTTGCCGTTTTGTGCAGATGATGTAACAGCAGAACCGGTAACAGTGACATTTGCACCGTCAGTTGCAAGAAGTGCGGCATTTACTCCGTAGAAATCTCCGTTTTCGGTATTGGATGATGCTCCCCCTGTTTTTTCAACACTTATATTATCAAGTGTAACTGTTGCCCCTGTTATTCTAAGTGCATTTTCATCATCACCTGTTGAAGTATATATTATACCGCTGTAGGAGCCGTCCTCTGTAATTTCATTTGCGGCCGAGCCCTGGGTTACTTCAGATGAGCCGCCGAAATTTCCTCCCGCACCTCTATCTGAAAGCGGTCCTCCCTGTGAATCTGAACCATTACCGCCGTCAGGCATTGAAGGCGGTTCAGACATAAAATTAATTTCCTTAAAATCCGCTTCCAAGTCAGTGTCGGAAATTATATCAGCCTGAATATCTTCATCAGATGACCATACGTGTGTGTTTGATGAAATCATCATAGTTGCCGTAAAAAATACAGCTAAGGGTCTTTTATTCTTTAACATAAAAATTACCTCCGTTCATTTGGTTTATTTATTTTATGGCTTTATTATATAATTTAAAGCTTAAACAAACCTTAAAAACAGAGGTAAATTTTAAACCATTTTAAATTTGACTTTAAATTCCGTATATTTTCCTTCTTCTGAATTTACACTTATATCTCCTATATTTCTGTCACATATACTTTTTGCTATGGAAAGACCTAAGCCAAAACCGCCGCTGGTTCGGGCTCTTGATTTATCGGTCCTGTAAAACCGTTCAAATATATGTGTACAGTCCTCCTTACTTATTCCATTGCCGGTATTTTTTACGGAAAGTGTTGCATAACCATCCTCCTTTATAAGACTTACATATATTTCTCCCTTTTCAGGTGTATATTTAACAGCATTGTCAAGAAGAATAATTACCAGCTGTCTTATGGCTTCATCATAGGCATATATATTTAATTCCTTTTCTATATTTGACTTCAAAACCATATTTTTTTCATATATTATTGCTTCCATAACAACAATACAGCTTTCGACAATATCTGAAAATGAAATCTCACTCATATCATTATTAATTTCATTGCTGTCTGATTTTGCTAAATATAATAAATCGTTTGTAAGTTTAGTCATTCTTTCAACTTCATTTTTAATATATGTAAGCCACTTTTTCTCACTTTCAATAGTTGAGCCTGATTTACTTATTAACACATCAACATTTGCGTTTATGGATGCAAGAGGTGTCTTAATTTCATGGGATACATCCGCAATAAACTGTTTTTGCCTTTCATAAGCATTTGATACAGGCTTTATTGCTCTGTTTGCATTATATAAACTTATTAAAAAAGATGCCAATACAGCAAATATCCATACAACAATCAATATTATTCCTAAGTTCAGCAAAAAATGCCACTCCGGTGTAATATCCAAAAAGCCTATTGCATAACCTTCTTTTTCAGCGGTAATTCTATATTTAAGACGTCCGTTTAAATAAGGAATAATACCTGTGTCACTGCTTTTATTTAAAATATCGTCAATATAGTTTTTATAGCTGTCATCCTTTATTTCTTCGCTTTTATATATTGATATTATATTTCCGTTATCATCAATATGTACAACAAATCGTGCAGTTGAATCTGTTTCCGGAGCTTTGTCTTTTTTTTCGGGAGGCTCCTTGCTGTGTTTTTTAGGTTCTTCGGGAGGTGAACCTCCTTTATTATCAGGCGGTTTATTATCTTTATTTAATTTTAAAGGCTGGTAATCCGGATCCGAATGAATTGTATCATTAATCATATTTTCTGATGTTTCTGCAATATTATTATACATAATTATATATATAGCTCCAAAACTCACCAAAAGAAGTACGGATATTATAATAATATCTACAATTAACAGCTTGTTTCTTAGTTTTTTAAACATTATTTTCTCCTTTTTTCAATATATAGCCTGCACCTCTTACTGTATATACAGACGTCCCCGAATTTATTAACTTAAGCTTTTTTCTGATAAAGGATATATATACTTCAACATAGTTACCCTCTGCTTCTGAATTAAATCCCCAAAGCTTTTCAATTATCCGTTCTTTTGAAATAACCTTTTCACTGTTAATCATTAAATATTCCATAAGATCCTTTTCTTTAAGAGTAAGTGATACTTCCTTATTTCCTGACATCATTTTCATTTCAGCCGTATTTAACAAAATATCATTATATATAATCACTGAATTATTCTCACTTATTTCTCCCCTGCGCCTGCCTAAAGCTCTTATTCTTGCCAAAAGTTCATTTGTATTAAAAGGCTTTGCCAGATAGTCGTCTGCTCCGGAATCAAGGCCTTCTACCTTATCATTAATATCTCCCTTTGCCGTAAGAAGGATAACGGGAGTTTTTATATTGTTTTCACGAAGTCTTTTAAGTAATTCTATACCATTAAGTTTTGGCAGCATAATATCAAGAACAATAACATCATAAATACCTGTTAAGCCATCATCAAGACCCGATTCACCATCAGTATCAAAATCAACGATGTAATTTTGTCCTTTTAATATTTGTACCAATGCTTCGCATAAATATATTTCATCTTCAATGACAAGTATTCGCATATTAACCCTCCTTTTCTAAAGCAATTATACTGCTTATATTTTAACATACAATTCTTAAAAAAACCTTAAACTTGCTTATTTTGTCTATCACTTGTCTATCACCTTTACCAAAACACATAATTTTATATACTCAGATAATAAAAAACACTCGGAAACAAGCCATTTCCGAGTGTTTGCAAATACAATATAATTATCTCTTTGAGAACTAGATTATTACTAAATTAAGGTCTTACAAAAAAAACTGTCTATCACTTGTATATCACATATAAACATTATGCTGTCTTTACATGTCTGATTTTACCTAACAACATAATATAACAATATTCGACAAATATTACGTATTGTATTAATGTAATATTTCAATATTTGTATAATTATGAAATGTATTTCATGT
>JAUNGN010000072.1 GCA_030524425.1 Clostridia bacterium | reverse complement strand
AACTGACCTCCAATCGTTAGATTTTTTAGGTCTAACTTTTGGGGGTCAGTTCAGAATACCACAGCCGTTTTTCTTTTCTATATGGATTTCAACGTATTCCGTTCCTTTGCTGTCAAAGAAGTTTTTTTAGTTTTGATAGAATCATACACTTTCATCAACTCCAAAATCTGCTACAGCCGAAGCTGTTGAACCAAGTTCCGGTCTTGCATCTGTTTCGGGTACAAGAGTAGGTTTACCTTTTGGTTTTACAATCAGCGTTCCCAGCAATTCATTAAACCTTTCAAGGCCTAACAATTTTGTTAATTCCGTTATTGACTTTACCTTTCTGTTTGTATAATCCTCTATGGCATAACCATTTTCAAATAAAACACTTATTACAGCCTTTTCATCTGAGTATTTCTTTCGGCTTACGCCTTCAACAAGCTTATAACCCGGAAACTTTTCTCCCTGTAGAGCCCTATCTAAAGCATATGATTCTACAACTTCACACCAGCTTTTTATTTTTGGTGCTATTTCAAGTATATCTGCTATTTCTTCATTGGTCAGCTTATTGGGTCTTATGAAATCATATCTTGCAAGCTCTGATCTTTTTTCGTTATATGCTCTGCACACAGCCCTCGCCTTACAGAATCCCTTGTCGCAATATTCACCTGAACAGCACTCTGCATCTTCTGTAAGTGCTTTTTCAGCTGCCGGTCTTACAATTTCACTTCCCCATTTAATCAGTGTATCTGACTTTTCAATGTATGTACTGACATTATCAAGTCTTGGTTGATATATAGTGTATATAAGAACATCAACATCATACAAATAATCGTATTCACTAACTGCGCCAAGCCCATAAAGTCTGAGCTGAGGATTGAACTCCGCATTAACAGTAATCCCTTTACCGTATTTCAAGTCGATTATTTGTATACCGCCCTCATAAGCTATAACAACATCACCGGTTCCAAAGCCTCCCGGAACATACTCAGAAAAATCAAGTCTTTGTTCCACAGCTATGGTTACTGAGCCGTTTCCTGCTTTTCTGGTATTATATTGCTCTATAACATAATCCTTATAGCCTTCAATATAATCCTCCATATCCGCAGGTATTTCCCCAAGCTTTTTTACTTCTCTTGTATATTTGTTCCTTGTAATATTTCCAAGTTCAAGATTTATTTTAAGTTCTCCTAAAGCATGGGCTTTAGTTCCTTCTTCTGCATAACTACTTGAACTGTCAGGAAATTGTTCCTCTAAAGATATTGACCCGGGGCAGTTCAGCCATTTAGCTGAACCGCTTGCTGACAATTTTGCGTGTATCTCAGGCATTTACACCATCCCCTCCATATCTTTGATTAAGGCATTGTAGTCTTCCTCTTTGAGTTCGCTGACTTTTGAAGCTCCGTATTTTGTTAAAAGCTCACCTGCAGCAGACTTACCTTTCTTTTTAGCAAGTTTCTGTAAAGCCTCTATGACGTCATCCCTACTATATTTATCTGATTCTTCCTGTAAAGTACTATTATCAGACATATTTACCTCTTCTTCATCTTTCGATTTCTGAACAGATGTATTTTCAATATGTACAGCACTCTCTGAACCGGACGAGAACAAATAAATCAATTTATCAAGTTTATCTGAAAGCACCTTATCCAAACTTATAACAACATTAATATCCATTTCTACTTTTCCTCCTTAATCTCTACACTTATTTTAGTTGTGGTTTTTTCCATTACATACTTTTTAACATAAAGAGTACCTATAATAGGCGTATCAGATACTTCCTTATACCTGTATGTTTTTTTCGACAAATCTTCCTTTCTTAATTCTCACAATCTAACTTAATTCCATATATTTCAATAAAATCTGATGTTAATTCGTATTTTTTCATTTGACAAATCTTCCTTTCTTATGTATAATAATCTTGAATATTTTTATAAGGATATAATCCTTACTGCCCCGTCATTTGCCCAGAGGGCACTGAAAAAGTAGACTACACCATCTATATTTGATATAATAGAAATATC
>JAUNGN010000011.1 GCA_030524425.1 Clostridia bacterium | reverse complement strand
ATACCATAGATTGCTATGACTTTTCTATATGTCCGATTTGATTATACCATCTACCATTTTTTTGGAATATGTGATATACTATCAATAATGAGAGGTGATACAATGTCAAAAACAAGACTTCAGCCCTCGGAATCCTTTACTCTAGGTATAATTCTTGCCATAGCAGGAGGATTTTGGGATACTTACACCTACATATTAAGAGGCGGTGTTTTTGCAAATGCGGAAACAGGCAACATTGTCCTTATGGGCATAAGCCTTGCAGAGAAAAACTTTAAACAGGCATTCAGCTACTTTGTGCCAATTTTTGCCTTTGCCTGCGGCGTATTTATAATTGGTATTATCCGCAGACAGTTTAAGGAAATTTCAGCTTTTCACTGGAGAAATATTATAATTACAATAGAAATACTTATTATCTTTACTGTAGGATTTATGCCTGAAAGCCTTAATCATATTGTAAATGTTATGGTTGCCTTTGTATGTGCAATGCAGGTTGCCACATTTAAAAAGGTTCGCAGCTGTCCCTGTGCAACCACAATGTGTACAGGCAATCTTCGTTCCTGCACAGAAAACCTTTTCGGATATATTAATACAAAAGATAAGGAATATATAAAAAAAGCTTCTGTATATTTCTTTGTTATAATGTTTTTTATACTTGGAGCAATATTAGGTGCCCTATGCAGCAAATCACTGGGTATAAAGTCAATATGGATAACATGCATACTATTGCTTTCAGCTTATCCCATAATGAAAAAAAACCTGTTGCACAAATACACATTTCTGTTAAAATATAACTATATAAAAATAAGGAGAGAAACAAAATAAAATGAATTATTCAGAGAAATTTGAAAATATAAAAAATATGATTGGCAGCACTCCTCTGCTTGAAATCACTCTTAAATATAAGGAGGAAACAAGAAAGGTATATGCTAAGGCTGAATACTTTAATCTTTCAGGCAGTATAAAGGACAGAGTTGCATACTTTATACTTGAAAACGCCTATAAAACAGGTCAAATTAAGGAGGGCGACATTATTGCCGAGGCTACAAGCGGCAATACAGGCATTGCTTTTTCTGCTCTAGGCAGTTATTTAGGTCACAAGGTAGTTATATATATGCCCGACTGGATGAGCAGGGAAAGAATAAACCTTATGAAAAGCTACGGTGCCGAAATCCGCCTTGTATCAAAAGAAGAGGGTGGATTTTTAGGCTCTATTAAAATGACAGAAGAACTTGCAAAAAAGGGAGGAGTATTTTTGCCCTGCCAGTTTTCAAACGAAGACAATACTAAGGCACATTACCTTACAACAGGTGAAGAAATTTCAAACCAGTTAAAGACTATAGGTCTTAAAACTGATGGTGTTGTTGCAGGCGTAGGCACAGGAGGCACTGTAATGGGTATTGCAAGAAGATTAAAAGAGGATAACCCCCAATGTAAAGCCTTCCCTCTTGAGCCAATTAACTCACCTACCCTTTCAACAGGCTGCAAAACAGGTGCCCACAGAATACAGGGTATTTCAGACGAGTTTATACCTCCTATTCTTAAAATGGAGGAAATGCATAGTGTAGTTTCGGTTGACGATATTGACTCAATAATTATGTCTAAAATGCTTTCAAAGAAATTTGGCATTGGTGTTGGCATTTCATCAGGTGCAAATATTTTAGGCTGTCTTAAGGCCCAGGATGTAATTGGAAAAGATAAAATCATTGTTACAGTTCTTGCCGATGACAACAAAAAATATCTTTCAACAGATTATTCCGAAGATTGGGAAATTAAGGACAGCTATATGACAAGGGATATAGAGCTTGTAAGTGTTAAGACTTACAGATAAAATTATTCACAAATGAATAGCTTAATGAATTGACAAGTGCCGTCAATAGCTGTATGATGGTTTTAATCAAGGAGGATTGCTGAAAAGCATCCTCCTTTTTTTGCATTAAAGGATGGTGCAATATATGAATTTAATAACAGAAGAAGTAAAAATTATTCTTGAAACCCTTAAATGCGGTGTCAGCATAACTGATGCAGAAGGCAGGTTTATTTACATTAATAAAAGCTGTCAGGAAATGTTTTTAACTACGGAGGAGGAGGTTTTAGGCAAAACAGGTCACGAAATTGAAGCTGAAAGAATTTTCTATCCCTCTTTAAGTTTAAAGGCTCTTTCCGAAAACAGAAAAATACTTGACAAACAGGTAAACAGAAAAGGTCAGGAATATCTTGTTACGGCAATACCCGTATATGACAGTAACAAAAATATTCAGGCAGTAATAGCTTACTCTGCATGGGATTTTGAAACAACATCTGATTTAATAGAAAAGTACAATGAGCTTAAGGTTTACAACAGCCGTATAAAAAAATCTCTGCTTCAATTAAAAAACAGCTATTGTCACAATTTTGACAAAATGATTGCCAATGACATCAGAACCCAGAACAACATTAACATTCTCTCAAAAATGGCTGACAATGACCTTCCTGTTTTTATAAGCGGTCAAAATGGCACAGGAAAAACATATCTTGCCCATTTAATGCACCAAAGAAGCAGCCGAAGTGAAAATATTTTTACGGTTATTGATCTTAAATCAATTCCCGATGAAAAAATTGAAGAAGAAATTTTTGGCAGCAAAAATAATATAGGTATATTAGAGCTTTGCAAAAAGGGAACTCTTGTTATAAAGAATCCCGAGCTTATGCCTAAGTCCGTACAAAGCCGTTTAAGCTTGGCTGTAAAGAATAAATCCTATATAGACTATGAAGGAAATAATACAAAACTTGATTTAAAGCTTGTGCTTTCATCCACGGCAAAGACTATTGACCTTGTTGAAAAGCACGGTATGCTTACCGAATTTTACTATACAATGTGCGTAGTTTCAATAGAAACGGTACCCCTTAACGAAAGACCTGATGATTTGTATGACTTTATAATGTATTATACCGATAAATATAATAATAAATACAAAAAATCCATAGCATTTTCAGACAAGGCAATTAATGAAATGCTTCGATATTCATGGGAAAACAACATTGCCGAAGTAAAGCATACCATAAACAAACTTATACTTAACGCTGATAAAAACATTCTCCATGACTTTGATTTGCCAAAAAACATTTCAAGAGAATCAACAGAATACTACAGCGAAAATATGGATTTAAAAATGGCCTTGGAGCTTTATGAAAGCAAAATAATAAACAGAGCATTTGAAAGATTTCACACAACAACCGATGTCGCAAGGTGTCTTAATATAAGCCAGCCTACGGCAGTTAGAAAAATACAAAAATATGTATCAAATTACAGAAAGGATGATATAAATGAAAAATAATCAGCCGCCAAGTGCATCAAGCTCACCAAGATTTGTTAATATGGGCAGCTTCATGCGGCTTCCAAGAACAGACAGCCCTGAAGGATTAGATATAGCAGTTTTAGGCGTACCCTTTGATACAGGCTCATCATTCAGAACAGGCTCTAGATTTGGTCCTCATGGCATAAGAAAAATGTCAGCAATGATTAAACCTAACAACGTAATTATGAATGTAAACATAATGAATATATTAAAGGCAGCAGATATAGGTGATGCCCCTATTATACCCGGATATATTATTCCTACATACGATGTTATTGAGGAATATGTTTCCAAAATATTGAACGCAGGTGCCATACCTCTTACTCTCGGAGGTGACCATGCCATTGCCCTGGGAGAGCTTAGAGCCATTGCCAAAAAGCACGGTCCTGTATCCCTTGTTCACTTTGATTCACACCTTGATCTGTGCGATACGGTATTCGGGCAAAAATATAATCACGGTACACCTTTCAGACGTGCTGTTGAGGAAGGACTTATTAATCCAGACACCTCCATACAAATAGGTATGAGAGGCTCATTATATGATCCGGATGACTTTAAGCTTGCTGCAGGCTTAGGCTTTGAAGTAATTCCGGGACATCAGCTTCATAAGCTTACAGCCGAAGAACTTGGAGAAAGAGTTAAAAAAAGAGTAGGAAATACAAAAGTATTTTATACATTTGACATTGACTTTGTTGACCCTGCTTATGCTCCGGGAACAGGTACACCTGAGGTTGGAGGCTTTACTTCCTTTGAAACTCTGGAATTTATACAGCAGCTGAAGGATTTAAACTTTGTCGGCTTTGATATAGTTGAGGTTGCACCCGAATATGACAGCGGTGAGATAACAGCCTATATGGGTGCAAATATAGCCTTTGAGTTTATGTCAATAATGGCATATCAAAAAGCAAATAAATTGAACAGATATAAATAATTACGGACAAGGGTGTCTTAAATGAGATTACCCTTGCCTTTTTTATAAAACACAAAAGAAAGGATGATTTAAAATGAAAAAATTAATCAAAAAAATTACGGCAATCACAATGACTGCATTACTTTCAGCATCAGTATTAACAGGATGCGGTTCTCAATCAGCCAAAAACGACGGACCTCTCACTCCCGAATCCATAAAGGAAGCAGGAAAGCTGGTATCCTACACAGAAGCAGCAAATGAACCCTTTGAATACCTTGATGACAACGGCAATATTGCAGGATATGATGTTGAAATTCTCCAATATATATGTGACAGTCTTGGCGCAGAGCTTGTACTTGAAAATAAGCCATTTCAGGGTATTTTAACCTCCCTTGAAGAAGGCAAGTGCGATATGGTATCTGCTGCCCTTGGTGTAACAAAGGAAAGAGGAGAAAAGTACAATCTTACAATACCTATTGCAGAAGGCACTACAGTATTAATTAAACGTAAGGGTGATGACAGCATTAATACTATTGCCGATTTGGCAGGAAAGAAAATCGGTACACAGACAGCATCTTACAGCGAAACTGACGCAAAGGCATTTAGCAGCAGTCTTGCTGCCCAGGGTCTGAGCGGCGCAGACGTTCTTACATACACTGCATATCCTGATGCTTATGCAGAATTAACAAATAACGCAGTTGATGCAGTTGCACAAAGTGTATCCATTGCAAATGTACTTGTAAAGGATAATACTGACAAGTATGAAATTATTGCCGATGAAAACGGTGAGCCTGCAGCCATTAATGTTCCTACTTATACTTCCTGGGGCTTTAGAAAAGAAGATACTGAACTTTGCGAATACTTTAATGACGTAATTAAGGAAATGAAAGAAAACGGAAAACTGGAAGAATTACAGATTAAGTATTTCGGTACAGCAACTGATTTGCCTGATTCAGACTTTATTCCGGCAGAGTAATGTTTAAGCATCAAAAAAGGAGGTGATTTCCTATGGAAGGTTGGGATTTGGTTTTTAAATACATTCCAAAGCTAATGGAGGGCTTAGGCTACACGGTCATCTCCTCTGTATGTGCAATAATTATAGGCTTAGCGGCAGGACTTACACTGGCTGTAATAAGACTGGGTAAAAACAGATTGATAAATTCCGTCATCAGTGTGTACATAAGTTTTGTAAGAGGCACACCTGTAATAGTCCAGATATTTATTATATTTTATGTACTGTCAGATTTTATTGACCTTCCTCCCCTTACTGCCGGTATTATAGCCTTAAGCTTAAACAGCGGAGGTTTTATTGCTGAAATCATAAGAGGCGGTTTTATGGCAATACCAAAGGGACAGTATGAAGTCTGTGAAGCAATGGGCTTTTCATATTTACAGACCTTAAGAAGGGTAATACTTCCTCAGGTTTTTAAAATTACCCTTCCTCAATTTTTAAATGAATTTATTGCTATTATAAAGGTTTCACCCCTTTTGTCAATGATAGGTGTTGAGGAGCTTACAAGAGTTGCCCAAATGAGAATAAACAATCTTCACGAGATTGTTCCTCTTCCCTTTTATATAACACTTTTTGTAATATATTTTCTCTTTAATTCACTGTTGGAATTTACCGCAGGTAAAATTGAGAAAAAAGCACTGTTGAAAAAAGGAGGTAATTAAATATGAAAGGAAACATATTTGAAACACTGCTGCCTTTCTTCCTTCCGGGAATTAAACTGACAATAATCATTTCATTTTCAGCAATACTGATTTCCCTTATAACAGGCTTATTCCTTGGCTTAATGTATGTATCAAAAAACAAAGTCATACACAGCATTGCCTGCATATACATAAAGATATTCAGAAACACCCCCTTTATGGTACAGGTTTATTTAATATACTTCGGTTTAAGACCTGTATTGGGACTTCAGAATTTCAGTGCGGCAGTAATAGGAACAGCTGCCCTTGCCCTATATACAACAGCCTATGTTGCGGTTATTCTTGAAAGCGGTTTAAGGTCAGTGCCAAAGGGACAGTATGAATCTGCAGAAGTGCTTAATATCCCCTATTTTACGGCATTTTTCAGAATTATACTGCCCCAGGTATTTACTGTCATTATTCCTTCCCTTACAGGACAGCTTATAATGACCGTAAAAGAGTCCTCCGTACTTACAGTTATTTCTGTTGCAGAGCTTACCAATAAGACCTATACAGCCACAAATGAAACAGCCATTGAATCCTTTGAAATATTTATAGCAGCAGGCTGTGTATACTGGGCAATAAATCTTATAATTGAAATTATATCTAAATTAGCCGAAAAAAGAGCTTCTAAATATCAGCTTCAGGGAGGTAGGTAATATGTTAGGTGATAACGCTATATTAGCCGTAAATCTTGGAAAAAAATACGGAAATAACGAAGTATTGAAAAATATAAGTATTACAGTAAAAAAGGGAGAAGTTGTCTGTATAGTAGGCCCGTCAGGCTCAGGAAAATCCACGTTTTTAAGATGCCTTAACTACCTTGAAAAGGCAACTGCAGGAGATATTATATATGAATACGGACAGATAAAGGGGACGGAAGACTTAAAAGGTTCAATTCCTCTCTCAAACAGCAGAAATGCAAAGAAAATAAGAAAAAATGTAGGAATGGTATTTCAGTCATTTAATCTGTGGCCTCATAAAACAGTTTTGGAAAATGTTACAGAGGCTCCCATACTTATAAAAAAGACTAAAAAAAGCGATGCTCACAGCCTTGCATTAAAGCTCCTTGAAAAGGTAGGTATGTCAGAAAGAAAGGACTATTACCCGTCACAGCTTTCAGGCGGTCAGCAGCAGAGAGCAGCCATTGCAAGGGCACTTGCAATGCAGCCTGAAATTATGCTTTTTGATGAACCTACATCTGCCCTTGACCCTGAGCTTGCAGGGGAAGTTCTGAATGTTATGAAAGAGCTTGCACAGGAGGGTATGACCATGGTTATTGTCACCCACGAAATGGGCTTTGCCCTTGAAGTTGCCGATAGAGTAATATTTATGGACGGCGGCTATGTTGTTGAAGAAGGTAAACCTGAAAGTGTAATTAAAAATCCCCAAACAGACAGGGCTAAACTGTTTTTCTCCAGTGTTTTAAAATAACCCCCAAAAAAGCTGTCCCGTGGGACAGCTTTATCTTTTGATTGTTATTATTAACTTCTCTGACTCTGATTGTTTGAATTTCTGTTTGAATTGTTATTAGAATTTCTGTTTGAGTTGTTACCGCTCTTCTTATCCATTTCCTGGCTGATTTCATTGGCAAACTCAACTCTGTTACTCTGGTTGTTATTGCACTGATTGTTATTAGAGTTTCTCTGACTCTGATTATTGTTTGAGTTTCTTTCACTTCTGTTGTTCATAATTTGTGTCCTCCTCATAAATATAAAGACTAAAGAGATGCTGATTAATTTATAATACAGCAATGTATAAAAATAATTAATCATCAGCTCTTTCCTTGCCTTACAACATTATTATTAACATAACACAAATAAATATACTTCAAAATTTTAACAAATTAAATTATAATTTAATTTTATAAATCCTCGAACTCTCACCCCATGGATGATAACCCATACCTATATATTCAAACCCATTATACCTCTATATCACTTACACTTTCAAGCGTCATTTTTCCCAGCAAACCCGCTCTAAACTCATCAATAATAATGTCAGCAGTTCTCTTATAATCCACTTCATTACCCTTTTTAATAAATCCACGCTTCAAAGCAATCTTTTCATAAATTTCATTAACAGGTGTATTTTTATCATACTCAATACCATATCTGGATTTAATGGCTTCGGGATAAAGCCTGTCAAGACACTCGATAAGATGAGTTACAAGCACTGTACTGTCCATAATATCATCATTTATAGCACCTGTAAAAGCAAGCCTTAAACCAACAGCCTGGTCATCAAACTTAGGCCATAATATACCCGGTGTATCCAAAAGCTCAAAATCCTTCTTAATTTTAACCCACTGCTTTGCTCTGGTTACACCTGCCTTATCCCCTGTCTTAGCCATATTCTTTCCTGCAAATTTATTTATAAGAGTAGACTTTCCCACATTGGGAATACCTACAATCATTGCCCTTGTAGGAACAAAAATCCTTCCCCTTTTTCTTAGTCGCTCTACTTTCTCAGCCATAAGCTCCTTAGCTACAGGTGTAATTTCCTTAATACCCTTACCCGCAGCCGAATTAGCCTCAATAACTTCAAAACCCTTTGATTTAAAATACTCAGCCCATTCCTTTGTCTTCTTTTCATCAGCAAGATCAACTTTATTAAGTATAACAATTCTCTTTTTGTTTTGAGCAAGCTTGTCAATTTCAGGATTTTTACTGCTTAAAGGCAAACGTGCATCTAAAAGCTCAATAACTATATCAACAAGGGAAATATTCTCCTGCATCATTCGTCTGGTTTTTGTCATATGACCTGGATACCATTGTATGTTCATAACAAATCTCCTCTTCTATTTTTCCACATATGAAAACACCCCTGACTTTTGCAGTCAGGGGAATTAAAGGAATTACATAAAATTACTTTGTTCTTCTTGTAATATCTTCCTTAACCTTAGCAGCCTTACCCACTCTGTCTCTTAAGTAGTTAAGCTTAGCTCTTCTAACTATACCGTATCTAACAACCTCAATACGGTCAATTCTAGGAGAGTGTAATGGCCAAGTCTTTTCAACACCTACACCATAAGAAACTCTTCTTACTGTAAATGTTTCTCTTGAGCTGCCGCCCTGTCTCTTAAGAACGATACCCTCGAACATCTGGATTCTTTCCTTAGTACCCTCAACAATCTTAGCATATACCTTTACAGTATCGCCAACCTTGAAATCAGGGATGTCACTCTTTAACTGACTGTTTTCAATTTCTTTAATAATTTCGTAATTCATAAGGTATTTACCTTCCTTTCGTCATAAATGTTCTTAATGCCCAATTTGATCCAATTACATGGAAGCATCAGCGGACCATTCGTTTTCACTACCAATTTAGTATTATATCATAACATAATATCAAATGCAAGTATTTTTTCAGCTTTTTATTGCAAATATCACCATACACCAGTTCTAATATAATGCTCCATAATGCCTGCAGCAACAGCGTTGCTTCCCAATATTTCCATTAAGGATATAATTGCAAATAAAATTGTTACATTTCTCAAAAATTTGTTTTTCGTTCTTATATACAAAATAAATCCCATTATGACAACAAGCATAACAACAATAAGGCATACATAATACATATCAGTAACACCTAATGTGAAATACTTATAAAAAACACCTGCAATAATTGAAATAATGCTTACAACAGAGCTTAATATTTCAGTCCTGTCCATTATAATATTGTTCCTTACAATATTATAAATCACAGCCAGTGAAACACCCAGCCTCAATATTGGAGATATAATTTTATTTATAAAATATATTCCATAATATAAACTAAGAAATAAGCAATATCCCAAATATCCAAATAAGAAGTCCATATATTTATAAAAAACAAATGCAAAAATTCCGCAGAACACAAAATATATTATATTAAGACCTGTAATTTTTTTGTCAGCACAGGTTTGTCTGAACAGCCACACACTGCCAATATTTACTGCAACAACTGCCAATGTATGAAAAACCATTTTAACAGCATTAAATGGAATAACCTCATCAATCACAATCCATAAAAGCATTAAAACAAAAAATGAAGCTATCTTCTTGCCAAATTTATAAAAACCATTCCTGCCAAAGTTATATGCCCACCTCTGCCTAAAGCTTCCTTCCTTGTAAATTCCTTCTTCCCATACTATCTGTTTTGGTGTTCTCGTTTCATTACAGCTATCATAAAAACTCTCCATATCATTAAAACTACCCATAAAGTATACCTCTCTCAATATGTCAATAAAATCTCAAATTCATCCCTTATTTTTAAGAAGTCCAATCAGTTTATTAAAATACTCAGGCAATTCAGTACTAAATTCCATATATTCACCACTCCTTGGATGAACAAACCCTAACACCTTAGCATGCAACACCTGTCCCTGTAAATTAAATATCTGCTTTTTAGGCCCATATACGGAGTCACCCAAAAGGGGATGACCTATGTGTGCCATATGCACCCTTATCTGATGAGTTCTGCCTGTTTCCAGCTTTAGCTCAACAAGAGTAAATTTCCCCATTCTCTCAATTACCTTATAGTGAGTTACTGCATTTCTTCCGCCTGAATTAAGCACTGCCATTTTCTTTCTGTCATTTTGAGAACGGCCTATCAATGTATTAACAGTACCTTCGTCCTCATCAAAACCGTTATAAACAATTGCATTGTAAATTCTGTTCATAGAATGTTCAGTAAGCTGTTCACTTAAGCCCCTATGTGCCAAATCAGACTTGGCAATAACAAGTACACCGCTTGTGTCCTTATCAATTCTATGCACAATACCCGGTCTTAATACACCATTAATGCCTGACAAATTATCACCGCAATGATACATAAGAGCATTAACAAGTGTACCTCTGTAATGCCCCGGAGCAGGGTGCACAACCATATTCTGAGGTTTATTTACAACAATTAAATCGCCGTCTTCATAAAGTATATCAAGAGGAATATTCTCTGCCTCAATATTTATACCCTCCGGTTCAGGTATTTCTGCCTCAATTGTATCTCCTTTTCTCAATTTATAATTCTTATTGACGGCCTTACCGTTTACGGTAATATTTCCATTATCAATTAACTTTTGCAATGCAGAGCGAGATAAATCTTCAAGCTCTTCATTCAGATAATGGTCAATTCTCTTGTTTACATCCGAAGCTTCTGCCAAATAAATATCCATTACTTTTCCTCCTGATTTCTGTCAAAAAACATAATACCTGTTATAAGAAGAAAGGCCCCGACACAAACACAGATATCAGCAAAATTAAATATGGGAAAATCGTATCCAAATATATAAAAATTAAGCATATCCACTACATACCCTCTGAAAAGTCTGTCAATCATATTACCAACTGCTCCCGAACAAATAAGAACAATAGAAATTCTTACAATCTTCAGTCTGTTTTCATTGGCAAGCTTTGAATAGTAAATTACGCAGGCAATACAAACAATCACAGTAAGCATAATAAAAATCCATTTACCGCCCTGCATAATTCCAAATGCGGCCCCTCTGTTTTCAACATAGGTAAGACTAAAAAAATTTTCAATAATATTTACATTTCCTATGGGCTTTAATACTTCCAGAGTTAAATACTTTGAAGCCTGGTCAATGCCTACTAATAGAGCAAAAAATACTAACGGTAATAAAATCATAACAAATCCTCCATATTCAACATAACCCATTACAATATGTAATGGGTTAAAATAATTTATTCAACTATATATTTAATAGCTTCTTCTATTTCCTCAGATAAAGCAGTCTTATCTGTATAAGCCTTGCCAATTTTCTCTAAAGCAACAATGTTTATAACGCCGTTATTGGTTTTCTTATCATTAAACATCTGCTTATGTATTTCAGCTATGCTGTAATTTTTTATTCTTACAGGCAATTCAAAAAATTCTAAAAGCTTTTCACACTTTTCAATTTCAGCTTCATCTATAAGTCCTCTTTTGACAGAAAAATAAAGACCGGAAAGCATACCTATACCAACACACTCACCATGGAGCATTTTAAAATCAGAAAGAGTTTCAACAGCATGACCAAAGGTATGCCCAAAGTTAAGTATAGCTCTTAAGCCGTTTTCCTTTTCATCCTGACTGACTACATCAGCCTTTGCCTTGCATGAAAAATAAATAACATCATTAATTGCCTGTGAATCAAGTGCCTTTATTTTTTCTTTATTATCAATAAAATAATCGAGAAAGTCACTGTCAATAATATATCCGTATTTCACAGCCTCAGCAATGCCTGCCGCCACTTCTCTGTAAGGCAGGGTATTAAGAGTATCGGTATTTATATAAACAAATTCGGGCTGATAAAAAGCACCAACCATATTTTTATTACCCATAAAGTCAACGCCTGTCTTACCTCCCACACTGCTGTCTACCTGTGACAAAAGTGTTGTAGGCATCTGAACAAAAGGTATTCCCCTCATATATGTTGCCGCTGCAAAGCCGCACATATCACCAACTACACCGCCGCCTAATGCAACAAGAACAGATTTTCTGTCCAAATGATTATCTATAAAGAATTTGTAAAAATCCATAATTGTACTAAGATTTTTACTGTCCTCACCTGCCTCAAAGGCATAATGACAAACCATAGAAAAATGTCCGTTCATAATAGAAGTTACTTTATCCATATATAACGGTTCAATATTAGTATCAGTAATTATACAGACACTTCTGCCTGTAAGCCCTGCCTTTTCAAAAGCATCAATTAAATTACTGTAATTATTATCTATGTAAATAGGATACACAGTCTTACCTGTATCTACACTTAAAATTTTCATACTTCCACCTATATTATTCAGCCTCAGCTTCAAAATCCTCTGTACTGCTTTCAAGTACATTCATTTGAGTTGTAAGCATATTTTTCAATAAATTCTTAACTTTAACATATTCTGCCTTGGCATCTGCCACCTGCAACTTAATCCTGGCAAGTTCTTCGTTACCTTCACTAAGCATAATCTGAACTTTATTGCAGGCATCATCAATAAGATGTTCAGCCTTTTCCTGTGCATTACTGATTACAAGCTGTGCATTTGTATTAGCATTTTTAACAGTTTCCTCGGCAGTTTTTTCTGCCCTTACAATTGAGCTTTTTATAGTTTCCTCCAGGTTTTTATAGTGCTTAATAACCTCCTCATCGGCATCAAGCTTGTCCTGAAGCTTTGCATTATCCTTATAAAGTCTTTCAAACTCCATTATTATTTTATCTAAAAACAAATCCACCTCTTCAGCAGAATAACCTTTAAAGGGTGTTTTTTTAAATTCAACGGTTTCAATGTCCATAGGTGTTAATGCAGCCATAATGCGACCTCCTTTAGTTTTGTAACATCTATTTAAAAACAGATACATTTATAAGAATTCTGTCTTTTTTTGTAGTTCCTATTATTTCATTAATTATAACTCGTCCCACTCCTCTAAGGGTGATAACATCATTTTCTTTAATAATGTGAGAAACAGAAGTTATCTTTTTCCAATTTACAAAAGCTTTTTCACCCTTAATTAACTCAGAAGTCTTATTCCTTGAAATATTAAGTGCACCGCTTAACAAAGCATCTATTCTTAAACTTGCAACAGTAAGTCTTTTATCCTGTACTTCCTTCTGTCCAGGCTTAAAATTCTCAAGCAGTTTAACCCTCACCTTTGTATGGCCTGCTCTTTCAAGATTAACAACAACATAATCTGCAATATCACTGTCAACAAAAGCAACTGCCCTGCTGTTTTCAATAATTATATCGCCTGTTTTTTCCCTTGTAATACCAAGACCCAATATTGAGCCTAAAAAATCCCTGTGAGATAAAGCTCTGCTGTATTGCAAATTGTAGCTGATTTCAACAGGCTTAATTGGAAACTCATCTGCATCAGGCTTTGTAAAATCAGGAAAAAAACCAACCTTTACCCTTTCACTTTCCTCAAAACCGCCATATATCATAATCTGACAGTCATTATTTAAAAGCATATCCTTAATTGCATATGCCTTGTATGGATCCATAAAACCTGTAAACTCAGGTGTATAAGTTTTTTTTGCAAGCTCAAGCTTATCAATTGCCTTAGCTGCAGCAAGCCTTTCATCGGCGTCGCTTATACTTTTTAAAATATCTTTTCTATTCATAATCAAAAAATACTGTATATAATTTTAATAAGAATTGTATATATAAAATACAAAATAAAATATGCAATAACAGGAGAAAAATCAATTATCATACCTCCGCCTAAAGGTGATTTTTCAATTAATCTTCTTACAGGCCCCAAAATAGGCTCAGTTAAAGCATATACAACCCTTATAATAAAATTGTTTCTGTCTAAAGGCAGCCATGAAATAATACATCTTATAAGTATTGCAAAAGTCAACAACTGATAAAAAATACTCAAAGCACTAACTAAAATATCAGCTATATTCATACTCTCTCTCCTCTATACTATTAATAACGCTTGCGCAAAACAGAGTTGGGAAGTTTAATACCGCTTGCAGCAAGCTCCTCTTTAAATTCGCCTGTAATATCAACATCATAAGGTCCAATAATATAAATTCTGCTTGAAATAGGCTTAATTGAACCCCCAAGGGCATAACATGAACCGCTTAAGAAATCAGTAATTCTCTGTGCAATATCCTTTTCCATACCCTCAAGATTAACAATAACGGTTTTCTTATTCCTAAGCTCAAGAGTAACCTCACTTGCCGCCTCAATAGACTGTGGTGTGGCAACTACAACACTCATTTTGACCTTAGCATTAATATCAATTACATTATTGCTTCTTCCGGAAGTAAAACTGCTGCGATATGCTCTTTCATCTTCTTCATCATCAACATCATTTGATTTTCTGAAATTTTTCATAAAATCAAATCGTGGTTTAGATGCCCTGCTGTCCTCATAGTCATCATATTCATCATCATACTCATCATATTCATCTGCAGTACCCATTACCATTGTCTTTATTTTCTCCCAAAGCTCTGCCATTTTATTATTTCCTCCTAACAGCTTATATATTTACAAATATTCTCTAATTTTTCGTGTAATTTCTTGCACCAAAGAGTCCTGTGCCAATTCTTACAATATTAGCACCTTCCTCAATTGCCGCCTCATAATCATTTGTCATACCCATTGATAAATATTTCATATCTATATTATTATAGTTTTTATCCCTAATGTCAACAAATAATTTTCTCATTTGTGCAAAATACTGCCTGTTTTCATCAGGATTCTCCACAAAAGGCGCAACTGTCATCAGACCCTTCACTTTAATATTGTCAAGTTTGCTTATTTCAACAGCCAGTGCCTCAGCTTCCCCTAAAGGAACGCCATGCTTTGCTTCCTCTCCTGCAATATTAATCTCAATAAGTATATCCATGGTAATATCTTTAGCTTTAGCTCTTTTACTGATTTCTTCAGCAAGCTTAAGGCTTTCAACCGAATGGATAAGACAAACCTTATCAATTATATACTTAACTTTGTTTGTCTGTAAATGACCAATCTGATGCCACCTTACATTTTCAATTTCAAAATACTTCCAATTAATTTCCTGAGGTTTATTTTCGCCTAAATCCAAAAGACCTAAATCAACTGCCTCCTTAATTCTTGGCACTTCTACAGTCTTGCTGACTGCCAGAAGAAGAATATCCTCTCTTTTTCTTCCGCTTTTTTTTGCGGCTTCAGCAATTTTGGCATTAATATGCTCTAAATTTTCTTTAATACTCATTTACATTACCTCTATTCATAGACCATTTCCTGTTTTTCAACATTTCTCGGATCAGTCATAATTCTGTCATACACATAAATATTTGTATTATAGCTTGGATCAAGAATAGTATGTGTACTGTTTGACACAGAGTTTGTAAGGTTAATTGTCTTAAACTCTGCAATACCGGTATTCACAACATAAATACCCTTGGTATTAAGAACATCAGCTATAACAAATGTTTCCTCACTGTCAGCAGCCTTAATTGTATCACCTACATTTATAACACCCATCTGCACAGGGGTATAACAATAATTTGCATCATCAGGATCCTTACCCGAAATATTAACAGAAACCTTTTTAGGACTTCCATTTTCAAGCTTTGTTACATTTCCGTCAGAATCTACAAAGGCTGAAGGTATCTTCATAAGAGTTTCTTCAACAATAGCATCATTGGGAATCTTAAAGCCTCTTTCTGAGCTTTCTGTTTCAATAGTTATATTTCTTACATTTATAAAATCCGTAATATCTCTTGTTAGCTTGAATATTACAAACTTTTCATCAGAGCCGGAATTTGATGTCATTTCTTCTATGTAGGCTTCAAGTTTATGCTCTTTACCCTCATTATCCTTAATGTATATTGAACGGGTATCACCCTTCTCCCAGCCATCAATATAGTCATTTTTAATATAGGATACAATATACCATATATTTGATGTAACAAGTTTAAAGGCAGGGGAATTTGCTTTTACACTGCTTTTAAAACTGCTTTCAGCCCGCACTGTATCTGATATTGTATTCTTTGTGACAGACGCCATATTTTCAGGTGTAAGTTCTTCCTCAAGTCCGTCTATATAATAACATACAATACCGCTTTCATCAGCAGTCAAATTACTGATGTTTTCATTAAGCTTACTTTCCTGCTCCTTTTTCTGAGAAACAAGATCACTTAATACACCGCTGTTTTCAGTAAGTAAATACTGATTTCTGGTATCAAGATACTTTTGAATAGTATTTTCAAGTTCGTAAATGTTACCAAGTTTCATATATGCATAGTCAAGAGCACTTTCGTCAATTTCCTCTTTCATCTGAGCATTATACTTTTTAATGTCCTCAGAATACACAGATATATCCTTACGCTCCGACTGTATCTTCATTATCTGTTCATTTATATCGTCAAGGCTTGCCTGCATCTGTGCCACAACAGCCTCATCCTTAATACTGCACACAACGGTGCCCTTTTTTACTTTTTCGTTATCTGCAACATCATATGATATAACACCTGCTTTATCAGTATTGTAAACCTTTTCGCTTCTTACAATAACAGCATTGGCTGACTTAGGTGTATCAATTGTTCCGTATGAAAGCACATCGTAGCTTACAATCTTCTTTGTCAGAAAATTAACGGATGAGCCTATAATATATATAAAACACATAAAAATAAAAAATATAAATATAGGCAAAGCAACACTGTTCCTTTTAGCAGATATAGTTTTATTATTTACAATTCTGGAGTTACTCCTCTTACTGCCTTTAACAATCTGTGATACACTGCCGATTACAATGCCCAAAGCACCTGCGGCACCTAAACTTTTTTTGGTACTGCTTTTTCTTGAAGCTTTATTGGCCTGCTCACTGCTTCTGTAATTTTCCTGATAGATATCAGCTCTGTAATTTGATGTATATCTGTTACTTATGCTGTTTCTGCCGGAAATTTGCTTTCTTTCTCCTCCGGTCTCGGTTTTCCTGCTGTTTTCCATGCCATAATAGCTAAAGGGACTTCTGTATCTGCCTTCAGAGGATGTATAGCCTGTGCCGTAATTACCGTAACTTCTGTTGTTTTCTCTCTTGGGAAGCTCAGGCAATGGACGTCTGGCACTGACAGAACTGCTTTTATTATAGCCTCTTTTCTCATTGTGCTTAGTATTTGAAGAATTTTTAGTTTTAAAGGAATTTACTGTACTGCTCTTTTTTTTGTTACTTTTAGAGCCATTATTACCAACCACAATTACGCCTCCTTATTTTTTAAGAAAACACTGCATAATAATTGTTTCCTTAAGTATATTCATAATTTTAAATTTACCTCATATACTTAAACTATAGTATTTACGGGAGGTGTCCAAAATAAAAAAGAACATACATATTTACATTATAACAATTTTTGTAGTAATTTTCAATCTAATAATACTAATCTTTCCAAAAGAAATTATGAATTCCGTCAAAAACGGACTCATACTGTGGTTTAATTTTGTTCTTCCGGCATTACTGCCCTTTATGATAAGTATTAATTTATTAAAGGCCACACCTTTCCCCTCACTGCTTTCAAGGCTTTTGGGACCCGTTACAAACAGGATTTTCGGTGTAAGCAGCTTTGGTATATTTGCAATAGTAAGCGGTATGCTTTCAGGCTATCCCTTAGGTGCAAAGCTTGTAAGCGAATTGTATTCCGAAAAAAAGCTGACAAAAGGAGAAGCACAGTATCTTTTATCATTTACAAACAATTCAGGACCTCTTTTTATTGCAGGTACTGTAGGTACAGGCCTTCTGAAAAGCAATACTGCCGGATTTTTTTTGTTAATAATACACTACATATCAGCACTGTCAATAGGAATATTACTACCTAAGCCAAAAGGAAAAATAACCGGTCTGAGCCAAACCAACAGCTTAAACATAGGAAAGGAATTAAAAAACAGCATATATAACGGAATAGAAGCAATAGTTCTTGTAGGGGGCTATATAATATTTTTTTCAATAATATGTACAATATTACAGTCCGTTTTGGCACAATTCAATTTAAACATCTTCCTCAAAGCAATTATATTCGGAATACTGGAAATAACAAACGGCTGCAAGGAATTAACTGAAATAAGCAGACTTTCACTAAGCATTATAAGCGCTATAATAGCCTTTGGCGGACTTTCCATACACTCACAAAGCATAGGATATATCTCATCAACAGACCTGTCATCTGTTAAATATGTATTTTCAAAGTTTATACAGGGTATATTAGCCTTTATAATATGTTTTTTACTTTATCCGTTATACACACAACAAGGGTGTCGATAAAAGCATAAAAATCTACATCGGCACCCCTATAAAACAAGTCACACAAGTATTTAGTTCTGAGAATCCGTAAGAGTAAGAGAAGGCACCTGTTCAGCAAGCTCTCTTAATGCACCTCTCTCACTGTAAATAGCGTCTGTTTCCTTAGAAAGAAAGTCCATAACATTGTTAGCTCTCTTACTAAAATTATCTAAAACCGCTTTAATTTGATTTTCTGTATTTTCCAGCATCTGATCAGCATACTCAATTGCGCCTAAACGCATATCTTCAGCCTTATTTCTGGCATCATTAATAATTGCTTCAGCCTCTTCCTGTGCTCTTTTTGTAATTTCATGCTCCATGGTCATCTTTTCAGCAGTCTCATTAGCTGCGTTAATAATACCATTGGCACTTGCATGAGCATTATCAATAATAGATTCACTATTATGCACAATTCTCTGTGCCTGCTTTATTTCCTGAGGTAAAGCAAGACGAATACCCTCAATAATTTCAAATATTTCTTCTCTTGACACCTTTACATTTGAAGACAGAGGTGCCTGCTTTGCCTTTTCTATTACATCCTCAAGACTGTCCAATAATGTATAAACTGAAGATTCCATTTTTATTCCTCCTAAAACTAATATCACTTGTTATTTTTTAATTTTTTATTTATTTCATCTTTAATAATTTGCGGAACCATATTATCAATATTCCCATCAAAAAGCGCAATTTCCTTAACCTGACTGGAGCTGAAGAAAAGATATTGTGTATCCGCTGATATAAAAAGTGTTTCTATTTCATTAGCCAGCGAACGATTAGTAAGAGCCATCTGAAATTCATATGAAAAGTCAGTTACTCCTCTCAGTCCTCTAATCACAATATTAGCACCGACACTTCTTACAAAATCCACCAAAAGACCTGAAAAAGACTTAACTTCCACATTAGGAAATTCCTTAAGAATAATTTTTAAATGATTCACTCTTTCTTCAACTGTAAACATAGGCTTTTTAGATGGATTTTCAAGCACGGCAACAATAAGCCTGTCACAAAGCTTAGATGCCCTTGTAATTATATCCAAATGACCATTTGTAGTTGGATCAAAACTGCCAGGATATACAGCAATATGCATATTTAATCCCCCAATTACTTTTTTACACTTCTGTTAAAGTCAAAAAAGTCATTTTAGTTATTTTATAGTCCTTGACTCTGAAAATATCAAGTCCCTGAATATCAGGTAATTTATCATCCTGTGACTGTTCTGCTATTATATAGCCGTCACCGGCAAGTATATTTTCCTTAACAATATATGTAAGGGTATTTTCCACAAACCCCTTATTATAAGGCGGGTCCATAAATATAATATCAAACCTTTCAGACAAGCTCCCAAGCCTTGATATGGCAGCAGCTATGTCGCAGTTCATAACCTGAGCCCTGTTTTCAAGTCTTGTAGCCCTCAGATTCTCCTTAATAACGGCAGCACTGCTTCTGTCCCTGTCAACAAATACGGCTTTAGCCGCACCTCTTGAAAGCGCCTCAATGCCCATTGCTCCGCTGCCGCTGAATAAATCAAGAAATCTGCATTCATACAAATCCGCAGCAATTATATTAAAAAGAGATTCTTTTATTCTGTCTGTTGTCGGACGGGTATTAAAACCTTCGGGAGCCTTAAGTTTATGACCCCGGGCTGAGCCTGATATTACTCTCATACATTCCCTCCATTTTTACATATATGTTCATTATACCGTAAAACTACAATTAAGTAAACAGTTTATTTTACTATAAACAAATTTTTTTTATTTTTGTAGTAAATATATTAAAAATTTTAGCCTTTAATAGTGAATTTTCTACAGAATTCAACTCTCTGTCATGGTTATATAAATCGATTGCTGTCCCCTGAACTTCTTTTAAAATTTCTATATCCTTATAAAGATTTGCAATTTTCATTTCAGGCAGTCCATGCTGTCTTGTACCAAAAAAATCTCCGGGACCTCTTAATTTCAAATCCTTTTCGGAAATCACAAATCCGTCATTAGTCTTGCACATAATACTCATTCTTTCTTTTGCCACCTTGCTTTTAGCATCACTCACAAGCACACAATAGCTTTTTTCACTTCCTCTGCCCACTCTTCCTCTTAGCTGGTGCAAGGTTGACAAGCCGAATCTTTCTGCGTTTTCAATTATCATAAGAGAAGCATTAGGCACATTTATACCTACCTCAATAACCGTAGTGGACACAAGAACATCAATATTACCCTTTTCAAACTCCTCCATAATTATCTGTTTTTCATCATTTTTCATTTTACCGTGAACACAGCTTACCCGAAGTTCAGGCAAAATATTTCTGTCAAGCTCTTCAGTGTAGTTCAGCACTGACCTTAACTCTGTTTTATCATTTTCCTCAATCATGGGACAAATGATATAAGCCTGTCTGCCCTTTGACACTTCTTTTTTTATAAAGGCGTACAGCCTTTGATAATAACTGTGATCTACAGAAAAGGTATCTACTTTTTTTCTTCCCGGAGGCAGTTCGTCTATTATAGAAATATCCAAATCTCCATAAAGAATAAGAGCAAGAGTTCTTGGAATAGGAGTAGCAGTCATTACAAGAACATGAGGCTCGTCACCCTTATTTGAAAGCATTTCTCTTTGTCTTACACCGAAACGATGCTGTTCATCAGTTATAACAAGGCCTAAATTGTTATACTCAACTCTGTCCTGAATAAGGGCATGAGTACCAATTATCATTTTAGCACAGCCTGTAGCAATATTATCATACACCCTATCCCTTTCCTTTTTTCTAAGTCCGCTTGTTAAAAGCTCACATTTAATACCTAAAGGTTCAAAAACCTCAATAAAACTTTTAAAATGCTGATTGGCAAGAACATCTGTAGGTGCCATGAGCACAGCCTGATAGCCGTTACTGATAACAATGTAAGCCGCAATCATTGCAAGAGCAGTCTTGCCTGAGCCAACATCACCCTGTATAAGCCTGTTCATAACACTGCCGGTCTTGAAATCAGCTTTTATTTCACATAAAACCTTTTCCTGCGAACGGGTTAATTCAAAACCAAGCTGTTTTCTTATTTCCTTATCATTATATTTATTAATTGCAATATTGCTTTTTTTACCGCATATATTGCCTTTCAGTTCAAGTAAATGAAGCTGCAAAAACAAAAGCTCATCAAAAACAAGTCTTCTTCTTGCCTTAAAAAACGCACTGTCACTTTCCGGAAAATGGATGTTTCTTACAGCAAAGGCTCTGTCACACAAATTATGCTTTTTAACTATTCTGTTTGGCATATACTCCTCAAGAGTACCTTCAACAGAATCCATGGCATTCTTTATACAGCCTCTTATTACCTTTTGTGACATTTTCTTAGGTACGGTATAAATCGGCACTATTCTTCCCGTATTCAGACTGTTTTCATTAACCGGTTCATAATCAGGAGACTCCATCTGCAGTCTGCCATACTTTTCAACAACCTTCCCCGTAAAGCTGTATTCTCTGCCTGCAGTAAGCTGATTTTTAACATAAGGCTGATTAAACCATACACACTCAATTGTACCGCTTTTATCAGCAATTCCTGCACTTACAACAGTCATAGTCCTCATTCTTCTGGCATCGGGAGATGCCGCAACCCTGCCCCTTATTGTATTTATTTTACCAGCCTCTGCTTCACCTACAGGCACATAACTGCTCCTGTCCTCATAATCTCTGGGATAATACTCAATTAAATCTTCAACTGTTTCTATACCCAGTTTTTTCAGCTCATCAGCCCTCGTTCTTCCAATATTTTTTACAACCTCAATACTATCATTCGGCTTCATACTATTTCAGCACCTCTTTTAAATTTCTCCTTTTTAAAAGTTGTATAATACCATTCCTAACATCTTTAACATCATCCGCATCTGTAATAATATTCATATTTCCAATTTCTCCCCTTCTTTTATTAAGGTAGTTAGAGTATACACTATTTTATAAAAATTATCAATGTTTTTACCTTTTCCGAATAAATTTCAAAATTTCTTAAAATTTTTCTTGCATTTATTATATTTTTCTGATAAAATGAATAACGATGAGTAATTGACTAAGGAGGTGTAATCAATGGCAAAGTGTGAGATTTGTGAAAAGACCAGACAGACAGGTCACAGAATCAGTATTAATCGTAGTCAGGTTTCCAGAAGAGCTAACAAGACTTGGAAGTCAAATATCAAGAAGATTAAGATTGTTGAAGAAAACGGCAATGTTAAGTCAATTAATATTTGCGCAAGATGTTTAAGAAGCGGTATGCACAAGGGTACAATTACTCGTGCAATCTAATTTCCGTATTAAGCAGATAACTTTATATTTAATATAAAAAAACTCTCGGTGTAACGAGAGTTTTTTTATATAATGTTTTTATATAAGGTCGGGAAAGAACCACGCAAATACAATAACCGCTACTATAGCAACCATAAATACGCCTAATATAAACAAAGCTCTTTTCTTTTTTGCTGAAATATGCTCAAAGAAAAAGTCATCTATAACCTCTTCTTTTTCAAGCTGTGTTTTAATATCTTCCATAACCATATCAATTGAAGATATATCTCCATCAGTACTATGACATTCCGTACTGTCATTCTCAGCTTCATTTTCCTCTGAATATTCAGGTCTGTTATTTTCAGGCTCATTTATTAACTTAACTTCATCCTCAGCCACAAGCTTACCGCAATATTTGCAGAATCTTGAATTTTCAGCAATTTGTTCTCCGCAATGCATACAATACATATTAATCACCCCTTAAACATAAACTCTAAAGATAAGCTAATTTTAGCACTAAACCTTTAATATGTAAAGAATATTAATTATTAAAAATTTTTAAACATTCTGACATAAAAGAAAATATAATTTATTCTCACAAGTTCAATCTTTCTGTTTTGTTTATTAATAATAAATTCTCCAATTCTTGACATACATCACATTTTAAGTTACTATAAATTCGTTTAAAAAACGATAATCCGCAAAGGAGATACACTATGGAAAAAAAATACAATATTAATGACCTGAAACAGGTTATGGAAAAGCTCTTGGGAGAAAACGGCTGCCCCTGGGACAAGGCACAGACTCACGAAAGTCTTAAAAAATACTTTATAGAAGAAACCTATGAGGTAATTGATGCCATTAACAATAACGACAAAGATAATCTTTGTGAAGAATTGGGAGATGTATTATTTCAGATAATTTTTCACAGTAAGCTTGCAGAAAAAGAAAACCTGTTTTCATTTGAAGATGTTGTGGACGGAATAACAAAAAAAATGATATTGCGTCATCCCCACGTCTTTTCAACAGAGGGCAATAAATCTGTGAAAGAAATTAATACAAAATGGGAAAGCATAAAAAAACAGGAAAAAGGATATAAAAATAATATGGAAATTATTAAAAGTGTTCCTCACTCTCTCCCTGCATTAATCAGAAGTGATAAGACAATTTCCAAAGCAGAAAAAACTGACCTTGACCACATTGTTTTTGAGGATTTGGTTAATGAAAATACTAAGCTGTCAGCAAAGCTTAAAAACGCAAAAAACAGTAATTATTTAGAAAAAATGGAATATATTGGCAGTTTTTTAATGAATTTATCAAAAATTTCTCATTTTTTACAAATAAATGCTGAATTTTCCTTGACAAATGCTCTGGAAACGTATATAAATAAACTTGAGACCATTGAAACTACCGATGTAACCGTTGGAGGAATTATTGAGGATACAGATTCCGAGGCTATGGAGGTAAGAAAAAATAAAGGAGGAAAATTTCAATGAACAAATCAGAATTAGCAACAAAGATGGCTGAAAAGGCAGGCTTAAAAAAGACAGAGGCTGAAAAGGCTTTAAAGGCTTTTATCGAAACCGTAACAGAGGAATTAGTTAACGGCGGTGACGTTAGATTAGTTGGCTTTGGTACTTTCGACGTTAAGGAAAGAGAAGCTCGTACAGGTGTTAATCCAAGAACAGGCGATAAAATGGAAATCGCTGCTTCAAAGGCTCCAAGATTTAAGGTTGGTAAGGCTTTCAAGGACGCTGTTAATAAGTAATTATTATTAAGTAAAAGCGTGGGCTAATGTCCACGCCTTTTATTTTTGGAGGTGTTGTATATGAGACTTGACAAATATTTAAAGGTAAGCAGAATAATAAAAAGAAGAACTGTTGCAAATGACGCCTGTGATGCAGGAAGAGTAAATGTAAACGGCAAGACAGCAAAAGCAGGACTTGATGTAAAGGCCGGAGATATTATAGAAATTACCTTTGGCAGCAATACGGCAAAATACGAAGTTTTATCAACACAAGAGGTTATCCGCAAGGAAAACGCTCAGGAAATGTATAAAGTCCTTTAATTCCGCATATATTTTAAATGTATTATTTCAGGGGGGTAAAAATTGGAAAGCAGCAAACATACCATAAACCTTGACAACAGAGAAAAACTTGTGGCAACAGGTATAACAGATATACTAAGCTTTGATGAAGAAAATATTGTTGCCCAGACAGAAAACGGAATACTGGTTATAAGAGGCTATAACCTGCATATAAACAGCCTCAACCTTGAAAAAGGCAGCCTGACAGCAGACGGCAATGTATACTCCCTATCCTATGATAACGAGAACAGCTCAAAGAGAAGTCTGTTGGGCAGGCTTTTTAAATGATATTATCCTTTACCTATCAGTGCAAACTGTTTCTGCTGACAATAGCTCTGGGACTATTGTTTGCACTTTTTTATCACATATTTTACATATTTTCAAAAACAATAGGATTAAATAAAATAATAAAAGGTATTATTGACCTTATATACTGGTTTATTTTTGCAGTTACACTGTTTTTATTAATGCTTAAGCTCAACAGCGGAGAAGTCCGTCCCTTTGCCTTACTTGGCACAGCTTTGGGAATGATATGGTATTACACCCTTTTCAAAGCAATAATGGACAGGCTGATACAGCCCATATTTATGTTTATAAAAAAGCTTGTATTGTTAATATTAAACATAATTATGACTCCTGTAAGACTGGTTTTATATCCGATTAATAAAATTTTACGCATACCGGTACTTTTTTTTAAAAAACACTTGAAAAATTATGTAAAATATGAGAAAATTACACTGTATCAAAAGGTAACGCATTTTTTGGGAGTGAAAAATTTGACAGCAGCTACAAAGAAAAAGAGCTCAAAAATAAATATTTTGTGGGCTATTGTTATGATTATAATGATTTGTATATTTGCAGCAGCACTTTGCTATCAGTATTTAGTTCACCTGCAGCTTGATGCTGCCAGGCAGGAAGTAGATATTCAGATTGCTGAGGCTAAGGCCGAAAGTGCAGCTCTTACAAAACAGTATGAAAATCAGGACAGTCCTGAATTTATAGAAAAGGTTGCAAGAGAAAAGCTTAATATGGTGTATCCGTCAGAATTGGTATACATTAATTCCAATTCTGAAGAAGGTAAAAAGCTCCTCAACTCTATTAAGCGTACCAGTGTTAAAGTAAATACTTCCGATAAAGAAGATGATAGTGTAAGCACAAGGGTTGAGTAATAAATTCTATTTATATTGAAAGTTTAAAAGCAACTATTATCAGTTGCTTTTTTTACTTTTATTTGATATACTTATATATGTATGAGATAATAATTGGTTAAATTTATATTTACGAGGTGAAAGATATGGCATTTGGTATGAGAGCTCATGACTTAGGCGGTAAACAAACCTTTGACCAGCTTATTGAAAAGCTTACAGAGCATAAAATCAACAATATACAGCTGGCATTTAAAAAGTCAATTACTGACATTGATTTTAACACAGGTCACTATAATCCCGGCTTAGGTCATTTTATCAGAAAGAAACTTGCAGATAATAATATTCATGTGGCAGTGTTAGGCTGCTATATTAATCCTACAAACCCTAACGAGTCTAAAAGACAGGCAGAGGTAGCAAGGTTTATTGAACATTTAAAATATGCCAGAGCTATCGGTGCAGATATGGTAGGTACAGAAACAGGCAGACTTGACGAAAACTTCAGAATTGTACCCGGTACTTACACGGAAACCTGCTATCAAAGACTTTTAAAGTCAATGAGAGAAATTGTTAAAGCCGCAGAAAAACTTGGTGTAATTGTAGGTGTTGAGGGCGTTGCAACTCACACAATTTATTCTCCGGAAATGATGCAGAGATTTTTAGACGATATTAATTCCCCTAATGTTGAAGTTATACTTGACCCTGTCAATCTTCTTGACAGAAACAACTATAAGGAGCAGGAAGAAGTTATTGCCAAAGCATTCAGATATTATGGTGACAAAATATCCGTTATGCATATAAAGGATTTCAAGCTTGATGAAAACGGAGATGTAGCCTTTGAACAAGTGGGTGAAGGCTTATTTAATTATGCACCTCTTTTCAAAGAATTAAAGGCTTCAAAGCCACATATTACAATGCTTGTTGAAAATTCAAACGGTAACAGATATCATAGTGACTGTGAATATTTGCAAAAGATATATGATGAAGCTTAATAAAAAATTTTACACAAGAGATGCCCTTGTTGTTGCTAAAGAGCTTTTGGGCAAATATCTGGTAAGGGAAATTGATGGTCATAAATTAATTTCAATGATTACGGAAACAGAGGCCTACAAGTCATATGACAAAGCATGTCATGCCTATAATTACAAGCTTACGCCCCGTACCTCTGTAATATTTAAAGAAGGTGGTATTGCCTATGTTTACTTTACATACGGTATGTACCACTGCTTTAATGTGGTTACGGATAAGGAAGGAGAACCTTCTGCCGTGCTTATACGCAGTATAGAGCCTATCTCAGATATGGAATATATGTCAAATCTGAGATATAAAAAAAACTATTCTGACCTTACAAAATACCAGCTTAAGAATTTCAGCAACGGACCGGGTAAATTATGTATGGCTTATGGTATAGACAGAGAGCTTAACGGAGAAAATTTAATGGGAAACAAACTCTATATTACCGAGGGGAAAAAAATCAGCAGCTTTAAAACAGGAAAAAGGATAGGTATAGATTACGCAGAAGAAGCAAAAGATTATCTTTGGAGATTTTATTTATGAATCAAATAACAGATTACAGAAAATATAATAAAATAGCCATTATGGGCGGTACATTTAATCCTATTCACAACGGCCATCTTGTGGCGGCAGAAGCTGTAAGGCAGCAGCTGGGAATAGACAGAGTTATATTTATCCCTGCAGGCAAACCTCCCCACAAGGATATTAAGCCAATGTTTAACGAACACAGATACCTTATGACAGTTCTGGCAACAGTTACCAATCCACATTTTGAGGTGTCAAGAATTGAAATTGACAGAGCAGGAATGACCTATACAATTGATACAATTACAGAACTTAAAACACGATGTAAACCTGACTGCAAAATATATTTTATAACCGGTGCCGACGCCATTAACGAAATTCTGAAATGGAAAAGCCCCGAAGAACTTCTTTCAATGTGTGAATTTGTGGCAGTAACAAGACCCGGATACAATAAGATTGAGCTTCAGGATACAGTAAGTAATCTAAAGGATAATTACAAAGGCAAGATTACATTTTTGGAAATACCTGCCCTTTCAATATCCTCCACAGATATTAGACACAGAGTTTTAGCAGGACAAACCATTAAGTATTTAGTTCCTCCATCCGTGGAAGAATATATTTTAAAGTTCGGCTTATACAGTGCAGATGATATTTCTTCTGCTGAAATTGATGCAATAAACGCAAGGCTCCACTCAGTTCTGACTCCCAAAAGGTACAAGCATACTCAGGGTGTTGCTCAAGAAGCATTACAGCTTGCAAAAAGATATGACATTGATTCTGATAAAGCATATCTTGCAGGACTTTTACATGACTGTGCAAAATGCCTGACTGATGAAGAAAAGCTTGAGCTTTGTGATAAATACGGACTCATACTTGATGATATTTTAAAGAGTCAGCCTGACCTTACCCACAGCTTTTTAGGAGCTAAAATTGCCGAGAAGGAATACGGAATAAATGACAATGAAATTCTTGATGCCATAGCCTACCATACTACAGGCAGACCCGATATGTCAATGCTTGAAAAAATAATATTTATAGCAGACTATATTGAGCCAAACAGAGATTATTTTCAGGGACTTGATAAGGTAAGAGAATTAGCTTATAAGGATATAAATAAAGCTGTTATATGTTCTCTTGAAAATACAATAAATTATAATAAACACAAAAAAAGAATAATACATCCATTGGGCATAGCAGCCCTGGAGTATCTTAAGGAGGAAGAAAATGAGTAATACAAATTCCCTTGAAGGGGCAAAGCTTGCTTACAAAGCATTAGAAGATAAGCTTGCAATTGACATAAGAGTACTTGACATAAGTAAAATATCAACACTTAGTGATTATTTTGTTATAGCAAGCGGCTCAAATTCCAATCAGCTTAAAGCTATGGCTGATGCTGTTGATGAAAGTCTTTATAAGGCAGGCTTTGTACTGAAGCATACAGAAGGTATCCAAACACATAACCGAAGCTGGGTACTTATGGACTTTGGTGATATTGTTGTGCATCTTTTCCACAAGGATGACAGAGAATTTTATTCCCTTGAAAGAATATGGGGAGATGCAAGAGAGCTGACTGAAGAAGACTTAACAGCCAATTAAAGTATGTAGGAGGATACCTGAATTGAATGAGAAAAGAAACAATACGGAATATACAATAGACCTGTCTTTAATACTTCAGGAACTGTTGAGATATATATGGCTAATATTGGCGGTAGTAATGATTTTTGGCATTATAGGCTATACCTATACAAAAACCTGCAAGCCTCTTGAATATACAACATCAACCTGCTTATATGTTAAAAGCAACGAAAAAAATTCAGTAATAGGCAATGCAAGCCTTTCTGAACTTGATGCTTCCAAAAGCCTTGCAGAAACATACATAGTAATTTTGTCAAATGATGCAATTATGGATGTTGTTGCTGAAAAGCTTAACACTATATGTACTCAGGCAGAAATTGAAAGCTACTTTAGCACAATTACAAATGAAAACGGTACAGTATCAATTGATCCAAGAAGTATTTTAAGCTATGTGACCTTTGGAACAGTTAATGAAACAGAAATTATTCAGATCTCAGCGACTACGCCAAGCCCTACCATTTCAGCAGAAATATGCAGAATAATTGCTGACACAGCTCCCTCTGTTATTAACAGAGTAGTTGGCACAGGCTTTGTTGAAACCATAAATACAGCTAAAATACCATTGGTTCCATCAGGCCCCAACGCAGCTAAAAATGGTATTGTATCAGCATTATTCGGTTTACTTTTAATATGCTTTGTTATAATATTAAGATATATTCTCAACAGAACCATTAATAACGGAGAAGAGTTCAGAAATAAATGCCATCTGCCTGTTTTATCGGAAATCCCTACCTATGATATTATGGGAGCTTCAAGTAAAAACAGCATTTTATATAAATATATGCCGTCTTTAAGGCGTAAAGATGCTCAGGCAAGAGTTAAAATCGGCACAATTCTGACAGATAAAGTTCAATTTTCTGTTACTGAAGCTTATAATATGCTTAGAACAAACCTTAACTTTACACTTTCAACACAGGAAAATAATGCCTTTGTTATTTCCAGCCCTCTTTCGGGTGACGGCAAGTCAACTACAGCAGCTAACATTGCAATTACTCTTGCTCAAACCAAGGCAAAGGTACTTTTGGTTGATTGTGACTTAAGACGTCCTGTTCAGCATAAAATGTTTAATATTTCAAATGAAAAGGGACTTTCATCAGTATTGACAGGTGAAAAATTTGAAAATAATGTTAATAAGGCAGTATATGAGAATCTTGATGTAATTACATCAGGTCCTATGCCTCCAAATCCTTCAGAGCTTTTAGGTTCAGCTAATATGCAGAGGTTTTTGGAATATACAAGAGGACTGTATGATTATGTAATTCTCGATACATCACCTATTAATGTTGTTACAGATGCTTTGCTTTTATCAAAAACAGTTGCAGGAATCATGCTTGTAGTAAGACAGGGTGTTTCAACCTATGATGAAATAGACAGAGCTATTGAAAGTATCGACTTTGTTGAAGGAAATATTTTAGGTGTTGTTATTAACTCTGTAGAAGAAAATAACACAAAGTATGGCAGAAAGTATGGTTATGCCTATAAATCAAATCCTTATGACACCAACAGTCATAAGCATGAACATAGTCATAAATAGCGTAAAAAAGAAGCCATAAACAGGCTTCTTTTTATTAAGGTGGGATTAAATGAAATTTATAAATAAAATATCTATTGTTTTAATAATATTACTGGTTATAATTACCCCTATTATTATTTTTTATTTAAACAGCAGTTCAACAAGACTTATAGAGGAAAACGCTGTAAATGCACAAAGCTATGCCAAAACAGAGGCAGAAAGAAAAGCTAAATTAGAAACAGATTACATGGCAATCTCAAACGAAATACCGGGTATAGTATGTATCGGCTCAGACCTTATGTCAAGTACAGGCACTTTGAACACAAAAATAGCAGCAGTACTTCAAAACAAGCTGACTGATGAAGGCTATAGAATTCCTATAGTTAATCTTTCTGTTCCGGGAGAAAATACACTAACCATAATGGGCAGAATAGGTGTAATCCCATTTATAATTGATGAAGATATAACTATACCGGAAGAACCTGAACTTATTGATATTGATCTAAAATCGTCAGAGGACGGTCCGGTATGGCCTTTAGCCGTGTCTGCAGATAATGCAAACTTCAATCCCGTAACTGTTAACGGCGTATCGGGTCAAATAGGCGGAGAATCCGAAAGAGATGCCGTAACAGGTGAAAACAAACACTATTTTTTAAGGACTGACAGGGGAGAATCTTTTACTATTCCAAAGGGAACAATCATTAATACAAGCAGTGATGATGAATATAAAGACTATGTTCATATTATATGGATTGGTGAAAATGATACCTGGAGTAATTATGAAGATTTAGTGGATTATATTCAGCAAATCATAGACTCCTGCGGTAAAAACAAAGAAAGATACTTAGTTCTGGGACTTATTGCAGGTGATAATGAAAGCGCCTCTGAATATGACAACCTTATGTCGGAAAATTTTGGCTCTCATTACTTAAATGTCAGAAGATATCTCTCCGGTTATGACCTTAATAAGACTAATATTACCTTTACTGATAATGACAAGGCTCAGCAGACAAAAGGAAGCGTTCCTTCCTGTATGCTGCAGAATACGGGAAATCTTAATGATGAGGCTTACAGCATATTACTTGACTTTATATATGACGGATTAATTGCCAACGACTGCATAAGAAAACCTGCCGCATAAAAAAAGAGCCGTTTCAAAATTATTGTTTTGAAACGGCTTTCTTATTGTAAATATATACTTACCTAATCAGGCTATTGCTTAATACATCATTCATTTTAGAAGCTAAAACAAACTCCATATTTGACTTTCCGTACTCCGGAATTTCCTCAAGGTCAGGCGCATTTTCAACAGGAATAATAACCTTTTTAACACCAGCTCTTTTGGCAGCAAGCACCTTTTCCTTCAAACCGCCAATAGGCATTACCTTACCTCGTATGCTTATCTCGCCTGTCATAGCAATATCTGCCCTTATAGGCGTTCTTGTCATGGCAGATACCATAGCAGTTGCCATAGTGATACCTGCAGATGGGCCGTCTTTAGGTGTTGCACCTTCAGGAATATGGATATGAACATCTGTATTTTCAAAATCAATGTCTACTCCAAGCTCATCTGCATTTGCTCTTATATAGCTAAGAGCAGCATTATAGCTTTCTTCCATTACCTTGCCTACATTACCCGTAATCTTAAAATTACCCTTACCCTTTAATATATTGACTTCAACATCAAGGGTAGTTCCGCCAACCGTAGTCCATGCAAGTCCCTTGCAAATGCCCACCTCATCAGTGGCATTTATGGTTTCAGGCTTAAATATTCGCTTACCAAGAAAATCAGTTAAATTCTTCTTACTTACCACAACAGCATTACCATCTTCAATCTGCTGCTTAACTACTTTACGGCAAACCTTGCCAATAGTTCTTTCAAGAGTTCTTACACCTGCTTCTCTTGTATAGCTTTCAATCATATCCTCAATGGCATCTTTTCTAAACTTAAGCTGTGCTTTTGTAAGTCCGTTAGCCTCAAGCTGTTTAGGAACAAGATAATCTGCCGCAATGTGATATTTTTCTTCTGATGTATAACTTGAGAGTTCTACTATTTCAAGTCTGTCTCTTAACGGACCAGGAATTGTATCTAAACTGTTTGCGGTACAAAGGAAAAGACAACGGCTTAAATCATAAGGCATTTCAATATAATTATCTCTGAAATTCACATTCTGCTCTCCATCTAACACCTCAAGAAAAGCAGCAGCAGGATCTCCCTTATAATCTTTGCCAAGTTTATCAATTTCATCTAAAAGCACAAGAGGATTTGAAGCTCCTGCCTGTTTTACAGCTGAGATAATTCTGCCCGGCATAGCGCCTAAATATGTTCTTCTATGTCCTCTGATTTCCGCCTCATCACTTATACCGCCCAGACTCATTCTGACATACCTTCTGCCTAAAGCTCTTGCAATTGACTTGGCTATAGATGTTTTGCCTACACCCGGAGGTCCTACAAGGCAAAGTATAGGTGCATTGGGGTTATCAACCTTAAGCCTTACCGCCAAATACTCTACAATTCTCTCCTTAACCTTTTCAAGACCATAATGATCCTTGTTAAGCACCTGTTCAGCCCTCTTAAGTGATGTATTTTCCTTAGTCATGTTACCCCAAGGCAATGAAAGCACATTATCAATATAATCTCTTATAACAGAGCCTTCTGCAGTACCCGGATTGGCTCTCTCAAGTCTCTTAAATTCCTTCTCAAGCTTTTCTTCGGCATACTCAGGCATTTTAAGCTCAGCCATTTTTTCTCTGTAGCCCTTAATTTCCTCACCGGTACCACTCTTGTCACCAAGCTCTTCATTAATTGCTTTCAGTTCTTCTCTTAAGAAATATTCCTTCTGAGCCTCTTCAATATTTTCCTTTGCCTTAAGCATAATATCATTTTTAACATTGGCTCTTTGTATTTCCTTTTCAATAAGAGCAATAGTAAGCAATGCCCTTTCATAAACATCTGTTTCTTCAAGTATAGCTCTCTTATCTTCAAAGCTTTGTACAAGCTTATCACAAAGCTTATCACAAAGTACACCTAAGTCATTTGTTTTCTTAACATCATTTATAAGAGCAGGCTGCAGCATAGGCACAACCCCTCTGTATTTAGCAAATAAATCCTTAAGAACATCAACAGAAGCAGAAACCTTTACTTCATCAGCAGTACTAATCTCCACCATGGATTCTACCTGACAAAGAGAATAATCGGAATTCTTCTGAACACTGTCAATATAAGCTCTTTCTATACAATTAACCGAAAGCTTGATTCCCCCGTCAAGACCTCTCATTGCATTTTTAATCTTTGCAACAGTACCGATTCTAAAAATGTTATTTTCCGTAACACCCTTGTCATAATCCTTAGCATTAACAAGCATTAAATAACTGTCAGCACCCATAGAGGTTTTAACAGCCTCTACATACTCATCATCTTCTATACTTATAGTGTAATTACACTTAGGATAGGGAACTATTTCATCAAGTAACAGAATCGGCATAATTCTCATATTATCCATTTACAACACCTCAATTCATATCATCAATATACATCCGATATTGCTGTTTTTCCTTTTTACTTTAAAGTTACGCATATTTATATGTCGCCTAACACCGACATTTTGCATTAAAATAAAAAGACTTAACAACTCATCTCAGAAAGGAATAAACAATCTCTCATTTTCTTCTGATAAATTACAGTATACACGACAGAGCATATCTTTTCAAGTGCTGAAACCTATTATTTTTCTGCCAAAAGCTCCATAATTTTGTTACTTCTGGCTATAAAATCTGTCATAGCGTCCTGAGATAACGGCTTATGACTCATTACCGCAAGATCATATATCTGTCTGCAAATCATTTCTGATTCCTCGTTTTTACTGTCCTTAATATCTAAAAGCAGTTTAACAACATTATTATTAGCATTAAGTACAAGAGTTTCATCGTTAGGGAATGTTCTGTTATCCATACCATACATGGCAGACATTTCCTGCATTCTTCTGCTCTGCTCACTAAGCTCAATCATAGCAGAAACTTCTGTTGATTTAAGATTTTCAACCTTAATCTTTATATCATCCTTGCCCAATGAAGCCTTGAACAAGCCTTCAAGAGCCTCAGCATCAATTTCAGACTCTTTGTCAGACTTTAACATCTCTGATACGGCAGAATCAATTCTTTCAAACTTTATACCATTACTGTAAGCCTCAAGAAAACTTACATAAGGAACATCAAGTCTGGTATCAAGGACAACGGCATCCATACCCTCTTCCTTAAACATCTTAATGTATTGTGCCTGCTGCTGGATATCAGACACATAGAATACCTTGTTTTCTGCCTTTTCCTTATTGTTATCAGTATATTCGGTCAATGTAACATAATTACCTTCTGTTGTCTTAAACAAAAGACTGTCCTTAACCTTTTCATAAAAATCATGCTCTCTCATTGCACCATACTTAATAAAAGGACTTATATCCTCCCAGTACTTTTCATAATCTTCTCTTGACTTCTTAAACATTGAGTTAAGCTTATCTGCAACCTTCTTTGTAATATACTTGCTCATTTTAGTTACATAGCCGTCATTCTGGAGAAAACTTCTGCTTACATTCAAAGGTAAGTCAGGACAATCAATTGTACCCTTTAACAAGAGCAGAAATTCAGGTATAACCTCCTTTAAGTTGTCAGCTATAAATACCTGATTGTTATACAGCTTGACCTGTCCTTCAATAGACTCAAGTTCATGCTTTAACTTAGGGAAATACAAAATACCCTTTAATCTGAAAGGATAATCCATGTTCAAATGAATCCAAAACAGCGGGTCATTAAAGTCCGTAAATACCTTATGATAAAATTCCTTATACTCCTCATCTGTACACTCAGCCGGTTTTTTAAGCCATAAAGGAGCAGTTTCATTAACAGGCTTATCATCCTGTTCTTCGTCCTTTTTAGATGCATCCTCAAAATAAATTTCAATCGGCATAAAGCTGCAGTACTTAGCAAGTATTTCCTTTAGCTTCCAGCCGTTTAAAAACTCCTTATTGTCCTCACCTACATAAAGAGTTATTGTGGTACCCCTGTTAAGTCTGTCGCTTGAGTCCATTTCATACTCAATACCGCCGTCACAAACCCACTTGGCACTTTCCGCATCAGCCATATAGCTTTTCGAATCAATCTGAACTTTTTCAGCTACCATAAAAGCAGAATAAAAGCCTAAGCCAAAGTGACCTATAATATCACTGCCGTTTTCAAACTGATCCTGATACTTTGTAATAAAGTCAGTTGCACCGGAAAAGGCAATTTCAGTAATAAACTTCTTAATTTCATCAGCCGTCATACCAATACCATTGTCAATAATTTGTATGGTCTTAGCCTTTTCGTCAAGCCTTACAACTACCTTAAATTTTTCATTTTCATCAACTGAAAACTGTCCCATAGATGCAAGCTTTTTAAGCTTAACAATAGCATCACACCCATTACTTACAAGCTCTCTTAAAAAAATATCCGTGTCTGAATATAACCATTTCTTAATAATAGGGAAAATATTTTCACTGTTAATTGATAAATTACCTTTTTCCATAAACAAGCATCTCCTTAATTAAATATAAAATTGCATTCTCCTATATATAATTATACATACAAGTTTACAAATGTCAAGTACTTTTTAGCACTCAATTTAGCTGAGTGCTAACAATTTTTTTCATAGAAAAAAAAAGACTGTCGCAAAAAGTTTTTTACAACAGCCTCCCCATATAATCCCTAAGCTAAGGCTTTATTGGCATTTTGAAATATTTCAAACAAATAATCAATGTCCTGACAAATTTCAGACTCCTTATCAGCAAGGCTTTCATCATATTCAAGTACCAGATTGGCATTAGGGGTTAATTCCAGATAACTTTCAATAAATTCATTAAAATCCAGTGTACCTTCAAAAATTCTGTTATGCTCGTCATTATTGCCAAAGTTATTATGTATATGATAAGAAATAATTTTATCCTTTAATGCATATATTACATTTCTTAAATTCCAGCCATTGGCATTAACATGACCTATATCAAGCACTACATTACAAACACTTTCCCTGCATAAGGCAATAAACTCCTTTTCATTTAAAAGCATGGTATTTTTTGCAATTGTTCCTGCATTTTCAACAGCAACGGAAATACCGTAAGGAAGCAGAAGCTGTGTTACTTCATGAAGATTATCCTGTGAAATTTTTAAAAACTCAGCCTTCTTATATTCAGGCACAGCACAATTGTTGTGATGATAAACTATATATTCACACCCCATAACAGAGCCGTACTTAATCATTGAACTAAGCCTTCTCATAGTTTTCTTATATTCTCCCGTATATAAATCCGCAGTATGCTCCACCTCAAAATAAGGTTCATGAAAGCTTATGGGAACCTGTTTTAAGGCAGGCACACATTCTTTGAGGACACTTTCAAATTCCGGCTCATCAAATCTGGGGAATATTTCCGCACCAACCTTACCGTTATATTTTTCAACGAAGTGTAAAATATTTTTAAAATTTTTACTGTTGTACATACTTGTACTCACTAAAATAGACATCTCTTAAATCCCCTTGTTTAATCTCAAATTTAATTAATAAATTAATTAACCTTAAACATAATACCACAATTAATTTAATTTTCAAGTAGTTTTTCTGTAAAATTTTAAGCAAAAAAATATATTGAAAAATTTTAACTTTGTAAGGTTTAACAATAAATAAAAAAAGGGTACGGCTTAAAAAAATTAACCCGCCAAATTTTCTATATAAGTCTTCATTATTTCCCTTGCGGCAGGTATGGCATTACTTCCCTTTCCTGCATTTTCCAAAAGCACGGCAACAGCAATTTTAGGCTCATCGGCAGGAGCAAAGGCAACAAACCATGCATGGTCATCACCCTGTGGATTTTCTGCCGTACCTGTCTTACCTGCAACCCTGATTTTTCCTGAATAAGCACCCTTGCTGACAGACGCTCCCGATTCATTTTCATCATAATTTACAGCAGTACCGCTTACGCTGAAGGACGCATTTTGAGCAGTGCCCCCATTATTTTCAACCACACCGCACATAAGCTCCTTAATCTGAGATGCAAGACCTGGTGATATAGCCTGATTAAGCTTAACGGGCAGAGTTCTGTTTCTTACACCCCCTGACGGCGTTAAGCTGTGATCCACAACATAAGGCTGCATCATCATACCATTATTGGCAACGGCAGATGTTACCATAGCCATAAAAAGAGGAGTTACAAGAGTTCTTCCCTGTCCGAAGGATGTTTCAACAATTTCATTTTCCTCAGCCTCTAACGTCATAGGAAAGGTAGATTTACTGTACTCAAGAGACAAACCTATATCCTTATTAAAACCAAAGGCATAAGCCATATCAATAAGCTTGCCGGCACCTATTTTAACACCAATTTCCGAAAAATATATATTACAGCTCTTAGCAAAGGCGGAATCCATATTGACATTTCCGTGTGCTTTGCCGTTATAGCAATGTATAATGCTGTGTCCGAACTTTTCTTCACCATCACAATCTATTTCAAAGCTTTCAAGTGCCTTATCAGCCTCTAAGGCAGCCGCAGCAGTAATAATCTTAAATGTAGACCCGGGAGGATATAATCCCTGTGTTGCTCTGTTTAAAAGAGGTGAATTCTTGTCATCACTGTTCAGCTCCTCCCAGTTTTCAGCTACTGTGTTGCTGTCAAAAGCTGGATTTGAAACCATAGCAAGTATTTTGCCTGTTGATGGCTCCATTGCCACAATGGAGCCTCTTTGATTGCCAAGCTCCTCTCCCGCTATTTCCTGAAGCCTGTTATCAATTGTAAGAACAAGGCTGTTTCCCTCAATATCCTTACCTAAAAATAAATTGCCGACTCTCTGCAAAAATTCATTATTTATACTCTCAAGTCTGAAATTATATTTGGACTCAACACCTGCCTTACCCTTTACTGTATATCCTACAACATGGGCATAGTATCTGGCATTTTTATATACTCTTTTAAATGTTCCGTCATCCTGCTTTACATCCTCGGCAATAACATCACCGTTTGAGTCATATATAGAGCCTCTCTTTATACCCTCATAGCTTTGAGAAAGTCTTGGATTAAAAGGATTTGCCACAAAGCTGTGGGAATCATATAAGCACAGCTTTAATAAATATCCTATAAGTATAAGGAAGATTAAAGCATAAAGCCAAAATATTTTTTTAATTGCACTGCGCATTAATGTTCCCTCCTTTTTCTGTTGTAGCTTTCAGGTCTGCCGTTTACATCAGGCGGAGTTTTTCTCCCGGTACTTCTTACGGCAGGTCTTTCAAAAGAAGCAGGTCTCTGAGAATTATTTTTCCCTCTTTTAACCGATACACTCCTTGCTGATGAAGTTTTTACAGAAGGCTTTTTAACAGTATCGTCCTTTATCATTTTTGCCTGCTTTCCTGTTTGAGGCTGTCTTACCCTTCTGTGAATATCCTCTTCTGCCTTGTCTGTAGTATATTCCGTATTACGCATTATAATCCATTGCATTACTGCAATAATTATGTAGCTCATTACAATTGAAGTACCGCCATAACTTACAAAGGGGAGAGTTACTCCCGTAAGAGGTATAAACTTAATAACACCGCCAATAATCAGAAAGGACTGGAAAGCAATAAGAGCAGTAAAGCCTGCACAAACAAGACTTAGAAATCTGTTATTATTTTCAATAGCACCTCTTGCACCCTCAAGAAGTATGAGCATAAATATAAGTATAAGTCCCACAGCAAATATTACGCCAAACTCCTCACATATAGCCGCAAATATAAAGTCCCTTTCAACAACAGGTATAACATTGGCATACCCTCTTGTAAATCCTATGCCTGTAACACCCCATGTACAAATGGCAAATAGTGACTGTGCTATCTGATATCCTGTGTCCTGTACATCAAGCCATGGATTCTGCCATGCTTCAACTCTTATCCTGATATGACTGAAAAGCTTATATGAGGCAGCAGAAGCAACGCTTATAAAAGCAAGACCTCCCAATAAATAAAAATAATTTGAGGTTGCAATAAACAAAACAACAAGAAATGTCATATAAAAAATAAGAGCAGAACCTAAGTCCTTCTGACCGCCAACCAATATCAGAACTATTAAACCGCTTAAAACAGCGGGCAATATTAATTCCCTTAGCTTGGGCCTTCCCGCAAGGGCTGATGCTAAATAAAACACAAAAAACACCTTAATTATTTCTGACGGCTGAAAGCCTACAGGACCTATTTCAATCCAGTTTTTTGAGCCTCCCGAAGAAGAACCGAATATTAAAGTAACAATTAACAATACAAAAGCACCTATAATATAAAACACCTTAAATTTATCAAGGCGGGGCATAACCACAAGGATTTTAGGCATAGCAAGCATCATTACTATACCTATGGCATTCCATATAAGCTGCTTATTTGCAAGATCCGTATTAAGCCTGTAAAGCATCATAAGACCAATATCCATAAGGAAGAACACGCAGTTATAAAGCAGATGACTTCCTTCAGGATAAAGCCTGGCAGTCAGAATATTACCGCCAATAATAAGTAAAAATCCGATTGTACAATAAACAATAACAGGCTGCATTTCATACTCAACAGCAGCTGAAATAAGTATTACACTTGCTGTAATATGAAAAAGTATTATGCATATTCTCTGATTGCTCAGACCTGAAGCTATATTAAACCCCGCCATATTCTGTCTTTTAAGGTTAATCATAAATCCGCAGAATACAAATCCTGCAATATACAATATAAAAAGATATTTCGAAATAATAATATACAAATCAATCATTTAAAGCACTCCTCTGTTGAAATGACCACCTGTTGCTTCCCCCTTGATAACCTTAACACCTGATGGCTTCATTCCCTTTTCTATAATGTCAATATGTTCCTTAACAACGGCCAATGTTTCATCATATTCTTCAACGGTAAATTCCATACGCATAAACCCCGCACCTGTTTTTAATATTTCTTCCGACCTGTTTATAACATAAACAGGAGCTGAATTCAGTATAAGGGCAATACACTCATTACAATCCCTTATTACGGGAAATTCTGCCTTAGTCCTGTCAACAAGCTTATATTCCGCAGTTTTATCCCTGAGCTTACAATATTTCTTACTGCCCTTTTCACCTTCATAAAGTCCTGCAGGACACTGATGGGTGGTCATTAAAGGCAATCTGCCATATACAACAATTTCACAATCCATATCCGCAATTTGCGTAATCTCCTTAGTATTTAACTCTGGAGATAATGTAACAGTCCCACCCTTAAAAATCTGCCTGATTTTATTTATGGCAGGTCTGTTCATAATGTTAAGACTGTAATCTGATATAATGGGCTTATCTGTATTTATCTTGCTGCAGCTCCTCATTAAATAACCGTCACAGTTATTATGTTTGTCAATAACAGGCTGATAGCCTCCTCTTGCAATATAAGGCAATGCAATATACATTTCAATACCCTTATCCTTACACATTTTATAAGCCTTATCCGTATCTAATGCAAGCTCACAGTATATTCTCTTAACTCCGCCGTCAATACATGCCTTAAGCTGGTCAAAGGTTCTTACTTTTGCAGTTACTGCAATTTTTTCGGCCTTTTTAAAGCAGTCACTTTTATATATTACCCTTTCACTCTTTCTTTCATAACTTTTAATAATATGCCTTTCAAGCAAATCACAGGCATCACGTCTTAAAGTATTAAGAGCCGAAATTGATATATAAATATTATCTCCCGCCATACAGTCCATAAATTCAAAATCAAAAGGCGTATCTCCTGTTTTTGAAAGCCTTGAAATTATACTTTCCTCTGTCATAGGTTTATTTTGCGCTGTTTCAGCCCTTTGCCCCATGACCTTTAAATTATAATCTATAAATTCAATATAACTTTCATCGGCATCGACCTTAGCTTTAACCCTTACTCTTAATTTTCTTGTAATTTTACGATAAGTCTTTTTTAGTCTATCATTTAAAGCCTTGTCATAGGATTTAAAAACCCTGTCACCCTTATTAATCTTTCCTTCAATATTAACAGTGATTATACTGCCTGCATCTGCATTTTTATTAATGCCTGTACCCACATGATTTTTAGCCCATATTTCTATGCCGTCACCTGCCGTAACAGACTCATACAGTTTTATTTTACACTGTTTTTTTCTGACATTGCAGTCAACAACCCTGCCTATTTCAAGTCCGCTGCTTTTAGGCGAATGACTAATCATGGACTGACCTGAATAGCAATTGTAATAGCCGTTGGAGGAAGAACCCCCTCTGTTAAAAATCTGAGTAAGCTCCTTAATATCCTTATCCTCTATACACAGCTTATTATTACAGGCTTCATCTATATATTTTCTGTACTGTGACACAACCTCATAAACATACTCAGGACTTTTCATTCTTCCCTCTATTTTTAAACTGTCCACACCGCTGCAGACAATTTTATCTATAATTTCAACAGTTGATATATCCTTTGGAGAAATAAGACAGCCTTTTTTTATAACCTTATTATCTTTAATAAAAGTATAGTCCATTCTGCAGGGCTGAGCACAACGCCCTCTGTTACCGCTTCTTTGACCAATAATACTGCTCATCAGACAACGGCCGCTGTAGCAAACACAAAGAGCACCGTGAGCAAAGGCTTCAATTTCCGTATCGCCCTTTATTTTATTGATTTCACAAACCTCTTTTAAACTCAGCTCTCTTGCAAGTACAACCCTGCCGTATCCAAGCTCTGACAGTAACTTAATACCTTCGGCATTGTGTATTGACATTTGTGTTGAACCGCTCTTTACAATATTGGGAAAATACTCTTTCACAAGAGAAAACATACCTATGTCCTGTATTATAAGACCATCTGCACCAAAATCATATACGGTTTTAACAAAATCCAAAACCTCCTGAATTTCATTTTCCTTATATAAAATATTAAGCGTAATAAACACCTTAACCCCTCTTAAATGGCAGATACCTATAATATCCTTCAGCTCATCATCAGAGGGGTTTGACGCATATTGGCGGGCATTAAAAGCTTTTCCGCCTATATATATGGCATCACAGCCGCCGTTAATGGCAGCTGTAACACTTTCAATTGTGCCGGCTGGGGCTAAAATTTCCGGTTTTTTCATAATAAATCACCTTTATTTATTTACAAGCTTTGTTTCCAAACTTTCAATTTTTCTCATAAGCTCAATATTTTCAGCCTTGACCTTTGCAAAGGCAGCTTTAAGCTGGTTTTCATTATTAACGTCAAGACTGCTTTTAAACATATCAAACTGATCCTTAACAGATGCAACATCCTTAATAAGGTTTTCTTTGTCATTGGTAAGGTTTTTATTTTCATTGGTAAGTTTATTTACGGTGCTTTCAAGGGATTTTATAGTATTGTTGGCAGCCTTAAGTTTAACGGCAAGCTCGTCCCTTTCCTTATTTACGGTATTAAGTTTAATATTTCTTTCAGCCGCCTTCTGATTTAATTCATTAAGGGCAATATTCTTTTCATTCAGTTTTTTGCTGAGAGCATTAAGCTCCTGATTTTTTCCGTTTATTTTAGCATTTAAATCAGTTATGTACTGTGATTTCTCATCCACTTTACCATTTAACTCCGTAACATCCCCCTGAAGCATATCTGCCTTTCTTTTAAGTTTTTCAATCATATCCTCACTGTTAACAACAGTTGTTTTTAAACCGTCAACCTCTTTGCTCTTGGCTTCAAACTGGTCAAGAAGCAGGTTATAATCATTTACCTTAATACTATATTGATTTTTAAGCTCGGTCATATCCCTGATCTGCTCATTTAATCTCTCTGAAAGCTCTGCAGCCACGCTGTTCTCATTATCTTTTGTGATTATGGTGCTTGTATTAGCCTTATTTTCCTTCTCCTTAAACAAATCATCGGCAATATTAAGAGCAAGTATAATAGGAAAGGACTCATCATATACAATATTGGGTGAAGACTTGGCCTTTAACTCATTAAGCTTGCTGTCAAGATATTTAGCTACCATTTCAATATAACCTTCACTTTCCATACCTGCAAGGTTATAAGTCCTGCCTCCGATTACAACCTCTATTTTTTTCTTAGCATCTGCCATTTTAATCCCTCCAGCTTTTATCTATGTAAGTAATTATTTTTAATTTATATTTATGATTATACCATATTTTATATGAAATGTACCACATCCCATATTAAAATTTCTTTACAAAATATTAAAAAGAGATTAAAATTTCACAAATTTCGGAATTTTTTTTAGGATTTCTCTTTATTTTTTAGTGAATTTGTTATAAAATATAATAAGGTGTATATTGCAATTTGTATTCTACTATAAAAGTCCTGTCCGTCAGATGACCGAATTGCAGGCTTGATTGTCCTGTTAATCAGTAAACAGCAAGCAATTTCAGGGGTGCACAGCAAGCCTCAGAGGACTTTTAGTTATTCTATGCAGTGCCTGCCTAAGCGGACATATCAGTTTACTTATATATTAAAGGAGGAATATGGGGATGATTTCAAATCAAATTTTACAGAGCACTATTGACGGTCTTAAAAACATTACAAGACGTGAATTAAGTGTTGCTGAAAGAGAAGGTAAAATTGTAGCTACAACAGAGGAAGAAATGGTTAATGCCACCATAGACAGTGCCGATATATTTATAGCCAGTCCTGCTGAAAATCAGCTTGTACAGGGATATCAGTATTTTAAGGTATTTGACAACGGTTCAGCAGAATACATTGTTATTATTAAAGGCGACGATGAAGAAACCTACCGTATCGGCAAAATGACAGCTTTCCAGATACAAAATCTTCTTGTAGCTTACAAGGAAAGATATGATAGAGATAACTTTATCAAAAATTTACTCCTTGATAATCTTCTCCTTGTTGATATTTATTCAAGAGCAAAGAAGCTCCATATTGAAAATTCAGTAAGAAGAATAGTTTATCTCATAGAAACAGAAATTGACAAGGACCTTAATGTTGTTGAAATTGTAAGAAGTATTTTCCCTACTAAGCAGAGAGATTTTGTCACGGCTGTTGATGAAAGAAGCATTATTCTTGTTAAAGAATTAAAGGAAAAAGACGGCAAGGAAGAAATTGAGGCAATTGCAAAGAGCATATACGATACCCTTACAGCAGAGGCAATGACAAGCATATATGTATCAATAGGTACAGCAGTCAATGACCTTAAAAATGTATCTTTATCCTATAAGGAAGCAAAGCTTGCCCTTGAGGTAGGTAAAATATTTGAGGAAAACAAAAATGTTGTAAATTATGAACAGTTAGGCATAGGAAGACTTATTTATCAGCTTGACGGTTCATTGTGTAAAATGTTTGTCAATGAAGTGCTCCATGGTATTTCAATAGAGCAGTTTGATGAGGAAACTCTTACTACAGTTAACAAATTTTTTGAAAATAATCTTAACGTATCAGAAACCTCACGTCAGCTCTACATACACAGAAATACCCTTGTGTACAGACTTGACAAGCTTGAAAAGATGACAGGTCTTGACCTCAGAAATTTTGATGATGCAATTATATTCAAAATTATGCTTATGGTCAGCAAGTATCTTAACTACAGAGAAAACTATATGTACTGATGAAACAACATTTAGGTTAAACACCTGTTAAACTGCAGTGTTATTCATTAACATAGGTTTTCAAATACGAAAGGAAGTTTTATCTCTATGATAAAAATGGAGAATGTCACAAAGGTCTATGAAAACGGTGCTGTAGGCTTGCGTGATTTGAATTTACAAATAAACAGAGGAGAATTTGTATTTGTTGTAGGCTCCTCAGGTTCAGGCAAGTCAACTTTTATACGTCTTTTACTTAAGGAAGTTGAACCAACTGACGGTAATATTATCGTAAACGGTACGGACATAACCACACTAAAAAGACGTCAGATACCTTACCTCAGAAGAAAGATAGGTGTTGTGTTTCAGGATTTTCGTTTATTGCCTTCAAAGACAGTATATGAAAATGTTGCTTTTGCAATGCAGGTAGTTGAAACAAATCCTAAGATTATAAGAAGAAATGTACCTCAGATTTTAGCAATGGTAGGTCTTGCAAAAAAAATTAACGCCTACCCTAACCAGCTTTCAGGCGGAGAGCAGCAGAGAGTTGCCCTTGCCAGAGCTATTATTAACAGGCCGCCGATTCTCCTTGCAGATGAGCCTACAGGTAATCTTGACCCTGATACGGCATGGGAAATCATGGACTTGATTCAGGAAATCAACAGAAACGGTACTACTGTTGTAATTTCCACACACGCCAAAGATATTGTAGATAAAATGCAAAAGAGAGTAGTTGCAATTAATAAGGGCGTTGTACTTAGAGATGTCAAAGGTGGTGGATACAGCGATGAAGCTGAGAACATGGAAATATTATATTAATCAGGGCTTAAGGGGTATATTCAAAAACGGTCTTATGAGCTTTGCCTCCATTGTCATTGTAAGTGCCTGTATATTTATTGTTATACTTTCACTTTGTATAATTACAAATGTTGATTATATTCTTACTCAGATTGAATCCGACATAGGTGTAACCCTTTTCTTGGGCGAAAAACCGAACGAAGAAGATGTTAACGCTTTAATAAGTCAGATAGAAAATATGCCTGAGGTAAGCTCAGTAACATTTAAGTCCTCAGACGATGCCCTTGAAGACGCCAAGAGAATGTATTCAACAGACCTTTTAGACGGTCTTAGAGAGGATAACCCTCTTCCCCGTTCCCTTGAGATAAAGCTTAAGGATATTAAATATCAGAAAAGCTTTATACAAAAGGCAGAACAGCTTCAATGGGACTTTGAAGAACAGATTTTAGGCATAAGTCAGGCAGATACTCCTGATACAGACAATGCACAGGAACAGCCAAATGCTCAGCCTCAGACTAATGCAGGAACTCAGCAAACAACCCGGAACAATGCAGGTCTGTTTACTGACATAGCATATGCAGAGCCTGCATCTGCAGCTCCTGCAACACAAGCTGTAATTAACTCAAGCGCCAAGGACTCTCAGGCTGCAGACCCGGCTAATCAGGCTAAAACAGCAGAACCTACTCCGGAGGTTATATCTCAGCCTGAAACTGCTGCGGACACAGGCGAAGCAGCATTAGGTGATGCCGATTACCAGTTTCAGGGTATCGAACTTATAAGCCATGCCCAGCAGCTTACAGATACGCTTATTACTATGGATACAGCCTTTAAACTTGTTTCTGTTGTGCTGGTTGCAATACTCAGTATTGTTTCAATAGGTATTATTATGAATACAATTAAACTTACGGTTTTCATTCGCAAAAATGAAATAAATATAATGAAATATGTAGGTGCTACCGATTGGTTCATAAGATGGCCGTTTATTATTGAAGGTGTAATTATAGGTCTTATTGGTGCAATTATTCCATCAGTACTTTGCACCCTTGGTTATATTAAACTTTACAACTTTTTTAATTCAGAATACACAATTTTAAAAGTTGTGGGTCAGCTTAAGCCTGCAATGGATATTTTCACCGTAATAATACCTGTTGCTCTTATAGTAGGTATGCTTATCGGTGCAATAGGCAGTATAAGCTCAATAAGAAAACATCTTAATGTATAAATTAAAATTTTAACAGAAGAAGTGAGAAATGTTATGAATAAAAGGTTTATAGGACTTACAATGTCCCTGTTACTATCTCTTTCAGCTGTAAGTGCAAAGGCAGAAACAGTTTCATCATTAAAAAACAAAAGCTCTGCCTTTAAAACACAGATTTCACAAACTCAGCAAAAGCTTAATGAAACTAACAGCCAAAAACAGGCTGCCCAGTCAGAAGTCAACAAGCTGGACAAAGAACTGGCTTCCGTACAGGCTGAGCTGAATCAGCTTAATTCCAAGCTTAGTGAAACTACCTCAAGACTTCAAAAAAAGCAAAAGGAACTTGAGGAAGCAAAAAAGGTAAAGGAAGACCAGTATGATACTCTTAAAAAAAGAATAAGGGTAATGTATGAATATGGCGATTCAGGCTATCTTGAAGTTATTTTAGGTGCTGACAGCTTTTCGGACTTCCTTACAAGAATTGAATATGCCAATCGCTTTATGTCACATGACAAGGAGCTTTTAGCCCAATACGCAGAAGCTGAAAGAATTATAAATGAAAATGTTGCAGCAATAGCTGCAGATAAGAAAACCATTGAAGACTTAAAGTCTCAGCAGGTTACAAAACAGCAGGAATTGGATGCTAAAATTATACAAAAAACCGCAGTAGTAAAACAGCTTGATTCTAATGCAGCTACATATGAAGCACAAATTGCTGACCTTGAACAGCAGGATAAGACTGTTCAGGAACTTATACAAAAGGCTCAGAAAGCTGCTGAAGAAGCTCAGAAAGCCGCAAAGGCCGCACAGCAGTCTACAACAATATCAAACAGTGCCAATGCAGGCAAGGTATATAACTCAGACGGAAAGCATTTCCAATATCCCGTACCCGCTTATCAGGGATATTCTCCAAACTCAGGGTATGGATACAGGGGAAGCCCTATAAGCGGCAAACAGGAGTTCCATACCGGACTTGACTTAAAAGCAACTCTTAACACGGATATTGTTGCGGCTGAGAGCGGTACTGTTATTTATGCAGGCTGGAGAGGCGGATATGGAAAATGTATAATTATTGACCATGGCGGCGGATATTCTACCCTTTATGCACATAATAATGTATTATATGCCTCTGTGGGACAACAGGTATCCAGAGGTCAGGTTATTTCCGGTGCAGGTACAACGGGTTATTCTACAGGTGTACACTTACACTTTGAAGTAAGAATTAACGGTCAGCATACTAATCCTACAGGATATATCTACTAACTTCGATGAGGTGAAGCTATGAATAATAAAATGGTGCTTGGTATACTTTCAGTATATGCCATAATATTATGTGGTGTACTTGGCTTTCAGCTTTTACAAAGCAATGCAATTATTTCAGCCCCGTCTAATTCAGAGGAGGTTGCTATAGAAGACAGACTTGATTCTGCCGTTGTAATATATGAAAACAGTCCTGTTATGATGGTTAACAAGGCACAAATGCTTATTGACAAGGGCGATGCGGCAATGGTTCCCATTATTGAAAATCAGACCGTATATGTTCCGGTAATCTTTTTTCAGTCTGCCTATAATGCTGCGGCTTCAGAGGATTTATCATCCTGCACAGCTACAATAAGGCTTGATAACCAGGCACTGGTTCTTGACAGGAAAACAGCTGACCTGGTAGACAGCTCAAAGGAAAAGGATATAGAATATAATAATAAGGTATTTATTAGAAACGGCGGTATTTACGTACCTGTTGAAATTTTTGCGGAAGCTTTTGACAAACACATATACTATTATGACAATTTAGTAATAATATCCGATATGAAAAATGCCTTTACCGACACCGAAAGTACAGACTTTATCAACAGCCTTAAGTCACAGGTAAATGACCTTCCTTATGTTGCAAATGAGGAAAATATGAAGGAGATTTCAAAAGTAGGAACACCCGGTAATATTTTAAACCAGATAAACAGCAATAATGACGATACCGGCAATAAAGAAATCACACCTGTCCAGCTGCTCGAAAATAAGGACAGCAACACAATTAAAACATCTGAAGGTTATATATACTATGCAAGCGGTGATAATTTATATATTTTGAATCCGTCAATGGATAAACCTGAAATTATTTCAACTATAAAGCTTGAAAATAATTTTAAAGGTGAAAAGGTTTATGTTCAAAACAATACATTAGTTGTAGTTGGAAATAAAGAAAATACACCTTCTGCCGAAAATATTGAAAATGAAATTATATTTACTCACAGCTCAATAGCCTATGTATATGATATTACAGACAAAACTAAGGCTGTAAAGCTTAAGGAGCTCGAAATTGAAGGATATTATGAAAATTCTGTTCAAAATAACGAATTTATTTATATCCTGACAAAAACCCCTATTACAGAGCTTTCAAAAAACGGTCATTATTATCCTCCGTCATACAGAGATTCCATTATGGGACAAGATGTACAGCTTCTTTCATATGAACAGATGCAATACTTTCCCGAAGGCAACGGTAAGGATTACACTATAGTATCTTCCATTAATATTAATGATGTTACCGCACCTTCAGAGTTAAAAACTTATCTGTGTGCAGGCGAAAATATATATATGTCAAACAATAATATATACATTGCCAAGGACAGATATAATGCCTTTGACTCAAATGAGAATATTGAAAATACTTTTATTTACAGATTAGGTCTTTTGAATGGTAAAATTTATACATCAGGCAAGGGAAATGTAAAGGGATATGTACCTGACAAAAATTCAATGAATGAATATTCAGGATATTTCAGACTTGCTTCTCAATATAAGAAGAAAGGTGCAAATAAACTGATAACTAATGTCTATATTCTTAATAACAACCTTGAAATTTGTGGTTTTGCCAATGAGATTGTTTCAGGGGCTGAAATTGACACTGCTATCTTCTCTAAGAATATGCTTTTTATTACACCGGCACAAAACAGTCAGTCAATTTATTCGGTTGACCTGACAGAACCTACCAATCCAAGAGGTAATGGTGTTATAAGAATTTCAAACGGCAATCTGCTTATTTATACCTATGACGAAAATCATATTCTAACTGTCGATAACGGCAGCAATAAGCTGTGTATTAACTTATATGACATTTCAGATAAGGACACTCCTGTAATGCCTTACAGCGAGGAACTGGGCAGAGGCAATATTGAAACAAGTATGTTTAAGGATACCTTATCATTCTATTTTGACAAGGAAAAGAATATATTTACACTTCCTGTTACAATATATGAAAATGATAAAAAGCAAAATGTAACCTTTAATGGCGGTTATGTATATAAGATAGATTTGGATGATGGCTTTGAAAGAGTCGGCAGCCTTACCCTGCCTAATAATGATGCTGTTATAAGACCATTTAAATATAATGGTAAAATTTATAACTTTATGTCAAATACAGCTGTAATTGCTGATTATGACGATTTGGAAAACATAAAGGAATATACCTTTGAATAAAGCTGTTAAAGATGGTGCTGTATTTGACAACACCATCTTTTTTATAGAAAAAAATTCAATTTGTAATGATTTCTGCATGTGGAGACAATTTCTGCACTCATGAAAATATCCTTTTTACAATACCTGAAACGGAAATTTATTAAAACTTATATTACCATTAACATTAATTATTGACTTATTTCCTTTTAGTTGTTATACTATATTTATAAGCAAATGAGCTTAAAATACACAGGAGGCGTAACAATGAATCCAATTGAAGTCAGAAATATTAAGATTGGAGAAGGTATCCCCAAAATTTGTCTTCCTATTGTAGGTCATACTCAATATGAAATAACATCACAGGCTATGACAATAGCTTCGCTGAAACCTGATATTGTAGAATTCAGAGCAGACTGGTATGATGATTGTATAAACAAAGAGAATCTTATTGAAATGCTCAGCCTTATCAGAAAACTTATTTACAAAACCCCGCTTCTTTTCACGTTCCGTACTGTTATTGAGGGTGGCATACAGAAAGTTGAAAGAGCTGAATATCTCAGAATTAATAAAACAGCTATTGAAAGCGGTCTTATTGATATGATAGATATAGAGATGATGATTGGTAATGAAGATGTTAAAGATCTTATTGAACTTGCACATAAAAACAATGTAGTTGTCGTTATATCTAACCACGACTTTGAAAAGACGCCTGATAAGAAAACTTTACTTGAGCGAGTGGACAAAATGATTTCATTAGGTGCAGATATACCTAAAATAGCAGTTATGCCAAATAATAATAAGGATGTACTTACATTACTTGATATGACTGACACCGTTTCAACTAAGTATTCCGACTACCCTATTGTAACTATGTCTATGGATGGCAAGGGAGTAATCAGCAGAATTGCCGGAGAGATTTTCGGCTCTGCCATAACTTTTGGCTGTGCAAGAAAAGCATCTGCTCCGGGGCAGATTGAAGCAGGAGAATTAGCTCTTGCTCTTAAAATTTTACATTCTAATTTATACCATAAAGAAATTTAAATTTAAAGCTCCGTAACACTATATACGGAGCTTCTTTTATAATATATATAATTATTTAAATTGACTGTCAGTTCTTTTCTCATCACTCAAATTTGGCTATAAACACAGGGGGATTTTCCTGACATTGAAGCATATAAGCTATTGTAGAATTAATATCCTCTGCTTCATTAAATTCAAGTTTCCTGTCATCATTTATATATCCTATAAGTCTTTTACCGTTATATAGCTGAATATAGGCAAAACGGCCGCAGCCTGCAGCATACATTGTCTTTTTGTCATCCTCTGTCATCATATTAAGCTCAATAAGGGAATCTGCTATACTATCCATGTCACTTGTATTAATAGCCCCAAAATCAGCAATATTATAAATCGGCATTAAGCCTAAATCCATATCAGGACAAACAGAATTAATATCAATATAAGAGCTTTTTGACACAGCAAGCTCACTATTAACAACCTTCCAGCCTTCATCGTTTGTTAAGGCAACTTCCCTGATATTTGAAGGATTTTTAACTTCATTTGCAACAACTACTGCATACTTTGTATCACAGGCAATATGCTTAATATCAATTCCCTCACCTGCAAGACCTGCTGCAGTAATAATTGCCGTATGTTCCTCGGAACCTCTCAAAGGATTTGTAATATCTCCATGAGCAGGTGCATACTTCATAAGAAGATTTTTAAACTCCTCCTCAGTAAAGATAATCTCATCACCTGCAGAAGAAACCACATAATATCCGCTGCTTGAATTAACAGATACAAATATTTCAAGTTCAGCACCTTTACTATAATTAACATCCTCAGGTTTAATATAGAGAATATCCATTTCTTTCAAAATATTCTTATCTATACCACTGTCCTTAGCCAAATCAGTCATTAATACGTTTGTCTTATTCTTATAGCTGTATAAAAGACCATACTGGCTTGTAAGAATCATTTCATCCTTATTTTCATTAAAATAAGCTTGAGCCTGTCCGGCTAAATCCTTCATATTAGCCTTAAGTTCATCATTTAACTCAATATTTGAAAGTCCAACGGTTATTTCAGTAATATTGCTCTTTCTATAAACATAATAACCAATACTCCCGCAAACAACAACAGCAATAATAACTAAAATAGCAATAAGTATATTCCTGTTTTTCTTTTTATTTTTACCAATACTGCTTTCAGGACTCAAATTATTCTCCATCTGTATACTCACTCTCCTTATCCTTTATAGTTTCAAATACATCTTCAATTTCTTTTCTGTGAATTGCCAAAAGCTCTGCCACATTATCCTCTAACACAGCAATATCTTCTTTATAATCAATTACAACCTCCCAAACAGGGTTATAATCATCATCTGCATCAATTACCTCTGCCCTGCCGGCAAAACATTCGGTATCATAATAATCATAAATTGCAGAATACTCCCAGTCTTCAACATTTCTCTCTGTTGAAAGCTTAATATGAAGTTTTCTTCCTTCTTCCTCATCAACAGCAAAAATATTGACAATATATTCAACATTTTCGGTTATATCAAGACTTGCAATTTCCTTTTCCAAAAAGCCTGTATTCTTATCCTTAAGCATTATTACAATTATAGTTTCTTCCATATTTTTTCCTCCTATTCAATGACCTCATCCCAGCTATGTCTATGTAAATGTCCTTCCAGACTGCAGCCCTTAAAACCATTTTGTCTTAATGCCTCATAAAGGACAACAGCCACAGAATTAGAAAGATTCAGACTTCTGTACTGCTCAAGCATAGGAATTCTGACACAGGTTTCTTTATACCTAAGTAAAATTTCCTCCGGTATTCCGCTTCCCTCACTGCCAAACATAATAAAATCATTTTCGCCATATTTAACATCTGTATAGCAATGCTGTGCTTTAGTAGTTGCCATATAAATCTTAGCTTCTTTATTCTTTTCTAAAAAGTCCTCAAAATTATCATAATATGTTACATCCAAATCAGCCCAATAATCCATTCCTGCTCTTTTTAATGTTTTGTCATTTATTCTGAAACCCAATGGTCTTATGAGATGAAGCCCAGTGCCCGTTGCAACACAGGTGCGGCCAATATTGCCTGTATTCATAGGTATTTCAGGCTGATGTAAAATTATATTCATTATATATCACTTCCCATTATTATTCTATTATATATTACCACAAAAACATATAATTTACAATAAATTTAAATATTTTTTATTATTTAATATATATTTTTAACAGCATGGCACATAATTAAAAAACAGAATTTATTAAGGCTTATGTCTTAAATACATTCTGTTTTTTTTGTTAAATCTTTCCATATATGCAGGACTTTTAAAAACTTGACAAACCAAGATTTTTATATTATTATTAAATAACAATAATTATCAAGGAGAGTGGATACTATGAATCAGCTTGCGGAAAATTTAAAAGCAAACAAACTTAAGGTAACCCCACAGCGTTTGGCTATATACACCTATCTTGTTAACACAACAAGTCATCCCACTGTGGAAATCATTTATAACCACCTTAAGGATGACTTTCCTTCAATGAGTTTAGCTACAGTTTATAAAACAGTAGCATCATTAAGAGATGTTCACCTGATTAGGGAATTTAATGTCAGCGAAGACAGTAACAGATACGATGCAAGAACGGATATTCATTCACATCTGATATGCACAAAGTGTCATAAGGTTTTCGATTATCTTGAGGATATTAATATTGAAAAAAATATTAATAGGATTCAGGATTGCTCAGGTTTTGCTGTTGATGCATATGACATCAGTTTCTATGGTGTATGCGAAAATTGTAAAAAAAATGATTAATTTATGCGGTTGTAAAATATTTGGTGTGGTTCTGAAACATCACACCAAATATTTTTTTGACAAAAAAAATTTCTGCCACGAATCTGTTAAATAGTATATGTTTGAAATTCTATGAGGCATCATTTAAGCAGACAACTTGGTGTAGTTTAATTCGCATCAAAGCAACCAACCTGACTGTTCTTATATTTGGAGTCAGAGGCTTCTACAAGCTGTCCATTGTGGCATACTCTTGATGCCACAAAAAATAACAAATATACTGAAATTTTTAAGGTTCTTTTTGCTTTATTTTCTGATAGTGTAAATTTCATAAATTACTTTACACTATCATGTATTAATAGTGACAGTTCTATTTTCATTATCCCAATCAACATCTGCACCAAAGCTTTCTGAAATAAATCTTAATGGAACCATTGCAGTGCCATTCTCCATTATAACAGGCGCAGGAAGCTCAATAGTTTTTCCATTAACTAAAGCCTTATTACTCCACAATTTAACTGAAATAACTGTAGAGTCCTTTTCTGCAAAAATTGTACTTGTTGCAGAATTCCACTCCACAGTTGCACCCATACGCTCAAATATGGTTCTCATTGGAACGAGAACTCTGGCATATTTAATAATAGGTTCTTGAATAAAATTTAGATTTTCACCATTTAAAATCACCTTTATTTTATCATAATTCAATTGATTTTCAAATTGTTTATTAATACTATCTTTACCAAAGTTATTATCATTAGTTATTATTGAATACTTAATTAAGTCAACTCCTTCAACCCCAAACCAATCAAATGAATTGATAGCTTCGTTATATATAACTTTATTTATATAGGGCAACTGCATATTAATATCATTTTTTACATCCTTACTCGCAATAACATTTCCATTTCCATCAATTAAAATTAATTTTATACCTAAAAACTTATGATAAGTTCTTCCCATATCACCTTCAACACTATATTCATCATAAAATATAGCAAACTGATCATCACCACATTTAATGATTTTAGGGTTTCCTATTTCAGTACTTTTACCATCGCTATTTAATTTATAATCTGTAAGATAAATCGGTTCATCATACTCTAATGTATTCTTATCAATATATTGTATAAAGAGATTACGCGGTGTATCATCTAAATCCAATACCGTATTTTCATATGTACCCATAAGTACATATTTGTCTTTTATTTCAATTATTCCACCATACTGACTATAAGTATTGCCATCACTAAAGCCCTGTTGAAATTTATTATAATTCACACCTCCCTTAAAATTAAATGGTATACATGAATTAATAAAATCACCAGTTATAGAATATTTACTTATTAAATAACCCCTAGGTTGGGCATCTCCTCTGTCAACAAACACAAAATTCCCATTATCATATAAAATATCCTGCTCAAAAGAATGACTAGCAACAAATGTTTCAACCTTAATCAGTTTCATATCAGTAGTATCTACCATAAACAAACAAGAACCCTGATGTCTCATATTTGATACAAATGGTTCATCTGACCCTTCTTCTTCCAATAATAACTTCGCTGAATCTATTAATCGCCCATCATGTACAGCTATCACACCACTATTTTCAATTAATGTACATGTTCCACTTTCAAATGGTACTAAGGTATCACAATCCTTTTTGGAAATTTCAAGTCTTTTTAATTCATTGGCATTTGAATCATATTTGATTAATATATATCCTAATTTTTCATCGCCACCAAACAGCAAATAATAATTACCGTCTCTATCTTTTGTAAATCCACCAAATCTATTAAATTCATTTGTAAAAGTATTCACAACTTTAATAACCCCATCAGAGTTTAATTCATATATTTTAATTGTTTTTGTTCTATCAATTATGCTAACACAAACACTGTAAGAATTATCACTATTAATACACCACATCATTGGATTCCCATTATAATCAAAACTTACATCATAATATTTATAACCTGATAACCCTTGACGTATTGGTGCATAATCAAGTTCGGTTATTTTTTGCCTGATAATTTTATAATTCGCTTTTTCATCAAGTCCTTTACTATATGCAATATTAATGTTACCTGTAATTGCAATTATCATTATTAACAAAATAAAAAAAATTTTCTTCATAATAAATACCTCCTGACAATATAAAAGCTGTATAGTATAGTCAATTTAAACCGTGTTTTTAATTTTATCATATTAAATTGATAAAGTAAATAGTGTTTTACAATTTGGGGCATTTTGCACATTTTTAATCAAAGTCATCATCAAGTCCGCCAAGAATCATGCCGCTTACGCTTTGTGACACACTTTCCCAAGTATAAGACTGTACCTTCTGCCAAGTAAGACAAGGAGACGGTTCTCCTGTCTTTTTCATCAAAAAATTCCTAATATAAAAGTTTTCCCACTAAAACAAAATTTAGCGGGAAAATAGTGGGAAAACAAATTATTTTTAATTCATTTTTATACCCTATTTAGCTTGTTTACTTTGTTTAATAGTACTACCGTTTCTACGTGATACGTCCTCGGAAACATATCCACACAGCACACCTTCTCCACCTTATACCCATTCTCCTCAAACACAACCAAATCCTTAGCCAGAGAACTTGCCTTACAGCTGACATACACAAGTCTGTCCGCATCAAAATTAATTATCTTCATTATTGCCTTAGGATTTATACCCTCCCTTGGCGGGTCAAGTATAATAAGGTCAGGCTTGTCATTAAGTTCATCCACCATATTAAGCACGTCACCGGCAATAAATTCACAATTCTCAATACCATTAAGCTCCGCATTTCCCTTTGCAGCCTCAACAGCCTCCTCAACAATTTCAATACCTATCACCTTATCGGCAACAGGGCTCATAAGCTGAGTAATAGTGCCTGTACCGCAGTAAAGGTCAAAAATAACATTATTCTTATCATATCCCGCAAAATCTCTTACCGTAGAATAAAGAACCTCAGCGCCTGCCGAATTAGTCTGAAAAAATGAAAATGTGGAAATTTTAAAATTCAATCCCAAAAGGCTTTCATTAAAATAATCCTGACCATACAAAAGCCTTATTTCATCAGCCTTCACAACATCAGCAACGCCATCATTTATAATATGGCTTATCCCCTTAATTTCTCCCTCAAGCTCAAGAGCCAAAAGCCTGTCCTTCAAAGGCTCAATATTAACGGCAAGCTCAGACGTTGTAACAATATTAATAAGTATTTCCTTTGAAAAGTGCCCTCTCCTTACAAGAAGATGTCTTAATGTTCCCGTATGTCTAAGTCTATGATAAAACTTCTCGCCTGTTTCTCTAAAAAATTCCAGAACACAGCTTAAAACCTTTCTTATATCAGGGTTTACAATCTGACAACAGTCAGCATTTACAACCTCATAATTGCTTTCCCTTTTCCTCATACCAAGACAAAGCTCACCCTCCGCACCATTATCGCCAAAGCTGAACTCCATTTTATTTCTGTAACAATGAGTATCAGGGCTTGCCTTTATACCCATAAACTCATAATCCTTAATTCCTGCCTTATTAAGAAGGTCAATAACCATTTTCTTCTTTATTTCAAGCTCTTTTTCATAGCTTATATTCTGATAAGTACAGCCTCCGCATTTGCCGAAGGCTGTACATTCAGGTTCAATTTCATAATCTGCTTTTTCTGCTATTTTTCTAAGTCTGCCTTCGTACTGCTTTCTCTTTTTCTTAATATCAGCTATAACTCTCTGTCCCGGTATAGTATTTTTAACACTTACCCTTTTATCCTCCCAGATACCTATTCCCTTGTTTGGAAATTCAATATCCGTAATTGTAAATTCACTGTCCAAATATTTCTTACTCATATTTTCTCCTTTATTAAATCAGCCTTAGTATAAAATTAACAGCCATACACATAACTATTCCCGTTACTGTAGGTATTAAAAAGGCCGCAATTGTCCATTTCAAACTTTTAGTTTCCTTTTTTATTGTAAGCAGAGTTGTAGTGCAGGGAAAATGATTTATTGAAAACAGCATAGTACAAACAGCAGTTATATATGTCCAGCCATTATTCCTTAACAATTCACCAAGCTCCGATAAATTTTCAAATTCAATAAGCCCGCTGCTGCCTGTATAACACATAATAACAATAGGCAAAACAATTTCATTTGCAGGCATACCAAGTATAAAAGCAGTCAATATATATCCGTCAAGCCCCATTAACCCTGCAAAGGGGTCTAAAAAGCCGGCAATATAAGCTATTAAGCTAATATCCCCCACAGTTATATTCTGCATAAGCCATATAACAGCACCTGCAGGAGCTGCCACAACAACTGCCCTTCCCAAAACATAAAGTATTCGCTCTCTTATTGACCTTTCAATAATACTTTTAATCTGAGGCTGTCTGTATGGCGGCATCTCAAGTATAAAGGATGATTTTTCTCCCTTCAGTAATGTTTTACTCAATATATAAGACATTGCCAATGTAACAACAACACCACTCATAATTGCCGCTGCCACCGTCAATGTTACTTTAAGGCTGCTGAAAGCACCGCTTGCAATAAAAACAGAGGCAAGCATAATAAGTCCTGCAAAACGACCGTTGCACGGCACAAAATTATTAGTCAGTATTGCAATAAGCCTTTCTTTTTTTGACTCAATTATTCTTGTAGACACAACGCCTACGGCATTACAGCCAAAGCCCATACACATAGTCAAAACCATTTTGCTGTGAGCATTCACCTTTTTAAAAAGCTTATCAGCATTAAATGCAATTCTTGGCAAATATCCCAAATCCTCAAGAATAGTAAACAGAGGGAAAAATATAGCCATGGGAGGCAGCATAACAGCCACTACCCAGCTTAAGGTTCTGAAAATACCCTCAACAAAAAGTCCTCTGATAATGGGATAATCCTTAAACAAATCCATAAGATAATCTTCAACATTATAAAAAACAGAACTCAAATATGCTGAAGGATAATTTGTGCCTACAATAGTAAGCCAAAGTATTAAGCAAAGGAGTACCGCCATTATAGGTATGCCCCAAATTCTGCCTGTTACTATTCTGTCAATTTTTCTGTCCCTGTTATTAAAAATATTGCAGTTGTTTTCAACACAGCTTTCATATATATACTCTACACTACATTCGCATTTTTGACAAGTAGTATTATGAGAATGAATTTCTTTTTTAAGCTCCTCAAGACCTATACCCTTTCTTGCTGAAGCTGCAACAACGGTAAGATTTAACAGCTCACTAAGTTTTTGTGTATCTACCGTAATACCTTTTTTCTTAGCCTCATCCATTAAATTTACACAAACAATAACATTACAGCAAAGACGTGAAAGCTCCAGCGCAAGTATTAAATTTCTTTCAAGACAGGTAGCATCAAGTACAATAACTATGATATCAGCCAATCCCGACTTAATACAGTCCATAGCACATTTTTCATCGGCAGAAACAGGATTTGTGGAATAAATACCGGGCAGATCTATAATTTCATATTTAGTACCTTTATACTCCATAAAGCCTGCCGCATTGCCTACAGTTTTGCCTGACCAGTTGCCTGTATGCTGATGGCTGCCGGTTAGGGCGTTAAATATTGTGCTTTTGCCTGTATTTGGATTTCCTACAAGTACAACTGTTTTGTCATACATAATAGTCCTCCTTAACAAGTATATTCCTGCTGTCCTCTGTACGCAAAGCTATAACCGTGCCCTTAACATAATAAGCATAGGCACTCCCGCCCATATTTTTATGAAGAACGGCAATTTTTGTATCAGGAGTAAAGCCAAGCTCTGTCAGTCGCTGTTTTAAACTGCATTCCTCTATTTTAAAAATTCTGCCTGATTCACCCAATGTTAAATCAGACAGAAATCTTATTTTGCTCATTAATATTACACCCCACCCAATTATATACTTTATAATATAAAACCGGGCAGGGTTTTGTTACTGATTATCTTATGTAATTGGTTTTAATTTTAGTTTCCTTTTCAGGCTCAGCCACACCATTAGCCTTACCTGCCTCAATGCATTTAAGAAGCCAAGCCATATTTCTGCCCAATACTCTCATAGTCTGCATACCTTCCTCATCCTGTACTATTTCATCAGGTGTGTTGCCGTGGACCATATTCCAGTAATTTGATGATACAACAGGCATATTGTTAAAAGCAAGGTGCTTGCTAAGCTGGTCAAGAGCGGCAGTTGCACCGCCTCTTCTGCATGAACAGACAACACAGCCGGGCTTATATGCCATTGCTCCGCCGCAGCTGTAAAACAATCTGTCCATAAAGGAAGTAATGTCACCGCTTGCACTTGCATAGTGAACAGGTGAACCAAATACATAGCCGTCAGCTTCCTTTACCTTATCAATAATTTCATTTAAAACATCATTAGTCACACATTTGCCGTTCTTTGCACAAAAACCGCATCCTTTACAGCCTGCTGCAATATTTCCTCCCACATGAATAATTTCCGAATTAACTCCGTTTTCCTCCAGAGCCTTTGCTGCTTCACTAAGTGCTGTGTATGTACACCCTTTAGCCTTTGGACTGCCATTAAATAATAAAACCTTCATTTTTTTACCTCCTGATATTATAAATATATTTTAGTATATTATTAATATAATAATACCATATTTTGCTGAATTTGTGTAGACCTGTTTAAGATACAAACCAACTGCAATATTACAATTAAAACAAACGCCCTTCAACAAAGCCAATAAAAATCACATAAAAAACGTATTCCAATCTAAATATCAAATTATTTCTTTAAGTAATCCTCTGCCAGTCTGACCGCAAACTGCAGACTTTCTCTATAGCCTTCTCCGCTGATATATTTATACAAAAATCCTGCCACCATGGTATCACCTGCACCAACAGTATTTTCAGCATCAACGCTTTCAGACCTGATTATATATTCTTCACTGCCGTTTACAAATACAGCTCCCATTTTCCCCATAGATACAATTACATTTTGAGCTCCCATTTCCCAAAGCCTTTTGCCGTAATAAATGCCATCTTTAAAACATGCAATTTCACGGTTAAATATTTCACCAAGCTCAATATGGTTAGGCTTAATTAAAAAAGGCTTATATTTAAGAGTATTTGTAAGTAAATCCCCTGAAGCATCCACTATAAACCTGCCCTTAACCTTTTTCATAATATAAGCATAACTATTGTCGCCGATTCCTCTGCAAACCGAACCTGACAATACAATATAATCATTATCCGTACTTTTAATTTTCAGGCATAATTTATCAATATCCTCAACAGATGCCATACATCCTCTGCCGTTAATAGCCGTTTCTTTTTTACATTTAAGCTTAACATTTATTCTTGAACAGCCTTTAACCTCAATAAAATTGTGACTGATTTCATTTTTATTAAGCTCCTCCAAAATAGCTCTGCCAACCGTACCTGCCTCAAAGCCACAAGCCATACTTTCAATTCCAAGCTCTTTAAGCGCCTTTGTGACATTTATGCCCTTTCCTCCTGCCTTAAGAGTTTCAGACCTGCTCCTGTTAATTCTGCCGGTCTCAATATCATCAATTTCCATTATATAATCAAGACCCGGATTTAAAGTAAATGTATATATCATATATTCAGCCCCCGCAAATTTATATATAACTTAATTATTTTTTTCATATACTTATTTTAATACATAAATTATATAATAGCAATGTTTAAATCTTCTCCCTATATATTGTAAATTCAAATCAATTTATAATAAACTAATTTGTTATTCCAAAAAGTCAGTTTATAAATTTTATTGCAATTTTTTGTCAAAAAATGTATAATTACACTATATTACATTTTTATTACCAATATTGACAATTTTTTCCAAATTTGTTAATATAAATACAAGACTAAACAAGGGAGGAATTGAATGAAATCTACAGGCATTGTAAGGAAAATCGATGCATTGGGGAGAATGGTACTTCCCAGTGAACTAAGAGCTCAGTTTAATTTAAAAGAAGGCGATGCTGTCGAAATATTTACAAACAATGACATGATTGTACTTAAAAAATATGCACCTGCCGACATATTTACAGGTGAAATGGACAACCTCATTGAATACAGAGGTAAAAAGGTTTCCTTAAATACAATTAAGGAGCTTGCAAGAATTGCAGGTTTTGCCTTAAATGATGATAAGTCAAACATTAACGGTCAATTTGATATTGAAGATATTTTATAAAATATCTTCAAATAAGGACAGCTAAAAAAACAGTTTGGAGGACTAAATATGAAAATGAGAGTTGGATTAGGATATGATGTTCACAAATTAACAGAAAACAGGAAATTGATTTTAGGCGGAGTTGAAATACCTTATGAAAAGGGTCTTCTTGGACATTCAGATGCAGATGTACTTATTCATGCTATTATGGATGCACTTTTAGGTGCATCAAAGCTTGGTGATATCGGTGTGCTTTTCCCCGATACAGACCCTAAGTACAAAGATATTTCAAGCATTACACTTTTAAAATACGTTAAAGAAGAAATGGATAAAAAAAATATTAATATAATAAATATTGATTCAATAATTGTGGCGCAAAAACCAAAAATGAGGCCATATATTGCAGATATGGAGAAAAATATAGCCAAAGCACTTAATATGAATGCTGATGATATAAATGTTAAGGCAACTACCGAAGAAGAGCTTGGCTTTACGGGCAGCGGTGAAGGTATTTCTTCTAAGGCTGTGTGTCTTATAGAAATGTAATCTAAAGACGTGAGGTTTTAATACTCACGTCTTTCTTGTAATCAAAACTGCTGTTTATTTGCCTTGGGTGAAATAAACAGTAATTTAACTTGACATTTTCACCTTTTAAGTATAAAATACATAGTATATTAAAAAGGCTGCGACGAAAAGAGTAATCTATACAAACCTTTCAGAGAGGAGCATAAAAAGCTGTGAGTGCTCTAAGGCAAGTATTGATGAAGTGCATTTCCGAGCCGGGCAGGTGAAATATCAGTAGTCTGCTCCGTGTAACTGCGTTAAAGGTTATGAAGTGCCGTTTTTTACGGAATTAGAGTGGAACCACGAGTCATCGTCTCTATAAGAGGGTGGCTTTATTTTTTTGTAATTGGAGTGAGTATATGAAAGCCTTTATAATTATGCTTGTAATATTTCTTATACTTATAGGAATATTCTTTGGTGTAAGGAAAGAAGTAGAAACCGTCAAAAGAAAAGACCCTGCAATTAAAAGCAGTATTGAGGTTATACTATATTCAAGCTTTTGGGCAATGATATCACATAAAATTGCCCATCGCCTTTATAAAGTTCACTTGTTTTTTTTAGCAAGACTTATATCCCAGTTATCAAGATGGCTCACAGGCATAGAAATTCATCCGGGAGCTGCAATAGGTCATGGTGTGTTTATTGACCATGGTATGGGAGTTGTTATAGGTGAAACCTGTGAAATAGGCGATAATGTTCTTATTTATCAGAATGTAACCCTTGGAGGTACAGGCAAAGACATCGGCAAACGCCACCCTACAATAGAAAGTAATGTAATGGTAGGCTCAGGAGCAAAAGTTCTTGGACCTATTACAATAGGTCATGACAGCAAAATTGGCGCAGGTTCCGTAGTATTACAGGATATACCGCCTTATTCCACTGTTGTCGGTATCCCCGGCAGAACAGTTGACAGAAACAATCTGGCAAGTCCCTCAGATACTCTTGACCAAATTAAACTGCCTGACCCTGTTGAAATGGAAATATGTAAATTACGAATACAGCTTAGTAAAATGCAGAATGAAATAGAAGAATTAAAGAAAGAGAAAGGAGAAAGCCAATGAAAGTTTATAACACATTAACAAGGCAAAAAGAAGAGTTTGTACCTCTTGAACCGGGAAAAGTAAAGATGTATGTATGCGGTCCTACCGTATATGATTATATCCATATCGGAAATGCAAGACCTTATGTTATATTTGATACAATAAGAAGATATATGGAATATAAGGGTTATGAGGTAAACTATGTTCAGAATTTTACTGATGTAGATGACAAAATTATAAAAAAGGCAATAACCGAAGGTGTAGACTCAAAGGTAATTTCAGAAAGATATATTGAAGAAGCCAAAAAGGATGCCGAAGGTCTTAATGTTGAGCCTGCAACCAAAAATCCAAAGGTAACGGAGGAAATGGACGGCATTATTGAAATGATACAGACCCTTATTGACAAAGGGCATGCTTACGAAGTAAACGGCAGTGTATTTTATGACACAAAATCCTTTGCCGATTACGGCAAACTTTCAGGCAAAAATATTGACGACCTTGAGGCCGGTGCCAGAATTGCTGTAGATGAAACAAAGAAAAGTCCTATGGACTTTGTTCTTTGGAAGCCTAAAAAAGAAGGTGAGCCTTATTGGGAGTCACCATGGAGTCAGGGCAGACCGGGCTGGCATATTGAGTGTTCGGTAATGGCTAAGAAATACTTAGGCGATACTATTGACATACACGCAGGCGGTGAGGATCTTGTTTTCCCTCACCACGAAAATGAGATTGCACAGTCGGAAGCGGCTAACGGAAAGCCATTTGCCAAATATTGGCTGCACAATGGCTTTATAAATGTAGATAATAAAAAAATGAGCAAATCTTTAGGCAATTTCTTTACACTTAGAGAAATTGTCGAGCATATTCCTTATGACGTAGTAAGATTCTTTATTTTAAGCGGTCATTACAGAAGCCCCATTAACTTCTCAAAGGAATTAATGGAATCAGCAGGTGCAGGCCTTGACAGAATTAAAAATGCTTACAAGTCACTTTTATTTATGGAAAGCAAGGCTCAGGGCACAATGACAGAAGATGAGGCAAAGCTTAATGAAGATGCTGACAAATTCAGAGTGCAGTTTGAAAAGGCAATGGATGATGACTTTAACACAGCTGATGCAGTAACTGCCATTTTTGAAATTGCCAAGTTTGCAAATGTAAATGTATCAGAAAACTCCTCAAAGGATTTTGTAACCGCCATCAGAGAAAAAATGCTTACTCTCTGTGATATACTTGGTATTAAGCCTATTGAAGAAGCTAAAGATGAGCAAATTTCAGCAAATGAAGTTGAAGCACTTATTGCAGAAAGAACAGCAGCCAAAAAGGCAAAGGATTTTGCAAGAGCTGATGCCATAAGAGAAGAATTAAGCAGCAAGGGCGTAGTAATTGAAGACACAAGAGCAGGAGTTCGCTGGTCTTATAAATAGGAGAAATATGGAGATATTTAAAAACATAAATGCTGACCCTAAAACCCTTAATTCTCTTGCTCTTGCCTTTATTGGAGATACGATATTTGATTTGCTTACAAGAGGTATGATAGTTGCAGAGGGTAATGCACCCGTAAATACAATGCATAAAAAAGCAAAGTCTATTGTAAATGCCACATCACAGTCAAAGATGTATTCAGCCATAGAGGGTAAACTGACAGAAGACGAGCTTGGCGTACTTAAAAGAGGAAGAAATGCCAAAAGCCACACTTCAGCAAAAAATCAGTCTATAGTGGACTACAGACGTGCCACGGGTGTGGAGGCACTTTTCGGCTATCTTTATTTAAAAGGCGAATATGACAGAATTGAGGAGTTATATAATATCGGTTTGAAAGAAATATCCGTCTGAGAGGAGAAAAATATGAAAAGACAAGACAACAGAAGAAGCAAAATGAAGTCAGATAAACGTCCCGAAAAACGAAATTTCAGACCTCGTGACAGCAGAGCACAGAAATATGAGGACAACTCAGCTTTTGAGGAAGGCTTACAGCTTGAAGGCAGAAATCCGGTTTTAGAGGCATTAAATCATGATAAGCCTATTGACAAAATTATTGTAAAAAAAGGCGGAATTGAGGGTACACTAAAAGTAATAGTTGCAAAAGCCAGAGAAAAGGGTATCATTGTTCAGGAAGCAGACAAGGAAAAAATGGCACTTATTTCAAAGAGCAACAACAACCAGGGAGTTATTGCCCTTTGCCCTGCCCACGAATACTGTGAACTAAGTGATATCATTGAAAATGCAAGAAATAAGGGTGAGGATCCATTCATTATTTTATGTGATGAAGTAACTGACCCTCACAATTTAGGTGCAATAATAAGAACTGCTGACGCAGCAGGTGCCCACGGCGTCGTAATACCAAAAAGAAGAGCAGTTGGCTTGACAGCTATTGTAAGTAAAACATCTGCAGGTGCCTTGGAATTTGTACCTGTAGCAAGAGTAACAAATATGGCAAGAGCTATTGAAGAATTAAAAAAGGAAAATATATGGGTTGCCTGTGCTGATATGGCAGGCGGAGAATATTTTAAGTCCGACCTAAAAGGAGCAATTGCCCTTGTAATAGGTAATGAAGGTACAGGCGTAAGTGAGCTTGTTAAAAAGAAGTGCGACTTTACAGTAGGCATTCCTATGTATGGCAGTATTGATTCACTTAACGCAAGTGTGTCAGCAGGACTTATTATGTACGAGGTCGTAAGACAAAGAAAGTTTAATTAATACAAATTTTAACAAAGGAGACAAATATAATGGCAGACTGCAGTTCATGTCCGTCACACGGCAAGTGTGGCAATGACAGCGGCAAATGTGGTATTGAAAACAATCCACTTAACAAAGTAAAAAATATTATCGGTGTAATGAGCGGTAAAGGCGGTGTTGGTAAATCAACAGTATCAGCAATGCTTGCAAAGGAACTGGCACAAAAAGGCTTTTCAGTAGGTCTTTTAGATGCCGATATTACAGGACCCAGTGCGTGCAGACTTATGGGATTAACAGGTAAAAGAGCCTTTGCAGAAAATAACCTTATTATACCTGTTGAAAATGAAGACGGCATTAAAGTATTAAGCTTAAATCTTATGCTTCCTGATGAAAATCAGCCTGTAGTATGGAGAGGTGCAATGCTTTCAAACTGCGTTAAGCAATTTTGGGTAGAGGCACTTTGGGGCGAGCTTGATTATCTTATTGTGGATATGCCTCCGGGAACAGGTGATATTTCTCTTACAGTAATGCAAAGCATACCTTTAAGCGGTATTGTAATGGTAAGTATTCCGCAGGATATGGTAAATATGATAGTATCAAAGTCAATAAATATGACAAAAATGCTTAATGTTCCAATATTAGGTTTGGTAGAAAATATGAGTTACATTATTTGTCCTCACTGCGGTGAAAAAATAAAAATTTACGACGGCGAAAATACAACGGAATTTTTAATTCAAAATGAAATTGCTCTTTTAGGTGAACTTCCTACCGATGTAACTGTATCAGGTATGGCTGACAACGGATACAGTAATATAAAAGCTGAAATAGCAGAAGAGTTTAAACGAATTACAAATAACGTGATTTCAGCACTTGAATGCTGATATTAATATGAAATATAAAACGGCTATTGCACTGATTTTTGTGAACTGACCCCCAAAAGTTAGACCTAAAAAATCTAACGATTGGAGGTCAGTTT
>JAUNGN010000071.1 GCA_030524425.1 Clostridia bacterium | reverse complement strand
ATACTATATAAGTAATAATGTGCAGTATTAACTGCATATTAAACAAGGATAGAACGTTTCTTTGTTCTATCCTTGTCATTAAAAATATTAATTTTTAAATAATTCTTTTAGTTTATTTATACCTTTATTATCATTTGATTTAATAAAATTTAATATTTTATTAAAGAAATAACTTTTGTTCCCATAAATAATACCTTTTAAGACATTAGAACCATAACCATTTTCTTATACTTTATGTCTGCCTAACAAAGCAACAAAACCATCCCTCTGTCTTATTCGTCAACTATCTTGCTTATTGATATTTTACGAGGAACAGACGCAATTAAAACAACATTACTTTTACCGTCATAAGATTCATCAATTTGGTACCAATGAATCGTATAAGGCACAATTGAAAACCCAACTTTAATTTGGTTATAGTTTACTCCGTGTTTTTGAATCTGAGATAATTCTATGCCTATTTCTTTTAAGTCTTCAATATGCTTGGATGGAATATGTTCTAAATTCGGATCAAATATTCCCTCTCCATCGCTGTTAATATAATACTCTTTGGATTCCAATTCACTGGATTCTTTTAAAAAAACAAATATTTGAGTACGAGTTCCTCCAACAGCTTTGTCTTTTGCGTACTTATACTGAATGTCTGTTATCTCAACATCCGAGAAATCCATCTTCATTAGTTCAGTTAATTTTTCCATACTATCTCCTTGAATTGTAGTTTTGTTAAAGAAAAATACAAAATACAGAACAATTATAATTATGACAACCAAAATACACACTGTAAGAATTGTCAAGAAACATTTTTTGGATAAATTCATTATTACGCACCTACCTTTTTTAATAAACTTCTTACCGAACTGAAGGAATGTCCTATGGAATTTTTTTCATAAGACGTTCCATTCCACTGGTATCTAATAAATCCTTGCGATTTCGCACTTTCTTCAAAAGAAGAATCAATATAATCTTCCCATTTTGAATCTCCCTCAACCTTAATACCTCTATAGGGATTCCAAAATCTGCCTCTAAAATGTGTTCCATCTGCAGCAATAAGTTGCTCTATATTTCCACCACTTGCATTTGCTATTTGTGATGCCATACTTTCAGACCCAGTCCATTGATGCCCTGCATTACACGATAGTAAAACAAAAGTACCAATTCTTTTTGTCATGTCCAGTTTACTTAAATTCATATAGCTAACAGAAGAAGGGCTCCCATGTTGATTTACAATTACAATATCAACTGTTGAAGGCATTGCATTGTATGCATCTGTAAAATCAGATGTACTAGTAATAAGAGTCGATATTACAGCATATCCATTATTCCTCAAGTCTTTAATATTGCTCGTTGCATGTTCTGTTTGGTCACTTCCGTAAAAATAATATACTGTTGCCGTCCACCCCAAAATATTGTCAATGTCAGTATCATCCATTACCATACGTCCATCACTGTTTATTGTACCTGATATTTTATATGTTTTGCCATTATACCTAACTGATGCAGTTCCATTCCCAGTATAGGTTACTTCTGCACCACGTTCCTCCAAATAATTTCTTGCAAAAACATCAATCAATCCCCAAGGATCTATTTTGTTAATCGGGTCATTCGAGCAATAACTGTACCAATTCATTCCTGAGCGAATAGGGTCTTCACTTATAAACCTGCCGCTTTCACTGTCATAATACCTATTCCTTAGATAAATCAATCCGCTTTCCTTATCAAGATATTCACCACAGTATCCGAAAGGTGTATCATTAGCAGTACCTGATTTTTCTATCTTATTACCATAAGCATCATATCTTGTAACATTTTCGGCAGCAGTTCCCCTGTTCTGCTGAACAAGATTTCCATGACCGTCATACATATATGCTCGTCTGTCATCATCTGTTAATAACTGATGTCCTCTTGTATAGCTTCTCAATATTGCATTAGCCGAATTTGCCTCTGCTACTACATTGTCACCGTCCCATATATGCTGAGTAACCACCCCGTCCACAGTCTTTGACATTCTGTAATGACTTGGTAAATAAGCATAAGCCGCAGCTGTACCCTTGCTGTTTTTATAGCCTGTCAG
>JAUNGN010000045.1 GCA_030524425.1 Clostridia bacterium | reverse complement strand
AGCAGTCCGAAAACCGCTACGCTGTATAAAGTCTAACTTTTGGGGGTCACCTCACAGTTAATTATCTGCTGCCTGTCCTTTTTATATTATAATTTAAGTCCTATTATGTCCTTAACTCTTGACATTATGTAATCACAGTTTATTTTTACAATTCCCGGCAGCTTATATATAACATTTTCCATAAAATAATCCATTTCCTTATTATCAGCCGCCAAAGTATGAATATGAAGCTTATTATTGCCTGTCAGTCTGTAAAGCTTTGTAACAATAGGATTTTCATTTAATATTTTTGTAACTTCATTAAAATTTTCGGGTTTAACTTCAATTTCAATATATGCCGAAATAGAATTGTTAATATTCTGCGGATTAACAATGATAGTATACTTTTCAATAATACCTCTATTCTCAAGAGCCATTATCCTTGTCTTTACAGCCACTCTTGAAAGATTAACTTCCTTGCCTATATCCACAAATGACATTCTTGCATTGTCAGTCAAAAGCTCAATAATCCTCTTATCAATTTCATCTAATCCATCCAAATACATAAATTTACACCCCTCTATATTTATTACCTTTATATAATACAACATAATTTCCGAATTTTCAACTCTACACAATTACTTTATAAATTTTAGTTATAGTAAAGTCAATTCTTTATTTTGGAAAGTTTTAAATATGTATTACTTTATTTTTGCAATATTTAATTTTACTATTGCAATACAAAAATCATTGTGCTATAATAGCCATTAATCAAGGCAGACAGGGAAGTCTAATTCCCTATCTGCCTTTTTTATTGTTCAGTACTGAAAAAAAACAAAAAATGGAGGAAAAAAATTATGAAAAAATTAATAGCATCCGCAGCATCTCTTATTATTGCATTATCTCTGTCTGTCCCTGCCCTTGCAGATAACAGTGACTTTACAATACTTCAATCTAAAGAAGACGGAATTGTAAAGGGAGAATACTATATTGACACTAATGTCGACACAACCTACTGGGGTGTACTTCCCACAAAGGATTCAAAGCCTGTATGCAATATCCCATCAGGCAGCACAATAACAATAGATACCCTTTCTCACGAAGGTATACTTGAGGATCAGGGAAAGGATCCTGTAAAATACTTTACATCAAAGGGTGTGCCTGAAAATCAGATATTAACTGACGGAATTGAAATAGCATCTTCCGACAAGCCTCATGATTTTGACACTGACGGTCCTCATGTTGTAACAGGCCCTATATATGTAGAAGGTGCTGAACCCGGAGATGTGTTAAAGGTTGAAGTCCTTTCTCTTACACCAAGAGTTCCTTATGGTGTTATTTCCAACAGACACTATAAAGGAGTACTTGTTGATGAATTTCCTGAAGATACCCCAAGACAGGAGGATGCATCACCTCTTGAACCTGATAAATACGGTAATGTTTCAGTATACACACCTATAAAAAAGGCGGGAGAAAACTATGTAGGTTATATGTATCAGAATGGAAAGGAAATTACATTTCCCATTAAACCTTTCCTTGGATTAATGGGAAATGCTGAAAATTCATCAGAAAAACACAGTACAGTACCGCCTACAAGACTCGGAGGCAATATTGATATTAATGAGCTTGGAGTTGGCTCAACTGTATATCTCCCTGTAGATGTTGCAGGTGCACTGTTTTATACAGGTGATCCTCATTTTGCACAGGGAGACGGCGAGGTTGCATTGACAGCCCTTGAGGGATCTTTAAGAGCAGACCTCAGATTAACAGTTATTAAAAAGGGATCAAGTGAAATTCCGGGGGATTCAAATAATTTTGATATGGTATTTGGTGAGACAGAGGATTACTGGATTCCTGTAGGCTTAAATGAGGATCTTGATGAAGCCATGAAACAGTCAGTAAGAGAATCTATTGACTTTATATCCGAACAGCTCGGTGTTGAGCGAAAAATCGCCTATGCTTACCTCAGTGCTGCTACAGATTACGAGGTTTCTCAGGCTGTAGATAAAACTAAGGGAATTCATGCCCTTATTGCAAAAAAAGATTTCAGCGAATTCACAAATATAAAGCTTAATGCAGGCAGTGAAACAATAGATACAGCAGTTAAGACCGACGGTCTTTATGCACCTGCAGCAAAAGTATTTAGTGCTATTGGCGCCAGGTATAGCTATAATGCCGATACAAAGACTCTCGCAGTAAACTATAATAACAATACCTATGTATTTAATTCAGCATCAAATAAATATTATGCAAATGGCGAAACTAAAACTCTCGCAAAGTCACCTTATATTGAAAACAGTACATACTATATTCCAACAAGTTCATTGCTTGATGTAATGGAAATACCTCTTAACTGGTCAACAGACAGAAACAACATATATGGTACTTTAGGCTATTAAATATCTATAAAATAATCTGATAATCAATGCCTTTAATTTAAGGGGCTGCCGCAAATCAGAAATTTTCTTACTGATCTGTGACAGCCCCATATAAATTATTTAACTAACCTTTTCTTTTCTCTCTTTTTTCTGTTTTCCTTACTAATAGTTACAATTTCCTGTGCAAAGGCATAAGCCTCATCCATAGTATCGAAAAATCTTTCCTTACCCATTCTCTTTTCACAGCCAAACTTCTTAAGCACCTTCATAGGCTGAGGCTGCAGCTCTGCATAAAGCACAAGGATGTGATGGGTCTTTGCATAATCTATAACATACTTAAGGGAATCAAGGGAAGTTCCATCAATAATAGGCACATTAGTCATTCTCAATATAAGTACGTCACTTTTAATATTCATTTTCTTCATAGTGTCCATAAATCTTGTGGATGCACCAAAAAACATAGGACCTGCAAGCTCATAAACCATAATTTCATTGTCTATATACTTATAGGTATCGTTTTCATGCTCCTTTGAAACAGTATTAATATTAAAGCTTTCTGACATCTTCTTCATAAACAGGAACATAGCAAGAACCATACCTATTTCAATGGCAACAACAAGGTCAAACACAACAGTAAGCACAAATGTCAGTATAAGGATTGACAAATCACTCTTAGTTGTTCTTGCAATTTCAGCAAACTCCTTAAACTCACACATATTCCAGCTTACAACAATAAGAATACCTGCAAGGGTAGGCATAGGTATAAGCTTTGCCAAAGGCATGGCAACAAGCATAATAATAAGCAAAACGACTGCATGAACCATACCTGCAACAGGGGTTCTTCCGCCGTTTCTTATATTAGCAGCAGTTCTTGCAATAGCACCTGTAGCAGGCAATCCCCCAAATAAGGCAGAGCCTATATTGGCTATACCCTGAGCTATTAATTCCTGATTTGAGTTATGCTTATCACCTGTCATACCATCAGCAACAACTGCAGAAAGGAGTGACTCAATACCTGCTAAAATAGCAATGGTAAGGGCAGGCTGAATAAGAGCAGCCACATCAACACCCTCAAGACTTGGTATGTGAGGCATAGGCACAGCACCCTTAAGGTCTGTAAATTTAGAGCCTATAGTCTGCACTGATTCTGCCATACCATTTTGCTGTAAAAAGTATACTATAACAGTAGTGGCAATAAGTGCAATAAGAGAGCCGGGAATTTTTTTGTTTATTTTACCCCACAACAGGCTTATAACAATACTTGCTGCACCAACACCTGCCGCCATAATATTGATTTTGTCCAAATTTTGTAAATATGTACCCCATTTAGGTATAAATTCAGAACTTATGCCTGAAATATTCATTCCTAAAAAGTCATTAAGCTGTGTTGAAAACAATGTTACGGCAATACCCGTAGTAAATCCCACAGTAATTGGGAAAGGTATAAACTTAATAACATCACCCAGCTTTAATATACCAAACAAAATAAGAAATACACCTGCCATAATAGTAGCAATAATAAGACCATCAATACCATATTGCTCAATTATGCCACAGATAATAACAACAAAGGCCGCAGTAGGACCGCCAATCTGTACTCGGCTTCCGCCTAAAAATGAAATAAGAAATCCTGCAATAATTGCAGTAATAAGACCAACCTCCGGACCTACTCCCGAGGAAATTGCCAGGGCAATGGATAGAGGCAGTGCAACAACTGCAACAATAAGTCCCGAAATAATATCATTTACAAGATTTTTGCCCTTCAAATCCTGAGGGGACTCCTTCATAATCTGAAATAGCTTTGGAATAAACACCTTTTTTAATTTCCTTTCTGTTTTTATTTATATTATAATATTAAGATTTTTGTAATAATTAGTCAAGAGGTAAATAACAAAAACTGAAAATTAAAAAAAATCAGCATAGAAAACAATTTTCCATGCTGATTTTTAATCAGTTGCCATAAAATTTACTTGCCAAAAAATCCCTTTTTCTTGCTTGCTGTACCGTTTAAGCTGTCTCCGAATTTCTGCAAAAGCTCCCTTTGCTCTTTTTTAAGGTCGGTAGGAACAACAACCTTAAGGGTAACAATAAGATTGCCTCTTGCCTTATCATTTCTTACATTATAAGCACCCTTGCCTCTTAAGGTTATCTTAGTTCCCGGCTGAGTACCTGCCTTGATTGTATAGGTTTCCTCACCGTCAATTGTAGGAATCTTAATATCAGCGCCGAGTGTTGCCTGAACAATGTTAACAGGCACCTCTGTATAAAGGTCATTGCCCTGTCTTTGGAACTGTTTGCTTGGACTTACAAGAATCTGTATAAACAAATCACCGTTAGACCCGCCCTTGGTACCTGCTGAGCCATAGCCCTTCTTTCTTATAGACTGACCATGGGCAATGCCCTTAGGTATATCAACTGTAATGGTTTTCTTTGTGGTAATACTGCCATTGCCGCTGCACTTAGGACACTTTTCCTTTATAATTTTGCCTTCTCCGCCGCATTGTGAACAGGTTCTTACAGTCTGAGCCATACCAAAAGGGGTTCTTGTAGTAACTCTTTCCTGACCTGTACCGTGGCAGTTAGGACAAGTTTCAGCGGTTGTACCTGCCTTAGCACCTGTTCCGTTACAATCAGTACACTTTTCACTTACAGGAACAGTGATTTCCTTTTGACAGCCAAACATAGACTCTTCAAACGAAATAGTTAAATTCATCTGTAAATCAGAGCCGCGCTGAGGACCTCTTCTGCGGGAGCCTCCCCCTCCAAATATATCACTGAAACCACTGCTAAAACCGCCGCCAAATATATCACTGAATATGTCACCCATATCCATACCGCTAAAACCGCCTGCACCCATACCACCCTGTTCAAAGGCAGCATGGCCATACTGATCATATGCAGCCTTTTTCTGAGGGTCACTCAATATTTCATAGGCCTCATTAACCTCTTTAAACTTTGCCTCAGCTTCTTTGTTATCAGGGTTAGCATCGGGGTGATACTTCTTAGCCATTTTTCTGTATGCTTTTTTTATTTCCGCATCTGAAGCCCCCTTGCTTACGCCAAGGACTTCATAATAATCTCTTTTGGAAGCCATAATCTCACCTCTTTACAAATCTGCAACACAAAGAGTCAGGGCTATTCTGCTCTGACTCTTTGCACATATTTTAAAGTTCATCCCTTATTAACCGTCGATGATGTCATCATCAGCACCTGCACCGCCTGCAGTACCCTGAGCATTAGGGTCAACACCTGCAGCCTGAGCAGCTTCATACATCTTGGTTGAGAATTCCTGAACAACAGTATTTAAAGCCTCACAAGCAGTCTTTAATGTAGCAACATCAGTTTCACTCATATTTTCAGCCGCAAGACCATCATTAACCTTCTTTAAGTTTTCAACCTCGCCCTCAAGCTTAGCCTTATCTTCATCACTAATCTTGTCTCCTAAGTCCTTTAAAAGCTTTTCAGTCTGGAATACTAAGCTGTCAGCCTGATTCTTAGTGTCAACAGCTTCCTTTCTCTTAGCATCCTGCTCTGCATACTGTTCAGCTTCCTTAACAGCCTTATCAATTTCTTCATCGGAAAGATTGGTGGAAGATGTAATTGTAATGTCCTGTTCCTTGCCTGTACCTAAATCCTTAGCAGAAACCTTGGTGATACCATTAGCATCAATATCAAATGTAACCTCAATCTGAGGGATACCTCTTGGTGCCGGAGCAATGCCGTCAAGACGGAATCTGCCCAGGCTCTTGTTATCTCTTGCCATTGGTCTTTCACCCTGAACAATATTAATATCAACAGCAGTCTGATTGTCCTCATAAGTTGAGAAAATCTGCTTCTTATTTGTAGGAATAGTAGTATTTCTTGGAATTAAAGCAGTTGCAACACCGCCTGCAGTTTCAATACCTAATGTAAGAGGAGTTACATCAAGAAGAAGGATAGAGCCTGCACCCTCATCACCTGCCAGCTTACCGCCCTGAATAGATGCACCGATAGCAACACACTCATCAGGATTAATGCCCTTAAAAGGCTCCTTGCCTGTAATCTTCTGTACTTCCTCCTGTACAGCAGGGATTCTTGTAGAACCGCCAACAAGCAATACCTTAGTCAATTCACCTGCAGAAATATCAGCATCCTTTAAGGCTGTCTGCACAGGACCTAAAGTAGCCTCAACAAGATCATGAGTCAATTCATTAAACTTAGCTCTTGATAAAGTTACGTCTAAATGCTTAGGACCGTCTGCACCAACTGTAATGTAAGGAATATTAATGTTAGAAGTTGTTGCTGAGGATAATTCCTTCTTAGCCTTTTCAGCAGCTTCCTTTAATCTCTGCATAGCCATCTTATCTGCTGAAAGGTCAATACCCTCCTTAGCCTTAAAATCATTTACCAAATAATCAATAATTCTCTGGTCAAAATCGTCACCGCCCAAATGGTTATTACCGCTTGTGGCAAGAACCTCGATTACACCGTCACCAATTTCAATAATAGATACATCAAATGTACCGCCGCCAAGGTCATATACCATAATAGTCTGCTCCTGCTCATTATCAAGTCCATAAGCTAAAGCGGCAGCCGTTGGCTCATTAATAATTCTCTTAACATCAAGGCCGGCAATTTTACCTGCATCCTTAGTTGCCTGTCTTTGTGCATCGGTAAAATAAGCTGGAACAGTAATAACAGCCTCTGTTACGCTCTCACCGATATAAGCCTCTGCATCCTTCTTTAATTTCTGAAGAATCATAGCTGAAATTTCCTGAGGAGAATACTGCTTACCGTCATTAGCAAACTTGTAATCCTCACCCATATGTCTTTTAATAGAAATAACTGTACCGTCTACATTGGTAACAGCCTGACGCTTAGCAGTTTCACCCACTAATCTCTCACCGCTCTTTGTAAAGCCTACAATGGAAGGAGTAGTTCTTTCACCCTCTGCATTGGCAATAACAGTTGGCTGACCGCCTTCCATAACAGCTACACAAGAATTTGTTGTACCTAAATCAATACCAATAATTTTTCCCATTATTCTCTCTCCTTTTTAAAATATATACGACTTTTATTATATAGAATGGGGCAGAAAGCCACTGAATAATCAATCAGTTCTTTCTCAGTTTGCAACCTTAACCATAGCCGGTCTTATTACCTTATCCCCATGTTTATAACCCTTCTGGAAAACTTCAACTACAACATTTTCGTCACAGCCCTCGTCTTCAATATGCATTACCGCTGCATGAACATTAGGGTCAAAGGGTTCTCCCTCTGCCGGAATTTCTTCAACACCCAAAGCCTTCATAACTTCAAGCATCTGCTTTAAAATCATTTCAATCCCCTTATAGGTACTGCTTTCCTTATCCTCTGTTGCAGCAACAGCCCTTTCAAAATTATCAACAACAGGTAAAAACTTTTCAATAGTATCTCTCACACCATTGTTATACATACCCTGTTTTTCCTGATTTGTCCTTTTTCTGAAATTCTCAAACTCAGCAAGCTGTCTTAACCACTTATCCTGAGCCTCTTTAACCTGTTCTTCTGCCTTTACAAGCTTTTCCTCAAGAGTTTCCTCTTCAGTTTTTTCATTTTCATTAATCTCAGTTTCTTCTGTATTGCCTGCAGACTCTTCTGTAGTTTCTTCTAAGCTCTCAGTTTCCACTGCAGTATCTACGGTTTCTTCCATTTTTTCCTTATCCAAATTACTATCCATCATAACCTCCATCATCTCCATTGTAAAGCATGGCATCAATTATGCTATTAAGTTTTTTAATAATCTCATCAAGCACAGACACGGTTTGGGAATAGTTCATCCTTGTAGGTCCAATTATGCCTATTTTACCCATGGAATTGTCACCAAACCTGTAATTAGCCTTTACAATACTGCAATCCTTCAACTCCTCCATTTTGTTTTCACCGCCTATAAGAATCTGAATCTTATCAGCAGATGTATCATCACCCTTGCCTAAAAGGGTTATGAGCATATCCTTTTCTTCAAAAGCCTGAAAAATATTCCTTGCCTTTTGTATATCACTAAATTCCGGAAAGCCTAAAAGATTTCTGACTCCGCTTGTATACAAGTGAACATCCTCTTCCTGCTGTACCGTTGAGATAATCGCCTTAAACACCTTAGCAATAAGCTCTTTATAATCGGTAAACCTGTTAATAAGGTTAGCCGCCGCCTCTCTGTCAATATCTTCAAGAGAATAATCCCTTATAATATTATTAATCTCATTTGAGATATTATAAAGTCCTTCCATATCAGGCACTGACTTTACCTTTATAATATGATTCTTAATGGTTTTGCTGTCTGTTACAACAACAGCCGCAACTGCACTTGAATCAATTGGAACAAGCTGTATATGCCTTATCTTAACCTTGGTACTTTTAGGCTCGGTAACCACTGTAGTGTAGCTTGTAAGCATGGAAAGCGCCCTTGCTGTCTGCTGCATAAGATATTCAACTCTGTTTACATTAAGCGAAATAGCATTTTTAAGAAATTCTACCTCGTCACTTGTCAGCTCTCTTGAATGCATCATGTTATCCACATACATTCTATAGCCTGTTTCAGAAGGAATACGGCCTGCCGACGTATGAGGCTGTTCAATAAGACCCATTTCTTCCAAATCACTCATTTCGTTACGAATGGTTGCAGGAGAAATTCCCAAATCATATTTCCTTGCTATAGTTCTTGAACCAACAGGCTCTGCAGTAGCAATATAGTCGGTGATAATAGCTTCTAAAATTTTGATTTTTCTTTCATTAAGCTTCAATATCGTCACCTTCTCAATTTATGCCTGTATTTTATTTGTTAGCACTCAACTAAACCGAGTGCTAACTTTAACTATAATATACCACAGGGTCTAAACTTTGTCAATAGTTTTTAATAAAATTTTTCACGAGTTTTTATATAAATAGCTGTACAAGTTTCAGAAATAAATTTAAAAAAAAGGACTGCGGACATCTTCCGCAATCCTTTTAACAAAACTTCCTTTACTTTCTGTTTAAATACTCATTACAAGCCTTGGCAGCCTCTCTGCCTTCATGAATTGCCCAAACTACAAGACTCTGACCTCTTCTCATGTCACCTGCTGCAAATACACCCTTAAGGCTGGTCTGATACTTACCGTATTCAGCCTTAACATTGCTTCTTGCATCAGTTTCAAGAGAAAGCTGTTTAATTAATGTATCCTCCGGACCTGTAAAGCCCATAGCCAATAACATTAACTGGCAAGGCCATACCTTTTCAGTTCCCGGAATCTGTTCAGGCACCATTCTGCCATTTACATTATTCCACTTAACCTGAATAGTGTGTACCTCTTTAATATTTCCTTTTTCATCAGGCACAACCCTAGTAACTGTTGTAAGATACTCTCTCGGATCTCTGCCGTAAAGCTCTATGGCCTCCTCCTGACCGTAGTCGGTTTTCTTGATACGAGGCCACTGGGGCCAATGATTTGACACAGTTCTTGTTTCAGGGGCTTCAGGCATAATTTCCATCTGATGAACAGATTTACATCCATGTCTTATTGAAGTACCCACACAGTCAGTACCTGTGTCGCCGCCGCCTACAATAATAACATCCTTGCCTTCAGCACTTATATACTGTCTGTCCTCAAGTTTTGAATCAAGAAGACTCTTTGTATTTGCCTTTAAGAAATCAACGGCAAAGTGAATACCCTTCACATCGTTTCTGCCTTCACAAACCAAATCTCTTGCCTTAGTTGCACCGCAGCACAATACAACGGCGTCAAATTCCTTAATAAGCTTTGCAGTAGGATAGTTCTTTCCCACTTCAGTGCTGGTAACAAAGTTAATACCCTCCTTAGTAAGAATATCAACTCTTCTCTGAACAACCTTCTTATCAAGCTTCATATTTGGAATACCATACATTAAAAGTCCGCCAACTCTGTCAGAACGCTCAAATACAGTAACCTTATGACCCATCTGATTAAGAGTATCGGCACAGGCAAGACCTGAAGGTCCCGAACCTACAACTGCTACTCTTTTTTCAGTAGACTTTTTAGGAATTCTTGGCTGAACAAGTCCTTTTTCAAACATTGTGTCAATAATGTGAACTTCAATATTCTTTACTGTTACGGCAGGCTCGTGCATACCCAGTGTACATGAGCCTTCGCAAAGAGCAGGACATACCCTTCCCGTAAATTCGGGGAAGTTACTTGTCTTGGATAATCGCTTATAAGCCTCTTCAATTTTTCCGTGATATACAAGGTCGTTCCATTCAGGTATTAAATTACCTAAAGGGCAGCCGCCTACAACAGGATTGCCTGTGTGGCAGAAAGGAACGCCGCAGTTCATACATCTTGCGCCCTGAGTCTGTAATTCCTCAAGGCTGTAATGAGTGTGGAACTCATCCCAATTTTTCATTCTGACCTCCGGCTTAATATCCTCAGGCAGCTTTCGGTCATATTCCATAAATCCGGTTGGTTTACCCATTAATTAGCACCCCTTTCTGATTTAATAGCAGCTTCAGGTCTTGTAACAATAGTAGAACCGCTTACTGTAATGAAAGCATCAAGTAAAGCGTCATCGTCACTTAAGCCTGCTGCCTTAGCTCTGTCAATTTCTTCAATCATTTCCTTGTATGCTCTGGGAATAACCTTAATAAAGTTCTTAACCTCAGCATCAAAGTTATCAAGAATTTCCTGTCCTCTCTTAGAGCCTGTATACTTAACATGATTTTCAATCATAGTCTTTAATTCAGCAATATCCTTGTCACTTGTCATTTCCTCTAAAAGGATAAGCTCCTTGTTGCATCGTGATTCAAAGTCACCGCCATAGTTATAAACATAAGCTACACCGCCTGACATACCTGCACCAAAGTTTCTTCCCGTCTTGCCGAGTACGGCAACACGTCCTCCTGTCATATACTCACAGCCGTGCTGTCCAATAGCCTCAACAACAGCAGTAATACCTGAGTTTCTTACACAGAATCTCTCGCCTGCCATACCGTTAATATATGCCTCACCGCTTATTGCACCATAGAATGCAACATTACCTATGATAACATTGTCCTCAGGCTCAAACTTAGATACATTTGATGGTACAACAACTATTTTTCCTCCTGATAAGCCCTTGCCAATATAGTCATTTGCATCACCAACAAGCTTCATGGTTACACCGTGAGTCTGGAATGCACCAAAGCTCTGACCTGCACTGCCCTCAAATTCAAGGTTAATAGTGTCATCAGGAAGTCCCTCAACACCATACTTTTTTGTGATTTCACTTGAAAGAATAGTACCGCAGACTCTGTCAATGTTAGTAATAGCAAGAGAAGCATTAATTTTCTTGCCCTCCTGAATAGCAGGAGTACAAAGTCTTACAAGAGCATTTACATCAAGACACTTTTCAAGCTCGTGATCCTGCTTAACATTAAAGTATCTTTCAGAATCATTGGAGCAAATCTTTGGCTGATAAAGCATATTTGTAAGATTAACTTCCTTGGCTTTCCAATGATTTAATTTCTTGGGAACAAGCTTTTCTACATGACCAATCATTTCATTAATTGTTTTACAGCCTATTCTTGCCATCCATTCTCTTAAATCCTGGGCAATAAACCTCATAAAGTTTTCAACATATTCAGGCTTGCCTGCAAACTTCTTTCTAAGCTCAGGATTTTGAGTAGCAACACCTACAGGGCAGGTATCAAGATTACAAACTCTCATCATTACACAGCCCATTGTAATAAGAGGACCTGTAGCAAATCCGAATTCTTCGGCGCCTAAAAGGCAGGCAACAGCTATATCTCTTCCTGTTAACAACTTACCATCTGTTTCAATAACAACTCTGTTTCTTAAATTGTTCATAAGAAGTGCCTGATGAGTTTCAGCTACACCTAATTCCCAAGGCAGACCTGCGTGTCTTACAGATGTTCTCGGAGCTGCACCTGTACCGCCGTCGTAACCGCTTACAAGAATAACATCGGCACGTCCCTTGGCAACACCAACGGCTATAGTACCTACACCTGCTTCACTGACAAGCTTAACTGAAATTCTTGCATCTCTGTTAGCATTCTTTAAGTCATGAATTAACTGTGCCAAGTCCTCAATGGAATAAATATCGTGATGAGGCGGAGGTGAAATAAGACCTACACCCGGAGTTGAGTTTCTTGCCTTGGCAATCCAAGGATAAACCTTCTTGCCCGGCAAATGACCGCCTTCACCGGGCTTAGCACCCTGTGCCATCTTTATCTGAATTTCAATAGCATTCTGCAGGTAATGAATAGTTACACCAAAACGGCCTGATGCAACCTGCTTAATAGCTGAACGTCTTAAATCGCCGTTTTCATCGGGTGTAAATCTTTCGGCTTCCTCGCCGCCTTCACCTGAGTTAGACTTTCCGCCAAGTCTGTTCATTGCAATGGCCATACACTCATGGGCTTCCTTAGAAATAGAACCGTAGCTCATTGCACCTGTCTTAAATCTCTTAACAATAGAATCTACAGACTCAACCTCATCAATATTAATCGGCTTGTCAACTGTTCTTATATCCAAAAGACCTCTTATTGTACAAAGCTGTTCGCTTGTATCATTCTGGAGCTTTGTAAATTCCTTGAAAAGCTTATAATCACCCTCACGGCAAGCCTTCTGTAAAAGATAAATTGAACGCGGATTAAACATATGGTATTCGCCGTTTCTTCTCCACTTGTAATCTCCGCCGGGTTCAAGAGCATCCACCTTAGTCAATGGATCAAATGCCTTAGCATGACGCATCTTGGCTTCCTTGTCAATATGCTCAATTTCAATACCGCCGATTCTTGTTACAGTACCTGTAAAGAACTTATTAACAACAGCCTCACTTACACCAAGAGCCTCAAAAATCTGTGCACCCTGATAGCTCTGTATTGTAGAAATACCCATCTTGGACATAATCTTTACAATACCGTGAGTTACAACATCAATATATAACTTAACCGCTTCATCACAAGGCTTAGTAATATAAGAATTTTCAGCCATATCCTTTAACGTTTCATAAACAAGATATGGATTAATTGCATCTACGCCATAGCCTAAAAGCACGGCAAAATGATGTACTTCTCTAGGCTCACCTGTTTCAAGAATAATGGAAACCTTCATTCTTGTACCCTGTCTTATTAAATGATGGTGTAAGCCTGCACCTGCAAGCAATGCAGGGATAGCACACTTATCCTCATCAACACCCTTATCTGAAAGCACAATCATATTGTAGCCGTTGTCAATAGCAATATCTACAGCCTCAAAAATACTGTCAATGGCATTTTCAAGACCATTTTCCTCTTTAATATTATAAAGCATAGGAATTGTAACAGCCTTAAAAGCTGAATCGTCAATCGACTTAATGGCAGCAGTCTGCTCATTAGTAAGTATAGGCGTATCACACTTAATTCTTCTGCAGTTTTCAGGCTTAGGATCAAGCATATTGCTTTCACCGCCCAAATAAGTAAGAGTACTTGTTACAATTTCCTCTCTTATTGCATCAATAGGAGGGTTTGTAACCTGAGCAAATAACTGCTTAAAGTAATTATAAAGAAGCTGAGGCTTATCTGAAAGAACAGCTAAAGGAGAATCTGTGCCCATTGCTGAAATAGGATCGGTACCTGTTTCAATAATACCCTTTAATGTAGTATCAATATCCTCCCATGTATATCCAAATGCCTTCTGCTTGGTAAGTAATGTTTCTTTTGAATCAAAATTGTTTTCCTTATTTACAAAAAGATTTTCAAGCTCAATGATTCTGTTAATCATTATGTCGCCCTGATGCATCTTTGCATTGTTTTCCTTAATAACATCTACAAGGTCAGTCCATACAGGAGCCTTGTCCCCTGACTTAATATCATTTATGTTTAAAAGATTTTCCTTAACCCATTTTTCATAAGGATATTTTGAAGCAACCTCACTCTTTAATTCTTCATCAGATATAATTCTGCCTGCCTTAGTATCTATAAGGAGCATCTTGCCCGGTTCAAGTCTGCTCTTTGAAATTACCTTAGACTCATCAATATCTATTACACCAACCTCAGAAGAAAGAACAAGCATATCGTCATTAGTCACTACATATCTTGCAGGTCTTAAACCGTTTCTGTCAAGAGTTGCGCCAACAACCTCACCGTCAGTAAATGCAACCGCAGCAGGACCGTCCCAAGGCTCAGAACAGGTTGAGTTGTACTCATAAAAGGCACGTTTCTTAGGATCCATAGCAGTGTCATTTTCCCAAGGCTCAGGAATAGCCATCATAACAGCCTGCTGAATAGGAATACCTGTCAATGTAAGCATATGAAGATAATTATCAAGCATAGCAGAGTCAGAGCCGTCCTCATTAATAACAGGATAAATCTTAGTAATATCATCGCCGAAAATATCAGTATCAAACATCTGCTGTCTTGCATTGGTCCAGTTAACATTACCTCTTATAGTATTTATTTCACCGTTGTGAATAATATATCTGTTAGGATGAGCTCTTTCCCAGCTTGGGAATGTATTGGTTGAAAAACGGCTGTGTACCAGAGCAACAGCAGTTTTCATATCAAGATCCATAAGATCGAGATAAAACTTAGACACCTGATCGGGAGTAAGCATACCCTTATATACAATAGTTCTTGAAGAAAGAGAAGCAAAATAGAAATAGCTGTCCCTTTCGTTATATATATCATTAGTTAATTCACAATATCTGATTTCCTTTTCAGCTCTTTTTAATACAACAAAAAGCTTTCTTTCAAAGGCAATACCGGCCTCCACATCATCAGGCTTTTTGATAAATACCTGCACAATATGAGGCATTGCACCCCTTGCAGTGTTACCAATACACTTAGCATATGTAGGAACCTCTCTTTCGCCGAGGAATTCCATGCCTTCTTCAGTAACAATATTCTTTAATTTATCAAGGCTCTTGCTCCTGGTTTCTGAGTCAGGTGAAAGAAATAACATACCTACGCCGTAATCACCGGCTTTAGGGAGCTTAATCCCTTCATTATTACAGACCTTTTTCATAAAACTGTGTGGAATCTGAATAAGAATACCTGCACCGTCGCCGGTGTCAGTCTCACTTCCCACACCGCCTCTGTGAGTAAGATTCTTGAGAATTTCAATAGCATCATTGATAATTTTATGAGATTTGTTGCCCTTAATATTTACAAGACAGCCAATACCGCAATTATCATGTTCAAATTGTGGGTCATACAAACCCTGTTTTTGGGGTAAACCGTTCTGAATCACTATTATCCGTCCTTTCTCTAAATACTGACTTGTTATTAAAAAGGGAGCCGAAAGATAAATAGACACACTATTATCTTACAGCTCCCTTGCTTATGTATATAATACTACAACATAATTAAAAAATCAAGTATTTTTTTAAAATAAATTAATAATATTAAGAAAAATATTAAAAAACTTTATTTTATTAATTGAATTTAGCATTATCTGTGTTATACTTAAGTTAATGGATATTCTTACTTAAAAATTTTAAGGAACACGGTATTATTTTGGCTATAATTTCCAGGTTTTTATTTGAGGAGGTTTTAAAAATGAATTTATTTTCTTTTACCCTCTCCACAGGAAAAGAGGGGTTATACGATATTACATCAATGGTCAATGATGCAATCCAGACGGTAAAGGCTGAAAGCGGTATTTGTATTGTATATACACCCCACACAACAGCAGCAATAACAATTAATGAAAACGCTGACCCTGATGTACAGACAGATTTTATGCTGGGACTTAACAAAACATTTCCCAACAGACCCGAATTTAAACATTCAGAGGGTAATTCCCATGCTCACCTTAAATCTTCGGCAATTGGATGCAGCGAAACCGTAATAATTGATAAAGGACATTTATTGCTTGGTACATGGCAGGGAATATACTTCTGTGAATTTGACGGACCAAGGACAAGGAAATTTTATGTAAAAGTAATTAAAAGCTAGAAGTAAAAAGCTTTCACCGTACTTAATATATGATATGTACCCTCTTTACTGGACAACCGGTAAGGAGGGTATTTTAATGCGCTAT
>JAUNGN010000044.1 GCA_030524425.1 Clostridia bacterium | reverse complement strand
CAATATAATCATTATAAAACAGAGCTAAATAACCCCAGGGAGCATAAAACATCAGATCACCTTTTGATGGGCAATAAAAACCTGCCTTATTATCAATCCAATATTTTTTATTAACATATGCTATTTTTTCCGCTCTGCTGTAATCTTCAAAGGATAATATAATTGGCAGATCCTTTACTAATTCTCTCGTAACAATATTATCCTCCAGTTTAATTAATATTTCCCTATCCTCAAAAACCATTTTTATATTGTTCATATATCCACCATCTCTGCATTTATAACCAATATAAACATAATCAAAGTTGATATTAAATGTATTCCTGCCAATATTAACAGCACTTTAATCATAACCAACTCCTTACAGCATATCAACCATACACAAGTAATATAAAATAATTAATCAATAGCCCTTTAACACTGTTTTTCAATATACTTCTCATAGGCAGTAACACCTGCTTTAAGTCTTGAAAGTCCCTCAAAAACCTTACTTTTTGGACAAGCTACATTCATTCTCATAAAATTATCACCGTTACCTTTATAACTTAAACCGTTTGAAAGATATAGTCCGTTTTCCTTTCTGATAAATCTGCAAAGCTCTGAGGTATTTCCTATAATTTTATGACAGTCAAGCCACATAAGATATGTAGCATCTGATTTTGCAGCAGTCATTTCAGGCAACTCATTTTTTAAAAACTCATTAACAATTCTTTTATTTTCAGAAATATATAATCTCAGCTCATCAAGCCATTTTTCACCCTTTGTATAGGCTGCAACAACACCGTCAACAGCAAATATATTCGGCTCGGCAATTTCATCGGAATTAAGTCCCCTGACCATTATATTTCTAAGCTTCAAATTTGGAATAACAACAGCTGCAGAATGTAAGCCTGCAATATTAAATGTCTTTGAGGGTGAAATGCAGGTAATACTTAAATTTCCGCATATCTCAGAAGCACTTGCAAAGGGTACATATTCATATCCCGGTTCCGTCAAATCACAATGTACTTCATCAGAAATAACCGTTACATTATATTTATTGCAAAGCTCACCGATTTTTTTTAGCTCTTCCTTGCTCCATATTTTACCTCCCGGGTTTTGGGGATTACACAGAATCATCATAGTTGTAAGCGGATTTGAAAGCTTTTCCTCAAGGTCATTAAAATCCATGGAGTATTCTCCATTATTATATTTTAATTTGTTTTCAAAAACGTGTCTGCCGTGATTTTCTATTGAGTTAAAAAAAATATTGTAAACAGGAGTTTGAACAACTACATTGTCACCTATATTGGTAATTCTTTTTACGGCACATGTTATTGCCGTAACAGTTCCGGTACAAAACTGCAGCCATTCTTTTTTAATATTAAAATTATGTCTTTTACTCCACCAATTTATAATTGCACTGTACCACTCATCAGGCACAATTGAATATCCAAAAACCCCAAACTTGGCACGTTCCGTAAGTACCTCTATGATTTCCGGAGCAGTCTGAAAATCCATATCTGCAACCCACATGGGAAGCTCATTTTCAGCAACCTCCCATTTCAATGAATATGTATTTCTTCTGTCTATAACTTTATCAAAATCAGACATTTTTATTCTCCTCCTATTTTATGGCTGCACCCATTTTAAAAGCCTCATCAATTGCCGAATTGCCTTTAATAGTACCTATTCCGTCTGCATTTAAACCTTTAACAACACCTTTAAGCTCTGCCTTTTCAAAGCAGGATACCCATCCCTCAAGACCCTTTATTGCTCCATCCATAGCAGTCGGTTCATCATCTGCCGCAGTTGCCAGCAAATAAATCTCTCTAAAATTGTAGTCAGAAACATAAAGAGGATTTGATCTGTCAAGCATAGTCTTCATCTGTCCGCTCATTTCATAATAATATATAGGTGTTACAAATACTATAATATCAGCCTTACCCATTTTTTGAGCAATTACATCTGCATCATCATGAATTAAACATCTCTTCGTTTTCTGGCAATAAAGACACCCCTTGCAAAATCCAATTGTTTTGTCATAAAGACAAACCTTTTCAACTTCATTTCCAACACTTTCAGCGCCTCTTGCAAATGAATTTGCCAACATTTCAGAATTTCCGTTTTTTCTTGGACTTGTTGAAATAATTAAAATCTTTTTACTCATACTATTTACCTCCGTCAAATTTATTTTCTAAAAGTTACAGATACATTACCTCTACCCAAAGCATCTGCTAATCCGTCAGTATTATCGATTTTACCTAAAGGTGTATATCTGTATGATGTATTAAAGCTGTCATAAAACAGTACCAAACAATCATTTCCATACAGCATCAAATCTCCCATATTTATTCGATCAACATTTTGTGAATTAGTCGGATATGAATTATCCATATAAAAATACTTTTCATTTCCGTTAAGTTCACTCATATTCAGTGTCAGCGGAAGTTGAGCAAAAAAGGCTCTTGAAGTATCATTATCATATAACGTAGCATTAAAAGCTTTACCTCCCACACTAATTTCAATTTTCAAAGCCTCCGTTGTTGTTTCGGTTGTTGCTTCTGTTGTAAACTCTGTAGTTGTAACGGTTGTAACTTCCGTGGTTGCAATTATTGTTGTACTTTCAGATTCACATGGCATTGTATAGCCATTATCAAGCACCTTCTGCAAAACCATGGCACAATCAGAGGATGTAAGGACTCCGTCTCCGTCAACATCAATTATACTCATATAGTTTTCAAGCATATTTTCAATAGGAATTGAATAACTGCTTATCAACACTTTCTGTAAAATCAGGGCTGCATCTGAAGCCGTAAGTACACCATTACCATCTGCATCACCATACACAAATTCTTCTGCATTTACATTTGCTGCATTAAATAATAAAGCAAACATCAATAATAAAGTCAATAATTTTTTCATTTTAGCACCTCCAAATGTTTATATATTAATTTTACAACATCAACACATTAATAGCAAATACTTATATTAAATAGATGTTCATAGCTTAAAAGCATATCTTTGTATATAGTTAATAAGCATAAATATTCATTTGATATAAGTATTGGACATATATATCTTTTGCAAGTATAATGGTTATGCCGAAACTAAATCGGATTATTTTTAAGGAATGATAAATATGAAATCAAAAAAGAAACTATTGTCAACAGCTATAATGGCAGCTGTAATTTTTTCAACATCAGTACAGGCAGCTGTATTCAGAGATGTATCCGATAATTCACCATACTCTGATGCTGTTGAATACTGTACTAATAACGGTTTAATGAGCGGAACCTCAGATACTGAATTTTCACCTGATGATTACACATCAAGAGCAATGCTTGTAACTATTCTTTATCGTCATCAGGGAAATCCCGAAACAAACGGTACTGTTTCCTTTGAGGATGTTACGGAAGGTTCATGGTATTATGATGCCGTAAAATGGGCAAGCAGCAATAACATTGTCAGCGGCTATGATGCAGCTCATTTTGGTCCAACCGATTTACTTACAAGAGAACAAATTTTGTCAATGCTCTGGAGAATTTCCGGAAGTCCCGAAGTTTCATCGGATATAAGCTACAGTGATAGGGAAAATATTTCAACATATGCCGAAACTGCCGTAAAATGGGCTATTGAAAGCAATATAATAGACAATTCTGATAATACCCTTAAACCAAAGGAATATATATCACGAGGTGAACTGGCATTAATGCTTTACAATATGCTTAATGAAGAAAATAAAACCTCTGATACAACAGACGAAACAGCAACATCTCAAATATCTGAAAGTGATACAACTCCTGATATTCATGTTACATTTAACAATTCTGAATTTGATGTTGTACTTTATTCATCACCTTTAAGCATTGCTTTGTTAGAGGAAGTTCCTGAAACACCAATGATGCTTCCGCCAAGCTATGATGAAGATGGTGTTTATAAATATTATGATCTTCCATGGACATTGGATATAGTATCCGAAAACATTAGAGAGGCTAAAGCAGGAGATATCCTTCTTAATAATGAAGGCAGACTGTTTCTTTATTATGCAGACGGAGAACTTGACGGCAGTTTTATGAGAATAGGCTATGTATCTGATACAACAAACCTTGCGGAAAATCTCGGCAGCGGAGCTGTTAATTTCTATGTATCACAATATGAATAAGGTGTTGCTTATGAAAAAAACACTATCCTTTATTTCATTATTAATTATTTTGGTAACCATGACTGTTATCTGTAATGCTGATACTTTGCATACAATAAATATTAAAATCGGAAGCCCTATAATGAATATAGACGGAAAATCATTACAAATAGATCCTGACACGGATACAGGTCCAACAATTATTAATGGGGTTACTTATATTCCTATTAGAGCATTAATTGAAAATCTTGGTGGAAATATAAGCTGGAATAATGATACACGGGAAATAATATTGAACCTTGAAAGCAAAGAACTTCGTATTAATATAGACAGTAATATTGCATACATAAACAATACTCCGGTTAATATTTCTTCACCGCCTGTTATTTTTAATTCAAGAACGCTGCTTCCATTAAGATTTATTTCCGAAAACTTGGGATTTAATGTTGAATGGGACAATTATACAAAATCAATAACCATAACAACAAACACCCCAACTGATGTAAGCGCTGCTAATTATATTAATCTTACCTTTGATGAAATTATGCTTGATGACGGTTTATCTGCCATAAGCTATGAAGGCAGCTATATGTTTGATGAATTTATTAAAACGGGAGGTGCTTCCTCTGATTCGGAACTTGCAGCCTTTCTTGCTAACACAGTTGCAAAAAACACAACTGATATAGGCTTTAATACAGCAGGCTTTGGATGCAGTACATTATCCGTAAAAAGTCCTGATAATGAATATCTGTTTGGAAGAAATTTTGATTGGAATTACTGTAACGGCCTTATAATAAAGTCCAAACCTGATAATGGCTATGCGTCAATTTCAACAGTCAATACTAATTTTATAAGCAGTGCATACGGAAATTTTAATTCCCTGCCCCAAAACATAAAAGCCGCCGTTGCCCTTTATGCCCCTCTTGATGGTATGAACGAAAAGGGATTATGTGCCGCAGTAAATATGATTCAGGATAATGCAGTCATTAATCAAATCAGTGACAAGCCTGATATTACTGCAACAACTGCAATACGATTAATTCTTGATAAAGCGGCAAACGTAGACGACGCAATATCCCTGCTCAAACAATATGATATGCATTCATCAATGGAACTTATGGTTCATTTTGCATTAGCTGACGCAACAGGCAGAAGCGTGGTTGTAGAGTATATAAATAATGAAATGATAGTAACGGATACTCCAATAGTTACTAATTTTTATATTTCAGAAGGTTTAAAACAAGGCATAGGCTCAAGCCAGTCACACATAAGATATGATATTTTATCGGAAACCCTTTCTCATAATAATTCAATGTCAGCATATGATGTAAAAAAGGCTCTTGACAACGTAAGCAAACACAACTTCGGAGAATATGAATCAACAGAATGGAGCGTTATATATAATCAAAATACAGGTGAAGTAAATTATTATCACAGAGAGGATTATGATAAAGTATACAGCTTTAAAATTAAATAATCTTTCCCTAAATTTAAAGCAGGATTGGTAATCAAAACATGGTTATTAGTCCTGCTTTTATTATGCTTATAAGGAATAGATAAACATTTAATATAAGTATTTGACATCCTATAATTATTGAATTAAAATATAATTATAAAATATAATACAAGGAGGATTTAGATTATATGTTAGGAAATTTCAGTTACAGTAATCCCACAAGACTTTATTTTGGAGAAAATTCTCTTGATTTTTTAAGCACCGAGCTTTCAAATTTCGGTAAAAATGTAATGCTTACTTATGGCGGAGGCTCTATAAAAAAATCAGGTCTTTATGAAAAAGTAGTAAAAATTCTTAAAGAAAACGATAAGGTAATTTTTGAAGATCCCGGTGTAATGCCTAACCCTACGGTTGAAAAGCTTTATGAGGGCTGTAAAATTGCAAAGGAAAACAATATTGACCTTATACTTGCCGTAGGCGGCGGCTCCGTATGCGACTATTCAAAGGCTGTTTCGGTTTCCGCATGGTGTGATGAGGATCCTTGGGATAAATATTATCTACGTATGGAAGAGCCAAACAACAAAATTATTCCTGTCGGCTGTATTCTCACAATGGTTGGAACAGGCTCAGAAATGAACGGCGGTTCCGTTATTACAAATCACGACAGCAAGCTTAAAATAGGTCATGTATTCGGCGATAATGTATTCCCTAAATTTTCAATACTTAATCCTGTTTTGACCTACACCCTTCCAAAATATCAAATGACAGCAGGCTTTTTTGATATTATGTCACATATACTTGAACAATATTTTTCAGGCAATGATGACAATACATCAGATTACATTATGGAGGGACTTTTAAAATCTCTTATTTACAGTTCTGAAATAGCAGTAAATGAACCTGAAAATTATGAGGCAAGAAGCAATATTATGTGGATTGCCACATGGGCATTAAACACACTTGTTGCAAAAGGCAAAACTACAGACTGGATGGTACACATGATAGGTCAGTCAATAGGCGCATACACAGATGCAACTCACGGAATGACTCTTTCAGCAGTTTCAATGGCATATTACAGATATATAATGCCCTATGGTCTTGATAAGTTTAAAAGATATGCAATAAATGTATGGAATGTCAATCCTGAAAATAAAGCAGATGATGAAATTGCACTTGAAGGTCTTGCATCTATGGAAAACTGGATGAATAAAATAGGACTTGTAATGAATATTAAAGACCTTGGCGTAACCGATGATATGCTTGTGGGAATAGCAGACGGTACATTTATTATGGACGGCGGTTACAAGGTTCTTACTCATGAAGAAATTATAAATATCTTAAAAGCAAGTATGTAATAAAAATACCGAAGCCAACTTTTCAGGGCTTCGGTATTTTTTAACCAACTGAGTAAGTCCCCGCCTCTACAGGCGGTGGGTACTTACTCAAATATTCAGTAGGAGTACAAGCTCCTACTGAATATAAAAACTACAGGCTTGTGTTGGTTATGATCGGAGTACGAATATCATTGACTTTAAGAATAGTGCCTTCTTAATATATAGGACTAAAAAATTAAGCCTTTGAGAAATCCCTCCCAAAGGCTTAATTACATCATTTTTTTATATTATTATTTTTAATTAAATGCATCCTGGAAAAATGTATTGATTCTGTCAAACGGAATTTTGTCCATATTGTCATATAAATCTACATGATCCGCATCAGGTACAATTACGAGTTCCTTAGGTCCGTCAGCTGCTTCATAAGCATCCTCTGAATAATAGCGTGAATGTGCATTTTCACCTGCTATAAACATTAATGGTCTTGGAGAAACATCCTTAATATTTGACATTAACGGAAAGTTAAAGAATGATATAGGTGTTGTTGCAACCCATGATGTAACAAAATTTACGGCACGAGAATTTCTTGCTCGTTTTGCATAGTAATTAAAGAAAGAAGTTGTTACTTCATCTGCGCCCTCTGGCAATTCTTCTGTTATTTCCATAGGTGCTGTAATCGGATTGTTATCATCATCAAAACTAACCTCATGAGAGCCAAGAGCCTTTGTTCCGCTTTCTGCATCTCTCCAACGCTGTTCGCTTAAATAATCTCTTATTATCTGACGCTGTTCATCTGTATAATAATCCTGATGACCCTTGCTCATATCACGTGACATATCATACATAGATGCAGTTGCCACAGCCTTAATTCTTGTATCAGTACCTGCTGCAGTAACAGCCATACCTGAAAGTCCACAGATACCTATAGCACCAATCTTATCACGGTCAACATAATCAAGAAGACCAAGATAATCAACAGCAGCACTGTAGTCCTCAGTAAAGATTTCAGGCGATGCCATATTTCTTGTTTCGCCGCCGCTTTCCCCACAGAAAGATGGATCAAAAGCAATTACAACATATCCGTAAGATGCAAGCTGATTTGCATATAAACCTGCTGACTGCTCCTTTACCGCACCAAAGGGACCGGCAATAACAATGGCAGGGTATTTCTGTGAACTTTCCATATTCTTTGGAGTATACAAATCAGCAGATATTTCAATACCATAACGATTGTCATAGGTAACATGAGACCTTGAAACATTTTCATTTAATTCAAAGGTATAACCCTTTTCATCTTCAGACACAAGATTTGCTCTTGTAGGATCAGCTGAATTTGATGAAGTATTACTCCCCGTTATGTAGACGTTTTTATTTTCGCTGTCCCATGAAACCGCCTTTCCGTTTGCCTCTGATATAGCTCTTGCAGGGAGATAAGTTGTACCGTTATATACAAATGCATCAACAGGATTTCCGTTTTCATCCGTTAAATCAATCTTTTCTCCATTCATAAACACATCAATACCGCTGCTCACATTAATTGACTGTGATGCATCTGACGCAAATGTGTTCGGAACAATAGTTGCTGTTAAAATTGCAGTAAGTAATGCAGTTGTTAAAACTTTCTTTTTCATATATTTTTCCTCCTTCATTGAATGTAGATTTTATTAATTTGTAATTCCAAAAGCGTCCTTAAAGAACAATTCCAGCTTATCAAAAGGTATTTTTGTAACATCATCATACAAATCAATATGCTCCGCATCAGGCACAACATAAAGCTCCTTTGGTTCAGCAGCAGCCTCATAAGCATCCTCGCTGAAATAGCGTGAATGTGCATTTTCACCAATAATAAATAAAACAGGTCTTGGTGAAATAGTATCAATGTGGTCTAAAAGGCTGAAATTGGACATTGCCATTCTGCTTGTTGTTGTAAATCCGCCCAAGGCATTTGGGTGATGTCCTCTCGGTGTACCATAATATCTGTAAAACTCGTCAGAAATAGGGTCAAGTCCTTCGGGAACGGTTTCCGTTGCTTCGGCAGGGAATGACGGATTATATTCTGGATAACCGTTGTCCACATCCTCCCATCTCTGTTCTGCAAGCTCATCTAAAGTCTGCTGGAATTGTTCGGCATCTACAGTATCACCAAAACCAAATCTGTCACCTCTGCTTATGTCATACATACTTGCAGTTGCTACAGCCTTAATTCTTTTATCTGCCTGTGCTGCTGAAAGAGCAAAACCACCGCTTCCGCATATACCGATTGCACCGATTTTTTCTCTGTCTACATAATTAAGTGTGCCTAAATAGTCCACACCTGCACTAAAGTTTTCAGTAAATATATCGGGAGATGATACATTTCTCGGTTCACCACCGCTTTCGCCCATAAACGCAGGATCAAATGCAAGTACTACAAATCCTCTTTGAGCAAGCTGATTTGCATATACTCCCGGTCCCTGCTCTTTAACACCGCCATAAGGAGGTCCCACAACAATAGCAGGATATTTAACACTTTCGTCCAAATCCTTAGGCGTATATAAATCTGCGGCAAGCTCTATACCGTAACGGTTTCTGTATGTAACGGAGGTTCTGTTTACATTATCGCTTAATTCAAATGTATAATAATCATTTTGCTCTGTATTGGCTGCCGTAGGGTCTGCCTGTACAGCTTTATCATTGTCGTCATTACTGCTCCTGATTGCAGATTGTGTACTGCAGCCTGTTGCAGCTAAAGTTAATAATAAAATTGTTGATAAAATTCTTCTTCTCAGTTTCATTTTCTTTAATCCTTTCCTTTAATAATAGTATTTAATTTTACTGTGCCAATTCAAATGTAACATCAACCCCTCCTTTGCCGAGAGCTGCTTCAAGACCCTCCGTATTTTCTATATATCCAAGCCTTGTATAGCTGTAGGAATTAGAAAATGTATCATAAAATATTACGAGACAATCCTCACCGTAAAGCATTATTTCCCCTTTGTTTATGACAGATGGAGTTTCACTGTTTTTAGGCATCGAATAAGGCATATAATAATATTTTTCATTACCGTGAAGCTCTGACATATTATAGGTTACAGGGAATTTTTTTATAAGCCCCCGTGTTGTTTCATTGTCATACAGCTTTGCTGAAAATTCAACGTTCCCGGCTTTTACATTTATATCCGTCATATTATCCTCCCTTACCGTATTCCCTGATGTACCTGTACCATCATTAACACTGTCTGCCGTAATTGTAATCTGCTGCAAGGCTTCATTCCAATCCACATCAAATCCAAGTCCCTCGGAAATAAACCTTACAGGCAAAAATGTTCTTGAATTTATAATTTCGGGGGGTGTCTCAATAACATACTCCTCTCCATTCAGATATGCAATTTCAGAATTTATTTTCAATTCAATACTGTCATTACCTCTGTAGATTACAACCGCCTGAGTATCATTATTCCACTCAACCCTGCCCCCGGTTTCTTCAACTATTGTACGAATTGGTACCATGGTATGTCCGTTTTTGATTACAGGAGCTGTGCCATAGCCTTCATCAATTTCCATCTCCATACCGTTAACTGTCATAGCAGGGTTACCTATACTCATTATAACTGTTGTAAACTCTCCAATTATTTCCGTATTGGTTGTTTCAGCATTACAGCCTGTAACACTTAGTACGGTAATCACCAGTGCTAAAAATATTTTTTTCATACAGTCTTTACCTCACTTTAATCATATATTGACTTAATAACAACCGCAGGCACTCCTGCCGCAACAGTATCGGGAGGTATATCTTTATTAACTACGGAACCTGCCCCTATTATGGCATTATCCCCTATTGTAACACCGCCTAATATTGTTGAATTTGAACCTATCCATACATTCTTACCAATAACAATGGACTTTGGAATTGTATTATGTCTGCTTTCAGGTGAAAATCCGTGATTAAGAGTTGCCAGTACAACCTGATGTCCTATTAAAGCTCCGTCACCTATGATAATTCCTCCCTGGTCCTGAAAACAACAGCAGGAGTTTATAAATACCCCCTCTCCTATATTTGTATTCTTACCACAATCTGTATAAAAAGGAGGAAAAATATTAAGACTTTCATTGAAAGGCTTTCCCGTAAGTGTAGCAAATATTTTTCTTATTTCCTCAGGCGTATGATAAGAATTATTAAGTTCCGATGTTATTTTCATTGCTTCATCACTGAGTTTAACCATATATTTATGAACTTCGGAATTAAAAGATATGGTTTCACCCGAATTTACATAGTCTAAAAATTCATTAATATCCATTTTTTAGTCCTCCTAATTTAAAACGCTTTAATAAAGACCATTAAACCAAAAATTATAATCGCAATACCAAACCATTTATCTGCTTTTGTCATTATATTTTTATCAATCCTGCTTTTAAATACAGTCACCGCCCCTGCAATAGCAAACCACCACAACGCAGTACCGGCAAACACACCCAAAACAAGAAGGATGCTGTTTTTATAATTAATATTCGTCGTTATTCCAAACCAGGAAAATGCAAAAATAAAGGTTAATATTGCAGCGGGGTTTGTAATCCCCACAGCAAAGGACGAAAAAAACATTTTAAACATATTGCAGCTTTCCGTTGCTGTATTTGAATCTGTATTTCTTTTACTTAACAGCCTTATTCCCATATAAATTAATATAAAACTTCCTAAAATGTTAATAATGAGCTGATTATTCAAAATAAAATCCGATATTAAATCAATTCCAAAAGCTCCCATACAAGCATAAACAGTATCAGCCGCAGAACAGCCCATTCCCGACAAAAGTCCGTATAAAAATCCATACCTCAGCGTTCTCTGCACTGTAAGAGCACCCACTGCTCCTGCGGGTATTCCAAAAATTAACCCTATAAGCAATCCTTTTAGAAACATTTTAATTTGCTTCCTTCAAACAACCATTATATACAATATTTGTTTTGTTTACATCTACCTTATCCTTTTCCATAATAAGCTCATCAATATAGTCAGCTTTTATATAACCGCCGCTTGGATTTAAAACACTGTCAATTTTGCCGTTGATTTCAGCCTTTACACTTGAATACTCAAAGGCAAGGGTTGTATTTATAAGTTTGCAGTTTTTCATAATAAGATTGTCTATATAGCACATTCCCTGCAGACTCTCTACTGTACAGTTAATAAGGGTTAAATTCTTTGCATTCCAGCCAAGATATTCACCTGAAACAAATGAATTATAAACAGTTACATTCTCACTGTTCCAAAAAGCATCCTTTGAAAGCATTTTGGCATTATGAATTTCAACATTTTTTGCCCCGTCAAAGGAATAGTTGCCAACAAGAGTAAAATTATTTATACTCATATTTTCAGAATTCATTGCAAAATAATCCCCCTTTGCAGTTACATTCTCCATTTTCACATCATTACAACTCCATAATGTTTCCGCTGCATTTGGAAAAGTAACATTTTTAAGCTTTATTTTATTTGCACGTCTGAAATTTTTAGGAGCCTCCACAACCGTATTTTCAAGAGTAATATTGTCTGTGTACCATATACCTGCTCTTGCCATTTCAAAAAGAGTGCAGTTTTCAAGCCTTATATTTTTGCTGTACCACAAAGGATACTTCCATTTAAACATACTTCCGTAAAGCTCTACATTGCTGCTCTCCTTTAATGGCGACTCTCCGTCAGCAAATATACTGTCATATATTCTTAAATTATTTTCCTTAAACAAAGCTCTCTCGCCTGTTAAAAATTCCTGTCTGATTTCCTTCATTATTAAATCTCCCTTCACTGTGCTTCCTTATTAAGCTGATAAATCAGGTAATCAAGGTTACTGATATTATTTTGTATTTCATGTAATTTACTTAAAAGCAATTTCCTGTGTTTATTAAGAAGGCTTAGTTCTTCCTTGCTTTTTCCATTGCTGTATAAATCCATAAATATTGTTATTATGTCATTATTACAGCCTGCGTCCTTTAAATTTTGAACCAGATCTTCAATGGAATTATAGACTGACATATATAATCATCTCTTTTCATTATTTGCTTATTACAACAATTTTGTTTCCCCAATCCTCAAGTACAGGATTATCTGCTACTGCCGCAGCAAATTCCTCTGAATAATCAAAATATCCCAATCTTGTAAATTCTCCCTCCACTTCAGCATCACCGTAAAAAAGTACAATTCTGTTAGGCTCTGCAAAGTATACTTCGCCTGCTTTTTCCGATGTTACCGTTTCAGTATTATGAGGTATTTCATAGCGTGCAGGAATATCATAATACTGCATAACCTCCCAGTTTTCATAATCATCATAATGATATATAGGCAATCTCAGATTTCCTGCTCCTAAAAATCCTGCTATTGTTTTTGCCGTATCATTGTCATATAAATGCATTGTAAACGGTGTGCCGTCATCACCAAAGCTTACATTTAACTCGTTAATTTCTTCTCCACTGTCCATATTGACCGTATTTTCTGAAACAGTATTCTCAGCCGGTTCAATACCTGTAATTTCTTTGTTTCTTCCGCAGCCACTTGTCAATGCTGTCAATGCTAAAGCTAAAGTTACGGTTAATAAAATTTTACTTTTCATTTTAAAAATCTCCTTTTATAATTAATTTTTTCTTCCCTGTCTGTTTGTCAGGCATTATCGAATTTACAAATTTTATACTAAATTGAACATAATCAAGGTTCTTTTCATATAATATTTTTTTCATCATATTAAGCATTTCAGATTTAATAAAATCCTTTTTATTATCATTTGAAGCCTCAGCAAGCATTTCAAAAGAATTTTTTGAAAGCTGACTGAACTGATAATCAAGAAGTCCCTCTATACAAAAGCCTTCTATTGCAAGGGGATGTAAAAACTCTCTGCCTCCCTTATCATCTTCAAACCATAATATATCTTCATCTCTCCCCTGTATGCTTTCCGCTGCCGTAAATGGGTATTTAACACCTTTGTCAGATTTTAATATTAATCTGTCATTAATTTTATATCTGATTAATGGCTGGGCATAATTATAAAGGGAAGTAATATACATTTGACCATTGTGGTTTTCTATGTAATTCATATCGTCAAAAAGGCACATTCCCTCCTTTATGTCTGACTCAACACCTAAAATAAGTGACTCGCTCGCACCGTAATAGTTTATTACGTCAGACTTAAAAACTCTTTCAAAATATCTTCTTAAATTAATACTTAAGGGCTCACCACATGAAATTACCCTAAACACATTTACATTTAGCTTTTCCGTTTCAACAAGCTCTCCAAGTATTTTTATTGCCGAAGGATAACCAACAATCATATCAGGCTTAAATTCTTCCGTTCTGCTTATCCACTTATTCAAAGGTGTATTAATATCGAGAAAAAGCTGATTACCCTTCACTCCCTCAATACCGTCACCTACCGCCATAGCCCCACCATACCGACCGTCTGTTGCCGCAACATACATTATTCTCGGTCCTTTAAAAAGGTATTTTAAAATTTGAGGCATTGACATATTCCATAATGCAGCCCTTATAACACCAAGCAGCATATACTCCCACGCCTTGTCATCATATAAAAAATAAGCAGGCTTTCCCGTACTTCCCGAGGAATGAACAATATGATACTTACCCTTAAAAAGCTTCTTATTTTTATTTTCTTCACAGTCAAAGCTCCTAAGCTCCTCCTGACGCAATTCCTTAACTGTAACAATACTGTCAAAATTTTTAATAAGAACAGTTTTATCAACGGTTGGAAATTCCCCTATGGGAAATTTGTCTATATTATTTAAATTAATTCCTTGATTTGAAAAAGTCTTATTGTAATATTCAGAATTAATATAAGCATATTTAAGGATTTTTCTGAGCTTTTTTTGCTGCAAAGCCTGTATCTGATTTACTGTTTTATGCGTGTTTCTTTTTAAACCATAGAGTTTTAAAAGTAATTTTAAATAATTCACATAATCACCTCACTCTGCCAAATTAAATGTATAAACCTTATTATAATTTTCACGATGATAATATTTTGCCTCGCCTTTTGTCTGATTATAGACTATGCTCCACTGCGTAGACTCAAACTCATTGAAATTATCTTTGCTCACACTGTCAAGAATGTTTTTAAGCTGCTCCTCTGTCACTGCTGCATTTTCCGCCAAAGCATTTCTTAAAATTTCAAATCTTTCGTGAGATTGATCTGTACCTATACCATATTTTTCTCCCTGACTTATATAGAAATTAGTCAGAACAGGAGTATCTGTTACAACCAATTCATTATTTACATACTCAACAGAAATACTTTTTCCCTCTGAATCGGATATGGCAAAATGTATCATCATACCCATAGACCCATGCATATCATACTGCTTAAGCAGCTCAACTGCCTCATCTGTATTGGCAGCCTTATCAAGAATTAGTCTTATTGCCGTAGTGGTTGTTATGTCAGGCTTATCACTGTTTTGCTCAATGTTATCAGAATCCTGAATCATATTAACCGCTATACAAAGTCCTTTTTCATTCATACCGTCAAGAGGTGCATAAAGTGCAGCCATGGTTTTTATATTATCAGGTAAAGAATTTACTGATAACCCGCCTCCCTGCCTTATAAAATCCATATTAACCGTTGATATTGAAGAATATCCCTCTGTCGGTCTTGATTTAACAATAAGTGCCTCACAATTATTCCAATCAAAATTTCTGCCGAATAATTTATCTCCATCAGCACTTTGAGCAGCTATTGTACTGCATCCAAACGTATTGCCTCCAAAACTTATATCTGCATTTGTGATTACATTATTTTTAATAAAATCAATTACTTCTCTGTCAGAAGCTGCTCCTCCCTGTTCCATGAATTTATCAAAACCATATTCACCCATAAAACTTACCAATGATAATCCGTCCTCAAGTTGAATTATACTTTCATTTGTATCTGCCATAGTATACTCCTCAGCTTTATTTTGATTTATATTTCTTTCCGATGCTGCTTCCCTATTACACCCGGATACGGAAGTAGCCAAAACAGCTGCAATAAAAATACCAATTAACCTTTTCATAAGCCATCTCCTTTCCTGTTGTAACTAAATTTTAACACAGCACTTTAGTAATAGCAAATACTTATATTGAATGACTTTCTATGCTTGACAGTTATAGATATAAGTGATAAAATAAAACAAAAACAGAAAGGAAGGATTTAATGGAAATAAGAGTATTAAAATATTTTTTAGCAATAGCAAGAGAACAAAGCATTTCGGGTGCGGCGGAAGCATTGCACCTTTCACAGCCTACACTTTCAAGACAAATTAAGGATATGGAAGACGAGCTTGGCAAACAGCTTTTAATAAGAGGCACAAGAAAAGTAACTCTAACAGAGGAAGGAATGATTTTAAGAAAACGTGCGGAAGAGATAATTGACCTTGTTCAAAAAGCGGAAAATGAAATAACCGTTTCCGATGAAACCATAAGCGGTGATATTTATATAGGCACAGGCGAAACAGATGCAATGCGTATTATTTTTAAAACCGCTGAAACCCTTAATAAAAATTATCCCAATATACATTTTCACGTTACAAGCGGCGATTCTGTAGATATTAGTGAAAGACTGGATAAAGGACTTTTTGACTTTTGTATTCTGATGGGACATATAGATACAACTAAATACAATTATCTTAATTTGCCTATGAAGGATACTTGGGGCGTACTTATGAGAAAGGATTCTATTCTTGCAGATAAATCTCACATAACCCCTGAAGATTTGCAAAATCTTCCCCTTATTTTATCCCGTCAGGCATTAAAAGACAGAGGATTAGATACCTGGTTTAAAACAGATGCCTCCAAAATAAATATTGCAGCAACCTATAACCTTTTGTATAACGCATCTCTTATGGTAGATGAAGGAATGGGATATGCAGTTTGTTATGATAAAATTATAAATGTGACAGGTGAAAGTAATCTTTGCTTTAGACCCCTTAAACCCAAACTTGAAGTTGGTATGAGTATTGTATGGAAAAAATATCAGATATTTTCAAAAGCATCTGAAAAATTCCTAGAAAAGCTAAAGGAAATATTATAATAAAAAAACAGACGATTTTCAGAGCAATAACCCTGTAAACGGGTCTATCCCAAAATTTGTGTAAACCTCTAAACTGATGTATAATAAAAATAA
>JAUNGN010000043.1 GCA_030524425.1 Clostridia bacterium | reverse complement strand
TACCATAGATTGCTATGACTTTTCTATATGTCCGATTTGATTATACCATCTACCGCCAAAAGTCTGACTTCATATGTAAATTATTTTAATTTTTTTTCAATCAGCCTGTCCAAAAACTCTCCAAAGCTTATGCCGTAACTCATACAGGCTTTAGGAATTAAACTGTTTTCAGTAAGACCCGGCAGTGTATTTACTTCAATAACATAAATCTGCTCCTCCATAATAATCATATCCACACAAGCATAATCCCTGCACTTAAGAAGCTTAAATGTCTTTTGAGCAATAGACCTAACCATATCCTGCATAAATTCAGGCATATTGGTCAAAGCAGAGGATACACCACTTTCATACTTATCGGCATAGTCAAATATATCCCCTTTTTTATTTACTTCCAGGACAGCCATAACCTCAGGCTTTTTATCCTCCTCAAACACACAGCAGGTAACCTCTCTTCCCTTTATAAACTTTTCTGCTATTACATCATCATCATATTTATCTGCTATATTATTGACGGCTCTGTCAAGCTCAGAAATGTCATTAACAATTTCAATACCTATACTTGAACCGCCTCTGTTAGGCTTAACAATAAGAGGAAAACCAATCTGTCTTATATCATCAGCATAAAGAGCAGTGCTCTCCCCTCTTTTAATATAAATATCCGCTGCCGTCTGTATGTGATTAGCCTCTAAAACGGTTTTTGCAGACTTCTTATCCATACATAATGCACTTGATAAAACCTTACTGCCTAAATAAGGAATGTCAAGGCAGTGTAAAAGTCCCTGCATTGAGCCGTTTTCTCCCAATCCGCCATGCAGGGCGCTTACAGCAATATCAGGTCTGTCTGCCATAAGCTCCTTAAGCCATTCTCCGTCATTTTCAAAAGGCAGGGAATATATGTGTATATCATACTTATCCTTATCCAGATTATTAAGTAAATTATCACAGGACTTAAAGGAAACTTCCCTCTCAACAGAACTTCCTCCTGCAAGTATACCTAATTTAATTTTGCTCATTGTAAAGCCTCCACCCTTATGATTAATCAATTTTTACATTTCTAAGCTCCTCGGCTCCCCTTTCAGGAAGCACAGAATTAATATAACAGCCTGTGCTGAACTCAAAGCCTGCCATATGTCCTATTCTTGGTATAATCTGCGTATAAAAATGGAAATAATCAGAGCACTTTTCCTCCTTAGGTGCTGAATAAATACATATGTTATATGAAATATCAGGTCTTATGGCAATAAGCCTTTTTATGGAATTTCTTAAAATAATGCCAAAGTCCCTTAGCTCCTCATCCTTAAAATCCCTTATGGAGGAAATATGACATTTAGGCAATATATCCATACCATAGGGGAATTTGCCGTCGGCAGGAATATAAGTAATAAAACTGTCATTTTCCTCAACTATTCTTGTGCCAAAGTCTAAATTGCAGAAATAACAGACTTTATGCTCATCATAATATCCCTTAAGTACCTGCAAAAGATGTTCCATTTTAAGAGGTATCACAGGAAGAGAAGCAATCTGCCAGTGGGAATGGGACTGACTTGCTCCTGCATCCATGCCCTGATTTTTAAAAATTTGCACATATCTGCTTTTTTCATCCTTTTCAAGCTGAATAAATCTGTTTTTCAGTACAGTCATAAGCCTGAAAATATGTTCATCGCTAAAATCCGTAAGCCTTTGGTCATGGCTGTCAGTATCTATTACAACATCATGTACACCGTAAGTTTCCTCATTGGTATGTACAAAGGGATATTTGTTAGGCACAATTTTAATTAAGCCGTCATCATAAACGGGCTCCGGAGTCATGCAGCTGTTTTGAGGACAGAATGGACAAAACTCCTTAGGGGTCAGCCTTATATTGCTGTCCTTTTTAAAGCTGTGAGGTCTTTTTGCCCTGTCAGTAGCATAAAACACATATTCACCTGTGAGAAAACATCTTTTTATCATAGTTTTATTTTTATCAAGCATTTCTTCACCTCTAAACTTATAGCAAACACCAATTAAATTAATTGGTGCCTGCCAAATACCAATCATTAATATTGCCGTAAATATTATTGGCAGCAGGATTTTTATCACCCTTAATCCTGTCATTGGTAACCAAAATATCAGATTTAAAACCAATACCTATAACAGGAAGCTGTGTACTTATATATTTGTTAAGCTCATTTAAAGCTGCCTTGTAGCCTTCCTCGCTAATGGCAGAGGTGCAGTCCCCAATAAGCTTATCCATATTCACATCTGCATAGCCTCCGTAATTAATGCTGCCGCTGCTGCCTGCAACAGACATAATGTCCATATTTTCCTTAAGCCTTACACCACCCAAATACATTGCAAAATCACCGCTTTTAAGCTTTTCCTCATATTCCGTAAAGCTGACAGCCTCAACGCCTGTGTGCATACCAACAGAGTTAAAAGCTTCACTTATAAGCTTGGCACTTTCAACTCTTGCAGAATTTTCACTGTTTACAAGAATATTAAAGCTAAAGGCAGAAAAGCCCTTACCTCCTGCAGAAACCAAAGTATTTGCAAGATTTTTGTCGAACTCATAGCTGTCCTCTCCCACCTTGGAGGTATAGGCATTTGAGGGATTTATAGGTGTAACGGATTCCGTCATCTTGTTTAGATAAATATCATTTATAATATCTTCTCTTGGAATAAGATGAGCAAGTCCCTGCCTTACATTTACATTGGAAAACATTTCATTCTTTACATTAAAGCCAAGAAATTCAAACTGATTTGAAGGAAACTCCTTTGCATTGCTGCTCAGCTTGGTAGAAAGAGAACCAAGACTGTTAATATCAACTGTCATGGCATCAATGACACCGGCTTCAAGTGCCTGAATTTCAGTAGCTGTGTCAGGCATAATCTTAACATTTATGTCAGTAATATAAGGTCTTCCCTTTAATCCTGTTTCAGAGGCAATAAGATTCATTTCCTTAACCAAAGTATAATCCGTAAATTTATAAGAACCATTGCCTACAGGCTTCATATCTTCTGCAGCCTTTCCCCCATAGTAATGCTTGGGTATAACAGGAAAACAAAGGCTGTAGCCTACTGAGCCAAGACCCTTTGAGTAGCTTATTTTAACTGTTAAATCATCAACCTTTGAATAGGATGTCATATTATCCGTACAGCTTTTATAAATTGTGTCAAGTCCTGCATCCTCAAGCTGACTTAAAGTATAAATAACATCAGAAGACGTAACGGCATTTCCATCCTCCCACTTAACCCCTGACTTTAGCTTAAGGGTGACAGTATTTCCATTTACATCATAGCTTTCAGCCAGGTTAGGAATTACCTGCATATTTTCATCAACAACAAAAAGAGGCTCATATATAAGCCTTAAAACTCTGTCAACAGTATTATCCCTGTTATTAATGGGATTAAGAGTTTCAGGCTTGTGCATGGCAAGAGTCATCGTTCCTCCAATAGCAGCCTTTTGGCTTGTATTTTTTTCAACAGACTCACTTGCATTATTTTCATGTATATTTTCCTCACCGCAGCCTGCAAATAAAAGACAGCAGATAAGAATTATGTTAATTACTCGCAATTTCATATAAATCAGTCCTTAAAATTATTTTATATACCTTTTCATAAGCCATAACCTTTTTTACATAATTTGCAGTTTCCGCATAGGGTATATAATCCAAATATTCTCCGTCAGAGCTGTACTTAGTATCTCCAAGCCACTTTGTAACATTTCCGCTGCCTGCATTATAAGCTGCCGCCACAAGCTCCAAATTTCCGTTAAACTGCTTTGAAAGGAAGTTGAGCACCCAGCATCCAATCTCAATATTTACCTCAGGCTTTTCTATATTTTCATAGCTGAAATTTTCAATTCCCATACCCTCAACTGCCCAGTCAATAGTTTCAGGCATAAGCTGCATAAGACCTCTTGCGCCCTTATGTGACGTTGCACTTGTTTCAAAACGGCTCTCCGTATTAATAACAGCACATACAAAACCGGGGTCCAAATCATATTTTTTACTGTACTCTCTGATTTCATCGGCATATTTAACGGGAAAAAGTATACACAGAGCACAATAGGCTATAAAAAGAAAAATTATAAGCCAAAGCACTGACGTAAGTATAAATTTTATCAATCTGAACATTAAAATAACTCCTTGTTATTCATAATCTCTTCAACCTTTTTTTCAAGTTTCTCCAAATCTCCGTCATTTGTAATAACGACGTCGGCATAAGCCTTAATATCCTCAAAACTCCTTTGATTTTTAAAACGCAAAAGAGCACTCTCCCTGTCAATGCCATCCCTTGACATAACTCTTTCAATTCTCATCTCAACAGGAGCATAAACCGCCCATACACTGTCACATCTGCTCTGTAAGCCCGCCTCAACAAGCAAAGGAGCATCTATTACTATAAAGCGTTTATCTCTGTTAAGGGCAATACTTCTGTCAATTGCTTCCACTATATATTTATGTGTAATGCTGTTTAACAGTGACAGTTTTTTACTGTCATTAAAGACAATACTGCCTAAAGCTTTTCTGTTAATGGTTTTATCTTCATTTAAAATTTCACTGCCAAAGGCTTCCGCAATATCCTTATAGGCAATGCCCGAAGGTTCCATATTATCATGGGCAATTTTATCACAATCAAGTATTAAAGCTCCCTTATGTGACATAATTTGGGCTACCGCTCCCTTGCCGCAGCCGCTTGCTCCCGTAATCCCTATAATCTTCATTTTATCTTTCCTTTACCATTGAATACTCCAGATATGATGCCACAAGTACAAGCACAAAACTTGCAATACACATGGTTCTTATATTGGTAAAATAAGGTGATATAACTGCAAAGACCAAAAATCCAATCCATGCCATAATACATAGAAAATAGCCTATCATCCATGCTCTGCTCTCATGGTAGCTTTTGTCACTGCTTAAGTAAAACTTAATAAAGCAGGGAATGCCAATGGCAAACATTGAATTTCTGATAGGCATAAATTCACCGTTTGTAATACCGGGTCCCCTTGTGTCAAGCCTTAAAACAAGAAATATCATTACTGCAGTGGATATAAAAACCATAATGCTTGCTATATAAGAAAGTATTTTTCTGTAATCCATTTTATCACTCCTACTTTACATCATACCATGTATTTCCGCTATGCACATCAGCCACTAACGGCACTGAAAGCTCCACTGCATTTTCCATTTCCTCCCGAAGAATACGGGATACCGTTTCCCTTTCGTCATTATATGCTTCAATCAGCAGTTCATCATGCACCTGCAGAACAAGCTGAGATTTAAGTTTTTCCCTCTTCATTCTGTTATAAACCTTAACCATAGCAATCTTTATAATATCGGCAGCAGTACCCTGAACAGGCATATTCATTGCCACTCTTTCGCCGAAGGAGCGCTGCTGAAAGTTACTGCTTGATATTTCGGGAATGTATCTTCTCCTGTTAAATATGGTAATTCCATAACCCAGCTCTTTTGCAGACTCTACACAACCGTCAATAAAAGCTTTAATCTTAGGATACTTTGCAAAATAGCTTTCAATATAAATATCCGCCTCTTTCTTTGTAATACCCAAATCCTGAGAAAGGCTAAAAGCACCTATTCCATAAATAATACCAAAATTTACGGCCTTAGCATTCCTTCTTTGAAGGGGCGTTACTTCTTCAACGGGAACATTAAAAACCTGTGAAGCGGTAATGGTGTGAATATCCTGATTTTCCTTAAAGGCATTTATTAAATTTTCATCACCTGCAAGGTGAGCAAGAACCCTCAGCTCAATCTGAGAATAATCCGCATCTATATAAACACAGTCCTTTTTAGGAATAAACACTTTCCTAAGTTGTCTGCCAAGCTCAATTCTTACAGGAATATTCTGCAGATTAGGCTCTGTGGAGCTTATTCTGCCTGTAGTTGTAATAGTCTGATTAAATGTGGAATAAATTCTGTCATCCTCCTGCAATAAAGCAAGCAAACCGTCAGCATAAGTTGACTTAAGCTTACTGTAGGAGCGATACTCCAGCACCTTGCCTGCAATTTCATCTTTATCCTTTAATTTTTCAAGAATATCAGCTGATGTTGACCAGCCTGTTTTTGTCTTTTTACCGCCCTTTAATCCAAGCTTTTCAAATAAAATATAACTTAACTGCTTAGGGGAATTAATATTAAATTCCTCCCCTGCAAGCCAGTAAATATCCTTTGTAAGCTCCTCAATCTTGCCGTCAAGGCTCTTGCCGTAGTCAATAAGTCCCTGTCTGTCAACTCCCATACCTGCAAGCTCCATATGAGCAAGTACGTAAATTAAAGGCAGTTCTACTTTATAATACAAATCCTGCTGACTGTTTTCCTTAAGCCTGCTGTCAATTACAGAATAAGACCTAAAGCTAATGTCACACATTCTTCCGCAAAATTCCGTAAATTCTTCATCACTTAGGTCAGCAACACTCTTTTTACTTTTTCCTTTTCCAAGTATTTCTTCCTCAGAAGGGTAGCTTTCACCGAGAAAATCCTCAGCAAGCTCATTGTATTCATAATTATCCATAGAGGAATTAATAATATACCCGCCAATCATTGTATCAAAAATAATATTGTTAAGGTCAATACCCTTCCTTTTTAAGAGCACAATATCACTTTTGCCGTTATGGGCAATTTTTGAATTTTGATTTTCAAAAAAATCTTTAAAAACAGTCAGTATTTCACCCTCACTTAGTCTGAAAACATATGCTTTGCCGGCGGCCTGAGTAACGGCAATACCCTTTATATCATTATTTTCGGCTATAAGCTTATATCCGCATTCCTCAAAGGGATTTAAATCTGCCAAAACCCTTTCCGCATCAGACGCACTCTTTATAAGTATATAATTAAATCCATGCTTTTCCTGTACCTTCTGAGTATCAAAACGGTTAAGCATTGACTTAAACTCATACTGCTTAAAAACCGAATAGGAATTTTCATTAAATATATTATGAAGCGCAGTTTCTTCAATATTAAATTCAATTGGAACATCAGTTTTAATAGTCACAAGCCATTTACTTTGTCTTGCCTGCTCCCCGTAAAGGGCAAGATTTTCCGATGCCCTTTTAGGTTTAATTTTGTCTGCATTTGCAATGGCATTTTCAACACTTTTATATTCCTGTATAATTTTAATGGCAGTTTTTTCACCAATTGAAGGCACTCCGGGCACATTATCACTTGTATCACCCATAAGTGCCTTAACTTCAATAAATTCTTCCGGTGTTACACCATAGACAGCTTCAACATCCTTAGCATTGTAGTCCTCAACAGTGGTAGTACCTGATTTGGTCTTCGGTATTCTTATTTTTACAGTATCCGTTGCCAGCTGGAGCAAATCTCTGTCACCGCTTACAATGACAGGAGTAATGCCCTTTTTTTCTGCCCTCTGTGCAAGAGTGCCCAACAGGTCATCAGCCTCAAAGCCTCCCATTTCAAAGGTTTTAATATTCATTGAAGCTAAAACCTTTTTTACAAGATTCATTTGGGGTCTTAATTCCTCAGGCATTCCCTTTCTTGTACCTTTGTACTCCTTATATTCCAGATGTCTGAAGGTGGGCTGATGTACATCAAAGCAAACAGCACAATAGTCAGGCTTCTCCTCATCCAATAATTTAAAAAATATATTTAAAAAGCCATATACACCATTTGTAAACTCCCCGTCTTTATTTGTAAGAAGGGGCATTGCGTAAAAGGCCCTGTTCATTAAACTATTGCCGTCTAAAAGCATAATTTTTTCAGCCATATATTACCTCCGTTTATTATAAATAAAACCTTTAACAGCATGCAGCATACCATAAGACCATAAGACCATGCATAAGGAATCTAATTTATAGTATACTAAATTTTTAACAATATTAAAAGGGGAATTTTGAAATTTAATGGAAATGTAAATTACAATTTAATTAATAAGCAACGGACAGCATATAAAAATACTTAGCAATAAAAAGGAGCTGCCGCAATTTTGATATGTACCCTCTTTACTGGACAACCGGTAAGGAGGGTACATATCATTTTTTTTGCATCAGCTCCAAATATACTATTTATTTTTTTTACTTGAAAATATAAGCTTAATAACAATCAGAACAAGGGTCAGAAGAGCCGTTGCCATACCGATTACAATAAGCAGAGGCAAAGGAAGCTTTCTTTCCTTAACAGGTTTTTCTTCCTCAACCTTATCCGCCTCAATATCAACTGCAAGTCCGTACATACCACGGTCATAAGTTACTATATAGTCATAAATATCAATGGAAGCATCATCACCGTACTTTTCCTTAATTGCAGCAATAATATCTTCTGGAATACTGCCTATAACCCTGATATTATTAATAGGCTCAATATATTCCACCTCAATACTGCTTCCGTCTTCACTTTCATTTGTAAAGAGAATATCCTCTTCAGGATTAAGCTTTGCCAAAATTGCCTGAATTTCAGGTGAATTGGTATTTTCAATGACTGCATTAATAATCTCCATAAATATACCTCCTCATATTTAAAATTAATATGCCTTACCCCAGTATACCATAGTCTTTGCAGGCTTACCACAGCATACACATTTATCGGAAATATGCTCCTGTTCAAATGGCATACATCTTGATGTAGCCCCTGTCTTTTCTTTTATTTCAAGCTCACAAGCCTCATCACCGCACCACATAGCTTTAATAAAGCCCGGTGTTTCTTTAAGAGTTTTTTCAAATTCCTCCATATTTTCCGCAGTGTAAGTATGAGCATCTCTGTGCTTCCTTGCCTTTTCAAGCAAGTCCTTCTGAATTGTGTCAAGAAGTTTAGTAACTTCTTCTTCAATATTATCAAGGCTTACGGTAATCTTTTCTCCGTTGTCACGTCTTACAAGTACAGCCTGATTATTTTCTATATCTCTTGGTCCAAGCTCTGCTCTTACGGGAACACCTCTCATTTCGTGCTCGCTGAACTTCCATCCGGGACTCTTGTCACTGTCATCAAGAATTACTCTTGAAACCTTGGAAAGTTTTTCTTTAATTTCATTAGCCTTTTCAAGGACACCTTCCTTCTTTTGCATAATAGGTACAATTACTACCTGATTAGGTGCAATTTTAGGAGGAAGAACAAGACCGCTGTTGTCACCGTGCACCATAATAACAGCACCGATAATTCTTGTTGACATGCCCCATGAAGTCTGGTGAACATACTGAAGCTTATTTTCCTTATCAGTGTACTGAATATCAAAGGCATGAGCAAAGCCGTCGCCAAAATTATGGCTTGTACCTGACTGTAGGGCCTTGCCGTCATGCATAAGGGCCTCAATAGTATATGTTGAATGAGCACCTGCAAACTTTTCCTTATCAGTCTTTCTGCCCTTAACCATAGGAATGGCAAGTATATTTTCACAGAAATCAGCATAAACATTAAGCATCTGAATTGTTCTTTCTTCAGCCTCTTCTGCTGTTGCGTGAGCTGTATGACCTTCCTGCCACAAAAATTCCATGGAACGAAGGAAAGGTCTTGTTGTCTTTTCCCATCTTACTACAGAACACCACTGGTTATATAGCTTAGGCAAATCTCTGTAGGACTGAACAATGTTAGAGTATAAATCACAGAAAAGAGTTTCAGATGTAGGTCTTACGCAAAGTCTTTCCTGAAGCTTTTCCATACCGCCGTGAGTAACCCATGCCACCTCGGGAGCAAAGCCCTCAACATGGTCCTTTTCTTTCTGTAAAAGACTCTCAGGAATAAACATAGGCATATAAACATTTTCAACACCTGTTGCCTTAAATCTGGAGTCAAGCTCCTTTTGAATATTTTCCCAAATAGCATAGCCGTTTGGTCTTAAAATCATACAGCCTCTTATACTTGAGTATTCAATAAGCTCCGCCTTTTTAACCACATCAGTATACCACTGTGCAAAATCATCTTCCATTGAAGTAATTGCAGTAACTAATTTATCCTTTGCCATAATAAATTTCTCCTTGCATAGATTATTAACTTAGATTTTAATACTATTTACATGATTTGTCAAGGAATAAACTGTTAATACCCATAACAAACTTATTAATCTGCAACAAACTTGTAACTTGACTTTATATAAATAATGTAATACACTATAAAGTGACTTAAATTTTATTTTTTTACGGAGGCTATAAATTTTGATAAGCGACATAGTAATTATATTACTGCTAATTTTGGTTAAAGGCATTGTTACAGCCTGTTCTAGTTCCCTTTCTGTAATGGATATAAGAAAGGCTAAGTATACTTCTGATAAGGATGACCCCAATTATGAAAGAATAAACTCTATTCTTGAGTCCGCTCAGAAATATGCCAACGGAGCCGGTGTTATAAATGCACTTTTGGGTATAGTTATAGGTTTTCTTATTGCTCTTAGAATATTTCCCCATACAGTTAAGCTTGTTTCATTAGGTTTAAATCAAAGACTTATTTCTGTTATTGCCGCAGCAGCTCTTATATTGGCATTTACTTATTTCTTTGCTCTTTTCAGTATTATTCTGCCTAAAAAAATTGCTCAGAAATATGCCGATAAAGTAGTGCTTAAATTTATATGGGTTTTGGATATGTTATCCTTTTTACTTTCTCCCTTTATATTTCTTATAGATATTTCGGTTAAGATTTTTGACATTTTTGCTAAAAAAGATGATGATGACGAAAAGGATGTCAGTGAGAACGAAATTCTTATGATGGTTGACACGGGAGGAGAGGAAGGCAGTATTGACGAGGACGAAAAGGAAATGATAAAAAATATCTTTGACTTTGACGACAAAAATGCCGAGGAAATCGCTACCCACAGAAAGGATATTGTGGCAGTTCCCATTGATATAACTATTGAAGAATTAATAAATGTTGTTACTTCCGAAAAGTTTACAAGAATTCCTGTATATGAGGAGGATATTGATAACATTATCGGTATACTTCACATTAAAGATTTTATGAACGCCATACTTATAAAAGGAAGAGAAAATTTCAATTTAAGAGATATTATTATGGAGCCGTTTTTTGTACCTTCAACCAAAAAAACCGACAGCCTTTTTGAGGAAATGCAGAATAAGAAGGTACATATGGCTATAGTAGCCGATGAATACGGCGGTACGGCAGGTATTGTTACAATGGAGGATCTTATAGAGGAAGTAATGGGAGAAATTCAAGACGAATACGATGGCGAGGAAATACCTGACATTACCGATGTTACCGAAAGAGTTACCCGTATTGAAGGTTCCACACCTCTTGACGACGTAGCTGAAAAGCTTGATATTGAAATGCCTGAGGATGAATTTGATACGCTGGGCGGTTTCCTTATAGGTCAGCTTGACAGAATCCCCGATGAAGACGAGAAGGACATAGCAGTTGAGTATAAGGGCTATGTTTTCAGAATAGATGAAATTGAGGAAAACAGAATTGCCATGGTTACTGTAATTAAACAGGAAACAGAAGAAGAAAGAGAAGAAAATTGAAGAATATTGAGTCAGTTGGATAGTCGCAGGCTATGAAAGTAGCGTGAGGAAAGTCCGGGCTTCAAAGAGCAGGATGCCGGATAACGTCCGGTGGAGGCGACTCCAAGGAAAGTGCAACAGAAATAAACCGCCTGATTTTTTCAGGTAAGGGTGGAAAGGTGAGGTAAAAGCTCACCGCCTCTTTGGTAACAAAGAGGGTCCCTGTAAACCCCATCCGAAGCAAGTTCAAATCGGGGCATTGAGGCTGCTCGTCTCGTCCTGAGGTAAAGAACGCTTGATGTTATCGGTGACGATAATACTAGATAGATGACTGTCTGAAATAACAGAACTCGGCTTATAGACTGGCTCTTTATTATATAAACTGTTTTTAATATGAAACAGCAAAATAAATCGGCCCTTTAAGGGTCCCAAATTTAAATGAAAAATTTTCAATTTATATTTACTTAATAATCTGACAATTAAAGGCGGTCCGTAAAATACGGGCCGCCTTTAATTTTAGTTTTATATAATTATTAATTCAGCTAATAAACTACTTACACAAGTTCTGAGCCTCATTCAAAACCCGCCTCACAGTTTGCTTAGACACAAGCATTGAAGTGTTATCACCCTTACTTACTATATAAAAGCTTTCATCATAGTCATAATACATGGCAGTATCACTGCTTCCGTCACTGAGCTCAAAAGTAATGGTCACTCCCGGCTCACCTGAAACATCAGCATTATCCACAATATTATCAAAGCCAATACCCACAAGAAGTTCATAAAAGTCCGTAAACCTTTCCTTATCCACAAGCGTATTGTTTATATAAGTATTTCTGTAGTCCTTTTTAACTCCGTCAATATCCCTGAAATCATTTTCGCCTTCAGCTCTGAAATCAATTGTATAATCGGTATCACCTTCAATAGTAATTTTATTCACATTGGAACGCTGATAGAGAGAAACAAACTTTTCAACAAAATCAGCTATTGAAGCATTTAAAAAAGGTTTTAATGCCCTGTATTCCATAGTAAATACCTCAGGTCTGTCATTAACCATTACATAAATAAGAGTTTCCTGACTATCCTTTACAACATCACCGGCTGTAATCTTAATGCTGTTTTCACTATCAGCAATATAAATGGTACACACAGGCTCGCTTAAGCCGTATTTTGATAAATCAGCAGGTTTTATTTCAATCAAATCCTTAATATTGACACTGCTAAGATTCTGCAGAACACTTCCCTGCAGATTATAAGGATACACAAGCATATTTTCAACAGGCTTTTCCATTACAAGAGTTGCAAGACCGTTCTTTTCCGCATATTCCCTTGCTATAGGATTATCCTTGTCATATTTGACAAGAATATCTGACTTATCCCTGTAAGTAATAGATAGCTCCTGAATTGTATCGGAGTCTATCTTTGCCACAGATTTATCTATTATATCATTAAAGCCATAGGTTAATGCCGCTATTCTTGCGGAATTAACCATGTAAACAGTTTTTTCATCATTTAGGCTTACATAATAATATTTTCCGTCAGCTGTAATCATTCCTGCATTTATTGTAATATCTCCGCTTTTTGCTTGTGCAGCAGGCTTATCCAAATTATATTTAGACATATCCTGAGCATTTTCCTCAATAGTCTGCTCTGCGTAAAGACTTGTAAATACACTTGCCATGCTGTCAATAACCGAGGAGTTAAAGCTGTTATCATACCCTTCAACCCTCCAGTTATCACCTTTTTTGTTAAATACAAAGCTGCCGTTTTCATTTGTAATACTAAAGCTCTTTACTGAGTCCGCCTTTATTATCTGCGTTCCTAAATCTGATATGGCAATATCCTGATTAGTATCCTCTATGTCATTTTCAGAATTTACTGATGCCATAACAAAATACAGGACAATCAAAGCAGCAAGTATAACTGCTGCACCTGTAAGGCTGTAAATCTTCTTTTTCATCACTTATTTCTCCTTGTTATCCAGACAGCAAAGCCTAATCCAAATAAAATACCGGGGATTACAAGCCAGCTTATTATCTTTATTTTTGCAGCAGAGCCTGCGTCTGCAACAATAGATGAACCCGTAAGATTCTTTGGCGCTATATAAATACTGTCCGTACTGTCATTAAGCCAGTTGAGGGCATTTACAACAAATGTGGAGTTGGCACCATTTACCATGGAATCGGTGTTGGGGTCAATTAAATAATAACTGCAGCCTGACACTACAAGCTTAGTCTTATGTTCCTTATCCGTATAGGTTGAATCTGTAACCGCAACTGCCAGATTAAAAGGTCCTTCCTTATCTCCTGCCTCCTTATTTGCTGATTCATTGCCCCGTGCCTTAATATAAGACTTGGCACTTGTTGAAAGCAAAGGTTCTGTAACAAGCCCCTGCTTTTGAAACTCAGTATTCTTAACACTCTGACAGGCAACTGCAAGGGTGTGATAATCCTTTAAAATAAGAGAACTGTTAATATCATGCTCCTTAAGGCTTGGCAATACGGCATAAGGATACATCATATAAGATGTTTCAGCACCCTCATACACATAGCCGTCATCAAGAGTAACTCCATAGGTTGATGCAATGCTCATCAGGTTAGGACATTTTGACATATCCACACCGCCTAAAAGCATAAAGGCTCTTCCGTCAGCACTGAGGTAATTAAGTATTTTCTCAGTTTCAGCCTTTGAATAGTCCCTGTCTACAGGTGTAATTACAAGAGCTGTACAATCAGCAGGTATTTCTGATGAAATAAGGTTTAATGTATTTGCCGTATAATTTGCAAGCTTAAGTCTTTCATTAAGTGATGTAAAGTTTGAAACGTCAGGCTCACCATGTCCTGTCACAAAATAAACTGCAGGCGATATCTCCATATTCACATACTGGAGAGCACTTGTAAGGGCAGACTCAAGATTAAGTATGCCTTCATCATTATAGTAATCCTCATAATTTATTACCTTAAATTTGTCACCGCTTTCAACAATAATACTGTTTATATTCACACTTACATCTTCAGATGCATATTTTTTTGCAAAATCGGGATGAAGATATAAATCTCTGTTTTCTGCATTAATGCGCCTGCTTGCCTGCTCATATTTGTCAATGATCTGATTGACTCTGCCTATAATTGCCTCAGAACCTCCTGTCCTGAATAATGTATAAATATTAATATCGGACCGGACATTGTCAAGGACAGACTTTGTTTCATCAGAAAGAGAAAAAATCTCAGCCTTAGTAAAGTCAAAGGATTTGTTAAACTGCCCTATAATTAAATTAATTACAATAAGTATGGCAACAAAAATAATGGTGACAACCACGGAATATGTACCGTACTTTAGTCTTTTATCATTAAATAGCTTATTCATAGCTGCCTCCTAGCTCCATCGTCTTTTTTCAATTACATTAACCGTAAGGTATAAAAATACCATTGAGAAGGTAATATAATAAACAACATCTGATATGGAAATGATGCCCATATAAAAGTTTTCAAATCTGTTAAGAACCGAAAACCATCCAAGTACACTTATAATAACACCATCAAAAAGATTTGGATTAAAAAGATATAACCCGCCGGTGATAACAAAGCCTATAAGAGCAAATATACCTGCAACAGCTAAATTTTTAGTACTGTTATAAACCAAAAGTGCAACAGCCAATATAGCTATTATTACAAATATAAGGGATGACATGACGGAAATAGGTGCTGACGAAGCAATATTATCCATCATAAGCAGCAAAAACACTGCCGCAAATGTTGCTGCCGCCGCCACAATCTGATTATCCGTAAGAACTGATATGAAAATTCCCACACTTATTAAGCAGGTGCCCATCATAAAATATCCTATAAAGCCAACAGCCGTCATACCCCAGTCAATATCGCCAAAACGTGACAACATAAATGGAAATACAAAAGTTATGGCAATACCAATAAGATAAAGAATCACTGCCGCCAAAAACTTTCCTCCGACTATATCCGTAATTTTAACGGGTGCTGAAAATAACAGCTGGTCAGTTTTCTGCCTTGCTTCTTCAGCAAAAAGACGCATTGTAATAACAGGCACAAGTATAAGAAACATTATCATTGAGCCTGCAAGAGTGTCGTTATAGTTTGAGCTTGCCGCCACAATATTCTGTGATACAAAAAAATAACCTGTAATAAGAACCAAAAAACCTAAAAAACCAAATCCGGTAATGGTATTGAAATAATTTTTCATCTCTTTTTTAAATATGGAAAGCATTATTCATTAGCCTCCTTATCTTCTTCCGCTCCGCCCTCTGCAAAGGCAACAGCAAGCTCCACATGCTCTTTTTCTGCCTCTGCATTATCAAAACTGCCGTTTATAACCTTGAGAAATACCTCCTCAAGACCACTTGTAACCGGTCTTAACATTAGTATTGAAATTCTTTCTTCCGCCATTGAAGCAAATATAATCTCTCTTATGTCACTGCCTTCATTGCCATAAACCTTTAAGTCAAAGGTACCGTCACCATTGTCATTTTCAATAGTTACTGAAGATATGGCACTCCATGCTCTCAGCTTTTCTGCTGCAGTATAAGGATCTCCCTTTATGGTTACAAGCTGGACAGAATTACCTGCCATATTCATAAGCTCCTCTGTAGTATCGCTTGCAACAATTTTACCTCTGTTTATTATCAAAATTCTATCGCATATTTCACTTACCTCACCTAAAATATGAGAGCTTAAAATAACCGTATGTTTTTTACCAAGTCTTTTTATTAAGTCACGCATCTCAATAATCTGCTTAGGGTCAAGACCCGATGTAGGCTCGTCCAGAATAAGCACATCAGGATCACCTACAAGAGCCTGTGCAAGTCCTACCCTCTGTCTGTAGCCCTTTGATAAATTTTTAATAAGCCTTTTAAAAACATCATTAAGCTGTGTAGTATTTACAATATCCTTTATCATAAAATCCCTTTCGGACTTTTTTACCCTCTTAAGATCACAAACAAACCATAAATACTCTTCTACAGTCATATCCCCATATAACGGGGGAATATCAGGAAGATAACCTAGCTGTTTTTTTGCCTTAACAGGTTCTTCAAGTATATCAAAGCCATTTATTCTTACCGAGCCCTCAGTTGAGGAAATAAAGCCTGTCATCATATTCATTGTTGTTGTTTTACCTGCACCGTTAGGGCCTAAAAAACCAACAATTTCACCGTCATTGACTACAAAGGAAATGTTGTCCACTGCAGTGTGAGGACCAAACCTTTTTGTCAAATTTTTTACCTCAATCAAAGTGAAACCTCCTTTAGTTATATTTATATATGGAGCATCCATATTAATTCATTATTAATATAATACACTATTTTGCCTTATTTTGCAATTAATATCGGATTAAGATTATATGACGAATGTTATAACACATTACCCTTGTTCTGCATGCCGGCTTTTGACAAGGGTATTTTTTTAGACTGTAGTAAATCTCTTGTATTTAAGCGCTTTTGTAAAGGCTGTGTACAGCTCTGCATGCTTAGCCTTGAAGTCCTTAGTATCAAATATTGGCTTGTTACAGGCTTACAACCAAGCTTGTACTCATATCCTTGTACCTCCTTGAAATTGTTTTTGCCCAGGTTGTTTTCCCTAGCTATGGTTGTATTATACTATTCTATATGTGCGTAAATATATCAATATGTAATAGCAGCAAATATATTTACGTATATATAGTTCTATGCTATAATATATTTAAGCCGGCGGAGAGAAATCTTCAAAAGCCCACATAATAGGGAACATCGGGCGGTTGTTCCTCCCCTAATCTGAAAAGGAGGGCACTGAAAAAGTAGACTACACCACCTATATTTGATATAATAGAAATATCAAATTAGGTGGTGTTTTTATGATAAATCAGCAGCAAGAAATGTTATTAAGTCCATATAT